>NZ_KB897815.1:0-1169 GCF_000377145.1 Streptomyces sp. CNT372 | reverse complement strand
CCCCTCCACGACGCCACCCCCGGGGCGTGTCCGTTCGACCGGCCCTGACATAGACGAGGACACGCATGGCCTCCGCCGCGCAGATCGCCGCCCGCCCGAAGCTCCCGACGCTCCCAGATGGCACGTACGCCGTGCCCGACCCGGCCGACCCGGACACCCTCACCCTGTGGAAGGTCACCGGGGGGAGCCTGGAAGCCTGGCCCCCGCGCCGACGGTGGGCGCCGAGGACACCGCCGCCGCCTCCCGGCCTCTCCCCCGGGGAGCGCCGGGAGCACCGGGAACGCTGGTACGCGGCCGTCTACTGGCCGTGGAAGGCCGCTGTCGCCGCGCTGATTGCAGACGACCCGGGCCGGGCCGCCGACCGGTTCCGGGACGCGGTCCCGGCGGAGGAGCAGCCGGACGCGGTCCTCAGCCGCGCTCTGGCCGACCTCGGGTTCCCGTACGGGGCCGACGGCCGCAGCTACGCCGAGCAGTACGCCCAGGAGCAGCGGGAGCGGGTCGACGCGGCCCGGACGATGGTCGCGGCAGGGTTCAGCCTCTCCACCGTGGCCCGTCTCCTGCGGGTGTCGAAGTCGACCGTGTGGCACTGGGCGCGGAACGGCCGGCATGACGCCGGGCAGCCGGTGACGGCGGACGCGGTCGCCGCTGCTCTCGTCGTCCTGGAGCGCGAGGCGGCCGACGCGGAGGAGCAGGCGGCGGCCGACGCTGCGATTGCGGCCGACGTCGAACCCGACGTCGACATGGCCGCGCTCCTCGCCTCCGTGATGGAGCTGGTGGACGTCGACGCCTGACCGCCCCTCACAGGCGGAGACCGGCGAGCATCCGGGTCATCGCCTGGTCCGCCGGGGACGGGGCGGCGGCCGTCAGCGCCCGGTGGAGCGGGGTGATGGCCGACAGGTATCCGGGCTCTCTCCGCTCCACCGTCCTCGCCAGCAGGAGACACAACTCCCGGTGGACCTCGGTGCGCGCGTCGGCGTCGCCCTCCTCGCCCTCCTCCAGGGCGAGGCGCACAGCGGCGACCAGAGGGCCGTCGACCCTCGGGGCGGGCCCGTCGCCGCCGTCGTCGTCCACGGCGGCCGTCAGGAGCGACGCCACCAGGGCGGAGAGGGTCGTCCCGTGCTCAGCGGCCCGCTCCGTGAGCCTGGCGTGGACGTACGGCGGGACACGGG
>NZ_KB897814.1:0-1290 GCF_000377145.1 Streptomyces sp. CNT372 | reverse complement strand
CCCCCGACCAGGACCGCCGCCTCGTCGCCGCCGGACGGATCACCCGCGCGGCCGGGCGCACCACCCGACTCGTCGCGGTGACCACCCCGTCCGGGACCGCCGTACGCGGCAGCATCCGCACCGAGGGGGGCACCCGATGACGCCGGTCGACGACCGCGAGGAGCTGCACCAGCTCCGGGAGCGGGCCGCGACCCGCGCCGTGTCCGACTCCGCCGATGCCGGCACATGGCGGCTGCTCGCCACCGTCCTCGCCCTGACGACCGGACACGTCGAGCTGCCCCCGACGGTCCGCGTGGAGCTCCACCTGGAGGCCCTGCGATGACCGACGCCGAACGCGAAGCGATGCGCCGCAAGCTCGCTGAGACGAACCGCCGGTCGTCCGGCGGGAGCGGGAAGTGACCGCCCGCCGGGCACTCGCCCGGACCCTGGACCGGCTGCTCCTCCTCCTGGTCGTCGCCGTCGTCTCCGTGCCGCTCTACATGGCCACGGAGACCACGGCCGCGATCCTCGCCCGCCGCCCCATCGAACCGCTCCCGGACTGGCTCGCCGCCCTCCTGGACGGCCTTCACCGCCGCCTGCCCGGGGACGCCTTCGCGTTCTGGCTGTCCGCCGGGACGCTCCGGGCCCTGACCGGGTTCGACGCCCTCCTGGACCGCGTCGACCGCACCGGCCGCCGCTACCGCTGAACCACCCCGCTCCATCGAGGCCGGGCCCACCACCGGGCCCGGCCTCGCCCGTACGCCACGACCGAGGAGACACCCCATGTACCGCATCGTCCGCACCGTCGACCTGATGAGCCTCCAGAACGACCGCGAGCACCTGGCGGGAGCCCGCGCCGCGCTCGCCACCACCCGCGCCTCGCTGACCGACTCCCGGCGCAACAGCGAGCTGCTGGAGGACCGCATCGAGCAGCTCCACGGCGACGCCATCGAGCAGCGCGACCACGCCAACGCCGAGTTCACCGGTCTCCAGGCCGTCATCCGGCAGGTGACCGCCGAGCGCGACGCGGCCCGCGAGGAGCGCGACCAGTACCGCGCGGCCGTCGCGGAGATCCGGGCCGACGTCCAGCGGCTGACCGAAGCCGCGGCCGCCGCCGAGACCGGCGAGAGCGTGCGCGGCGCCATCGCGTACGGGGTCTTGCGGGACGCCTACGCCGACGCGCACGCCAGGGGCACCATGCCGGGCCGCCCGTTCGACATCGTCGGCGTCGTCCTCGGCTTCACCGGGCCGACCGGCGAGCAGCACGACCAGGAGGACGAGCAGCAGCCGCCTGCCGGCAGCGGCGGCCCC
>NZ_KB897813.1:0-1422 GCF_000377145.1 Streptomyces sp. CNT372 | reverse complement strand
GTCGAACTCCGCAACCAGCTCAACACAGCCACCGCACTCCGCCTCCCCACCACCCTCGTCTTCGACCACCCCAACCCCACCGCCCTCGCCACCCACCTCCTCGCGCAGCTCGACGTGACGGAGAAGTCGGCGGCGGACCCGGTGCTGACGGAACTCGAACGGCTGAAGTCGGCGGTCCGCGACGCCTCGGCGGACGCGGAGGCATACGGCCTGATCAGCGGCCGGCTGCGGGAGCTGCTGGACATCGCCGAGGCGGCTGGCGGCGCGAGCGCGGCCGAGGACGGCGAGGACGACCTGGAGTCGGCCACGGACGAGGAGCTGTTCGCCCTGGTCAACGAATTCGACTGAGCGCGTCCGCCGGGCCGCCGCCGCCCCACCGGCGGCGGCCCGCCACCGCGCGGCACCGCCCGCACCACCCACCCCATGAACCCATCTGTCACCACGAGCCACACCACGTCGGGGAGCTGAGATCAGTGGCGAACGAGCAAGAACTCCGGGACTACCTGAAGCGGGCCATCGCGGACGCACGGGACGCACGCAAGCGCCTGCGCGAGGTGGAGGCGAAGGCGCAGGAGCCGATCGCCATCGTGGGCATGGCCTGCCGTTATCCGGGCGGGGTGTCCTCCCCGGAGGACCTGTGGCGGCTGGTGGCGGACGGCACGGACGCGGTCGGCGGGTTCCCCGTCAACCGCGGCTGGGACCTGGAGCGCCTCTACGACCCGGACCCGGACGCGCCGGGCACCTCCTACACCCGCGAGGGCGGCTTCCTGCACGACGCGGACCTCTTCGACCCGGAGTTCTTCGGGATGTCGCCGCGCGAGGCCCTGGCCATCGACCCGCAGCAGCGGCTCCTTCTGGAGACCTCCTGGGAGGCGTTCGAGCGGGCGGGCCTCGATCCGGTGTCCCTGAAGGGCTCCCGGACCGGTGTGTTCACGGGCCTGATGTACAACGACTACGGCTCCCGCCCCGACCTGCCCGCCGAGGGCAACGAGGGCTACCTCTTCTCGGGCAGCGCCGGAAGCATCGCCTCGGGCCGGATCGCCTACACCTTCGGCCTGGAGGGCCCGACGGTGACCGTGGACACGGCCTGCTCGTCCTCCCTGGTGGCGATGCACATGGCGGCGAACGCCCTGCGCGCGGGCGAATGCGACCTGGCCCTCGCGGGCGGCGCGGCCGTGATGTCCACGCCGACGGCCTTCGTGGAGTTCTCCCGCCTGCGCGGCCTGGCGGCGGACGGCCGCTGCAAGTCCTTCGCCGAGAGCGCGGACGGGACGGGCTGGAGCGAGGGGGTCGGCCTGCTGCTGGTGGAACGCCTGTCCGACGCGCAGCGGAACGGGCACCCGGTCCTCGCCGTGATCCGGGGCTCGGCCGTCAACCAGGACGGCGCCAGCAACGGACTCACCGCCCCCAACGGCCCCTCCC
>NZ_KB897812.1:0-1572 GCF_000377145.1 Streptomyces sp. CNT372 | reverse complement strand
CCCGCTCGCCCCGGGGGCCAAGCTGCCACCGGCCAACTGCCGCCGCTGCTCCCGGCCGACGCCGACCCGCCCGAACCCTCAGTACATCGAGCACGAGACGACAGAGTGCCGGTGCATCGAGGCCGGAGGCCACTGCCACGGCGTACGGGCCGCCACCACGGACCCGGACCGCATCGACCGTTGGTGGAAGGCTGAGCCCCGGTACGGGGTCGGGGTCGCCTGCGGGGCGTCCGGTCTCGTGATCCTGGACGTGGACGACCACGCGGACACCGCCCCCCCGGCGAACGGCGACTACCTCCCCGGGGTCCAGCTCCCCACGGCCGCCGGACCGGAGTCCTTCCGGAGCGGCTGGGACACGATTGCAGCCCTGTGCGAGGCGAGGAACGCGCCGCTCCCGTGGATGGACCCGCCCACGCTGACCGTCCTCACCGCCGGTGGCGGGCTCCAGGCATGGTTCCGGGTGGAGGAGCCCGAGCAGTGGCACCCCGGCGCCGGTCGCCTGGGCTGGCAACTGGACCTCCGCGCCGGGCACTCGTACGGCATCGCCCCCGGCACCGTCACGGCCTCCGGGGCGTACCGGGCTCTGGGGGACTGCCGGACCGTGGCTCTCTTGCCCTCCTGGCTCTCCGCCGACCTCCGGCGCACCGGGCACTACCGGGAGCCCGAGCCGCCCAGGAAGCGGCCGACCGCCCGGCAGCTCCTCGCCACGATCCAGAGGCCGAAGGGCGGGGCGTACGTGGAGGCTGCTGTCCGGGCCGAGGTGGAGCAGGTGGCCGGAGCCGCGAACGGCACCAGGAACGCCACCCTCTACAGCGCGGCCCGCGCCCTCGGCAGGTTCATCCCGACGGGGCAGCTCACGGAGTCCGAGGTCGAGACCTGCCTCATGGCAGCCGGGGCGGCTGCCGGCCTGTACGACGCGGAGATGCGCTCCGCAATCCGGTCCGGCGTCCGTGCCGGGATCAGCAAGGGAGCGGCGGCATGAGCGACAACACGACCGAGCTGACTGACGCTGAACGCGGTCTCCGCCTCCTGGCCCTCCTGGACAGCCAGCCCCAGCCCGGCCCGGCAAAGGAGCCGGAGGACCTGGAGCCCGAGCCCGCGCCGGAGCCCGAGCCCGAGCCGGAGCCGGAGCCGATTCCGGCCCCGCGCTCCGAGGAGGCACCTGCCAAGCCGCGTAAGGGGAAAACCCCGAGCCGCGGAACGGTGCAGGGCGCGGTGGCCACGTCGGACGCGTTCATCGTGGAACAGGTCGTCACCGACTGCCTGGAGGGCCGGTTCTGCTGGTCGCCTCACCTCGGCTGGATGCAGTGGAACGACCGGGTGTGGGTGGCTGCGGACGACACGACCGTCCGGGAGGACGTCCGGCTCTACCTCGCGGAGTGGGTCGTCGGGCAGCTCGCCAAGCCGACCACCGGAGTCGGGCCGGACGACCTGGTTCGACTCCTCGGCAAGGGCCGAATCGCCGGACTGACCGACCTGTCCCGGGGGCTGCTCCTGGTGAACGGCGACCAGTTCGACAGGGACCCGGACGTCATCACCGTGGAAAACGGCGTAGTGGACCTCCGGAACAGC
>NZ_KB897811.1:0-1786 GCF_000377145.1 Streptomyces sp. CNT372 | reverse complement strand
CGCGTACTCCCCGGCCCTCACGGACTTCGTGTTCATGGTCCGCGAGACCTCGCAGATGTTCATCACCGGCCCGGACGTCGTCAAGGCGGTCACCGGTGAGGAGATCACCCAGAACGGGCTCGGCGGCGCGGACGTGCACGCCGAGATCAGCGGCGTCGCGCACTTCGCGTACGACGACGAGGAGACCTGCCTCGCGGAGGTCCGCTACCTGCTGTCGATGCTCCCCTCCAACAACCGGGAGAACCCCCCGGCGTCGGAGAGCGACGACCCCGCCGACCGCCGCTCGGACGTCCTCCTGGACCTGGTGCCAGCGGACGGCAACCGCCCGTACGACATGCACAAGGTGATCGAGGAGCTCGTCGACGACGGCGACTACCTGGAGATCCACGAGCGCTGGGCGCGCAACATCATCTGCGCCCTGGCCCGGCTCGACGGCCAGGTCGTCGGCGTCGTCGCCAACCAGCCGCAGTCGCTGGCCGGCGTCCTCGACATCGAGGCGTCCGAGAAGGCCGCGCGCTTCGTGCAGATGTGCGACGCGTTCAACATCCCGATCGTCACCCTGCTCGACGTGCCGGGCTTCCTGCCCGGTGTCGACCAGGAGCACGGCGGCATCATCCGCCACGGCGCGAAGCTGCTGTACGCGTACTGCAACGCCACCGTGCCGCGTATCTCGCTGATCCTGCGCAAGGCGTACGGCGGCGCGTACATCGTCATGGACTCGCAGTCCATCGGCGCGGACCTCACCTACGCCTGGCCGACGAACGAGATCGCGGTCATGGGCGCGGAGGGCGCCGCGAACGTGATCTTCCGCCGTCAGATCGCCGAGGCCGAGGACCCGGAGGCCATGCGGGTGCGCATGGTCAAGGAGTACAAGGCCGAGCTGATGCACCCCTACTACGCCGCGGAGCGGGGGCTGGTCGACGACGTGATCGACCCCTCCGAGACGCGCGAGGTCCTCATCAGGTCCCTCGCGATGCTCCGCACCAAGCACGCCGACCTGCCGTCCCGCAAGCACGGCAACCCCCCGCAGTGACCCTGCGACCGGACTGGAGCCCGTCGATGAGCACTTCCGCCGATCCCTCCTCCCTCCTCCGTGTGGAGAAGGGCCACGCCGAGCCCGAGGAACTCGCGGCGATCACCGCGATCCTCATGGCCCGTGCGGCGTCCCGCCAGGACGCCGGCGCGGCCCCGCACCGCGGCCGCACGGCGGCCGGCTGGCGCCGCCTGGAGCGCCAGCGCGGCTTCCAGCCCTCCCACAGCTGGCAGGGCTGACCCCCGCACTCCCTAGGCCCCGCACACGCCGTGTGCGGGGCCTCAGCCGTACCCTCCGGGCGGTGTCCCGGCCCGTCCGATCCATCTCCAGCCCGTCCGGCGTTCGTGGACACCGTGCGCAGCGCGGTGCGAGACACGACGGCCTGCGGCCCGCGAATGGCAGCGCCCCCGTGCCGGTCTTCTCGGGGCTCCGCCCCGAACCCCGCGCTTCAATCCCGGACGGGGCTGCATCTCCAGCCCGTCCGGCGTTCGTGGACACCGTGCGCAGCGCAGTGCGGGACACGTCGGCCCCCGGCCCGCGAACGGCAACGGCCCCGCACCCCGCTCCGGGCAGGAGCAGGGCACGGGGCCGGAGTCCGCCGGGTGGGCAGGGACCCCCACCCGGCGGCACGCGCGCTACGCGCGCCTACCGCAGGCGTGCCATGAGGGCGTGTTCGACGAGGGTGATGAGGGCGCTCTTGGCGTCGGCGCGGTGGCGTGCGTCGGTGGTGATGATGGGGGTGTCGGGGCCGAT
>NZ_KB897810.1:0-2239 GCF_000377145.1 Streptomyces sp. CNT372 | reverse complement strand
CCCTCCTGCCGCACGACCCGAGCCGGTACCTCACCCGGTATGTGCCCACCCGGTTCGTGCCGAAGGCTCATCACGCCGACCTGGACATGGTCCTGTCCGCCGTCACACCGGAGGTCGGCGCGTGGCTCCAGGTCCGTCTGGGGCAGGGCATCACCGGGCACGTGCCCGACGACGACGTGATGCTCCTCCTCCACGGAGACGGGAAGAACGGGAAGTCGAGCCTGGTCGACGGCCTGGCGCTCGCGCTCGGCGGACGGACCGACAGCGGCGCCATGACCTTCCTGGACGACAGCGTCCTGTCCGGGGACCGGGACGCCAAGGAGGAGCGGATGGCGCTCAAGGGCGCACGCCTCGCCTTCGCTGAGGAGCTGCCGGAAGGCCGGCGCCTGAACGTCGTCCAGCTCAAGAAGGCAGTGGGCACGGCCCTGATGAAGGCCCGGCACCTCTACCAGCGCGAGGTCCAGTGGGAGACCAGTCACTCACTGCTCATCACCACGAACTACCGGCCGACCGTCTCCGAGACCGATCACGGCACATGGCGACGCCTCGCCCTCGTCCCCTTCCCGTACACCTTCGTCCGGGGCGAGCCCACGAACGACTACGAGCGGCAGGGGGACAGCGGGTTGAAGCGGCGCCTGGGCGGCCGGGAGCAGCGGGAGGCCATGCTCGCGTGGCTGATCGAGGGCGCGCGCCGCTGGTACAAGGCGGACCGCACCATGCCCGAGCACCCGGCGGACGTCCGGGAGGCCACCCGACAGTGGCGGGCGGAGTCCGACGTCGTCATGCGCTACTGGGGGGAACGCCTGGTGGCCGACTACGAAGCTCACGTCATGTCCAAGGAGCTGATGGACGACCTGAACCGGTTCCTCGGTGAGATCGGCCAGCAGACATGGAGCCAGAAGACGGCCGCGGACCGGTTCTCCTCGCACGAGGAGACGAAGGGGCACAAGGTCTCTAAGGCGGTTGTCCGACGGGGGCGCGCGGGACTGTCCCGGCCTTCCGGGGACCCGGTCGGCGGCTGGGTCACCGCGCGGCCTGAGCCGCCCGCGCAGTATCACGCGTACCTCGGGGTTCGGTTCGTCGTCGACTCTGACCTGACCCCCTGACCGATCCTCATCCTCGACCCCCGGCGGCATCGTCCGACCGGGGGTCGAGTGCGTTCCGGGACGGGTGGAGCCGGTGGGGTGTGACGGGTGTGACGGCACTCTGGAAACTTTGGTCCCCCTATACGCGAGGGAAAGTTTCCAAGGTGCCGTCACACCCGTCACACCCCCGCGTGACCTGGGGAAATCTAGGGTGCTCGGTTCAGCCCGCCCCCGGCCCCGCCAGTGCTGCTAGGTGTCTTTTCCTGCCGGGGAGGGGCGTCCAGGGCTCCGGGTGGGAGGTCGGCGTAAGCGGCCCTTTTCCGCCGCTTAGCTCCGAGGAACCGCCGCTTAGCTGGGAGGCGGCATCAACTCCTGGGCGATCTGATGGAACCCGGGGGTTCCCACGACTTGCGGCCCCTCGCGTACCGAATGGCGACGCGGGAGCAGGCGGCCCCTGGAGCGATCAGCAGCCGCGCCCCGGACGTCGACCCCGGGAAGACGGCCCGCATCCCCGCATACGGCCGCTCAGCGCCTCTGAGGGCCTATCCGGAGCACACCGCACCGGTACCGATCCGCCGCTCGCCGTCCCCGACGTGCTCTAAGATCCCGCCGCCGCTGGTTCTGGGCCGGGCACACGAGCACGCACCCGTGGAGCCGCCCCATGCCCGCCAGCCTCGCCGTGGACGACGTCGCCGAACTCCTCGGCCTCCACCCCCGCACCGTCCGCCGCCGCGCCGCAGACGGCCGCCTCCCCGCCACCCGGGACGCCCTCGGCTGCTGGTGGTTCGACCCCGAGGTCATCGACGCCCACCGCCAGCAGCAAGAGGCCGACAAGACCGCCCGATCGGCCGCCGCACAGGCCAAGCGCCTGGAGGACGCCGCGGCCGTCCCCGAGTGGCTCACCACCAGCGAGGCCGCCCGCATCCTCCGCGTCGGCGTCCGCACCGTCCGCAAGCACGTCGCTGCCGGCACCCTGCCCGGCCGCGACTTCGGCGGTGTCTGGCGCGTCCACCGCTCCGGCGTCGAACCGCCGGCACCGCCCGCCCCCTGACAGCACGACGGCCCGCCCGAGGAAGCGAGCGGGCCGCCAACGCCACGGCGACCGCCGGGCGCTGAGACCTCCGAGGAGGCACACGTGAACTACCCGATGATGC
>NZ_KB897809.1:0-2338 GCF_000377145.1 Streptomyces sp. CNT372 | reverse complement strand
GGAGACAGGAGACGACGGCATGACCGGCCTTCCGGGAGGGGGGCACAACGGGGCGGGCTGCATACGGCGACGTCGGCCCCGACCAGCCGCGACGCGTATGCGATACAGGCCCGGCGCCCGGCGGGCGGACACGGACGGACCGGCGAGCGGTTCCGTACCCCCCGGGCCGGGTCGACGTCGGGCAGCTCAGGACGCGGCGGCCGTACGGGCGCGGTCCAGCTCCGACCGGTGGACGCGGACCCGGTGCCCCGTCGGGCCGAGCCGCTGCACCCGCATGGACGGGTCGGCCGCGATCCAGCGGGACACCGTCTTGGGGTGGACCTGGAGGAGCGCGGCGAACTGAGCGCGGGTCAGCCACTCCGGCGTCTCGGGGTCGAGCAGGTTCACGGGGATCTCCCTTCGGGCCCGTATGGGGACAGGCCGGGGCAGTCGTGGGCGGGCGGGGACAATAGCCCATCTGCCGGACCCCGGTTCCGCGTTGCCGTCCGCACCCCCGTCAGACGTCCCCGGATGTCCCCGTGTGAGTTCTCGCGTTCTCGCCCGCGCCCGTACAACTCGCGATAAGCTCACATATCGTGAGTACCAATCAGGCACCCGAGACCGCCCCGGAGTCGACCCCCGGGCCGCCCTCCGGTGACGCGCTGTTCCCCGTGCCGGCCGATCGCGGCAGGCACCCGGAACCGTTCTTCGACGCGGCGCTCCTCCCGCCCCGCGACGGCCGCCGCGTCCCCGGACCCGACACCCACCCGACGGGCCTCGTCCTCCCCTCGGAGTACGGCCCCGAGCTGACCGCGCGCCTGGACGCCCTCGATGCCGCGTCCGACGTCCACGCCGCCGCCCAGCGCCCCGCCAACACCACCCGCTCCTACGCGGCCGACTGGCGCACCTGGTGCGAGTTCGCCGCCCAGTTCGGCGTCCCGGACACGGCCGCCGTCCGCGTCGGCGTCCTCCGCGCGTACGTGACGTGGCTGTGGGAGCACCAGAACCGCGCAGCCACGACCATCGACCGCAAGCTCGCCGGTCTCGCCGTCACTCTGCGCCGAGACCACCAGGTCGTCATCCCGCCGGAGGTGACCACGGCCGCCCGGGAGCTACTGAAGGACCTCAAGCGGCAGGCGGCCGAGCGCAAGGAGCCTGCGCGCGGCCGGGGCAAGGCGCCCGCGATGCGCCTGGACGCCCTGCGCGCCATCGCCGCCGCCTGCCCGGACACCCTGACCGGGCTCCGCGACCGCGCGGCCGTGCTCCTGGCGTTCTCCATCGCCGCCCGCCGGCATGAGGCAGCCGCCCTCATGGGCCGGGACCTCGTCCTGGTCGACGGCGAGGGCCTGGACGTCGACGTGCGCGTCTCGAAGACCCACCCGCGCAAGGTCGCCGTCCCGTACGGCTCCGACCCGGCCCTCTGCCCCGTCCGGGCGTGGCTGGCGTGGCAGGAAGCCGCCGGGATCACCCCGGACTCCCCCGCGCTGCGCCGGATGCACCGGACCGGCAGCGTCACCCGCGCCGGTCTCGCCCCGGCCTCCGTGGGCGCGCTCATCACGGAGGCCGGGAGCCGGGCCGGGGTGAAGGTCCGGTTCACCGGGCACTCCGTCCGCTCCGGGCTCATCACCGAGGCCCGGCACGCAGGGAAGGACCGCAAGGCCATCGCTGCCGTCTCCGGGCACGTGGATGGCAGCCCGGTGCTGGACGGCTACATCCAGACCGCCGACCGCTGGAGCGACGAGGACAACGCCTTGAAGGGCGTCCTGTAACCACCCTTTCAGCCTCCGGGCCCGCAGCGTGGGCCCGGCACATCACCAGGAGAGAGACCGAGATGACGACCGAGGAACGCGCCCGCTGGAACGCGCTGGAGATCCGGAAGCCGGACCAGGTGCCGGCAGTGACGCCGCTGGCGTGGCAGGTGGCCAAGCTGACCGACCACGCGGACCGGCTGATGAACAACCTGCTCCCCGCCGACTTCCCTCACGAGGTGGAGCGCGGGACGGCCGGTGACGCCCTGGCCGTGCTCGCCCTGCGGGAGTCCATCCGCCGGGACGTCGAGCAGGGGCGCGGCACGCGGGTCCATGAGGCGCTGCTGCTGGGGGCGTCCTGGCGGGAGGTGGCCCGTGCGCTGGACGTCGAGACCGGCGAGGCCCGGGAGCTGCTGCGCGCGTGGGCGCAGGGGCAGCGGAACCTGTGGCAGCGCGGCGAGGCTGAGGGGCGCCGACCGTTCGGCCTGGACGCCGACGCGCACGCCGCTGTGCTGGCCCTGTGCGAGCGTGGCGACGACGAGGTGCCGGCACCGGCCGCGCCCCGCGTCCAGGAGCGGCACCAGGACGACACGGGGCCGGTGGCGGAGTCG
>NZ_KB897808.1:0-2513 GCF_000377145.1 Streptomyces sp. CNT372 | reverse complement strand
GTGGGCGGGGCCGTTCCGGGGGCGGTTTCGGTGTCGTGAGGTGCCGTACGGGGGTCGTGGGTGCCGGTGGAGGGGTGGCGAGGGCGGGTTCTGTGGCCCCTTGGCGGGTCTCTGGTACGGGGAGGGGCCCGGACGTCCGGTGTGCCGGTCGCGGGCCCCTCGTGCTGCTCCTGTGCCGTCCCGTGGCTAGCGGGCGGTCGCGCGCTCCAGGATCTCGACGGTGAGTTCCTCGGTCGGGAGACCGGCGGCGGCGGCGGTGATGAGCCGTCCGATGAGCGGTTCGGTCTCGTAGACCAGCACGCGGGACATGCCGGCCAGGAGGCCCGGGAAGACGGCGAGGCCGTGGTCCTGGAGGACGTCGCCGTGCGTACGGATGCGGACGGCGCGCTCCGGGTCGCGTTCGCGGGCGCGGTGGTCGGCGAGCGCCGCGGCTCCGAGGTGATCGCGGCGCAGCTCGTCGGAGGTGAGGGTCAGCACCCCGCCGGAGGTGTCGACGCGCTCAGCGAGGTGCTGCCCGGGGTCCTCGGTGTCGCGGGTTCCGGCGCTGGACGGGCGGCCACCACAGCGGCGCTGCAGAACCGCGGCCGCCGCCTCGACCTGAGCGGCGCGGCCCGACCAGTTGCCGGTATCGCGGAGGGCGGTGAGGAGGAGGTCGAGCAGGCGGCCGGTCGGCTCGTCGCGGAAGGTCTGCCGGAGGGACGGGGCGGCGGCGGGGGCGGCTGGGCTCACGGGGGTCTCCTGGTGTGTCGGTAGGGGGTGCCGGGCGGCGGTGTCCGTCCGGCGGGTCAGTGGTGCCGCTGCTCCTGGTGGACGCGGGCGGCGGCGAGCAGCGCGGCGGGCGTCGTGTCCGTGGTCACCCAGTCCTCGCAGGGGACGGCGAACTCCTCGGCCAGGCGGACGCGGCGGGGGTCGGAGAACGAGGCGCACCAGGCGGCGAGCGGCATCGTCTCCAGGCGGACCACCTCGTCCGCGACGTGCGCCAGCTCGTGCGCGATGGTCCGGGCGGTCAGCCCGGCCGGGACGGCGGAGGACACGACGACGTCGACCCAGGGGGCGCGGGTGGCCGGGTCCAGCAGGAATTGCGCGTTGCCGTCCTCGGTGGCCGGCAGGGTGTCCCGGCGGACACGGAGGTACTGGAGCGGACCGGCGGCGACGAGACCGGCCGCGAGGCGCTGCCACTGCCGCCCGTCCGTCGCGGCCGGGTCGACGTGGACCCACCGCCAGGTGCCGTCACGGCCGATGAACTGGACGGCGCCGGGAGGCCGGGCGGCGCTCCGTACGGGCCACCGTGCGGCCGGTGCGGGCCGGGGAGCGGGCGGGCGGACCAGAGGGGCCGCCGGTCGCCGTACGGGCCGTGACGGGGCTGCTGCGGCCGTACGGCGGGCGCGGGCCGCGCCGACGTCCAGCGGGGGCAGCGCCCGGCCCTCCAGGCGCGCCAGCAGCGCCCGCTGCCGGAGGTCTCCAGGGTTGCGGCGCGCGTAGTCGCGGGCCGCGTCGATGACGGCCTGTCGGCTCACTGGGGGCTCTCCTCCCGGGTGGTGGGCGGCGAGTGTGCCACACCGTCACGAACCGCCCCGGGCAACGCAAAAAGGGCCCCCCGGCCGCCCTCGCGAGGAGGACGGCCGGGGGGCCTCGGGGAGTGCCGGCAGAGCGGGGGTCAGTGGACGGCGAGCAGTGCGGCGGTGACGAACCGCTCCGCGCGGTCCCTGGTCCAGCGGTTGCCCTGCGTCAGGGAGTGGATCAGGCAGCGCGAGGCGGTGTCCAGGGTCGGGCCGTTGTCCCATCCGGTCGCGTTGGCGAGCGCGGACGCGGCGACGCGGACGGCCGCCTCCTGGTCCTCCTCGGCAACCGAGTGCAGCGCGGTGACGACGTCGACGTACAGGTCTGAGCCCTCCAGGTTGTCGGCGCCGTACCGGTCGTGGAAGACGACCATGTTGAACGCGATGGCGTGGCCGATGGTGTCGAGGACGCCGGGCGGGAAGGTCTGGCGGTCGGTCATGTGCTGCTCCTGGTGATGGCGGTCGGGTCTGACGGATGTTCTACCGGCGGGCGGGCCCGGCGGTCACGGCCGCGGCGAGGGTGATCCACACGCGGTGCCATGCCTGGTCGAGCAGGGGCCCGGCGCCGGGGTCGCGGGTGAGCCACTGCGTCTTGCCGCTGCGGTGAGCGAACCGGACGAGGGCCGGGGCCTGGTCGCCGGTCTCGCGCCAGTGTCCGGCGCACCGGTCGCACACGTAGTGGGTGACGGCGGAGACGGCGAGCCCGGCCGCCGCGCGCTTCCATCCGAGACGCAGACCGAGGTACCGGTCCGCGGCGGCCAGGGCCAGGGCCTGCGTCGCGGTGTAGGAGGCGACGTGCCGGGCGCAGGCGGCCCGCCCCTCGCCCCCTGCGCGGCCCTTGGCGACCGCGTCGGCGTCCCGCTGGACCCAGTAGTCACCTGCCTCGTGGGCGGCCGTCAGCAGGGCGTAGACGGCGGCGAACCGGGCGGCGGCCGTGGTGGTGTTCATGGCTGG
>NZ_KB897807.1:0-2540 GCF_000377145.1 Streptomyces sp. CNT372 | reverse complement strand
GCACGGCCCAGCCCTGGGCGGCGCACCACCGGGCGACGCGGTGAGTCGAGAGCGTCACTGGGCACCCCCCGTAAGGGTGCAGTGCACGGCGTTCAGGTACGGCATCCTTGTCTCCGTGATGAAGAGATCGCCCGGCCCTTGCCCCTCACAGGTAGGTCGAGCGGTGTCCGTACCGGAGGCCCAAAACCATCCCGGTGCAGTGACGCGGATGGTGTTCCGCGTCACGACGTGCGGTGTAGCGGTGCAGTGACCCAACTGGTCACGGCGCATAAGGGGCTCCATTCCTTGCCCGAGTGCGCCGCCGCTGCTCCCACTGACCTCCGTGGAAGCTCGCCCGCGAGGGTGCAACCACGTATGATCTGAAACGAGCAAAGGCCCCGCACTGCGGGTTCCTGTGAAGCCCGGCCCCCAGTCCGCCAAGACTTTTAGCGGGGGTCGGGCTTTCTGCTGTCTACTTCGGATCACTCTAACGGCCAGTCACGAGCAGGTGACCGGCCGTTCGTCGTCTGGCATGTCAGGTGCCGGCAGGCCGCCGGAACGCGCGAACGGGGGCGTCCTCGGCGTCCTGGTGGGCCGGGTCAGGCGGGGAGAGGGATCTCCACGCCAGGGGCGTAGACGTCCTCCCAGTGCTCGATGGGGCCCGTCTCGTCATGGAACGTCACGTGCGTCACGAGAACGGCCACGGCCACGTGCGGCGGGGCGTCGATCTCCAACGCGTCCAACTCGTCCTGGGACGCCTGGCGGGCCATCGCCGTCCGCTCGCCGCGCACGACCTCCCGGCCGGTGCGCTCCCGATACAGCTCCTGCCAGAACTTCGGCATCGCCGCGTCGTCGGCAACCTCCGGCACGTCCTCCGTAGCGCGCGAGTGGATGACCGACAGGCCGACCGTGGTCGGCTTCCCGTCCTGCCGGAACGTCCGGATACGGATGATGACCTCCTCGCCCGGCTCGATGTCCAGCTCCCGGCAGATCCGGGGGTCAACGCACGACCGGCGCATGACCCGGCGCCCGGTGACCTCCTCGCCGTCGGCGTACTTCCGTCCGGTGCGGTTGAGCCGGTCGAGTCGATCCGTCCCGCTGATGACGTGCGGTGCCTCCGCGACGACCGTGCCGGCACCGGCCCTCGTGACGATCAGGCCCTCCGACTTGAGCAGGGCGAACGCGCGGGCGGCCGTGTTGCGGGCCACGCCGTGCTCCTCCGCCACGCCGTTGACGGTCGGCAGCGCGTCCCCGGGGCGCAGCTCGCCGTCCCGGATCTTCTGCCGGTACGCCCCGGCGACGTCGGCGTATCCCACCTTGCGGGCTTCTGTCATGGCTCTCTCCTCGTCCGTGTGCCGGTTCCGGCATGAGTAGAACGTACCACTGCATGATGGTGGAACGTACCCCATGCACGTGGTACGTTCTACCTGTACCGAGAACGACCCAACAGGGGAGGGACCGGGAGCGCACGCACCTTGAGCACCGACCACATCAGGGCACCCCGGCCAGAACAGGGGAGGTCACGCGGACTACCTCATACGGGTCCGGACCTACGCAGAAGGGGGTCACAGCCTGGGCGCCGACGAATCACCGTCACTGGTGGAGAGCAACACAAAGCACCACGAACACCCCGAACGGATTCGATCCGGCGCACCCGCCCCCATCACGGCGGGAGCGCCGTGGTCGTGGCCGTTCGGCCGACCCGCCCCGGAGCCACGGCGCTACAGACGCCCGGCCCCGGGAGCACACGCACCACCGCACCGCGATCACCAGGAGGCCCCCCATGCTCACCCGCATCGCCCAGCGCGCCCGCACCGCCGCCCGCACCGCCGCCGACGCCGTCCGCTCCGTCGTCACCCCGGCCGCCCTCGTCCGCGACCACGCCCCGGTCACCGTGCCGGACCCGGCCGACGTCTACACCGACGACGAGATGCCCACGGCCGAGGAGATCGACGCCGCGGCCGACGCCTACACCACGGCCTGCGACGAGGCCCGCGCCGCCGACCGGGGCAAGCGCCGCGCGAAGAAGACCCTGGGCCGACTCCCTGCCGGCCTTTACGGCCGCTGGCTCATCGAGCGCGTCCCGTCCTCGCGGATGACGCCGGACCTGGAGGCCATCCGCGCCGCGTACCAGCGCCACGGCCTCGGGGACGTCCCCATGCGGCCCTGCGCCCCCTCGCTGCGCCTCACCGACACGACCCCGGCCGCGCTCCCCGCCCCGGTCGACACCGCGCTGGTCGCCGCGTGAGCGCCCCCGACGCCCCGGCCCCGACGCCGGAGCCGACGCCGCTCCTCGTCCTCCGCGTCAGCCACGACAGCGGCCGGACGTACGGGCCGCCCCGCGTGATCACCACGGCTGACGACCTGCCCCCGTTGGTCACCTCCGAGTGGCCCCCCTGCGAGTGCCCCCGGCACCGCACCCGCTGAACCACCCCGGGCGCAGCACGACGGCCCCCCGGCGGCGCTACAGACGCCGTGATTCCGGAGGGCCGTCGCTGCGTGCGCCCTTGTACGCCTACATCACCAGGAGAGGAAGGACGCACGTGGACCGTATCAACCCC
>NZ_KB897806.1:0-3131 GCF_000377145.1 Streptomyces sp. CNT372 | reverse complement strand
CCTTCCTGGACATGGAGAGGCCCGGCACACCGTGTGCCGGGCCAGGAGGGTGAGCGGGGGGTCAGCGGGGGCGGCGCAGGACGGGGCGGTCGACGTGGAGGTGGACGACGTCGGGGGCGAGGTCCCCCAGTGCGGCCCCGAGGGTGGAGGCGACGACGTACGAGCGATGCCGTCCGCCGACGCAGCCGACCGCGATGTTCAGCGGCCCGGCGGACGGCCCGGCGAGGAACGCGCGGGCGGCCGTCGCGGTCGCGGCGATCAGCCCGGGGATACCGGGGGTGCTGAGGACGGCCGTGATCACCGCTTGGTCCCGGCCGGTCATCTCCCGCAGCCCGGGGTTGACGTGCGGGTCGCGGAAGTGGTGCCGGAGGTCGAGCGTCAGGTGTGCGTCCGGGGCCTGGCCGTGGGGCTGGTGGCCGTACCCGAACGAGGTGATCGTGAGGGACGTCGTCGTCATCGCTGCTGCTCCTGGTCGTCGGGTTCGACGTCGTCCTCCTGGACGTCGTCGTCATCGGGGTAGGGGGTGGCGTGCCCGCAGTAGTGGCACCGGTCGTGGAGCTGCGCGGCGTACGTCGTGCCGGCGCAGGCCGGGCAGTCTCCGAGCTCCAGCACGGGCAGCCCGCCCCGCGCGCAGGACGGGCACCGGTCGGCGTCCCAGCCGTGGGCGGCGGCGGCCGTGACGACGTCGCCCGGGGTGCCGCCCGGACGCCCGAGGTGCATGGCCAGGCAGCCCGTCCCGGTACAGGTGAGGGCGTGGATGATCGGCACCGTGGTCAGCTCCCGTTGATGTTCAGGTGGTCGATGCGGACGCCGGTGCCTCCTCGGGAGCCCCACCGGCCGCCCTGCCCGCCGGTGCCGGTGACGTTGACCGTGACGGGCGCCGGGGGAGCAGCGGCCGGGGCGGAGGGGGACGTCGTGCGTCCGCCGACGCCGAAGGCGCGGAGCCCGAGGAGACCGGCGAGCGTGGTCCCGAGGAGGACGGCACCGCCGATCGCGAGGTCCGCGGCGGCGGCGAGGGTGGCTGCTCCGACCATGGCGAGGGCTCCAGCTCCGGTGAGGGTGAGGGCGCAGACCGAGGAGACGACGACGATCGCGCCGCGCTCCAGGGCCGACAGGGGACGGCGGGCGGGGGCGTCGGGCGCGGCCTGGACGATGACCGGGGGCGCTGCCGGCACGTGGGCGAGCACCCACTGGCCGGTCTCCTCGACCTGGACGAGTGCGCGGCGCGGGTCGGTGGCCGGCACGGGGAACGCGTGCTGCAGCTGGTGGCCGTACGGGGCGGGGGTGAGGTGCTGGGGGCGGTAGACGGCCGGGGCCGGGGTGGTGTGGTGCAGCTGCTCGGCGGTGGTCGGCTCGTGCATGTCGGGGTCCTCCAGGAGGGGGCGGGTACGGCGACGGCCCGGACCGTGATGGGTCCGGGCCGTCGGTGTTGCTGGCGGGTGGGGTCAGTCCTCGGGGGTGCTGTTGATGGCTCCGCAGCACCAGCACGACCATTCGGAGTCGAGCCGGTACCGCTCGGTCCAGAAGCCGACCGGCTTTCCCCAGACGAGGCATTCCGCCCCGCACCGCCAGCAGATGAACTCGAAGTGCATCGGGCTCCCTCCTGGTGATCCGTCCAGTCTGGCGGGCGGAGTGCACCGGGAGGGCGGTTATCGGCCGTTTCAGCCGGTCGTGAGGGACCAGGTGCCGCGCGTCGGCTGGAACGTCAAGCCCTCGTCGCGGAGCTTGCCCAGCGTGTTGTCGACCGTGCCGGAGGCGGGCCCGTCCGGGGTGCCGACGCCGACCGCCGCCCGGATCTCCCGGGTGCGGCGCGGCCCGTCGGCGAGGGCGTCCAGGATGCGGTCCCGCAGGGTGCGCGGGACCGAGGGCGGGACCGGACCGGCGGCGGGCGCTGCGGGCCGCTGTGCGCCCGTCTCGCCCCCGTCGGCGGTGTCGGCGTCCTCTCCGGCGAGGAACCGCTCCGCAGCGTCCAGGGCGGTCGCGTAGGCCCGCTGGAAGACGACGTTCTCCTCCGGGGTGAGCTGCGGGATGGGCGCCGACTCGTACAGGGCGATGAGGCCGGGGAAGGTGCGGTTCTCCTTCACGGCCTTGAAGACGCGGGTGCTGCTGCACCGGCCGCCCTGGATGAGCCAGGCGCGCCCGGCGGTCACCGGGCCGCGCGGGACCTCCTCGCCGGTCCACGCGGCTTCGACGTCGGCGGCCACCGATCCGAAGTGCTTCGGGATCGGCGTGACCTCGGTGCCGTCGGTGACCATGTCGGACGCCATGGACTTGGTGGTCGAGGAGTTGACCCTTCCCAACCAGACCGTGCCGTTCTTCGCGTTCGCCCTGATTTTCTCGGCGTCCCCGAGGTCGGCGACGTGGATGGACTGACCGGCGAACCGCAGGCCCATGCCGAGCTTGCGGCCGGTGAGCTGGAAGCGGCCGATCATGCCGGTGATCCACTTCCGGTACTCCTGGGGGACGTCGACCTCCGCCCCGAGGACGCGGTTGATCTCGTCCAGGCTGACGTTCACCAGCGCCCAGGGGTCCCCGAGGGCGAAGGCGCCCCAGCCGTTCGCGGAACTGACCTCCTCGCGGTAGTCAGCGACGGCGCACGAGGCGGCGAGCGTCGCACCGAGCGCGGCGATGCCGGCACCGAAGTGGAAGACGCGGCCGTTGGCCTCCGGCAGCGACATGCCGTTCTGCGCGTCGGCCACGATCGAGACGACGCCGCTGATCCGCTCGCCCGCCAGGATCGTGTTCAGCGTGACCGACTTGCCCGACCCGGGCGCGCCGACCACCAGGTCGGTGATCGCGCCCAGCTCCGGGTCGTACAGCGGGATGCGGGCGACGCGGCCGTCATGGCACAGACCGAGCGCGATCGTGCCGTCCGGGCGCATCGTCAGGTCCTCGACGGTGGCCTCCCGGATGCTGATCAGCGGGTGTTCCCGGTACACGGAGACGACCCCGCTCGCCATGCCGTCGGTCTCGACCATGACCAGCTCGGGGTCCGTGACGCCCAGGGCGCGGGCGAGGCGGACCCGGGGCAGGCTGATCATCCGGGAGTCCTCCGCGACAATCCGCAGGAGCGCCCGGTCCTCCTCGATCCGATAGTCAGCGAGGAGCATCCCCGGGGCGATACCGCGCGG
>NZ_KB897805.1:0-3532 GCF_000377145.1 Streptomyces sp. CNT372 | reverse complement strand
CCCTCCACGTCCGCCCCGCCGGTCTCGCGCTCATCCAGGCCCGCATCGACCGCCAGCACGCCCGGACCGCCGCCGTCCCCCTCGGCCCCGGCTGGAACCCCCTGTAAGGACGACTGAGGCCCGGCACCCGAAGGCGCCGGGCCTCGCCCGTCCAACACCCGGCCGACGTGCGACCAGCCGTGCCAGTATCCCCTCCGGCCGCGCCCCGCCCGTGGACGAGGACCAGGAGCAGCCCGCCGTGTCCGACCTCGAAGAAGCCCCCGACGACGTCCCCGCCGCCCGCCGCCCGTACCTCCGCGCCGACCGGGGCCGCGCCCGCACCGCCGCCCGGCTCCGCACCGAGTACGAGGACGACGTCACCGCCTCCGCCGTGACCCTCGCCCGGCGACACAACCTCAGCCGCAGCACCGTGCAACGCCTCCTCGCAGAGGCCGGCACTCCCATGCGACGCCCACCCGGTCCCCGGCTCCGCCCCGCGACACCGGCCGACCTCGACCCGCTGGTCGACACCTGGCTGTCCCGCCGGACGACGTGAAGCGCGGGTTCTCGAGTGCGCCCGCCCGCCGGGCGCTGCGGACGTCGACCAGCACGCCGGCACCCGGAGCCCGGACACGACGAAGACCCGGCACCACACCGGGCGCCGGGCCTCCGCTGTCGCCTCCAATGGGAGGGCATCGCGTACGCGGGGAGGAGAGCGACCGACCCGCTTGCACGCAGCAGTATCCCCGACGACGCCCCCACCCACGGGGAGCGTGCACCATGCAACCGGTCCCCATAAGGGACGTGTCCCCGAACCCCCGGAAACGTGTCCCCGGGGCCCGGTCCGGGCCGCCAGCCGCTCAGAACTTCACGTCGGCCCGCGACACGGCATGGGCCGCGCTCCGGACCCGCGACAGGTCCGTCAGCGCGGCACCGAGGTCCAGCGGCCTGTCCCCGCCCTTCACCCTCTCCGCGATCTCCGCGACCCGCTCACCGAGCAGCTCAGCGAGGACAGCGGTCTGCCGGATCTCCCGGCCGAACTCCGCGGCTGCCCGGTGCTCGGCCGCGTCGCGCTCCTCCTGGCGCTCCTCCTCGCCCTCCGGCACCGGCACCGGAGCGGCGGCCGGGGCCGGGACGGCGACCGCCCCCACACGCCCCTCGGCCGCCGCGACCCGCAGGACGTCCCGCGCCTGCTCCGGCGAGGCGAGGCGTGCCGGCAGAGCCCGGACCGCCTGCGTCACCCGCGTCGTCGTCACCCGGGCGTCCTGCTCCCGCAGCTCCTCGTACACGGCCCGCGCGGCGTCCAGCCCGTGCCGCTTCACCACGGGCAACAGTGCCCGGACGTGCCTCTCAGGTGGCGCAGAAGTGTCTCCCCGGGGAGACACGTCCGGCCCGGACGACAACGCCACCGCGACCGGCCACGCCTCGATCAGCCGGTACGCCTGAGCCCTCCGCATCCCCCACCGGTCCTCGACGTACGCGGCGAACGACGGGTGAGTCTCCTTGTAGAGCCGGGCCTGATTGATCGTCGCCAATGCCTTCCCCGCCACCGTGAACGCCGTTTGCAGGCCGCTCACGGCCCGCTCGCACGTCTCCAGGTCCGCCCGCTCCGACGGGGTCAGCTCAGCCCCTTCACCGGGCTCGTACGGCATCGGCACGTCCCCCACGGTGACCATCTCCGTGGACGACGACGCCAGGTGATCGGCCTCGCCCCGAACCGTCCGCTGCTCCCGGCCCCGGCGCAGCAACGCCCCCCGGTCGTCCCCGCCCGCCCGCGCGGGCGCGGCACTCACCGGCCCACCCCGGCGACGACGGCCGCCAGCTCGTCCGCCAGCAGATCCATCGGCGACCCGGACACCAGCCGGGGCACCCGCCCGAAAGCCTGCCCGTACCCGTCACGGGCGTCCGACCGGGGGATACGCGTGTTCAGCACCTCGTACCCGGCACCCCGGAGAGCGTCCTCCTGCTCGTCGGCAGCCGCGGCCGACGGGTTCGTCATCGTCAGCAGGATGCGCAGCTCCGGACAGTGGGCCCCCACGCTCGCCAGGTGATCCAGGGCGGCCAGGATCGACCCGGCCCGGTCCAGCTCCATCCGCGTCGGAGCCATCGTCAGGACGGCCAGGTCGACCGCCGACAGCACCGCGAAGTGCATCCCCCCGGGCTTCCGCACCCACGCCCCGGTGTCGACGGCGAGGATGCCCCCGGCCGGGGTCAACTGCTTCGCCCGCTCCCGGATGCCCGACCGGGACGGCGCGGGATACACCGGGGCCCCCAGCGGAGCCAGATCGGCCCACTCCACGAGTGACCCGTTCTCCTCGTCCCCGGGCTCATCGGCGTCCAGGGCGGCGGCCGGGATACCGTCCTCCGTCCAGTGGGCCAGGAGGTACCCGAGCGCGGTCGACTTCCCCGACCCGCCCTTGCCCACGAACGCGATACGGGCCCCCTCCTCGGGGAGCGGCGGCGGCACGGTACGCGGCCCCTCGGGGCCGACTGCTGGTGATGTAGTCATGCCGGGACCGTATCCGCCGGCACCCGGCCCCCGGCCCGCCCGGGTCCGACGACCGGCCGACAGGCGTTCTCGAGTGCGCCCGCACAGCGGGTACTCTCCCGGTCGTCCGGTCCCGGACGCTCAGCTCCGCAGGCAGGGCCCCGGGACCAGACACAGCACTGCGGCCCGTCCCCCCTCCCATCAACTGTCGAGGTCGATCAGGGGGACGGGCCGCAGTCGCCTGTCAGGCCGCTACCTGCGCGCCGCGCCCGCTCGCCACGGCTTGCCCGTCCAGTCCTCCGTCCCGAGACCGGTCGGCGTCCACCGGTCCGCCCGGCCGACGCGGACGAACCCGAACGCGATCCGCTCCCCCTCGGGGGTCCGGGTCACGTGCCGGCAGTCGAAGCGCCATGTGTCCTCGGGCGCGGTGTACCCGTCCTGAGAGTCGTACGTGACGTCAGGCTCGAAGAACTCCGGCGCGGGCCCCTCCTCGCCGGAGCCGACCGGCGAGGGCGCAGCGTCGGCCGGGACCAGCTCCCGCCGCGCCTCCTCGATGGCGGTACGGGCGTCCGGCCAGCAGAACAGCCGGTCAACGCCCAGGGCGCTGATGGACTCCTGCCACCCCTCGCGGGTCCACGCCACCCCGCCGCCCCGGCGAGGCACACAGACCGCCCACCCGTTCCCGAACAGGGCCGTCTGACGGCTGACCCGCAGCTCCGTACCCCCGCCGTCGGGCAACAGGACCCGGTACTCCGTCGCGTCAGCGGCGAGGGCCCGCTCCTCGGCCAGCTCAGCGCGCAGGCGGCGCAGCTCGGTCTCGTCGGTCGTCATCAGAACGTCTCCCTGGGAACAGGCCACCCGGGGATACCGGCGGCCAGCGTGCGGTTCTCGTCGTGGCTGAGCTGGTCCGGCCGCGTACGGGGCGCGTCCTCGTGCCAGCAGAACGGGCGGATGGAGTCGGCGGCGAGGGTCACCCGGGCCCCGGCGGCGGGAACACTGCCCTCCACGGCCCGGCCCCCCTCCACGGAGGCGAGCAGCCGCGCGCCGTGGTGCTCGCACCCGGAC
>NZ_KB897804.1:0-3598 GCF_000377145.1 Streptomyces sp. CNT372 | reverse complement strand
CGTCGGTCCGTGTGTTTCTTGTCCGGTCCTTTTGCCCGTCCGTGTGCCGGCTGCGGGGCGGGTGTCACGTCAGGAGGTCCGGGGCCCGTAGCAGTTCGGGTGGGATGTTCCAGGCGTCGACCAGGTCGACGGCCAGTGGCCGGACCTTGCGGCAGAGGTCGTTCACTTCCCGGCTGATGGCCTTGGACCGTTGCGCGGTCAGCCGGCCGTGTTCCATGAACCAGGCCCGGTCCGCTTCGATTGTGGAGAGCGCGAACAGGTCGCACAGCAGTCCTGCTGCGACCTTGTTGCCTCCGTCGGGCATGGCGCGGAAGGTGTCGACGAACGCCTCCAGCATGAGCCGTTCGACGTGGGCGTGGGCCAGGGCGATGGCATGGTCCTGCACCTGGGAGTAGACAGCTGCGGGATGGCGCTTGTGGTCGGCACCGTGCTTCAGCCGGCGTGCGAGCCCGGCGAGCATGTGTTCCTCCCGGTAGCGCAGCATCGCCAGTTGGTACTCCGGGTCGAGCAGCCCCGCCTCCTGGTCCCATTCGTCACCGCCGGGCAGCAGATCGCGGACGCGTTCCAGCAGGTTGTGCACGGACGTCTTCTCGATGAGCGTCTCGACGGCCTGCCCGGTCACGTAACGGACGATACCCAGCGGGTCCAGGTCCTCGAACTCGCCCGCGTAGTCGGTCAGCAGGCCCTTCGCGACCAGCTGGAGGAGCACGTGGTTGTCGCCCTCGAAGGTGGTGAAGACATCGCTGTCGGCCCTGAGGGCCGCGAAGCGGTTCACTGCCAGGTAGCCGGCGCCGCCGCACGCCTCCCGGCACTCCTGCACTGTGCGGGTGGCGTGCCAGGTGCCGAGCGCCTTCGTCCCGGCGGCCCGCGACTCCAGCCGCCGTCGTGCCCGCGGATCGTCCCCGCCGCCGGAGAACACGTCGTGCAGCTGCCGCCGGACCACGTCCTGCGCGAAGTGCAGCGCGTACGTGCGGGCCAGCAGGGGCAGCAGCCGCCGCTGGTGCAGTCCGTAGTCCAGCAGCAGCCGTTCGGGCGCCCCCGGCGACGCCTCGAACTGGCGCCGCCGTACCCCGTACCTGACGGCGAGGGTGAGGGCGACCTTGGCGACGTTCACCCCGGCGCCGCCGACGCAGACCCGGCCCTGGACCAGGGTGCCGAGCATGGTGAAGAAGCGCCGGTCGGGGCTGTCGATGGAACTGGTGTACACGCCGTCGGGGGTGACGTCCGCGAAGCGGTTGAGCAGCGCCTCGCGCGGCACCCGGACCCCGTTGAAGCGGATACGGCCGTTGTCGACGCCGTTGAGGCCCATCTTGCGGCCGTCGTCCTCGATCTCCACGCCCGGCAGGACCCTGCCCCCGGACCGCAGGGGGACGACCAGCGCGTGCACGCCGCGGGACTGCCCGCCCACCTCCAGCTGTGCGAAGACCACCGCCAGTTCGGCGTGCCGGGCCGCGTTCCCGATGTAGTCCTTGCGGGCGGCGTCCCCCTCGGTGGTGACGACGAACTCCTGGGCGCCCGCGTCGTACCGGGCGATCGTGCCGAGCGCCTGGACGTTGGAGCCGTGCCCGGTCTCGGTCATCGCGAAGCAGCCCAGCAGCCGCCCGGCCACCACGTCCGGGAGGTAGGCGTCGTGGTGCCGCCCGGTGCCCAGATGCAGAATGGCCCCGCCGAACAGCCCGAACTGGACCCCGACCTTGACCAGCACGGACAGATCGCCGAACGCGAGGGTCTCGAAGGCGGCGACCGAGGCGCCGACATCGTCGCCACCGCCGTACGCAGCCGGAAACCCCATCCCCGTCCGGCCCGTCCGGGCCAGCTCGGCCACCACGTCCCGCACCCGCTCTCGGAACGCGTCCGTACCGAGCCGCTCGGCGTCCTCCAGGACGCAGGCATGCTCCACCAGACCGGACCGCACCAGGGCGCGGATTCCGCCGTACCCCCCGTCGAGAAGGGCGGCCAGGGCCTTGACGTCGATCTCGGGCTGCGTGTACCCGCTCACCGCGGCGGAGGAGTCGTCGGATGCCATGGCCCTCCGCTACCCCCGGCCCGTACGGATCAACCCGCGGTGATCATTCGGCGGAGCCCGTTGCCGGGGTGGCCCGCCGTGACGTACGGGCAGTCGGTTAGGCTGCCCTTGCCTGCGTGCAGCGGCTTGGTGTCGGGTCCGGGAAGCGCACCGCGGGTGGGAACCCGAAGGAGACAGGCGCGCAGGTGAGACACGGTGACCGGGTCTGTGTGCGTCGCGCTCCCGCCGCGGGCGGGACGCCTCCGCGGATGACCAGGGACGCGGCCCCCGGTCCTGTGCCCGGAACGGGGCGCCATGGGTAAGGTCGCGCTCACCGCCGGCGCCCTGTACGTGATCGTCCTGCTGCGGGCGGGCGGAACCTTCGCCGTCGGGTGGCTGTCCGGCGCCGGCGCCCGGCGCAGCAGGTTCGCCGCCCGGCTCTCCTCCGCGACGTTCCAGCGCGCCGAGCGGGCCATCCAGCGGTGGGGCGCACCGGTCGTGGCGGTGTCCTTTTTGACCGTCGGCTTCCAGACCGCCGCGAACTTCCTCGCGGGCAGCATGCGCATGCCCCTGTCGCGCTACCTCCCCGCCCTCTTCGTCGGCGGCGCGGCCTGGGCCCTGGTCTACGCGACCGCGGGCCTCGGGGTCCTCTCCGTGCTGGGAAGGCTCTTCGGCGAGCGGACGGCCCTCGGCGTGTCGGCCGTGGCCGTGCTGCTCCTGGGGGTGGGCGGGGTGATCGTCCACCGCAGAAGAAGTGCGGCCCGGTCCTCCGCCGGCACTGTGGCCGATTAGCCGCTGGGCGGTCGGCGTCGGGGTTCGCCGGTGAGGTCGCCACCTGGCCCGGATCGTCGTCTTCACCGTCCTGGCCCCCCGGTACGGGCCTCGCCTCCGCCTTCTGCGTCCCGCAACTCCAGGACATGGTCCGGCCGGCCATGTCCGGCCTGGTCGCCGGCCTGCTCCGCGTCGCGGAGGGCGGTGGCCCAGCTCTTGGGCTGCGCGGCCGGGTGTTGTTCCAGCCAGGCCGTGCAGGATGTACGGGAGCAGCGAATCGATCAGTGCCGGCGCGATGTCCGTGGAGCCGGGCCGCGGCTGTTCCAGTTCTGTGCGCAATAGCTTTACGGCCGTGGCCGGTTCGGGGTGCTGGGAGGGGCTCGCGGGCAGCTGGATGAGCTGTGGCGGCTGCCGTACGAGGGGGTGGGGGCGGGCCTGGTCGGGGTGGTTGTTGCCGTGCAGCAGGTCGGTGGCGGCGCCCTCGCCGCCGACGGTGGCCGTGCCGCGTGGTGGGCCCGGGCTGTACTGCGTGGCCCGGTCGGCCTCGGAGGGGGTGTCGGGGTGGTCGGCCAGGGTGTGACC
This sequence comes from Streptomyces sp. CNT372, assembly GCF_000377145.1. Taxonomy (NCBI): domain Bacteria; kingdom Bacillati; phylum Actinomycetota; class Actinomycetes; order Kitasatosporales; family Streptomycetaceae; genus Streptomyces; species Streptomyces sp. CNT372. Next base: position 240 of record NZ_KB897804.1, on the reverse strand, counting down.
GCGCCCGTCCCGCAGGAAGACCACGTCGCCCGGGCCGAGCGGGAGGGGCGGCCGGTGGGCCGTGTCTTGCAGCGGGGCCGGCCGGCACGTGCCCGACAGCACCTCGTGGAAGCCCGCACCGGCCACCCGGGGGAAGTCTCAGTCCGAGTGGCACTCGTCCGGTGGTCCGTACGGAGACTGGTGGTCCGGTACGCATTGAGGCCAGTATCTCGGTACGGTGACTGGTGGTCCGGTACGCAT
>NZ_KB897803.1:0-4952 GCF_000377145.1 Streptomyces sp. CNT372 | reverse complement strand
ATCGGCCCCGACACCCCCATCATCACCACCGACGCACGCCACCGCGCCGACGCCAAGAGCGCCCTCATCACCCTCGTCGAACACGCCCTCATGGCGCGGCTCAAGTAGACGACGCCATACGGCAGTTGTCGTACCGGGCGGGAGGCGGGCTGTGTCGTTCGACACGGCCCGCCTCCATGTTCATAACGTTTCGACAGAGAATTGCCCCGGAGCGGCCACCCGACGCACACGGATCGTGTCACTGTGCTCACCTGAGTCTCGCGTTTTGCAGAGTCTCGTTCTTTATGCCCGTTATATCGGAGGTCTCCAGGACCCGGAATCCCAGATTCCAGGTGTTTGGACCGGGGCGGTCCGGCGTGCTGGAATTCGTCGAACTGCCGAGTAGTACGGCACCGCCGCATCAGTCGGCTACGAACGAACCACGGCACAGCGTTGGTGCCGACGCCGAGAGGTTGTTGGTCGAGTGAAGCGAAGCAGAACGAGCTCCGCAGAGCACCAGGCGCGGGGCAACTTCACCCCGCGGCGCACAGCGGCGTCGCCTGCGGATGCCTCGGGTGCTTCGAACGGCTCCCCGGCCGCCGGCAGCTCCAGCAGGCTGTCCCCGCGCAACTGGCGGGTGCCCACCCGCCTGAACGCGATCCTCCTTATACCCGTGCTCGTCGGCCTGGTCATGGGCGGCTTCCAGGTGAAGCAGTCCGTCGACACCTGGAGCGAGGCGCAGGACGCCGAGAAGACCGCGCTGATCGTGCGCGCCGCCGCCGAGTACGGCGAGGCGCTGCTGAACGAGCGCGACCTGACCGCCCAGACCCTGCTGCTGGCGACCAGCGAGGCCGACCGCAAGGGCCCGCAGGTCACCGAGGCGTACGAGGCCACCGACGCGGCCGCGGAGAAGTTCCGCGAGGCCGTGAAGGACATGCCCTCCGGAGAGGGCCTCAGGCAGCGTCTGGAGCGCCGTCTGGAGCTCTTCGACAAGGAGGAGCCCGCGCTCGCCAAGCTGCGCGAGGCGGCCTACTCCCGCGCCCTGGACCCGGTGAAGACCGAGGAGGGCTACGTCAAGGTCCAGCACGTGCTCATGGAGCTCTCCAACGAGCTCGGCCTCGGCACCGGCAACGTGACCGCCTACGGCCGGACCGTGTACGCGATCCAGCTCGCCAAGGCCGCCACGTCCCTGCAGCGCTCCATCGGTATGCACCTGCTGCTCCGGCCGGGCTCCGACAAGGTCCTCGACCAGCAGAAGGTCGCCTTCAACTCGTACAACTACCTGGAGCAGATCGCCATCGGCGAGTACGTCTCCGGGGGCACGGAGGCGGACACCGCCCGTCTCCAGCAGGTCATGGCCGGCAAGGCCGACGAGGGCGAGAAGCGCCTCAAGGCGGCCGGGCTCAACCCGCCGGTCGGCCCGGACAAGTCGGTCTTCACCGGCATGGCCGCCGCGATCGGCTCGGACTCCACGCCCTCCCAGCTCAAGAAGCAGGACGTGACGCCCGAGACCTGGATGGGCGCCGCCACCGCGAAGTTCGAGGGCTACAGCGAGATCGAGAAGGACCTCGTGGACCGGGCCGTGCAGGAGGCCTCGGCGGTCTCCGACGACGCCCGCAACGACGCCATCACCACCGGCGCGATCGTGGTCGTCGCCCTGCTCGCCGCGTTCATCCTGGCCGGCCTCATGGCCCGCCAGATGAGCCGCTCCATGGGGCAGCTGCGCTCCGCCGCCTTCGGCATCGCCGAGCAGCGCCTGCCGATGCTCGTCGACCAGCTCTCCCGTACCGAGCCGGGCCGGGTGGACACCCGGGTGGAGCCCATCCCGATCGACTCCCAGGACGAGATCGGCGAGGTCGCCCGCGCCTTCGACCAGGTCCACCGCGAGGCCGTGCGGCTCGCCGCCGAGCAGGCCATGCTCCGGGGCAACGTCAACGCGATCTTCACCAACCTCTCGCGCCGCAACCAGTCGCTGATCGAGGGCCAGCTGACCCTGATCACCGACCTGGAGAACAACGAGGCCGACCCGGACCAGCTGGAGAACCTCTTCAAGCTGGACCACCTGGCGACCCGTATGCGCCGCAACGGCGAGAACCTCCTCGTCCTCGCGGGCGAGGAGCCCGGCCGTCGCTGGAACCAGCCGGTGCCCCTGGTCGACGTGATGCGCGCCGCCTCCTCCGAGGTGGAGTCCTACGAGCGCATCGAGCTGACCGGCGTCCCCGAGACCGAGATCCACGGCCAGGCCGTGACCGACCTCGTGCACCTGCTGGCCGAGCTGCTGGAGAACGCCACCACCTTCTCCTCCCCCCAGACCAAGGTCCGCGTCACCGCGACCCGGCTGCCCGACGGCCGCGTCATGATCGAGATCCACGACAAGGGCATCGGCCTGACCGCCGAGGACTTCGCCGACATCAACCACAAGCTGGCCAACCCGCCGACGGTGGACGCCGCCGTCTCGCAGCGTATGGGCCTCTTCGTGGTCGGCCGCCTCGCCGACCGGCACGGCATCCGCGTCCAGCTCCGCCCCTCGGGCGAGCAGGCCGGCACCACCTCGCTGGTCATGCTCCCGGACGCCATCACCCACGGCGGTGGCGGCGAGGCGCTGCCCGAGGACGACTTCACGGTTTCGCAGATCATCCCGCAGCAGCAGTCCTTCGACAGCGCCCCGCTGCGGACCGCGGCGGAGCTCGGCTTCGACGACTCGCGCTACGAGCAGCCGTCCGGTGACGGCACCCAGCTCGACCCCGTGGGCCGTTCGCTGATACGCGAGGAGCGCCGCGCGGCGCTGGAGGCACAGGCCCACGGCGGCGACCGCCCGCTCTTCCGCGACGAGGCCGCGTACCCGCAGGAGCAGCAGGAGTACACCGGCGAGCAGGAGTACTCCGGCGAGTACGACCAGGAGTACGCCGCGCAGGGCTACCCGCCGGAGCAGCAGGACTACAGCGCCCGGAACGGCCACCCCTACGGCGCTGCCGACGGCGCCGGTGCCGGCACCGGTCAGGGCTACGACGAGCAGGGCTACGACGGTTACCCGGCGAACGGCGGCTACCCCGAGCAGCAGGACATCCAAGCTCCCCACCAGGGCGGCTATGCGGAGGGCGACTTCACGGCCGCCCAGCCCGCCGCCCAGGGGTACGACGGCTCCTATGACAACGGATCCCACCAGGAGCAGTGGCAGCAGCAGGACGGCTACCAGACCTCCTACGAGCCCGAGTACCGCACCGAACCGGAATCTTCCCAGGACGCTCCCGCGAACGGCTCCGACCGCGTAGGCTTCGAGCGTCCGGGACCCTCGCCGAGCAGCAGTCACGAACTGACCGCCTCGGGCCTCCCGCGCCGCGGCGGCGGCCAGGCGCCCGCCTCCGGGCAGCGCTCCCCGCAGCAGCAGTGGCAGCAGTCCGCTGAGCCGCAGCCGGCCGCGGACGCGCCGCAGGGCGGTCAGGAAGCGGGCGGCGGAACCGACACCTCCACCGGCGACTGGCGCTCGGCCAACGACGAGCGCTGGCAGCGGGCGGAGAAGCTCCGCGACCCGAAGGCGGGCGGTGTGACCTCCTCCGGTCTCCCCCGGCGGGTGCCCAAGGCCAACCTCGTCGAGGGAACGGCGGAGCAGACCCCGCAGGGCGGCCCACAGGTCTCCCGTGCCCCGGAGGACGTGCGCGGCAGGTTGAGCAACCTGCGGCGCGGTGTCCAGCAGGGGCGCAGCGCGGGGACGGACACGAACGGACCGGCCACTTACGATCGTCACAGTGGCCCGGGTAGTACCTACAACCAGGAGCGTTAGTGTGAGCCCGATGAGCCAGGCGGCGCAGAATCTGAACTGGTTGATCACCAACTTCGTGGACAACACCCCCGGGGTGTCCCACACGGTGGTGGTCTCCGCCGACGGACTCCTGCTGGCGATGTCCGAGGGTTTCCCGCGTGACCGCGCCGATCAGCTCGCGGCGGTCGCCTCCGGGCTGACCTCGCTGACCGCGGGAGCGTCCCGGATCTTCGAAGGCGGCGCCGTCAACCAGACCGTGGTGGAGATGGAGCGCGGCTTCCTCTTCATCATGTCGATCTCCGACGGGTCGTCGCTGGCCGTTCTCGCCCACCCCGAGGCCGACATCGGTCTCGTCGGGTACGAGATGGCCCTCCTGGTGGACCGTGCGGGCAGTGTCCTCACCCCGGATCTGCGTGCGGAGCTCCAGGGAAGTCTTCTCAACTGACAAGCGGACAGTGCATTTCCCGCCACCGCACCATAAGGTGCGGTGGCGCGGCCCCACAGGGACAGGGACCGGCGACCGGCGGTCGGAGGAGGAAACGTGGCAACACCCCCAGGCGGACACCCGTATGACGGTGCGCACCAGCCCCAGGGTGAGCACTCCCGCAATCGCTTCAACTTCCCCTCCTCGCCGAGCGGACAGGGCGGCGGCCGGCCCTACCAGCAGCCGCAGCCCGGGCCGTACGCACCGTCGTACAACCAGCCGGTGGCCCCGCGACGTGCGCCGGAGCCGGCGACCGCGCAGGGCGGCGGCAGGCACAACCCCCTGGTCCGTCCGTACGCGATGACCGGCGGCCGGACCCGGCCGCGCTACCAGCTCGCCATCGAGGCGCTGGTCAGTACGACGGCCGATCCCGCACGTCTGCAAGGGCAGTTGCCCGAGCACCAGCGGATCTGCCGGCTGTGCTTCGAGATCAAGTCGGTGGCCGAGATCTCGGCACTTCTCTCCATCCCCCTCGGCGTTGCCCGTATCCTCGTCGCCGACCTGGCGGAGGCCGGACTCGTCGCCATCCATCAGCCCGGCGGCGACGAGGCCGCGGGTGGCCAGCCTGACGTGACACTGCTCGAAAGGGTGCTCAGTGGACTTCGCAAGCTCTAGCGGCGGTGCAGCCCGCTCAACCACCAGCGCGAAGATCGTGGTGGCGGGCGGCTTCGGCGTGGGCAAGACCACGTTCGTCGGCGCCGTCTCGGAGATCAACCCGCTGCGTACCGA
>NZ_KB897802.1:0-5022 GCF_000377145.1 Streptomyces sp. CNT372 | reverse complement strand
CCTCCGGCTGCCGCTCACGATGGCCGCCTACGGGCTGACGATCGACGAGGCCCTGGACCTGCCCCGGCAGGCCGAGGAGCGGGAAGCGGCCCTGACGGAGGCGCAGGAGGCCGCCAAGGTGGCCGCCGCAGCGCGGGCCGAGGACCGGGCCGCCGACGCCCGGATCGCCCGCCTGCGGACCGCTGGGCGGGTCCAGGCGGCCGAGCACGAGGTGAGCGCCGAGACGAAGCGCGCGGCCGTCACCGCGCGGGCCGAGCTGGTCGCCACGGAGCGGGCCGTCCAGGCGGAGACGGAGGCCGTCGAGTCGGCCGGTGTCGCCGAAGCCGAAGCACGCCGAGCCGCCGCACTGAGGCAGGCCGCGAAGGACCGCGAGGCCGCAGCCGAACACGAGGAGCGCGCCGCCGAACTGGAGGCGCGCACGGCCGAACAGGACGCCCGCGCCGCCGAACAGCGGGCCCAGGCCGCCGAAGCCGACCACCGCGCGACCGAGACGGAGGCAGCCGCGAAGAGGGCCCTGGAGGCGGCGGCCGAACTGGAGGAGCGCGCAGCCGAACGGCGACTGCGGACCGCCGAACTGGAGCACCGGGCCGCCGTGCTCGAAGACGAAGCGGGTCTTTCCAAGCCCGACCGGGCCGCCCGCAAGGTCGCCCGCATGATCCTGGCCGACCATGCCGGCCAGGCGGACGCCCTCCCGCTGGAGACCGTCATGGAGACGTTCGCCGTCAGCAAGACCACGGCGTCGGCCTACCGGGCCGCCGCTGAGGAGCTGATCCGGGACGGCTACCGCCCGGATCAGCTCCACCCGTAGCAACCGACCGAAGGGACCGACATGGACATGGACGAGTACGCGAAGCGTCAGGCCGAGCTGGAGGAGATGCACGCCGCGTACGAGGAGATCGACGCGGCCGAGTACGCCGAGTTCAACCGGGAGATGGACGCCCGCGACGCCGCCCGTGCACAGCGGGCCGCCGACCACGACGCGACCTGACCAGCACGAACACCCCGCCAGGAGGGCGGCCCGGCCACGTGCCGGCGCCGCCCTCCCGCACGTCCTGGCGCTGCCGCTGCCGTTCCCGACCCTCCCCCTGCGGGCCGGGCGCGGCTGCGGGACCACCAGCAACACCCCCCGACCCGCCCGACCGACGGAGGACATCGCCGTGACCAGCACCAACGCCGGACAGCCGGACTACTCCCGGCTCCTCGACCTGGACGCCCTCGCCGCCTGGACCCTGGACCGCCAGCGCGAGCACACCGCCGACCTGGCCGCGTACGAGGCCACCCTCGCCGCGTTCCAGACCGCGCTTCGCTCCGAGACCGTCCCCGGGGACGGCGCCCTCTCCGCCAAGCTCCGCGCCCGCCGCGTCGAGCGGCACATCAAGGCCCTCGCCAAGGCGTCCCGGAAGGCCGCCAACGAGGCGGAGGCCCTGCGCACCTCGTACGCCGGGCACATCGCCCACGTCGCGGCCCTGCCGGCACGGCGCGAGGCCAAGGCGCTCAAGCGGGCCGGACGCCGCCAGGCGCTCGGGGAGCTGACGGCGAAGTCCCTGCACAAGACGACGTCGACGCTCGCCCCGGCGGCCCCGGCCGACGCCGAGCCCGACACCACCCCGGCGGCCCCGGCCGCCGACCAGGTGCGCGGCATCAACGACCTGTGGAAGAAGGGCGCCTGATGGACCGGCCGGTCAACCGCAGGCGGCGGAGCGAGGAGAACCGCCGCCTGCACCACAAGCAGCGCGCCGAGCAGGCCGAGACCATGGGCCCGAAGGGCATCGCCGCGGCCTGGGCCGAACAGGTCCGGGCCGTCGCCCGGTCCCGGGCCCGGCGCGGAGACCCGTCCGGCTGGCAGGACCTCGCCCGCCACCTTGAGTGGTTCTGCTCCCGGCACCCGCCCGACGACCCCACGGACCGGCGCACGGCCCGACAGGCCGAGCACTGGGAGACCCGCCTCGCCGCCCTCGCCGACGCCGACCCGAAGACGGTCGCGTCGGCGTGGTGGGACCGGGCCCGGTCGGTCGCCGCAGCCGAGGGCGACGACGGTTGGGCCGACCTCGGGCTGACGGTGAAGAACCTCGCCGACCGCTACAGCCCGTAGCCGCGCCCGTCTTCATCTTCATCTTCATCACGCGTGAACTCAGCGCCTCGCCTGCGCGCGTAATGCCTCTGCGGGCCTGCGGGCCTGCGCGGGCCTGCGCGCGTACGCGAGGACATCACCCTCTGTCAACTCAGGAGACGCCCGATATGGCCGACGACAACGTGATCAGCTTCAAGCCGAGGGGGGCATCCGGCCCGCCTCCGCCGCTCCTCCCGCCGCCCCGGCCCCCGGCCGCTGTCGCCCCGCCCCCGCCTCCGGCAGCGCCGCCCGCCGCCCCGCCTCCGCCGTCCCCGGCGGGCGGGGCGGACGTCGTCCCGGACCGGTCCCGCCGGTCGGCCGCTGACTCCCTCGCCGGGCTCACCGCCCCGCCCCCGCCGGTATCGGCCCCGGAGCCCGGAGCCGTGCCCGCGACGTTCCGCAGTGACGGCCTGGACGACGAGGAGGAGACCCCGCCGCCCCGGCTGGGGGCGCTCACCCTCTCCGCGATCCTCGCCGTGGCCCTGGCCGCGATGCGCGGTACCGCGACGGCCGTGACGGACTGGCGCCAGCGCCGTATGGAGCGCGAGGCCGAGAACGCCCCCCTGCGGGAGGCCCGGGTGAAGCGGCGGGTCGCCCAGGAGGAGCAGGCCGCGGCCGCCAGTGCCGCGAGGAAGGTCCCCGGCAGCCAGGAGTACGGGCGTAAGGCCCTGGGCTCCGGCGGCGGGACGTCGGGGCGCGGCTCCGGCGGCGGGGGCGGCGGCCGTACGAACTCCTCCTCGCCGCCCAAGCCGTCGTCCTCGCCCAAGCCGTCCGGCAGCAGCTCCCCGGGCGGGGGCAAGCCGGGCGGAGTCACCAAGTCGAGCGGTGCGACGTCGGGTGCCGGCGCATCCGGCGGCAAGGGCCCGGCCGCCAGCCCGAAGCCGACCCCGGCCCCGACGGGCAAGGGCGGCGGGGGCAAGCCGGGCGGCTCCTCGCCGTCCGGCACGGGCGGTACGGGGAAGGGCCCCGGCGGGTCCTCCGGCGCGAAGGGCGGCGGCGGGTCCTCCGCGCCCCCGAAGCCCGGTACGGCGGTGAAGCCGTCCGGCAAGAGCGGCCCGGCCGCCAGCCCGAAGCCGACCCCGGCCCCCTCGGGGAAGGGCGGCGGGGGGAGCAGCAAGCCGGGCGGCTCCGGTAGCGGGGTCGACCTGACGAAGAAGCCCAAGCCGTCCGGCAAGGGCGGCGGCTCCGGGACGTCGACACCGCCGACCGCCCCCGGCAAGGGCAAAAGCGGGAAGCCGTCCAGCGGCCCGTCAGCGCCCCCCGGCAAGGGCACGGGCGGTACGGGGCCGACCGTGCCACCGAAGCCGGGCACGCCCCCGCCGGGGACGTCGAAGGTCGACCTGACGAAGAAGCCGAAGCCGCCCGGCAAGGGGCCCGGCTCCGGGCCGTCGACACCGCCCACCAGCGGGCCGTCGACTCCACCGGCCGCCCCGGGCAAGGGCGGGAGCGGGAAGCCGTCAGCGGCCCCCGGGGCGGGCGGACCCGCCGCTCCCGGCAAGGGGCCGACGACCCCGCCCAAGCCCACCAGCCCGCCGCCAGGAGCAGCGGGAGCACCAGGAGCAGCGGGAGCAGCGGCCGGAGGGAAGCCGGGCCCCGGGGCCACACCCGGCCCGGCAACGCCCCCTCCGCCCCCTGGGGCCGCTCCCGGCACCCCGCCGGGCCCCGGGGCCGGACCGGTCCCGCCGAAGCCCTCCACGCCCCCGCCAGGGGCCGCCGGAGGATCGGCCGGGCCGACACCCGGACCGCCCCCGCCGGGGACGGCAGGCGCCACCCACGGCGCGGCCTCGCCCCCGCCCGGCCCCGGGGCACCGCCCCCGCCCCGGGGGGCCCGGCGCAGCGCGGCCGACTCCGTCCACACCGCGACGGCCGCGACGGAGACCGTCATCACCCTGGAGCGCCTGGACCAGCCCGGAGACGCTGCCCGCCGCCCAGACCCCGAACCGCCGGCAGCCGCTCTTGGCCCCGGCACCACCAGCACGAAGGAGGACACACGCGTGTCTGCTCTCTCCCTGCCCGGCATGTCCGGACCGGCCGCCGAGCACACCACGGACGTCACGCTCGATGACGTCCTGGACGACCTCGCCGACGCCAAGGACGAGTGCTTCACCACGTACGACGAGTGCGCCGTCCTCGCCGACAAGGCCCGCAAGCTCCGCGACTCCCTGACCGACCTGGCGGAGGAGCTGGCCGAGCGGAACAACGTCATCGGCCGACTCACGTCGGCCGCGATGGTCCGCCTGTCGGAGTCCATGGACCTCCTCGCCCGCAAGGCCGAGGAGATGCGCCCGAAGTCCCTCGCCGCCGCTGAGGCCGTCGAGACCGCGCACGACGAGATGCACGACGCCTACCGCCCCGTACAGCAGGCGGCGGCCGACGCCGGTCTGCGTATGCCCTCCGCCCGCATCCACAACGAGGACTGATCACCATGACCGAGCTGGAGCCCTACGTCCCTGCCGGCCTTCCCGAGCGCAGCAGCGGCGGGCGCCTGTCGTTCCTGAGCCTCGCCGGGCGCATCACGACGCTGACCGGCGCGGCCCTCGCCCTGAAAGAGGGCCTGTGGATGCTGCGGCGGCGGATGGAGAAGGACGCCGACGGCCTGGACCGCCTGGCCGAGCAGTGCGGCACGGCGGAGGTCGAGCCGCGGTTCACCGCGCTCATGACGGATGCCGCCTCCGCCCTCCGGGCCGTCGCGGAAGCGTCCGGTGAGCTCGCCGGGGCCGCCGACTCCATGGAGGCCGACGCCCGCGCGTTCGGAGACGCCCACGAAGCCGAGTACCGGGGCGTCTACGAGGCCGTGAAGGCGTCCGGCGTCCAGCAGGCGAAGCCCGGGTTCTACGAGACCCGCTGACACCCCGCCACCGCACCACCGAGGGGCCCGCGCCGACCCGGCCGGGCCCCTCACCACACCCCCC
>NZ_KB897801.1:0-9504 GCF_000377145.1 Streptomyces sp. CNT372 | reverse complement strand
ATGACCTCGCGAGAAGGATCTGTACCCCCGACCGGATTCGAACCGGCGCTACCGCCTTGAGAGGGCGGCGTGCTAGGCCGCTACACAACGGGGGCTTTGCAGATGAGCTCTGCGAGCTGGCCTACCTGGACTCGAACCAAGACTAACTGAACCAGAATCAGTCGTGCTGCCAATTACACCATAGGCCACCAAAACTCAACCCCCGGTGGGGATCTTGTTCGGGTTTACGCTTCCGGTTCCGGGCTTTTCGGCCCGCTCCCCTTGGCGCAGGAAGAACATTACCCGAAGGTGGACGGCGCTCCAAAACGGGTATCCCCGCGCAGCAGCGGGGCGAGCTGGTCCAGGCCGGTGATCCGGGTCAGCTCGGGCCGGCCGCCCAGCCCGGCGCGGTCGAGCCACACTCCGGTCAGCCCCGCCTCGGCCGCGCCCCGGGCGTCGATGTCCGGCTGGTCACCGACGTAGGCGACCTCCTCCGGGCGCAGGCCGAGGACCTCGCAGGCGGCGAGGAAGGCCCGGGCCTCGGGCTTGTGGAAGCCGATGTCGATCGCGCAGACCACGGCCTCGAAGCGGTCCCGTACCCCGAGGGCGCGGAGCTTGCGCTCCTGGTTGGCCAGGCTGGAGTTGGAGAGGACGGCGTGACGGTAGTCACCCGCGAGGAGGTCCAGCGCGGGCAGGGTGTCGGGGAACAGGGCCCAGGCGGCCTCGTAGTGGACGAGGTGGCGGCCGAACCAGTCGTCGGCCTCGGCGTCGCTCATGGCCGGACGCCCCAGGAAGTCGCGCACCCGGTCGCGGCGCTGGCCCTGGAAGTCGGTGAGCCCCTCCGCGACCCGGGCCCAGTGCACCTCGGTGATCCGCTTCCACGCGGCGAGCGCCTCGCCGGTGTCCCGGTACGCGTCGGGCAGGCCCTCCCCGGCCAGGTGGGCGCTCATGCCGGCGCGGTCGGCGCCCGCGTAGTCGAAGATCGTGTCGTCGATGTCCCACAGGACCGCGCGGATGGGCATGGGGCCGAGAGTACGCGGCGAAGGGCCTGACCCGGGGGCCGCGGCCGGGCGGGGCGGGCTGACCGGCCGGGCCGGCCGGTCAGCGAGGCCGCGGCCGCCGGGACGCACGGAGGGGCCGCCCCGGGGGGCGGCCCCTCACCGCGGCGGCCGTCCAGCCGCGCGGTCTGTGCCGGCTGTGCGGCTGTGCGGCTACGCGGAGAGCTTCGCCAGAGCCGCGTCGATCCGGGCCAGGGACTTCTCCTTGCCCAGGATCTCCAGGGACTCGAAGAGGGGCAGGCCGACCGTGCGGCCGGTGACGGCGACGCGGACCGGGGCCTGGGCCTTGCCCAGCTTGAGGCCGTGGGCCTCGCCGGCGGCCAGGACCGCGTTCTTCAGCGACTCGGGGTCGCTCCAGTCGGCCGCCGCCAGGTGGGCGCGGGCGGTGGTGAGCAGCGGGAGGGGCTCGCCCTTCATCGCCTTGGCCCAGGACGCCTCGTCCTCGACCGGCTCGTCGCGGAAGAGGAAGTCGACGTTGGCGGTGATGTCGGAGAGGACGGTCAGCCGGGTCTGGGCGTGCGGGGCGATGGCCTCCCACCGGGCCCGGTCGAAGTTCTCCGGGGCCCAGTCGGCGTGCGGGGCGGTGAGCCAGGGCTCACAGGCCTCGGCGAAGGTCTTCACGTCGAGCATGCGGATGTGGTCCGCGTTGATCGACTCGGCCTTCTTCAGGTCGAAGCGGGCCGGGTTGGCGTTGACGTCGGCGACGTCGAACTTCTCGATCATCTCGGGGATCGTGAAGACGTCCTGGTCGGCGGAGAAGGACCAGCCGAGCAGGGAGAGGTAGTTGAGCAGGCCCTCGGGGAGGAAGCCGCGCTCCCGGTAGAGGTTGAGGGAGGACTGCGGGTCGCGCTTGGAGAGCTTCTTGTTGCCCTCGCCCATCACGTACGGCAGGTGGCCGAAGGCGGGGATCTCCTTGGCCAGGCCCAGCTCGATCAGCGCCTTGTAGAGGGCGATCTGGCGCGGGGTGGAGGAGAGCAGGTCCTCGCCGCGCAGGACGTGGGTGATCTCCATCAGGGCGTCGTCGACCGGGTTGACCAGGGTGTACAGCGGGGCGCCGTTGGCACGCACGATGCCGTAGTCCGGCACGTTGTCCGGGGTGAAGGTCAGCTCGCCGCGCACCAGGTCGGTGAAGGTGATCGGCTCGTCGGGCATCCGGAAGCGGACGATCGACTCGCGGCCCTCGGCCTCGAAGGCCGCGCGCTGCCCGGCGGTCAGCTCGCGGCACTGCCCGTCGTAACCGGACGGCCGGCCGGCGGCGCGGGCGGCGTCGCGGCGGGCCTCCAGCTCCAGGGCGGTGCAGTAGCAGCGGTAGGCGTGGCCGGCGTCGAGGAGCTTGGCGGCGACGTCGCGGTAGATGTCCATCCGCTGGGACTGGCGGTAGGGGGCGTGCGGGCCGCCCTTCTCCGGGCCCTCGTCCCAGTCGAGGCCGAGCCAGCGCAGCGAGTCCAGGAGCTGCTGGTACGACTCCTCCGAGTCGCGGGCCGCGTCGGTGTCCTCGATGCGGAAGACCATGGTGCCGCCGGTGTGCCGGGCGTAGGCCCAGTTGAACAGGGCGGTGCGGACCAGGCCCACGTGGGGGTTGCCGGTCGGCGAGGGACAGAAACGGACGCGGACGTCTGCGTTAGCCACGCTTGATCACCTTGTTGGTGAGAGTGCCGATGCCTTCGATGGTGACGGCGACCTCGTCGCCGACGTTGAGCGGGCCGACCCCCGCGGGGGTGCCCGTGAGGACGACGTCGCCGGGAAGCAGCGTCATCGCCTCGGTGATGTGCACGATCAGGTCCTCGACGGAGCGGACCATCTCGCTGGTGCGCCCCAGCTGGCGCTGTTCGCCGTTGACGGTGCACTGGATGACGGCGTCGGCCGGGTCGAAGTCCGTCTCGACCCAGGGGCCGAGCGGGCAGGAGGTGTCGAAGCCCTTGGCCCGGGCCCACTGCTTCTCGCGCTGCTGGGCGTCGCGCGCCGTGACGTCGTTGGCGCAGGTGTAGCCGAAGACCACGTCCTTGACGCGCTCGCGCGGGACCTCGCGGCACATCCGGCCGATGACTACGGCGAGCTCGGCCTCGTGGTGGAGCTCCTGGGAGAACGAGGGGTACTCGACGGCGTCGCCGTCGCCGATGACCGAGGTGGTCGGCTTGAAGAAGGCGACGGGCACCTCGGGGACCTCGTGGCCCAGCTCGGCCGCGTGCTCCGCGTAGTTGCGGCCGATGGCCACGACCTTGTTGGGCAGCACGGGCGGCAGGAGCCGGACCCTGCTCAGCGGGACCTTGGTGCCCGAGAGCTCGAAGTCGGCGTACGGGATGCCCTTGATGATGTCGAGGAGGAGGCCGTCGGGGCCGTCCTCGACCGCGCCGAAGGCGACATTGCCGTCGATGGAGAACCTGGCGATGCGCACGGGATGCTGTCGCCCCTCATTTCTGCGTGCTCACGGAGCCGGCCGGTTGCTCGCTGAGCGGGCCGGAGACTGACGCTCCAGGCTAACCGCCGCGGGGAGCCGTCCGGTGTCCGGACAGCACGGTGCCCGGGTACGGGACCCGGGCACGGTGGGTACTGCGGAAGCGTCTGGGACCGTCGTCAGGCCGACACGACGGAGGCCGGGGCGTCCATGAGGACGGTGCGGCGGGGGTTCGCGGTCTGGGTGGGAAGATCGGCCGTGTGCTCCGGCAGTTCCGGCGTCTGCAGCTCCTGCGCCCCGTTCAGATGGGCGAGGGTGGTGCGGCGGGGGTTGGCGGTGCTGCGGGACGTCATGGTCGTCTTCATCGGTGGTTTCAGACCTTGTCGGCGTAGGGACGCTCACGGGGAGCGTGGTTGACGGAGTGGCCATCCTTGTAAAGCGTCAGGCTAAACACCGGATTCCCATGGAATGCCAGAGGAACTCAAGGATCATCATGTGAGTTTGCTCACGGAGACACCGGCAATACGGTCATACCGGACCGCATCACTCGGCCACAGGAACGGACATTCCGCCACTGAACCCTCCATTCCGCTCCTGATCATGGCGACTGGGACACCCTCTACCCGTACGGGACTCGTACCGTAACGCCCGTTTTCTCCGCGATCGCTTTCTACGCCTCGTGACGCGTTGCTCACAAAGTGTCACTCAGGTCACAGCCCGGTACACGGGCCTTGTTGGAGATCCGGCACTGTGCTGGAATTCCACGCACCGCCGCTGGTTCGACCGGCGCGCAAGGGCGCAACGCAGCGCCGAGCGGCGGCGGGAAAGGGGGAGAAGCGCCGGTCACTCACGACCACCAGGGGCTCGATCGATGCCCCGAGACGCCGACACCGTCCCGCCGCACTGCGGGGGGACGCCTGGTCCAGAGGTTGCGACGCTAGTGCAGGGACGTTTCAAGAGGGATGGCATGGGGCGTCCCCAGGCCCGTCAGGGCCAAGGGGAAGCCGCAGCGGAACAGGAGCAGCGCGGCAACGCCGAGCGCGGCTCCTCGCCCCAGCACACCCACAACCAGGGACCGGCCACGTCCGGCGACAACGGTGACCGCGCCCGCCCCGGGGCGTCGGAAGCCGCTTCCGACGGTGCGAAGGGGACGTCTGCCAGGGGCGGTTCCCCCACCGACACCGGTTCGCGAATAGCCCTCCGCAACTGGCGCATCAGCACGCGCCTGGTGTCTCTCCTCACCCTGCCCGTCGTCGCGGCGACCACGCTGGGCGGACTCCGTATCCAGGAGTCCATGGACGACATGAAGCAGCTCGACCACATGCAGCTGCTCACGGAGATGACCCGGGCCGCCACCGACCTCGCGCAGGCGCTCCAGTCCGAGCGCGACCTGTCGGCCGGCCCCCTCTCCAACGGCTCCGCCGTCACCGACTTCAAGGTCTCCGGCCCCCGCACCGAGACCGACCGCGCGCGGGACGCCTTCCTCGACACCACGCTCGACATCCCCAACACGGATGACGACGAGACGCTCGAGAGCATCCGCGCCAACGCCAACCAGATCGCCGTCCAGGTCAAGAGCCTCGCCAAGATCCGCGAGTCGGCCTACGAGTCGGGCACCCCGACCTCGCAGACGGTGGAGTCGTACAGCCGCCTGATCGAGTCGCTGCTCAGCCTCTCCCAGGACATGGCCCAGGCCACCAGCAACCCGGACATGATCAAGCGCACGCGTGCGCTGGCGGCGTTCTCCTCCGCCAAGGAGTACGCGTCGATCCAGCGCGCGATCATCGCCGCGGCCCTGCCCGGCGGCGCCGACGCCAAGGCCCCGGGCCTGAAGGAGACCGACCGCCTCTACGGCAAGGCCGCCGTGGAGAACGGCGACTCCGAGCTCAAGGCGTTCAAGTCCCTCTACGAGTCCACCGGCGGTGACGCCGAGGAGCTCACCGCGGCCCTCGACGGCGGCAGCAACCCGACCATCGCGGCCGCCGAGCTGTACGCCAAGCGCGTCCTCGACAACCAGGACAGCTTCAAGAAGCGCCCGCTGCGCTCGCACCTGGACTGGACCGACGACTACTCGGTCCGCATCAACGCCATGAAGCAGATCGAGTTCACGCTGCTCGGCGAGATGGAGGCCAAGGCCCGCGAGCTGCGCGAGGAGTCCCAGCGCGACGCGATCATCAACGGTGCGCTGATCCTCGTCGTCCTCGGTGTGTCCCTCGTCGGCGCCTTCGTCGTCGCCCGGTCCATGATCCGCTCGCTGCGCCGGCTCCAGGACACGGCCACCAAGGTCGCCCAGGACCGTCTGCCCGAGCTGGTCAAGCAGCTCTCCGAGTCGGACCCGCAGGACGTCGACACCTCCGTCGAGTCCGTCGGTGTGCACTCCCGGGACGAGATCGGCCAGGTGGCCGCGGCCTTCGACGACGTGCACCGCGAGGCGGTCCGCCTCGCCGCCGAGCAGGCCCTGCTGCGGGGCAACGTCAACGCGATGTTCACCAACCTCTCGCGCCGGTCCCAGGGCCTCATCCAGCGTCAGCTCTCGCTCATCTCCGAACTGGAGTCCCGCGAGGCCGACCCGGACCAGCTCTCCTCGCTGTTCAAGCTGGACCACCTCGCGACCCGTATGCGCCGGAACGGCGAGAACCTCCTCGTCCTCGCGGGCGAGGAGCCCGGCCGCCGGTGGACCCGCCCGGTCCCCCTGGTCGACGTCCTGCGCGCCGCCGCGTCCGAGGTGGAGCAGTACGAGCGCATCGAACTGGCGGCGGTCCCCGCGACCGAGGTCGCCGGCCGCGTCGTCAACGACCTCGTGCACCTCCTCGCCGAGCTGCTGGAGAACGCCACCTCGTTCTCCTCCCCGCAGACCAAGGTCCGGGTCACCGGTCACGCGCTGCCCGACGGCCGGGTGCTGGTCGAGATCCACGACACCGGTATCGGCCTCTCCCCCGAGGACCTGGCCGCGATCAACGAGCGGCTCGCCTCGCCGCCCACCGTGGACGTCTCGGTCTCGCGCCGCATGGGTCTGTTCGTGGTCGGCCGCCTGTCCCTGCGGCACGGCATCCGCATCCAGCTCCGGCCCTCGGACTCCGGCGGCACCACCGCGCTCGTCATGCTCCCTGTCGACGTCGCCCAGGGCGGCAAGAAGGCGCCCGGCAAGCCCGGCCCCGGCGGTCAGGGCGGTACCGGTGCCGGAGCTTCCGGCGGCGGCGCCGGTGCGGCCGTCGCCGGCCGCGCGGCCGCGGCCCAGGCCGGTGGCGGCGGCCGGCCCGGCGGAGCCCCCGCGGGCGGCGGCGGTCTGCTCGGGGCGGGCGCGCCCCGCGGACAGGTCGGCGCCGGCAGCGGCGCCGGGCAGCGTCCGGCCCTCCCCGGCCGCGACGGCGGCCCGCAGCAGGGCCAGGGCGGAGGCCAGCAGGGCCAGGGCGGCGACGCCTTCGGCGCGGGCCGCGGACCGGGCGCCCCGGCGCCCGCGCGGGCCGAGTCCGCCCCGGCGGGCTTCCGCCAGGACGCCCCGGCCGGCGGCGACCGCGGTCGTCGGCTTCCGCCCACCGGCGGGCCCCGGGCCGAGCTGCCGGGCGGCGGTGCCCGCCGTCCCGAGGAGCAGCGCCCGCAGCGTCCCGGCACCACGAGCTGGGGCAACGGGCAGGGCGGCGCTCCGCAGCAGCCGCGCCGTCCGGACGCCCCGCGCGGCCACGAGGACCACGACATCTCCCGTGGCACCGGCGCCACGGCCGAGTTCCCCCGGCCAGACCTCGGCTCCCCCGCCGGCGGTCAGACGGGCCAGTACACCCGTTCCGACGTGTACGGCACTCCGGACGACGCCTCCGGCACGGGCCAGTTCGCCCGGCCCGAGGCGCCCGCGCCCCGCCACGACGGCCAGGACCCGGCCTCGACGGGCCAGTTCGCCCGCCCGGCGCAGGACCCGGCCGCCACGGCCCAGTTCGCGCGTCCCGACTACCGGGTGCCGCCGCAGCCGGCCCCGCAGCAGCACGGCCACGACGCGGGCTTCGCCCCGCAGCGTCCCGCCGCGCCGCTGCCCGCTCCCCAGCAGCCCGAGGCCCTGCCTCCGGCCTCCGGTCCGGGGGACGGTCGCACGCCGCTGTACGACACGCTGGAGACCAACTGGTTCCGCGGCGGTCAGGGCGGTGGCCAGGCCGGCGGGCAGGGCGGCGAGGACCGTCCCGCCGACCGCCTGCCGGAGCGTTCCGCTCCGCAGGGCCCCCGCAGCACGCCTGGGGCCGCCCCGGCGGCCCCGGGCGGCGGAGCGGGCTCCGCGACGAACGGCGCCGGCTGGCGCACGTCGCCCAACGACGAGCTGGTGCGGCAGGCCGAGCGGGTGCGCAAGCCCGCCGCGGGCGGCATCACCACCTCGGGTCTGCCCCGCCGGGTCCCGCGTGCCAACCTGGTGCCGGGTACCGCGCAGGAGCAGAACCACCAGTCCGGCCCCCAGGTCTCGCGTGCCCCGGACGACGTCCGCGGCCGGCTCACCAACCTGCGCCGCGGCATCCAGCAGGGCAGGCAGCAGAACAGCACAACCGGCAGCTTCAACGCCGGCCCCACTCACCAGCAGGAGCGTTAGTTGAGCCAGATGAGCCAGGCGGCGCAGAATCTGAACTGGTTGATCACCAACTTCGTGGACAACACCCCAGGGGTGTCCCACACGGTGGTGGTCTCCGCCGACGGACTCCTGCTGGCCATGTCCGAGGGCTTCCCGCGGGACCGCGCCGACCAACTGGCGGCCGTGGCTTCCGGGCTGACCTCGCTCACGGCGGGGGCGTCCCGGATCTTCGAGGGCGGCCAGGTGAGCCAGACGGTCGTGGAGATGGAGCGGGGGTTCCTGTTCCTGATGTCCGTGTCCGACGGCTCCTCACTGGCCGTGCTCGCGCACCCCGAGTGCGACATCGGCCTGGTGGGCTACGAGATGGCCCTCCTGGTGGACCGCGCGGGCAGTGTCCTCACCCCGGATCTGCGCGCCGAACTCCAGGGAAGCCTCCTGCACTGACCGGTGTCCCCACGCACCGGCCGGGCAGCGCAACCCACCGCAACGACAACCGAACGGCCGCCCCAAGGCCCCCCACCGGCCCCATCAGACGGCACAGCCGACCACTTGCTGTCACGCCCGGAGGATTCATGACCCCGCCCCCCGCCTCGCACGATCCGTACGGAGCGTCAGTCGACGCGTACGGGGACGAGGGCGACCAGCCGCTGGTCCGTCCGTACGCGATGACCGGCGGCCGGACCCGGCCGCGCTACCAGCTCGCGATAGAGGCACTGGTCAGCACCACCGCGGACCCGTCCGTCCTGGGCGGGCTCCTGCCGGAGCACCAGCGGATCTGCCACCTGTGCCGTGAGGTCAAGTCGGTGGCCGAGATCTCGGCGCTGCTGTCGATGCCGCTGGGTGTGGCGCGGATCCTCGTCGCCGACCTGGCGGAGGCCGGCATGGTGGCGATCCACCAGCCGGGCAACGGAGAGGCCGGCGGCACGCCGGATGTGACACTGCTCGAAAGGGTGCTCAGTGGACTTCGCAAGCTCTAGCGGCGGTGCGGCCCGGTCGACCACCAGCGCGAAGATCGTGGTGGCGGGCGGCTTCGGCGTGGGCAAGACCACGTTCGTCGGCGCCGTCTCGGAGATCAACCCGCTGCGTACCGAAGCCGTCATGACCTCCGCCTCGGCAGGCATCGACGACCTCACCCACACCGGCGACAAGACGACCACGACCGTCGCCATGGACTTCGGCCGCATCACCCTCGACCAGGACCTCATCCTCTACCTGTTCGGCACCCCCGGACAGGACCGCTTCTGGTTCATGTGGGACGACCTCGTCCGCGGCGCCATCGGCGCCGTCGTCCTCGTCGACACCCGGCGCCTCGCCGACTGCTTCCCCGCCGTCGACTACTTCGAGAACTCAGGACTCCCCTTCGTCATCGCCCTCAACGGCTTCGACGGACACCAGCCCTACAACCCCGAAGAAGTCCGCGAAGCACTCCAGATCGGCCCCGACACCCCCATCATCACCACCGACGCACGCCACCGCGCCGACGCCAAGAGCGCCCTCATCACCCTCGTCGAACACGCCCTCATGGC
>NZ_KB897800.1:0-9663 GCF_000377145.1 Streptomyces sp. CNT372 | reverse complement strand
GCGCGCGTCCTGCTCCGCAGGAACGACGCGCCGACGCTACGCGTCGGTTCAGCACCCGCTCCGCGGGTGCTGAGCTCGGTCCCTCCGGGACCGGATCCGCTCCGCGGATCGAGTTGGGTCGTCGGTGCGGTGTCCCGATCGCTCCGCGATCGTGCCTCCTCCCCGACTCGCCTTCGCTTTTCAAGTCCAACATGACTGGGGTGCAGGTTAATTCGGCTAGCAGGAGGGGCGGCGGGCGTTGGCTTACCCGACTGGGTGCTTGGTGACGGCTCGTCAGTTACGACTAGAGCGTCGAGCCGTGCCACTCCTGTGTGCCGCTGCTTCCTTGTCGCCAAAACTTTGGAGTATTCGAGTTCTGCCACTCCCCCGCTCACTGGAGAATGGGACCCGGGAGCGGGGCGAACGCGTCTGCTGTCGCACTGGGCTCAGCGGCCGAACCTCAGCCGCTTGATGGTCCGACGGACCCAGGAGCACGGACCAGATCGATGCCGTGCTCGGCAAGGGTAGCGGACACCAACTCTTCTTGCTCTGAGGGGAGTTGATCATTGTTCAGCTTGGTGCGGACCTTGGCGAGCCAAGGACCGATCATGACACGGTCGCCGTCCACCTCGATCCACTCTCGGGCGCCGGGGGTGCGTCCCCACCGTGCCACGAAGAGCCCGAGGATCTCGGTGGTTTGCGCGAACGTGCGCCGCCCCGATGTGCTCGGCCTGCCCGCGGCGTGTTTCTGTTCCAGGAGGGCGTGGTCGGGGGTGATTCCCATGCGGGCGAGCAGGTCGCGCTGGCCGGGGTCGAGGTCGGGCCAGCTGGTGAGCTGGCGGTGTAGCCAGCTGCCCGCCTTCACTCCGTGGATGACCGTGTCGCGGCGCAGCGTGCTGGGGTGGTTGCCGGCTTCCAGGTGGCGGCGCAGCAGGTGGTACTTGCGATGCCAGTCGGGGCCGTAGGGGAGTTTCCAGTCTGGGTCGAGGGCTGTGAGCTGGTTGTCGCGGTCGGGGGTGAGGCGGTTTTTTCGGGCTAGGGCGCGCTGGTCGGCAAGGAACTGGCCGCCGGGTAGTTGGGTGGGGATGGCGAGGTGGCCGTGTTCGGCGTGGAAGGTTTCGGCGGTGGCCAGGTGGCCTTGCCAGGTGGCCTCGTGGTCGTCCCAGATCATGCCGAGATCCTCGAGCTCGGCGATCCATGCCGGGTCGAGGGCGCCTGCCTGGTAGGCGGTGCGTTGGCCGGTGATGAATTGTCCCAGCCGGTAGCCGTAGGCGTCCTCGTAGTCGGTGCTCACGCGCAGGTGGCTGTGTTCGCTTTGGTAGCGGATGGCGGCGGCTAGGCCAGCGCGGCGGGGAGCAGACAGGACGGCGCCGCTGGAGGGCCACACCAGCAGGTCGAGGGCGCGGGCGATCGCGGTGGGGTCGAGGGTGTGGTCGAAGCGGAAGCGGCGGGTGATGTAGGTGTGGGAGTCGCGGGCGGGATGCTGGTTCTTGGCCCGGGGGGTGCGGGCGGCGATGGTCTGGTCGTGGTGGCGCAGGGCGGCGGTGACGAGCCAGAGGGCTTCGTAGGGGGTGCCGAGGAGGTCGGTGGGGTCGGCGGCGGGTGGGATGTAGGCGGGGATGACGAGGCTGGCTGTCTTCGTCTTGAGGGTGGGTGGTTTGCGCAGGGCGCGGCCGAGTGCTTGGACGATGCGGCGGACGCTGGCGGTGCGGTCGGCGAAGACGACGGCGTCGACGGCTGGCAGGTCGACGCCTTCGCCTAGGACCTTGGCGTTGGCCAGCACGCCTCGCTCGGCGTTGCTGAAGCGGGCGATGGTGTCGGCGCGCCGGTGGGGGGTGTGGGTGCCGTCGATGGACTGTACGACGACGTCGTTCGCCCAGTCGGGGCGCAGTTCGTCGGGGAGGGTGCGCAGGGTGTGGGCGAACTGGCGGGCGAAGTCGGCGGCGTCGGCGATCTGCTGGAAGTAGACGAACACGTGCCGCAGGTTCTGCTCGTGCATGGCTTTGAGGATGGCCAAGTGCAGGGCGGTGGTGCGGCGTGCGGTGGGCCCGGCTTCAGGGTCGGTGAGCGCGTTGTGCAGTTCAGTGTCGGTGACGGTGGGGACGACGAGCTGGTAGTCGGCGAGGACGCCGTCGTCGATGGCGTCGGCGTGGGAGTAGGTGTGCAGGCGGGGGCCGAAGATCTGTGGCTGGTCCATGGTCGCCAGCAGGGCTGGGTCGTCCCAGGGGGGTGCGGTGGCGGTGGTGCGCTTGGGTTGTGCTCTGGTGGTGGGCGGCTCGGTCAGGCGGGGGGCGTCCCACACGTAGGGGGTGGCGGTGAGGTAGAGGCGGCGGTCGGCAGGGATACGGCTGTTGTCGTGCAGCGCAGTCCAGTTCTTGGTCCAGGTGCCGGCCGTGGCGTGGGCTTCGTCCACGACCAGCAGGCCGAAGAGGGGGGCGGGGAAGATCGCGGAGTGCTGGGCTTCTTCGATCTTGGGCAGGGAGTCGTAGGTGAAGAAGACCGTCGCTTTGGGGTGGCGGCCGAGCCAGTAGGCCAGGTACTCCCCCGCGTTGGCTGAGTCGACCTTGGCCTCGGCGAGCAACGGGTGGGAGGCGGCGCGTAGTGAGGAGACGGTGATCATCGGCTCGCGGCGGCTGTCTGCGCGGGCGGCCGCTGCCCACTGTGCGACCAGGTCCAGGCTGGGCACGGCCACTGCCAGGTGCCGCACGCCGAGTTCCTCGGCTACGCGCAGTGCGAAGAGGGTCTTGCCGGTGCCGCAGGCCGAGACGGCGTGCCCGCGGGTGTGCGGGCGGCGCAGGTGGCGGACCGTGTTGGCGAGGCCCTCCTGCTGGTCTGTGCGCAGGACCAGGCGCCCGGGGTGTTCTGTTGCGGTGGGACTGGCGGTCATCGCGCGTTTCCTCGGGATGCGGGAGGGGCTGACTCGCGTTCATTCTCGCGTACAGGAGGGGTGCGGTGCAGTGTCTGTGCTCTGGCGGGGGTGCGCTGCGGGCCCGTGCGCGCCCCGTGATCAGTGTTGTCGGATGCGGATAGGGGGCGATGGCCGGGGCTCGGGTTTTCTCCGCTTGGTTTCAGGCAGCCCGGCGGAAGGCTGTCTTGCGTGGCGTGGGCAGGCGCAGAAGGTCTTGCAGGGGCGTGCCGTGTTCGGCCCACCGGCGCAGGCGGTCCCGGTCGATCCAGTGCACTTGGTGGCGTTCGCCCCATGTTTGGGCGTCGCGGGTGAAGGAGCCGTTGGTGACCACGACTGCGATATCAGCTCCGTGCGCGGGGCCTGCGGTGCCTTTGACCTGGTACATCACTGAGGAGCCGACCTTGCCGGCGACGGTCGTGTGCTTGGCCTGCAGGACGATTCTGCCGCGTTGGCGGTTTTCGCCGATGACGTCTGCGGCCTGGTCTCCTTGTCGACCGACCTGCCGTGCGTTCCAGCCGTCCCGGAGGAGCAGGTCACGTAGGGCGAACTCGAAGGCCCGGTCGTCCATGGCGTCGAGTTGCGCGAGCGTGATCCGGAGGCGGGCCAGCGTCTGGGCCCGCACCTTCCGGGCCTGCAGTTCACTGATGAACCGCCAGGCTGCGTAGCCGAGGGCGAGAGCCGCGAGGACGGCGAGCCATGGCCAGATGCGGACGGCTGCCTGCCATGTGGCTGTGGCGATCTTGGCCAGCAGCCAGGGTGCGGCGCAGGCGACGGCCGCGGCGGCGGCCTGTTCCCTGCCGCCGCGGGGTGGGCGTGGCCGGGGCGAGCGGCGGGGCATCAGTGGCCCACGTTCGCTGACACTGATGGTGTAGGGGTTTGCGGTGTTGTCGGGGAGGTTTCTCCGAAGCCGATGAGCTGGCTCCATAGCCACACCACCGCGATCAGCCCTGCGATCGACCAGCCGCTGAGTTTCTTCGCGCTGGGGCGGGGTTTACGTCGGTAATGACTTCGCACCTTGTAGTAGCCCTCGGGCGGCTTCGCCACTGCTTCCTCCTCCGTGTCGTCAGGCCGCCAACTGCGGTCTGAATCTCTGGGAATTGGTGTAGCAGCGGGCACTGACGAATCCGCCGGTTTGATCAGCGGATGCCTTGGCAGTGCCTCGAAAACGCGCCGTGATGCGGTCACGGGTCCGGCGGTGTTCGAATATGCGGGACAGTGGTTCTCGGATCTGCGGAAACTCCTGTCATGCGGACTGGACTGGTGTGTTCTGGTACGGCTGCGGTGGCCGATGCAGGTGCTCATGCATCGCAGTGCTCTGTTTCCGTCACTTCGATCACATGCAGAAATGGCATGAAGCAGTACGTGTTCGATGTGCTCCTTCTGGGAGGCAGGTCGGGTGTCTTCAGGGATGGGCGGCTTTCGACGTGGGAGGGCTGTGGGGCTGCCTTTCTCGGTGGGGCCGAGAGGGGTACGGGCAGCCCCGGCGGTTGTGGCTACGCCTTGGGCCGACGGCGGGCTTGAAGATCAGTGAGTGTGCGCGGCCTGGGGCTTGCGTTTCGTCGGCGAGGGCGGGTCCGGCGTCCGTCGTGGGGTCATTCGGCCGCTTCGGTCAGGTGGGTGAGGGTGGAGCCGTCGATGTTCTTGGAGATGTGCAGGGCGTTGGGTGATGCTGCGGCCGTCCGTCTGCGGGACGGCAGTGGGCCGGGCACGGCTGGGGAGGCCGGCCAGTTCGCCTGGCGGCGACCGGAGCGGATCGCCTGCCAACGTCGTTGCAGAAGTCCGAACTGGACGACCATTCAGTGCCGGGCCTCTCGTGCAGCCCATCGAGTTGCGGACGGCGCGGGGGTCGGGCCGACGCAGTCCGCGCACGTGCCACCCCCGGTCCCCGAAGCAGCCATGCCGGCCACACCCCCCTACCTTCTTTACTGTGTGCGGGGCTGAGCGGCCGCTGAGGGGGTGTCATGGTTTCGGCACGCCCGCGTGTCCGTGGTGTCCTTGCCGACGTGGCGGTGGCAGGCGGGAGAGGACAGATGGCGCGGTGAGGATCGTCCGGGAACGCGAACGAGCCTGGATCGTGTAGGTCCGGGCTTCTTCGGCAGTAGCGGGGACAGGGTGTGAAGGTGCGGCCTCTGGGTTATGAGTCCAGCGGGCTGTCGAGCTGCTCCGCCCCGCGTCGATGTGTCCCTCCGTATGCCGTCCCGGCAGGCGCTGAAGATCACGTTTCGTCGGCGGGTCTATGCGGCGAAGCCGACGTTGGTGACGTACTCGTACTGGCCCCATTGCGAGCCGAGGTCGACGATCGTGTCCTGCCACGCGGCGTCGAGGCTCTGGTGGTCGCCGGCTGCCCAGGAGCCGACGATGCGGTCCCAGCGGCGCACGTTCATCGTCCGGTGCTCCACCACGCGCTGCAGCTGCTGCGGCACCTGGGACTGGTTGAGCGGGTGGATCTCCACCCGGGTGCCGCGTCCGTCGCGGTTGAGGCGTCTGAGGAGGTGGCGGGCGACGTTGTGCCGGCGCACCGTCCGGTATGCCTGGTCGATGCGTTCCAGGCTGGTCCTGGAGGGGCGGCGTTTGCCCTCCAGCCAGGCCTTCAGCGTCCGGTGGGTCACGGTGAGTCCGGCGTCCTGCGCGGCCTTCAGGGTCTGGGTCGATTTCGTCAGGTAGTGCAGGCGCGCCATCCAGCCGCGCTTGGCGGTCACGGGGGTGGCGATGCCGCCCGCGAGTTCGTCGAGTTTGCGTGCGACGGCGTCGCTGCCTTTGATGCCCCGGGCGCCGAACCGTCCGAAGTCGATGTTCTTCTCCGGCACTACTCCCCCTCGTCTGCGTGCTCGGCGTCGTCGGTTTTGGCGGTGTACGTGTCCTTGACCTTGACCTCGGTAACTGAGCGGCCTTCGGCGAAGACACGGCGCCAGTCACCGATGATGTGGAGTTCGTCGGTGCCCATCGCCCGGACGACGGTCAGGCCCTCGTCGTGGGCCTTGAGTGCCTTGAGCCAGAGGTTGGCGAAGGCCTGGCTGCGGATGAGGTGCATCCAGTCCGGGCGGTAGAGCTCCCGGTTGTAGTTCGACTCCCCCATGGTGGAGACGAACTTCGAGTACATCGCCTTCACGTACTGAAGCGTCACCGTGTCGTCCTGCTCGATCGCGGTGTCGCGGGCGTCCTTCAGGGCGATGCGGAACTTCTCCAGCAGGTTCTCCGTGGCCCCGGAGGTGTACGACTCGTGGATTTGAGGAGGGTCGCACAGCTGGTGTTTGGGGCCGGACAGGCGCAGCAGGAGGCGGAGTGTCGGTTCGGTGACCCACAGGGGGCCGGGCTCGTCCCGCTGGCCGATCGGGTTGGGCAGTACTGTCTCGTGCTTCCACTCGGGCGGGGTGATCAGGTGGACTCCGGAGCGGCGGCGGTCGTGGGGGAGGCCGGTGGAGTGCTCGAGCTGGCCCAGGGGGAGGTGTGTTTTGAGGGCGGAGAGGTAGGCGCCGTTGATGTCGAGCGCGGTCACCTGATGCCGGCCGGGCGGGAGTTCGTGGCGGGTCCATTTGGGGCGGGCTTCCCAGATCTGGTCCGCGCCGCGCGCGGTCTGCTTTTTGAGGATGTCGGGGATCCAGGGGTGCGCGATCACGTCGTAGCGGGCGCCTTTACGGGTCTCGTCCAGCAGTCGCATCGCGTCCGGGATGGCCCGCTTCACCAGCGCCGCCGTGGCTGCGTCGATGTCGCCCCGGTGTTCGGCAAGGGCACTCTGCACGGCCTCGCGGATCAGGTCGACCGGGCCGGATGTTTTCTGGAACGCGTGGCGGGCCGGGCCCGTGGAACGCTGCGTCGCATGTGGCGGACGTGTCGTGCGCGGCGGCGCTTTGGGGGTGTGTGCGGTGGGCTGTGCGGCTGGTGGGGCAGCTGGGGCCGCGGTGGTGGTGGGTCGGCAGGCGGCCGGGGTCAGGTGCTGAGCGAACCCCGCCACGCGTTGTCCGGCGGGGTGGCCGCACAGCACACAGGGCTCGGGGGCGGCGAGCAGTTCCACATCGTCCCCGTCCCCGTCCCTGTCCCTGTTCTCGTTCTGGCCGAGGTCGGGCGAGGGCAAAGGGGGGACGGTCGCGGCCGTGCCTGGCGTGGTGGGCTGTTCCGCAGCCGGCGCCGTCTCGGTTTCGGTTTCGGTTTCGGTGGCGAGCTTGGCGTTGAGTCCGTCCAGCAGGTAGGCGTATTTGGTGCGGATCTCGCCGGTCGGGTCCCGGCCGGTTTCCCATCCGCTGAGGGTTGAGGGGCTCACGCCGAGGGCGCGTGCCACCTGTGCCTTGGACAGCCGAGCCCGCTCCCGCAGCTCGCGGCGCACGTGGCGGGGCGGGAGTTCGGCCTGGGGGCCGACGGCGTCAAGCAGCGAGTCGATCGCGTCGAAGTCGCTCACCGGCCCGTCCCCCTTGCTTCGGTCCGCACGGTACGGCGCCTGTCGGCGGGCAGCGCCTCGCATGCTCTGGTCGGACCCGCAAGCAAGTCCAGGGCGCCGATGCCGTAGTGCTCGGCCAGGACGTCGACGTCGCGCAGGCTCCAGGAGATGGCGCCCGACTGCCGGCGCGACACCTGTGTCTGTGTCAGTCCCAGCACTCCCGCGACCGACCGCTGCGAGTCACCCGTTACCTGCATCAACGCGGCCACCGTCAGCCGCAGCGACTCCTCCAAGCGCAATCCCATGCCCACGATCTTACCTGAATGCATGCAACTTCCGCATCCATATCAGCTTTTCACTATAACCAATGCAGAAAAGCTTTCCGGGTTCTGAGGGGGATGAAGGTTCTCGGGCACCCGGCGTGCCAGCGATCCACGCCGCCGGGATCACGCGGAAGCCGACCGGCCACGCGCCGGGCTTACCGATTCGCCTGGCGCGCCTGTTCCACCGCACGATCGGACAGGCACCGCGGGCACACGAGGTCCACGACACGCGGTAGGGCAGGGCCCGGCGCAGCCGGGGCCCGGGCGGTGGCGGCCACCCACGGCAGGGGCGGCGCACCGTACGCACTCCAGTGCCCGAGAGCGCGGCGACCAGGGAGGTGTTGCCGGCGTAGTGGGTTAGGAGGAACGCCATCTGCGCCGGGTGGCCGGCCGGGAACCGGGCCGCGAACTCGCTGGGTTCCTCGGCCTGCAGGACGGCGTCGTGGCGTCGCAGCGCGGCGCCTTCGTGCTGTTCCGGGTGATGCCCGGCGAGCTGATGTCCATGGCTCAAGAAGCCTGCCGGGGGGCGTCTGTGGACAGCGGGCTGGCCCGGCCCTGCCCGAAGAGCGCACCCCCGTCCCCCCGCGCCCCCGTGCCCCGTGGGTGCGGGCCTGCCCGCCCGGCCGTGGTGGTGGCCGGGCGGGGGCGGGCCGGTCAGTCGTGCGACGCCGCCGTGTGCCGCAGGATCTCGTCGGCCAGGCGGGCGTCCAGCGCCGCGGGCAGGTCGACCAGCGCCAGGCGGGCGCCGGGGATCGCGGCGGCGGTGGCTTCCGCGTGGGCGGGCGGGAACATGGGGTCCTGAGTGCCGTGCAGGACCAGCGTGGGTGCCGTCACGGCGGCCAGGTCCGCGGTGGAGCGGTCCGTGCCCGACGCTCCGGCGAACGTGTGGTTGGCCGCCGCCCGCAGGTCGCGGGCCCGCTGGTACACGCGCCGCTCCGTCGCCCGGTACTCGTCCTCGGGGAACGGCAGTACCGGTCCGTGCAGCACCTTCCACAGCGGGAGCCGGGCGGCGAGGTACCCCTCGACGCCGCTGTTCGGCTGCGGGAGCGCCGAGGCGAGCGCGGCCAGCAGTTCCGGCGCGGGCGGCGAAAGTTCGCCGGGCAGCGGTGCCTCCCCCGCCATGGCCCGCTGCACGGCCGCGGCGGTGTCGGTGCCGGCGACGATACGGCCGGTGCCGGGCGGCGATGCGCTCGATCGCGGCGACCGCCCGCAGGACAGCGGCCGGCTGGCCGGCGAGTGCATCGAGCCGGAAACAGACCTGGTCGTCCAGGCCCGGCCCGCGCCACCCGCGGCACGGGCGCGCTCGACGGCCAGCAGCCCGACCGCTGTCGCGGGCCGTCGCCGCCCGGAGACGGGGCCTGTGACAGTGCCGAAACGGGGGCGGGGCCCCGCCCGGCAGGGGCTGGCCGGCGCGGCCCGGGTCGCCGACGGACAGCGGGTGCTGATCCACCGGGCGGCCGGCGGCGTCGCCCACTTCGCGGTGCAGATCGCCACGGCGCGCGGCGCCCACGCCACCGCCCCGACGAGTGCCGCCCACCACGACTTCGTCCACGGACTCGGGACGGACGAGATCATCGACTACCGGACCACCGACCACACCCGGGCGGTCGAGGGGATCGACGTCGTGCTCGACTCCAGTCCCAAGGGGAAACGTACGCTGAGCGTCCTGAGGCCCGGCGGCACCCTCGTCAGCATCACAAAACACGCGAACACCGGGCCCGCCACCCGCATCGAGAACGAGGGCCACCGCTACGCCGGAGTCCCGGTCGAACCGGACTACGCCTTTCTGGAGCCGATCGCCGCCCTGATCGACGCCGGCCGTCTCCGCCCGCACGTCTGCACCCCGCTCCCGCTCGAACAGACGGCGAACACCCACGACCTGGCCGGATCCGGCCGCACTCGAGGCAAGGTCGTCCTGACAGTGGCCTGAGCAGAGCGGGAGAGAGTGCGAAGGAGAACCGCAGGGCCCGGGGAGAGGAGCGGAGACCGGACATCCTCACCGAGGTACTGGCCTCGATGCGTACCGGACCACCAGTCACCGTACCGAGATACTGGCCTCAATGCGTACCGGACCACCAGTC
>NZ_KB897799.1:0-12979 GCF_000377145.1 Streptomyces sp. CNT372 | reverse complement strand
GCTGGTGCGGCGGGAGCTTGCAGCGGCGGTCACCCTCACGGGTGACGATGAGCATGGTGACCCACTCGACCAGGTCGTGAGGGAGGTCGAGTGCGGCAGGATAGGGAACCAACAGGGCTCCTGTGCCGGTGGGTTGAGACTTCGAACACCTCCCTCAACGGCACGGGGGCTTTGTCCGTTGCGGCCCTCACCACGACCCGACCGGCGTCACCCGATCAGTGGCCACGCTGAAAACGCTCTGTGAATCGATTTACAGTCCCCTCCTCGGTGGAGATCCTCGCGGATGCCGGCTACCAGGGCCTGAGCGCCCAGACCGGTGGACGAGTGGGTGTTCCCGACCGGTGAGGAGACGGCGACTCCCGGGCGGCCGCGATTTCACAGGGGGCACTCTGCCGCAGGTGCTCTTGGAGGGTTCCCATAAGACCGACGATGCCGAGACTGTGGCTCCGGAACGCGCCGAGCGACCTGCGCGACGGCGACGGTCGCGCTCTGCTGTACTAGCGGCGCGTCCGCCTCACCACATAGGACACGGTCTCAGTGCGCGATTGTGTCGGTACGGCTGCCCGCCATGGCGACACCCTGCCAGATCTTCAACCTGCTGATCAGCGGCTCGACGGCGTTCCGCTCCTTGTAGTGCTCGGCGTGCTGAGCGACGGGCCGGGTACGGCGGCGGCCGAGGGCTGGGGAACCCGAACCTTCGCCTGCACGGGGATGAACCGTGAACTTCGGCGGCCTGCTCCTTGGTCAGGACGCGCGGCCAGCCACTGCCGGAAGCCACTTCAGTACGGAGTGTTTACGCTGATCTTCAGGTTGACGCAAGGACTCCCTCATCAGATCAGGCATATGGGTGGATTCTCTGAGTGCTTCGAGGGATTCAGTCAAGAGTATTGACGCACTTCCTTGGGTCGGCCAGCATGTCGCTCAGCAGTCGCCTTCAGGCCATTCGCTGGTTGGGTTCAGGTCACACTGTCGTCTCTGTCGTGAGGTGCTCGTGAGTGCCGGGTGGTGGAGGCAGCCCCCCACGGGCCCAGCGCAGCACCAAGGAGACCCCATGTTCCACCCCACGCTTCCTCGGTCACATCCGCCCGGCAGACGTAGCCGGCTCAAGGCCGGCCCCCTCGCAATCGCACTTTCGCTCGGTGTCGCTCTGCTCGGCAGTACTCCCGCTGCTGCCGAGCCCGGCCCGAACGTCCTCGGCAACGGTTCGTTCGAGTCAGG
This sequence comes from Streptomyces sp. CNT372, assembly GCF_000377145.1. Classification (NCBI taxonomy): domain Bacteria; kingdom Bacillati; phylum Actinomycetota; class Actinomycetes; order Kitasatosporales; family Streptomycetaceae; genus Streptomyces; species Streptomyces sp. CNT372. Next base: position 11,761 of record NZ_KB897799.1, on the reverse strand, counting down.
TTCTCTCGCCCCCTGGTATGCCTGGCAGGACGCTTCCGTTGTGGCGGGCAACGCCCGCAGTGGCAGTTATGCCCTGGAAATTACCAGTACGCCTGGGTCGGCGGAGCAGCTCGTCGCAGTCGAACCCAACACCACCTACCGCCTGTCCGGATGGCTCCGCTCCGAGGCGTCTGGTGAACCGGTCGTCCTCGGGATCAAGGACAACTACGGGGGCGGCGGCAAGACTCAGACGGTAACCAGCACGACGTACACCGGGGCTGCGGTGGACTTCACCACGGGCCCGACCAATGACGAGGTCACGGTCTTCTGTGTCAAGGACGTCGGCTCGGCGAAGGGCTACTGTGACGACCTGCAGCTCAACGTGCTGGAGGGTCACCAAGCAGTGAGCCCGGCCCGGGACGCTCAATCGGTGATCAAAAATCCAGCCATGGGGTGGCAGCTCTACGTCGAAGGGGAGATCCCCAACCCCACAACGTTCTGGAGTCAGGTGGATCCGTACCTGGCCCCGGCGTCTGAGCTGTACATCCGACTGCCCTGGTCAGAGTTCGAGCCAACTGAGGGTGCGTACGCCTGGCAGAACGATGCTGACTACATCGCGCTCATCGACGGAGCCCAGCAACGCGGGCTCAAGTTGGCCTTCCGCATCTACCCGGACAGCCAAGATGTCGCGTACCAGGCCACGCCGCAGTACGTCTTCGACGCGGGTGCTCAGCAAGCTGGTACGTCGAACACCGGGTTCCCCAACCCTGATGTCATGGATCCAGTCTACCAACAGAAGTTCGAGAACTTCCTGACCGCCTTCGGAGCTGAGTACAACGACCCGTCGAAGGTGGACTTCGTAGACGCCACCGGGCTCGGATGGTGGGGCGAGGGCCACCACATGCACCTGGACCAAGCGGACCTCGCGCCGACGCTCGAGTGGATCACTGACCTCTACCGGCAGAAGCTTGACCAAGTCCTCATCGCCCTCTCCTTCGGAAGCGAGTTCGGAGTCGACAACGAGGACCAGGTGCGTGCCGCGAAGGGTCTGGCCATCCGGCGTGACAGCCTCGGCAGCGAGCTCTACTTCCCGGCGGAGGCTCAGGACGCGATCAAGGCCCGCTTCCCAGCCTCACCGGTGTTCGGCGAGAACTGCTACCAGAACTTCGTGCAATGGGATGGGTCTTGCGATGGTGCCATCGGCAATGAGGGCGTAACCGCTGTCCTCACCCGGGTGATCGAGCATGCGAAGAACGTGCGTTCCAACACTCTCGACCTGCGGTGGCCGGCCACGGACGTGCCAACCTGGGTGGAGGATCACCCAGATCTGGTCCAAGACTTCGCTCTCAACGGGGGCTATCGTCTGGCGCCCGACCACGTCGCCTTCCCTGGCACCGTGGCATCCGGAGCGTCTGCGTCGATCACACAGACGTGGACGAACTCAGCCGTTGGGGTTCTGCCGAACAAGTTGCCTGGCTGGAACCACAAGTACCGCGTTTCCTACGCACTGCTGGAGACCGACGGGACTGTAGTGGACCAGTACGTGGATCCCGCCATCGATCCGGGCGACTGGCTGAAGGGCGGCCTCTACAGCTCGACCTCCGAAGCGATGTTCGAGGCGCCGCCAGGGCAGTACCAACTCGGCGTGGCCATTGTCGACACGACCAGTGGCGACCAGCCAGCCATCAAGCTGGCCCTCACTGATCCTGCGACCGCCTCGGGGTGGCATCCCCTCGGAGAGGTGACCGTGACCCAAGCCGACCAGGCCGGCTCCATCACTGGGGTGGGTAGCGGGCGCTGTGTCGACGTACCTAACAGCAACTACGCCAACGGCACCCAGATCGTTCTCTGGGACTGCAACGGTGGGGTGAATCAGCAGTGGAAACTCACTGCTGATGGCCGCGTCACCAGCGACGGAATCTGCCTGACCGTAGCCGGATCACCACAGCCCAGTGGGGCGCACGCCGTCGTATGGGAATGCAACGGCACCGCTGCCCAAGTCTGGTCCTACGAATCCGGATCCCAAACCCTGGTGAACCCCTCGACGGGCATGTGCCTCGATGCCGAGGAAGGCGGCACAGCCAACGGAACGAAGCTGATCCTTTGGCCGTGTCACGGCGCAGCCAACCAGCAGTGGACACTCTCGGGTTGACGCCATAGTCAAACCGTGGTGTCCGCCGGCGGGTCGCAGCCGCAATAGTTCGACTGAGCTGCGACCCGCCCCATCCGATAACCGCCGAGAGACTAATTGGAGATCCTCACTGAGTAACATGTTTGACCACGCTCGATGTATCAGTTCGATGAACACACATCGAAGCAGGAACGGTAATACTCACTCCAGAAGGAGAGAATCGATGCCCAACCTTGCACGGTTCACGGTGACCGCCGTTGCCGCTGCCTTGGTGGCGACACTCACCGGACAACCGGCGGCGTCTGCCGCTGAGCGGGATCCTGCAGGCAACAGAAGCATTACGGTCACGCCCGAAGAAGACACCAGCAGCCTGCTCCGTAATCCGGGTATGGGCTGGGGCCTGTACGTCGACACATTCGAGGCGAAGACGCCGGATGCCGACGCGTACTGGAAACGGATGGACGCGGTAAAGGCTCCGGAGAAGGCATCGTTCTTCTACATGCGGATCCCTTGGGTTGAGGTTGAGCCATCCGAGGGAAACTACGTGTGGAGAAAGCGCAACAGCAACCTGAGTGCCCTTATCAAGGGCGCCCGGGATCGCGGTCTGCAGGTAGCCTTCCGCATCTACTACCAAGGCGGGGACTACTGGGGGAAGGAAGCCACTCCTGGGTTCGTCTTCGACGCCGGGGCCGACAGCTACCTGTACGACAAAGAGCACCGCAATCCCTACGCGAACGACCCGGTGTTCCAGGAGAAGTACGGTGCTATGGTCGCCGCCCTCGGGGAGGACTTCGACGACCCCGACACGACCATGTTCGTGGACGGAATCGGCTTGGGGTTGTGGGGTGAGAATCACCACGAGGACTACCTGACCGACGAAGAGAAGACTCAGGTGTACCGCTGGGTGACCGACGCCTACTCCTCCGCCTTCCAGCACGTCATCCTGGGTCTGCAGTTCGGCCCGAACAGCTTTTCCTACAAGCTGCAGGACGAGGCCATCAGGAACCACGGCTACGTCATGCGCCGGGACAGTTTCGGGTGTGGCCGGTGGTTCCCGCAGCGGGACAAGGACCAGATTCACGCGCGCTGGCCCGCAACGCCGCTGTACGCGGAGAACTGCTTCCACTCACTCTTCTCCCGGGAGCCTGGGTACTTGGAGGAGTACGGCTACAAGAGCCGACGGGAGATGTTCTCCGCGGTAGTGGCCGAAGCGAAGGAGATGCGGGCCAACACCCTCGATCTGCGTGTCGCGGAAGACACGGAGGCCTGGATGAAGGAGGCCCCCGACCTGGTCGATGACTTCGTGGTCAACGGTGGCTACCGCTTCTCGCCGAAATCGGTAACCCTCCCGCGCTCGATGAACGACGGGCCGTTCACCGTCGAAGCGCAATGGCGCAACACCGGAGTCGGTAAGTTCCCCAACGACCTCCCTCAGTGGAACGACAAGTACCGACTCGCCTACGCCCTCCTCCACCCCAAGAGCGGTAAGCCGGTCTACACGGCTCTCTCCGACGCCCAGCCGGCGCACTGGCTCAAGGGAACGGACTACGTCGACCGCACCACGTTCGCACCCGATGTCCGCAAGGGCGAGTACCTGTTCGCCACCGCCATCGTCGACCGTGACAAGAACTGGAAGCCCGCGATCGAGCTCGCGGTCAAGGAGAAGACGCTTCGCGGCTGGAACGTCCTGGGCAAGACCGCAGTACGAGACAGAGTCAAATCCTCGGCATTGCAGGGCGAAGCCTCCGTGCTCGTCGACGACGCGATCGAAGGCAGCCCCGATCTGCTCACGGACGGATCGACCGACCAGAACGTCACCATCCAGCCGGGAGAGGACGGTGAGGCGACCGCCCGGCTCGCCTGGGACAAGCAGGTCGCGATCGACGAGATCACGCTCAGCGGTCCAAAGCAGGGGCGCGTCAAGGTGAGTGTCGACACGTTCAACGGCGTCGACTGGATGCCAGTCATCGTCGACCATAAGACGAAAATCGGTAAGGACATCTCGCTCCGCTCCACGGACGTCGCCACGAGCCGTATCCGCGTTCGTGTCCAGAGCTCCGAAGGCGTTCGGCTGGACGAGATCAAGGTCTCCGGTGTCTCCGGCAGCGCCGACGCTCTGCCCGTTCAGCCGCAGAAGCCGGACATCACAACGGACATTCCCACGGACCCCTCGTCTGGTGGTGTCTCGGCTCTGGGAGACGGAGACGTGCAAACCCACTGGCGCAGCACGGAGGATGCCGCCCTGCCCGGGACGATCACACTGAGCTGGCCGGACATCGAAACACCTGTCGACCAGATCACGCTGGCTTCCGTGTTCGGACAGGACCAGGGAGTCACTGGGCTCGACCTTGACTACTGGGACGGCAACAGCTGGCAGGAACTCAAGCACGGCGTCGAACTGGACTGGGACCACAACGACCCTGCTGTCGAGACCAGGAAAATCTCGTTCCCGGAGGTCCACACCAAGAAGATCCGCCTCACCATCACCGAAGCGAACCGGGCGAGTGGGGGGCTGTCGATCACTGACATCTTCACCAGTGAGCCGGATCTTCCCGCGCCGGACCCCCGCCAGCCGATCATCGGCACGTCGTTCGACACGCTTGAAACTTCCGGGCCGATCTCCCTGCTGGTCGATGGTGACACCGGTACACCGTGGCAGAGCGACACCGACATCACGCTGCCCGGCACCATCACGCTGAGGTGGCCAGCTGGTCCTGTGCAGCTCGACAAGCTCTCTCTGGCAGGCGTGTTCGCACAGGGGCAGGCCGTCACCGCGCTTGATCTCGACTACTGGGACGGTGAGAACTGGCAGGAACTCAAGCACGGCGTGGAACTGTCCTGGGAGCACAACGACTGGACTCTGGAAACGCGCGACATCGAGTTCGACGCGGTCGAAACCGACCGTGTACGCATGACCGTCAACGACGCGAACCGCACCTGGGGTAATATCGCGATGAGTGAAATCATCCCGGGGTACGTCTCCTGACACACCGGAACTAGTGGCTCCGCCGCGGGATCTCGCATCCCGCGGCGGAGCTTTACGGTGTCAGAACCGGTCCTCGGCTCATTGAGCTTCTTCAGCGTTGCAGCTCCAGTGTGAGGATGGCCTTGGCGATTGACGTCATGCGGTTGGGGCTGCAGCGGGATCTGCGGAAGATCCGCCAGGACCTCACGCGGGCGACGCCGCGTTCGACGGGTGCGCGTGTGGCGGCCAGGGCACGGTTGCGGGATTTCTCGGTGGGGGTGAGGTCCTGCAGGGGCCTGCTTTTGATACCCGTGGTCAGCCACGGACCGGCGCCCTGGTAGGCGAGATCCGCCACGAGGGGAACGCCCTGGCGCTCGCAAGTCCGGATGATCCGGTGGGTGCGGGCGGCGGTCAGGTCATGGGTGCGGCCCGGCAGGGCGGGCGAGACCCACAGCAGCCGACCGCCGGGATCGGCCACGACCTGCACGTTCACGCCGTGGCGCCGGTGTTTGTGGGAGTAGTCGGCCCGCCCGTCGCCGACCCGGTCGCACTCGGCGAGAGTCCCGTCGAGCAGGACGAAGTCGGGGTCATGCTCGCGCAGCGTCTTGAGCAGGCCCGGTGCACGTGCGGCGAGCAGGTCGACGACCGTGCTGGTGTAGGCGTGGGCAGTGGACTTGCTGAACCCTAACCCGGCGGCGATCTTCGCCAGGGTGGTGTGCTCGCGCAGGCGGCGGCGGTTGTAGAAGGTCTCGATGAAGTTGAAGACCTCGGCGCGGGCGGTGGCCCGGTCGGGCCAGGTGCGGGGGCCGATCTCTTCTTTGAGCAGGGCCCAGAAGCTCTCCGCGGCGGCGTTGTCGAAGCATGATCCGGTGCGTCCGCAGTCCTGCCGGAGCCCGAACCTCCCTATTCGTTCCCGGAACTGGGTCGACGCGCATTCGCTGCCGCGATCGCTGTGGATCACGCAGCCGGGCTCCAGTCCGCCCCGGCCGTGGGACATGTCGAGGGCGTCGACCACGAGCTCGGCGCGGTGGTGGTCGGCCATCGCGTAGCCGGCGACCTCGCGGGTGGCCAGGTCCAGCCAACAGGCGAGGCAGAGCCAGCCCTCGGCGGTGGGTAGGTAGGTGATGTCGCCGACCAGCTTGGTCCCGGCACGCTCGGCATGGAGTCACGGCCGATCAGGTCCGGGGCTGGCCTCGCCTTCACATCAGGCCGGGCCAGCGAAGGCCTCCTGCGCCCGCTGACGCCGCGGATGTCGCGCTCGGCGCTGGTCAGCTCACCGGACTCGCCCTCGCCCCGGTCGGACTTGGCCTTGCGGTACCAGCCGCGCAGGGACTCGGAACTGATGCCGAGTTCCCGGGCCCACCGCGGTGACCGTCTTGCCCGAGGAGTCGACGAGCGCGATCGTGTCCCGCTTGAACTCCTCGGTGTACCGCTTCGTGTACTTCCTTCCCACCTGGTGCTACTTCCTCTGGAACCTCAAGATCTCAGTCTCCAGGTGTCCACGATCAAGGGTAAGCCTCATCGCGAAGGCCCTCGGTTACCACGACAAGACGGCCACCCGGCTGGTCACCGAAGCCGGAGGCACCTGAGAAGCCGATACGCCCCCGGTGGCCACTCACGGTGACACCCAGAGCGCATCACCGAGGAATACGCGGCACCTCAGCATGCGAGCCCACCAGTCCCGAGGCCGCACCAGGACGTCGTCGCCACCTGCAGCACCCCGTAGTACCCCCACAGCGAACAGCCAGCGCACAACCTGCAGTTCGACCGCGACCACCCCTGTTTCCTATCCCCGGCGAATGAGCCCTCGCCCGACTCAACTCCTGGCCCATCACACGAAGAGCACGCTGCTCCACTCGCCGCGTGAGCCGCGCCATCCAAGCCATCTACGCACTCTTGAACTGCGACTATTCAGGATGAAGAGTTCTGTCAGCCAGCCGACGGGCGCCCGCCGATGGCAACGCGGGAAAGATCCGCGGCGGGGTGCTGCCAGCAGTACGGAAAGCCTTCTCGACGGCGGCGCTGACGGGGTCTGCGTCCGCCAGACGCACCAGGGCGATGACGGAACCGCCGAAGCCGCCTCCGGTCATGCGCGCACCGAGCGCCCCGGCGCGCAGGGCGGCGTCCACGGCGAGGTCGGCCTCACGCCAAGAAACTCGGTAGTCATCGCGTAGCGAGGTGTGACCGGCGGTGAGCACAGGACCGAGGCCGGCCACATCACCGGATTCAAGCAAGGCAACCGTCTGGCGGACCCGGTCGTTCTCCGTCACCACGTGGCGCACCAGGGGGCGCAGGCCTTCCGGAAGCTGGGGCAAAACGGCGTCAAGCTCACCGTCGGGCACATCGCGCAGCGCGCGCACGCCGAGCGCGGCACACGCTTGCTCGCAGCCCGCTCGCCGCTCAGCGTAACCACTGTCGATCAGTTCATGTTGGACTCGGGTGTCGATGACCAGCAGCCCCGCGCCGTGTGCGGTGAGATCGACGGGCACCTGCCGCTGGGAGAGATCACGAGTGTCCACAAACAGCGCAGAGCCTTCGTCGCAACACAGCGAAGCGGTCTGGTCCATGATGCCGCACGGCACGCCGACGTAGGCGTTCTCCGCCCGCTGGGCAAGCCGGGCCAGGTCTGGACGGGCTATCCCCAGGCGGTGGTGGGCGTCGTAGGCGACGGCCATCGCACACTCCAGCGCCGCTGAGGAGGACAGCCCGGCCCCGGTGGGGACGTCGCTGTCGATGTGGACGTCCGCGCCACCGACCGTATGGCCTGCTGCGGCGAGCGCCCACACCACACCCGCCAGGTAGGCACCCCAGCCTTGGGTGGCGCCTGGCTTCAGATGTGCCACCTGCAGCTCGGTCACTCCGCCGCCGTCCTGTGCGCTATGGAGTCGCAAAGCGCCGTCGTCGCGGTGGCGTACGGCCAGCTTCACGGTGCGCTGCAGGGCGATGGGCAGCACGAAGCCGTCGTTGTAGTCGGTGTGTTCGCCCATCAGGTTGACGCGGCCGGGGGCGGCCCAAATCGCGTCCGGCTCATCGCCGTACACCTGGCGAAAGCGAATGCGTACCGCGTCGGATGTGCGGATCTCTGTCATGGCACTGCGTCCTACGCTCTCGTCGGTCGTTGGTAGAGGTGTTCAGCGAGCTGGCGAAGGTGACTCAGTCACAGTTCTGCGCCGAACGGACAGGCGTGTCAACCTCAGGGGAGCCTTCTCGCGAAACGCCAGGCATCGGCGACGATCTCATCCAGATCGGGGCGGCGGGGCTGCCAGCCGAGCACGGTCCGGGCCCGCGCGGCAGAGGCGACGAGGACCGCCGGGTCCCCCGGGCGGCGTGAAGCGATGCTGGTGGGCACGGGACAGCCGGTCACTCGCCGTACGGACTCAATCACCTCGCGCACGGAGAATCCGGCTCCGTTTCCCAGATTGCAGACCAGGTGCTCGCCGGGAGTGATGGCGCCGAGGGCGAGTAGATGGGCTTCGGCAAGGTCGACGACGTGGATGTAGTCGCGGATACATGTGCCGTCCGGCGTGGGGTAGTCACCGCCGTATATGTGTAGTTCGGGGCGCAGCCCCTGGACGACCTGCAGCGCGATCGGGATGAGATGGGACTCCGGGTCGTGTCTCTCGCCGTGGTTTCGGTAGGCACCGGCCACGTTGAAGTAGCGCAGGCTGACGGCGCCCAGACCATGGGCGGTGGCCTCGCTGGTGAGGAGGTGATCCACGGCGAGCTTGCTGGCTCCGTACGGGTTGCTGGGAGCGGTCCGGGCGTCCTCTGTGATGGGGATGCTCTCGGGCTCACCGTAGACAGCGGCCGTGGACGAAAAGACGATCCGCCGCACGTCGGCAGCGCGCATCGCGGCGAGCAGTTCCAGGGTGCCTACGACGTTGTTGCGCCAGTACTTCTCCGGGGCAGCTACTGACTCGCCGACTCGAGACGAGGCGGCAAAGTGGAGCACGGCGTCGTAAGAGGAGTCGAGGACACGAGCAGCGTCCTCGACCCGGCCACGTATGAACTGGGCATGGGCAGGTACCGCCTCGTAGAACCCGGTAGACAAGTCGTCCATCACGACGATCTGATGCCCCTCCTCCAGCAAGCGCGCGGCGACAACACCGCCGATGTAGCCCGCACCACCGGTGACCAGATACTTGCTCATGACGCAACCTCTCGCAGATGCTGTGCCGCCGTTTCGGGGGCGATGTCATTGACGAACGCGTCCATGCCGGATTCGACGCCGGCCAAATACTTCAGCTTGTCGGCAGTACGGCGGATGGTGAACAGCTCCAGATGAAGCGCCAGCTCGCCGCCGTCGGTGGCAGGGGCCTGGTGCCAGGCCGCGATGTACGGCGTCGCGCCGGGCGAGGTGCGCGCTTCCGGCCGAGCGAACAGCCGGTCGAACCTGCGTAGCAGCTCAAGGTAGAGGCCGGGCAGCTCCGCACGCTCCGGCTCCGCGAGCGCGGTGAAGTCCGGCACCCGGCGGTGTGGGTAAAGGTGTACTTCGTAGGGCCAGCGCGCGGCGAACGGCACGAACGCGGTCCAGTGCTCGCCACTGAGGACGGTGCGCGCCGAATTCGCCCGTTCGATGGCCACCAGATCCTCGAAGAGATTGTGCCCTGTGGCTGCGCGGTGGCGGTCGGCCTGCCGCCGCATCGCGACCGTGCGTGGCGTAGTGAAGGGGAAGGCGTAGATCTGGCCGTGTGGGTGCGGCAGCGTGACGCCGATTTCCGCACCCCGGTTCTCGAAGCAGTACACCTGCTCGACTCCGGCCAAAGCAGACAGCTCCGCTGTTCGATCCGTCCAGGCATCGAGCACCAGGCGGGCCTGAGTCTCGGTGAGGTCAGCGAAGGATGTGTCGTGGTCGGCGGTGAAGCACACCACTTCACAGCGGCCTTGACCAGGGCGCTGGAAGTACAAGGGGCTGTCTTCAGCGGTGGGAGCCGCCGGTCCCTCGCCGAGCGATGGGAAGCGGTTCTCGAACACGGCGACCTGATAGTCGGCGTCCGGGATCTCGCTGAGCCGTCTGTCCCTTGACGGACACAGAGGGCACTCGTCGGCAGGCGGCTGGTACGTGCGGGCCTGGCGGTGTGCCGCGATGGTCACCCAGGACCCGGTGACAGGATCGCGCCGGACCTCGGAGCGAGCGGTGACTGCATCCATTGGACGCTGGTCGGCACGTCCACGTCCCACGACGGGTGCCGTGTCGAAGTAGATGATCTCGCGGCCGTCGGCGAGTTTGGCCGTCGTCTTGGGCACGGCGTGCTCTCCTTTCATGGACCTGCACCAACAGATTGCAACAATATAGATCAGAATCCAACACTTACACACAGTGGCTTCGAACGATCTGGGAAGCTGCCTGCCAGATGCGCACAGAGGAGGTGGAGAGCAACGAGGAAGTACGTGCGGACAGCGCCGCCCCACATGGGCCCGAGGGTGCACACGGTGCGGACGAGTTCGCTGGGGCATCGGACGGACCGGACGCTGGACCGCGGACCACGGGACGGCCACAGGATGCGCAGCTTGCTCGGAGCACCCCGGCCCGGGGGTGGTCCGCGCCCCCGCAGACGGCGAAAAGCAGTCCGTCCCGGACGATGCAGAAGACCCGCAGGACCGCGAGGCCGACGACGAGTGGTTGGCGGAGCTCCTGCCGATCGCGCGGGACGCTGCGAAACAGGCCGGACGGATCAATCGCGACGTCGTAGCGGGCGCCGTCCGCAAGCACCAGGCGATCAGCAACGACCGACTCGGTCTGCTGCTGGCCCGGCTGAAGGAAGAGGTCGATGAGGCGGCGAAGGCACCCGTCGCTGCCTCCAGTGCCCTCTGGTGATCTCATGTCACACGTGGCCCCGGGGCCTGTACTGCACGCTCCGTACAGGTCCCGACCGGTCCGTTTGGCCAGGAAGGAATGATCATGTGGTCTCGCCGACGCGACCGGGCAGAGGACACCGTCCGTGCCGATGCCGCACAGGCAGCATCGGCGCTCGCAGCTCACCTCCGCGGCGGAGGCGATCTTCTGCCACTCCAGGTGGACGACGTTCGTCTGACGGCCAGTGAGGTCACCTTCGCGGAGGTGCCCTGTTCCGCTGCCCGCATCTACGGAACAGAGCTCGCTTACCCACCCTCGACCAGCGGGTACTTCGAGCACCACCCGACCTTCGGCCGGCGGTGGGTGTCCAACGGTCGTCTCGACGCCCGCCGACGCCAAGAGGCGGAGGACGCCGCCCTACCTCAGTGGCGCGGTCACACCATGGCCCGGGTGGTGCTCACCTCGATCGGAGTGCGGCTCAGGCCGACCGGATCGCGTGACTGTCTGCCCTTCGACCACGCCCTTCTCACTGGCGTCACCGAGGAGGAACCCGCGGTCGTCCTCTCGTACAGCGTGTGCGCGCCCCCACTCCTGTCCGGCCCGGCCGCGCCGTGGCTCGGCGTGGCGATCGAGTACCTGCGCCGATCAGTGAGCGTTTTCGGCGTGGACACTGATCGAGTGACGCCGGTCGGGTCGTGGTGAGGGCCGCAACGGACAAAGCCCCCGTGCCGTTGAGGGAGGTGTTCGAAGTCTCAACCCACCGGCACAGGAGCCCTGTTGGTTCCCTATCCTGCCGCACTCGACCTCCCTCACGACCTGGTCGAGTGGGTCACCATGCTCATCGTCACCCGTGAGGGTGACCGCCGCTGCAAGCTCCCGCCGCACCAGC
>NZ_KB897798.1:0-23838 GCF_000377145.1 Streptomyces sp. CNT372 | reverse complement strand
GGCACTCGAGCCGCTTGTGCGCGGCATCCCGCCGATCCGCTCCCGCCGTGGCCCCCGCCGACGGCGGCCCTCCAAGCTGCACGCGGACAAGGGCTACGACTACGACCACCTGCGCCGATCGCTACGCAAGCGGGGCATCCGGCACCGCATCGCCCGCAAGGGCATCGAATCCTCCACCCGGCTGGGCCGGCACCGCTGGACGATCGAGCGCACGATGTCCTGGCTGAGCGGCTGCCGCCGCCTGCACCGCCGGTACGAACGCAAGGCCGAGCACTTCCTGGCCTTCACCGCCATCGCATGCAGCCTCATCTGCTACCGCAGACTCACCAAATGAGACGACGCCTCAGACAACCAGGTAGCTCTGACCTGGTAATTTCACGAGGAGTGCCAGCGTGGACACGTACGATGAGGATCTGACCCACAAGATAGACGCCTGGGTCCAAGATCAACTGAAGGCTTCCCCGGAGTGGCCGCCCGAGCAGTACATCAGCATCAGGCAGCACCTTGAGGGCGGTCGGCACGGCCGTCCTCGGTGAGACGGTCGCGGAAGTCGGTCAGCACGCTGTGGTGGAAGCCGGGATCATCCAGTTCCATGGCCATTGCGTACTCGAAGTCGATGCGGCAGCGGACCGCCTCGGCGGCCTGCCGGTCCGACAGGCTGAGCAGGAACTGCAGTACGCAGACAGTGGCCAGCTGAGCCGCACCACAGCCCGTCCAGCCGGTCACGCACCCATATCTCCGTTGTGCCAACCGGTTTGCTCGCCCGCGCGATCTGCGCGGTCAGAGGCGGAACGTGCTCACCGGAACGGGGGCGCAGGAAAACGGGCACCTCGACAGCTTCGTCGGACGGCGGTACTACCCGAGCATGCCCGTCGACCATGCTGCCGCACCGGGAGACTCCAAGATCCCCGACAGAGTCAAGCTAGCGACTGCCCAGGGCCGCGTCGGACCAGGAGTGCACCTGGCGGTGACGCCCCGCCCCAGTTCTTACCCACTGGGTCAGCGATTGGGTGCTCGCGGGGCAAGCCGGCGATCACTCAACCGCGTCCTGGGCTGATTCGACCGGGGTGGCCGGGTCGGTTCGAGGCCCATCGGTTACGACAGGAACTTGGGCGTAGACCCGCGTCCCGGTTTCGTCCTGGTGGGTCTCGAACTGGGGGGCGAGAGCGCGAACGATGGTAAGCCCGCGGCCGTGCTCGTCGGGATCCGCCGGTACACGGGTCTGCGGATCGGAACCTCCGTGGTCGCCCACACAGATGAGCAGTGTGTGGGGGCACAGCGCCAGGTAGAGGGCCATGTCTTTACGCCCGTGCTGGGCGGCGTTGGCAAGGAGTTCGCCAACGATGAGAAGGGCTGTGTCCCGTTCTTCCTCGGACAGGCCCCAGCGGGTGAGTGCATGAAGGGCGCTGTTGCGGACGCGGCTGACGAGTGGGGCCTGCGCCGGTGCTGCGAGCAACGCGTTGATCCGGGGTGAGGTAGCGGTGGTGCACATGGGAGGCGGCTTTCGCATGTAGGCGGTGCCGGGGCACGGGCCGGGCCAGGTGCAGGGTTCCGATGCTGGATGCGCAGCGGTGAGTCCGCTGGACCGAGGGAACCGGTACGTCTGTCCGGCGCTGCTATGGCTCCATAGCCGGGGAGGTGCTGCGAGAGCTCTCGTACATCCCTGTCTACACCATTCCTCACATATTTCCAATAAGATGAGGAAGAAATCTCATATTTTGCGTTAAGTAGTGGCGGTGTGAGGAGCTGCGTCACTCCTGGGCCAGTCGATTCCAGAGCGGCCCAAGTGTCTCAAGGGCCTCCAGGTACGCCTGGTACGCCTCGTCCAAGACCGCCCCCCTGGTTTCGTTGGGCTCGTGAAGCCGGACAACCGTGACGCGAGCACGGTTGTCGTCGATGCCGTCCAACAACCCGACTGCCGAAGCAGCGAGGAGAGCCGCACCACGGGCGGCACTCTCGTCCGTGTTAGTCACCTCAATGGACCGGTGCAACGCGTCGGCGAACATCTGGCTCCACACCTTGCTGCGGGCGGCTCCGCCAGTCAGCCGGGCAGGGCCGGCGACGTGCAGTCTCGAGTCAAGAGCTTCTACGTGCCAGCGATGGTTGAGCACGACGCCTTCCAGCAAGCCTCGCGCCAGATGGCCGCGCGAATGCCAGCCGCGAACACCGAGGAATGCGCCAGAAGCCCTCCGGCCACGAGGAGAACCGTAAACGAAGGGGAGGAAGAGAACATCCGAACGCCCCTCCAGGCACGCCTCAACTTCTCGGTTGATCACGTTGTAGCCGCCACTCCCGGAGGTAATCGACGGTCGGGCGACCCGTAGGAACCACTCCAGGTTGGTCACCGATGTGGGCGAAGTGGACATGAGCATCCACTGCTCTGGTCGGACAAAGTGACGTGCCTGCCAGCGCGGGTCGAGCAGCGGCCGGTCACCGATCACCTGGTTGATACTGAACGTTCCGGCGACGAGGCACAGCATGCCGGGCACTGTGGACCCGACACCAAGGGCTGCTGCGTCGGCGTCGTGCGCGCCGGCCGCCACCGGTGTCCCAGCGGTAAGCCCGGTGGCTTTCGCGGCCTCGGAGGTCACGTACCCGGCAACGGCCGTGCTGGCCACCACTGGCGGCAGCTTCCACTCGAGGTGCCTGAGGCCGTACAGGTCGAGCAGTTCAGATGAGTAGGAGAATCCGCCTCTGTGCACGTCAGTGAACGAGGCGCTGGCGTCGGTGGGGTCGGTTGATACCGCCCCGGTGAGCTTGAGGCGCAGCCAGTCCTTGCAGAACAGCAGCCAGCGTGCCCGCTCGAGCACGTCCGGCTCGTGGCTGCCCAGCCAGGTGAGAAGTGCCGCAGGCGATCCGGCGAAGGGCACGGAACCGGAACGGGTCAGCACCCGTTCCCAGGTCGGCCTCGCACGCCAGCCGGCCAGCACCGGTTCAGCGCGCGCGTCCATCGCCATAATCGCAGACCGAACGGGCCGTCCTCGCTCGTCGACGGCGTACAGGCCGTCGCCATGTCCGGTCACCCCTACGGCGGCGACTGCCGCCCCCGCGCCCTCTCCCGCCTCAGTCAGGCACGCGCTGATGGCCCGCTGGGCAGCGTGCCACACATCGTCAAGACCGCGCTCGACCCAGTACGGGTGGGCTGTGTTCAGCGGCACTTTGGTGCTGCCCATCCCCAACTGCTTTCCGGTGGAGTCGAACAACACCGCTTTGGTCACGCTGTGGCCCGCGTCGACACCGAGGAGCAGGTCGCGTCTCAACGGTCAAGCCCTTCGAGATCGTCGGCGTTGATCGCGGCCTTGCAACGGCCTGAGTCAGCCAGTTCCGCGATGGACTCGGCGACCAGGCGGGCTGAGCGGAGGTTGGTGGTTCGCGTATCGCCTGCGGTATGAGTGGTGAGAGTGACGTTGTTCAACCTGCGCCAGAGGCTGTCAGGCGGGAGCGGCTCCTCATCGTGCACGTCGAGCCCCGCACCCGCGATCCGGCCCGAGGCCAACGCCTCGTACAGGGCGCCGGTATCGATCAGGCGGCTCCGTGCGGCATTGATGAGGTAGGCGTTCGGCTTCATCGCCGCGAAATGACGTGCCCCGATGAATCGGTTGGTCTGCGGCGTCAACCGCGCACAGACGTTCACGAAATCGGACTCCTGGAACACAGTCTCCAAGTCATGTGCCCGCGCAGCTCCGTGGCGCGCCAGGACGTCGTCGGGAACGTAGGGATCGTAGGCCAGGATGCGTGAGCCGAACCCCTTCAGCCGATCGGCAAGTGCTCGCCCGACATGCCCGATTCCCACAATCCCGACCGTGCTGTCTCCAACCTCGGTCCACGTATGACCGAACGCCTTAGGCCACCCGCCCGTCTTCACCTCAGTGTCCGTTCGAACGATGTCACGGGCCTGTGTGATCATCAAGCCGACTGCGAACTCGGCGACGGCCGAAGCATTGCGGCCGTAGACCGGTACGACGGCGGCCCTGCGTGCGGTGGCGGCGGCCACGTCGATGTTCTCTGTTCCTGCCCGCGCCACACAGACGGCCCGCAGACGGGGAGCCGCCTGCAGTACGGCCGACTGCACGGGGGCCAGGTGAACGACCAACACCTCGGCGTCGCCCACAGCGGCCATGATCTCCTCAGGCACCCGCACGGCATCTGGGCCGAGGCGCTCCATGATCTGCTGAGTCGCGTGCTGCTCTGCCTTGCTTCCGGACCACTCGACGCTGCAGATCGGACCGAACGAACCGCCACACACGTGCGCCAGGGCTTCCACGTAATACTGGGCGGGGATGAAGCGGTCACTGACGATGAGAACACGCAATGTAGTCACCTCGCCGTGTTGGTACTGCTTCCCATGATGCTCGCATTCTCCCTGCGGGTATGCGCGGCAGCCACGATGAGAAGGCGGCTGAGGAGTCTCCCGCATGGCGTGCTCTCGGCCGGGCGGAGCTCCGGCGAGGCACGCGCCGGGCTGCCGCACGCTTGTACTTCACCCTGCCCGGCAACTCGACGAGGCCCGCCATGGTCGACCACCTCGCACACCTCGTCGAATCGACCGTCGGCGTGCTAGCCATACCGGGCTGCTTCACGTAAGATGCGTTAAAAAGGCGACTTCTTAGCAGAAGTGTTCGCTGGGCCCCTGACTCCCGATGGAGAACACCGATGTCGTTGCACAGCCCGGTGTTATCAACGCACCACCAGTGCTGCAGTGGCGGTGCATCACGCTTGGCACGCAGCAGTGGGACACGCACGAGGGCAGGTGTCACCCGCTTCGGCCACCGTCCATAGATCCTGGGGCGGCGGCAGCCAGGTCTCATGGAAGCGGGTCAAGTATCCAGCCGGTGGCTACACCTTGTTGTCGGGTATGGCCTCATCTGTGGCCCGACGCCACGGGTATCCCCGGAGTTGACTGCCGCGTCAGGCGCAGGTGCAGGCAAAGGAGAAAGGGAACGTGCCAGCCAAATCACGTCTCTCCCAGGCGGCAGTCGAGGAGCGTCGGCAGGATGTCTTGAGGTTCGTTGTCGAGCACGGTCACACACGGATCGCCGATCTGGCTACCCAGTTCGGCGTCAGCCTGATGACCATGCACCGCGATCTCGATGACCTCGCCGCCCGTCACCTGCTACAGAAGAAGCGCGGGCGAGCCGTCGCCTTCCCGGCTCTGACCATGGAGACGGCCACCCGGTTCCGCGAAGGCACCGGCCTCGCCACGAAGAGGGCGCTGTGCGCCGCGGTGATCGACAGAATCGCACCGGGCAGCACGCTACTCATGGAGGATTCGACGACCCTCTACCCGTTGGCTGACCACTTGGGACGACTCGAGCGTCTCACCGTGCTCACCAACTCGATTGGCCTGGCGCAGCGCCTTGGATCGTCCGCGCCCAGCGTTGAAGTCTCCCTCCTCGGAGGGTTCTTCCGAAGCGAGTACAATTCGTGCACCGGGCCGGAGATCAGCCGCTCCCTAGCCCGTATCCGCGCTGACCTCGCCCTACTTTCCGCGACCGCTGTACTCGATGGGCAACTCTTTCACCCTCTGCGAGAGTATGTTGAGGTCAAGGAGGCCATGCTTGCCTCAGCCACCGAAGCGGTGCTTCTCGCCGACCACTCGAAGTTCGGTAGGACTGCAACTTACGCCTACGGCACCGTCACAGCCTACCGATCGGTGATCACAGACGCTTCCACCCCAAAGCAAGAAATTGCTGCCATTCAGGGGTTCGGAGTCCCTGTAGAAGTCATAGAACCAGGATGAAGACTAGTGCGTCGTGGATCTGAGCAATGATGCTGCGATTCCAGGGGTCTCGCGAAGGATAAGAGCAGCCCCCCCGATTGCCCCCGCGCGCGCACCTAGGTCGAATTCCGAGGCAACCAATTCCGCATCGCGAGTCAATGCCATGGCGTAGCGTTGTAGCGAATTGCGCATCGGGTGCAGGAGCACATCACCGGCCTGCGCGAGTTCTCCACCGACGACGATGCGTTGAGGGTTCAGCAGGTTACAGATGTTGGCGAGAAGCCGACCCACAAGATGACCCACGTCACTCAGCACTCCTACACAGGCCCGATTGCCCTCTGCCGTTGCGGCCAGAACTTGCTCGAGGGTGACGCTCTCGCCCAACGTAGGACGCAACGCCTCAAGCACCGCGGGGACGGACGCGCGTTGGATAAGGCAGCCACGATTACCACACGGACACGCGGGTCCATCTATGTCGATGGAGATATGCCCTAGTTCGCCTGCGCCACCCACAGCCCCCCGGTAGAGAGAGCCATCGAAAAATATGCCAGACCCGATTCCACTCGACAGCGAGAAGTAAAAGAGATGGTCAGCGCCGCGCCCAGCTCCGTACATAGCCTCGGCGACCGCCTCGAGGCGAGTATTGTTCTCCACAAACACGGGAAGATCGAGACGCCTTCCGAATTCCTCTCGAACGTTCACGCCCACCCATGGCTGACCAGGTAGGGAGGGACCGACAACGCCAGTGGAAGTAGCCACTTGGCCAGGAACCCCGACACCCAGCCCGATGAGCGCCTCGCGCTCGACGGATGCTTCGTGCAGCAGCTGCTCAAGAAGGGCAACCCCAGCGTCCACCCGCGTAGACCACGGACTATCGGCTGACAGTGATGAGGTCGAACTTCCCAGGGGACGCCCCGACAGATCAGTGACGTGCCCTGACACATCACTGAGGGTGAAGTCAAGCCCTGCAGCAGCGCCGGCTACCGGATTCACGGTGAGTACTTGCCGAGCACGGCCGTCGATGTCTGAGCCTGCACCTGGCGTACCCTCGATGACGAGGTTCGCGTCAACGAGCTCATTGACGATGGTCGAAACAGTTGTACGTGACACGCCTGCGAGGCGGGCAAGCCCGGCTCGATGTATCGGTCCACTGCCGAGCAATAGCGACAGCAGTTTCTCCTGGTTGCTTCGTCGCAGCGCTTGCAGGGAGCCACCCTTTGCACTCATCATGATGGAGAGTACACCAACCGCGCAGTCTGTGTTAACTCTCCAAACATTCCCGGTGCCGAGGGTGGGCCACCCTCGGCACTCTGGGCAGCTCGTACACGTGGCAGCCGTACCTGGCCAGGTCCGCCACGATCTCGTGTGCTCTGGCGCAGCCCAGCGAGAACACCCACATGCCAGGCACCAGGACTGTGTCGTAGATGCCGTTCCGCACCGCGCTCTGCAGGGCCAGGAGCCTCGGCAGGGAGTCCCTAGAGGAGCGGCCGTTGTCAATGAACAGGGCAGGGTACGGCCACCCTCGCCGCACGGCCAGCTCCTCGAGAGCCACCCTGTGCGGAGCCATTTCCCAGATGTCGTGCGGGTAGCAGCGAAGGTAGGCAGCCACTCGGGGAGTCTGGGCGGTAACTATATTGGGCATAATCGGCTCCTTTCGATTCCGAGGCGTCTCGGCGACTTCCAGCTACGCCGGGAGTAGTGGGCCGCTCACCACTCGGCGAACGAGCCGTCACTGTGGCGCCATGAAGGATTGCGCCACCGGTGACCGGACTTAGCGGCCTCACGGACGGCTTCCTCGTCAACCTCAATTCCTAGTCCGGGCAGAGTCGGCAGCTGCACGCGGCCACCGTCGAAACGGAAGACGTCGGACGAAACGAGATAATCGAGCAGGCCGCTGGACCCGCCGTACTCGATGCCGAGGCTCTGCTCTTGAATAAGAACGTTCGGAGTAGCGAAATCAACCTGAAGGCACGCGGCGAGAGCAATGGGGCCCAACGGGCAGTGCGGAGCCAGTTGAACATCGTACGCCTCTGCCATCGCCGCAATGCGGCGAACCTCAGATATTCCACCGGCGTGGCTGAGGTCAGGCTGAACAACCGCTATTCCGCTGGACAGGACATCACGGAAGTCCCAACGTGAGTAGAGTCGCTCACCAGTCGCGATGGGTACCGTGGTGCACTGCGATATCAACCCGAGATCTTGGGAGTACTCCGGTAGAAGCACTTCTTCGGCGAAAAGCAGCCTGAAGTCCTCCAGTAGCGGAAGAATCCGCCGAGCCATCGCCTTGCTCGTCCGACCGTGAAAATCAATGGCGATGTCGACATCGTCGCCGACGGCTTCCCTCACCGCAGCCGTACGTTCGATGACGGTCCGAGTCACCGCGGGAGTGTCGATGGGAAGCATCTGGAGACTTCCGTTGAATTTCATGGCATCGAACCCTGCCTCGACCGCGGCTCGGGCACTGTCAGCCAGTTCTTCCGGTTCGTCGCCGTGAATCCAGGAGTACACGCGCATCGTGTCGCGCACGGGACCGCCGAGAAGATCATGCACCGGAACGCCGAGAGCCTTGCCCTTGATGTCCCACAAGGCCTGATCGATGCCGGCGACGGCACTGGAGAGCACGGGACCACCCCGATAGAACCCCCCCTTGGTGAGAGTCTGCCAGTGGTCCTCAATCAGAGCAGGATCCTTGCCAATCAGATAGTCGGACATTTCTCCCACGGCGGCAGCGACTGTTTCCGCTCTGCCTTCGACGATCGGCTCACCCCAGCCGACGACGCCCTCGTCCGTCTCGACCCGCAGGAACAGCCAGCGGGGCTCGACCAGAAACGTCTCCAGCTTGCTGATCTTCACATTGCTCCTTCGAGTGGTTTGTCCGACTGTTACAGGGAGGTATGTACTAGCCCGGATACGAGGTGGGGGATGTCTTGCAGAGCCAGGGCGGCGCTGCCCGCGGCGCTCGCGACCGCGTTCGGAGAGAAGTGCGCGAGCATCACCTCCGTGCGCGCGCCGACAGCCTTCATGGCGTACCTGCGGATCGCGTTGGCCAGAGGTTCGAGGAACGGATCCCCAACGGCAGCGAGATCACCACCGACGACGACGACGTCGGGGTTCAGCAGGTTGCACGCGTTGGCAAGGGCACGGCCCACGACGGCCGCGGAATCGGCGAGCGTGCCCAGACAGCCGGGATCACCCGCTACCGCCGCGGCGGTAATCTCAGCGATGTCTGCGTCCGCCCCCAAGAGGGGTCTGGTCGCGGCCAGCAGGGCCGGCCGCCCGGCGACCTGCAGCAGGCACCCCCGGCTCCCGCATGAACAAGCGGGGCCAGCGGAACTCACGGAGACATGCCCCAAGGCCCCTGCCGCGCCGGTGAAGCCTCGGTGGAGTCGACCGTCGCAGATGAGAGCGGCACTGATCGTCGACGAGACGTTCACGAAGAGCATGTGCTGAGCACCCTGTCCTGCCCCCCACGTGTACTCCGCCAGAGCCTGAACGCGCGTGCTGTGTTCCGTGACCACCGACCTTCCCAGTCGCTGACTGAGAGCAGGCCCGATGTTCGTCGCGTGCGGCTCCGGAGTGGACGTCCCTGCAAGCGGAATCTGGTTCATGGACTCTTCAAGACCGATGCCCACGGCGAGGAGCCTTCGCATCGGCAGGCGAACCGTTTCCATGGCCCGCCCCAGCATCCAGGCGATGTGATCTGAGTCCCGGGCAACGCCCTGCGGCGTCCAGCGAAGGTTGGTCCTGAGGATCGGCTCCTGCGCCAGGTCGGCCAGATGAAGTTGGACCGACTGGGGTGCATGGTGGAGACCTGCGACCACTCCAGCACGTGGGTTAACGGCGATGAGGCTACGCCCCGTGCCACGGAAGCCGGTAGCAGAAACGCCCTGACCAGGAACTATGGCGCTCTGATGCAGCACGCCCCTGCTGAGCAGATCATTCACGAGGCTCGAGGCGGTGGTCCGTGAGACTCCCGCTCGGCGGGCCAGCTCCGCGCGGTGCATGGCGCCCTCCTTGAGCAGCAGCGTCAGGAGCCGATCCTGATTCGTTCGGCGTAGAGAACGGAGCGAACCCGCAGAATCAGCTGTCACGCGCCTATGCTCCTTCTGACCACTTCGTATGTCAAGAGAGTTGACGCACATGGCATTGGTCGTACAGTCCGCCGCGACTGCTTGTTGATCAAGTCAGGTCTCTGTGCTTTCGCGTAAAGAGTATTGACAGTCTTGCTCCGGTGGCCTCACAGTGGCTGCAGGGTTGAGATTCCGAGAGAGGGGTCCCCGTGACAACACGCCCCGTACTCCTCGTCACCGGTGGTCTCGGCGTTGTCGGAACGCTGCTCAGGCCGGCCTTGCGTCAGCACTACCACCTGCGCATCGTGGGCAAGGGCAGTCCCGAGCTCCCAACCGACGACTACCGGGCAGGCGACCTCCTGGACCCCGCGTTCACCGAGGATGCTGTGCGGGACGTCGACGCCGTCCTGCATCTCGCAGCCAACGCGCAGCCGCGATCCGGCTGGCAGCAGACGGCCGATAACGTAGCGATGACGCAGATCCTGCTCAAAGCCGCACAACGGCAAGGCGTGCCCAAGATCGTGCTGGCCAGTTCCATTCACGCGGCCGGCTTGAATTACCGGGATGGCGAGGCTCCGGTGGACCCGGCGGCTCTCCCCAGGCCGTGTTGTCCCTACGGGGTCAGCAAAGTCGCTTGCGAGGCGCTCGGTCGGCTGCACGCCGTCCACACCGGTGCCTCCGTGCTCAGCCTGCGGCTCGGCCTGGTGGGCTGGCCGCTCACCGAGCGTGACTACAACCCGACGTGGTTGTCGGATCGCGATGCCCAGGCGCTGGTCGTGCACGCACTACTTTCCAGCGTCCGGCAAGGTGTCTACTTTGGTGTATCCCGTTATGCCAGTGCTTTCTGGAGCCTGGCCAACGCACAGTCCGAACTCGGCTGGCTTCCGGTCGATGACCTTCCGCCCCATTCGGAATCGCTGCCCTGGGCAACCTCATCGCCCTGTCTGTTGTTCACCTCTCATTCACGCCCGGCCTGACGGCACGTGAAACAAAGATCGAAGAGTTGAGGAAGATCATGTCAAGACTTCTCGGCATCCGTTCAGCCGCAGTCAGTGCCACGGTTCTCATGGCCATGACCGCCGCGGCCTGCACGACGACCAGCGAATCTGGAGGTGACGGGGACGGAAAGGAATTCACCTACTGGTCTATGTGGACGCAGACCGAGCCGCAGGCGAAGGTGCTGCAGGAATCCATCGACGAATTCACCAGGAAGACCGGGATCGAAGTAAATGTCGAGTGGCAAGGACGCAAGGTCCTCGACAAGGTCGCACCCGCCCTCCTCACGGGCGACGCCCCGGACCTCATCGATCAGTCCTTCGACCGACTGCACCCTGTGGTGGCCGTGAACGGTCAGGCGAAGGACCTCTCCTCCGTTCTGGATCTCGACACCGGCGAAGGGGTACCGGTGAAGGAGGTCATCCCCGGTGATCTCCTCAAGGTGCTGCCCGAGGGTAAGGACGGCACTCCGTGGATGATTCCCTACGAGGTGGTCACCGTGTCGCTGTTCTACAACGGCAACGAGCCGCTTGCGCAGGATCGCCCGGACACGTGGGAGGAATTCCTCGCCATCTGCGAGCAGGCGAAGGCCGCCGACAAGGCGTGTATCGGTACCGACGCTGACGCGCCCTGGGCAACACTCTATTGGTACGACTACCTGCTCAACCGCAACGGTGGCTCGCTCGTCGATCTCGCCGCTGACAAGTCGGGCAAGGCGTGGGACGACCCAGCGGCCCTGCGGGCCGCTGAACAGATCGAGCAGCTTGTCGATGACGGCCACATCATCGCCGGGTACGACGCGACGAAGTACCCGGCGCAGCAGAACAACTGGGCTTCGGGGAAGTCCCTCTACTACCTGATGGGAAGCTGGCTGCCCAGCGAGACCCAGACGTTTGCCTCGAAGGAGTTTGAGTACCGCTCAATCGACTTCCCCACCACGGGCGAAACGCAGAGCCCCGCCATTGACGTCATCCCCTTCGGGTTCTCCATCCCGAAGCAGGCTGACAACGCAGAGGCGGCGGAGAAGTTCATCGCCCACTTCCTCCAGCGGGATCAGCTGGAGGGGATCTCCACGACGGCGGCCAACATGGTTCCCCGGCATGACATCGCGCCTCCCGAGGGCCTGGCTGACGCTGCCGCGAGCTTCAACGAGAATCCCGTGAGGCTGCCGATGGACGGCCTGGATGCCGACTACCAGGCCAAGGCGCTTGAGGCTGTCTTCACGGACCTGTGGCTCGGAAAGACGACCGCCTCGGAATTCGTCGACGCTGCGGCGAAGGCGAGCGCAAGCTACTGGAAGGCCCGGGGCTGATGGCCTTTAGGAACGTCGTCAGTCGGCTCGGTAACCCGGGCCGGCTGGCCGGCACAACACCATTGCAGCGCTCCCAGCACCGGGTGTTCTGGGTCTTCCTGCTGCCCGCCCTGCTCCTGCTCGTACTGTTCTTCATCGCCCCCATCGTCTTTAGTGGTTGGCTTAGTTTCCATCGCTGGGACGGTGTCGGAGATCCAGAGTCGAGGGGTGGAGGGAATTGGCAGCAGATTCTACTCGACCCAACCTTCAGAGTTGCTCTGCGTAACACGGGTATTATCCTCGTGGTGGGTGGCGCCATCACCTTCGTCGTCAGTTTCGGTATTACCCTTCTGCTGCGCGAGATGAACGCGCGCAAGTTCATCCGGTACGTGTTGTTTTTCCCCGTACTCGTGAACCCGCTTGTTTTCGGTGTGATGACCGGACTGCTGTTCCGCCCCAATGGAATCGTCAACGAGTTGCTTGGCTATCTCGGCGTCGATGATCCACCAAAGTGGCTTGGCGTGGACAACCTGTTCAGCATGATCCTCGCGACCCTCGTATGGGCTTCCGTGGGCTTCTATACCACTCTGCTGATGTCCGGTGTGGAGCAGATCCCTCGCTTCTACTACGAAGCCGCCGAGCTTGACGGAGCTAATGCCTGGGCGAAATTCCGCCACATCACACTGCCGCTCTCCTGGGAAGTTGTGACGGTATGCTCTCTCCTCTGGACGATCGCTTCGATCAAGGTATTCGAACTCGTCCTAGTGTTTGGAGGGACTACCGGTGGCCAGCCACCGACCAGCACATTCACCACAGCCTTGTACGTCTATGAGCGGGCCTTTGCTACCCGATCGGAGAGGGATTTTGGTATCGCGTCCGCAGCAGCCATAGCCAGTCTCGTGCTCATCACGATCGTTGCTGTGCTTCTCCGTCGCATGATGCGCCGCGAGACGGTCGAGGTCTAATAACCCTTAGGAGATAGCATGTCTGCGACGACGTCCCGAGACCGTACGGGCGCATATCCATCCCGTTTTCCCAGAGTGCGTCACGCCGGAATAGCGCTTATCTGGCTTCTGGTCATCGTGAATCTGCTCCTTCTGCTGTGGATGGTTGCCACCTCACTGCGTGACACCAGGTCGATTTTCGAGGATCCAGTCGGCATTCCGGTGGATCCTGAATGGGGAAATTACGTCACCGCGTGGCGCACCGGGGGCTTCGGGCAGGCCCTACTGAATTCCATCGTCGTTTCTCTTGGATCAGCGGCGATTGCAGTGGCGGTGTCAGCTCCTGCGGCCTACGCCCTCGCCCGTACTCGCCGGCGGTCGGGCGGGTCGCTGACCATGGCATTCGCTCTTGGTGTGGGCGTTCCGGCCCAGCTCATTGTCATCCCCGTGTACTTGGCGCTGGCCAGGGTCGAGGACGCCACGAGCATCAAGCTTATCGACAGCTTGCAGGGCCTTACGCTTGTTTACACTGGGCTCGCCATACCCTTCACAGTCTTCCTCCTCACGGGCTACTTCAAATCCTTGCCTTTGGAGATTGAAGAGGCAGCCGTGATTGACGGCGCTGGACCGATTCGCAGCTTCGTACAAGTGGTGCTGCCCGTCGCACGAACCGGATTGATCACCGCTTACACTCTTGCTGTGATCATGGCTTGGAACGAGACACTCTTCGCCATCGTTCTCACCATTCGTTCCGAGAACCGAACTCTCCCTGCAGCACTGCTCACTTTCATTGACCAACAGCAGTTCCAGGGTACCGACTGGGGCGGAATGTTCGCCGGTGTCGTGATCATCATGGTCCCGGTCTTGGTGCTCTTTGTTGTACTTGGCCAGAGGCTCATTGAGGGTATGACGGTGGGGGTGAGCAAATGAATTCCGAGAGATTCAACCCTCCTCGCTTCTACGAGGCCCGGCCGTCGGGACCGCAACGGGCGGAACTGGGTGAGAGCCCACGACTCGATTCCCGTAGCGGACATATCATCTGGGTGGACATCCCTGCCGGCATGGTCCACAGAGCTGCCCTCATCGCCAATCAAGTCATCCCTCTGGTTTCTCATGATGTCGGCTCTGCAGTCGGCGGCATGGTCGGGACTGTTGTTCCGCTCAGCGGCCAGGGCGACGGCTGGATCGTTGCGGCGCAGGACGCCGTATGCCATCTGGCTGCTGACGGTGAAGTAAGGGTGCTCAGTCGTCCTGAAGCTGGGCGCGGTACCCGATTCAACGACGGAGCTTGCGACCCCTGGGGTCGCCTCTGGCTCGGCAGCATGGGGCAGCCCGTGCGGCCGGGGGCTGGGCGACTGCTGCGCCTTGAACGGGATGGAACGCTCACTGTCATTCTCGCCGAGGCGACCATCTCCAACGGCATCGGCTGGAGTCCAGACGGGAGCCGGGTCTACTACGTCGACACGGCCACTTCCCGGCTGGACGTCCTGCACCTCGATGCCGCCGGCGACGTCACGGAACGACGGACCCTGGTTACCTTCGATCCGGACCAGGGCAAGCCTGACGGACTCGATGTCGATGACGAGGGCTGCGTTTGGGTCGCCATGTGGGACGGCTGGAGTGTGCGACGCTATTCCCCCACGGGCGAGCTTCTTGCCGTGGTCAAGACGCCCGTAAGCCGTCCGACCGCCTGCTGTTTCTCCGGCGAGACTCTGATCATCACCACAGCCTGTGAAGGCATTTCAGATGAGAGTCTGTGTGACGAACCAGCTGCCGGACGCCTGCTGTTGGCCGACGTAGGCGTCAGTGGACCTTCCGCACGTCCCTATCTCGGCCCCTGGAAATGAACGGGCACTGTTCAATGAATTCCTTTACTGGAAGTGGTGAACCTGACTCCAGGTTTACCGCCAGGCTTGCGGAGCACCGGCTGTTGGCGATCTTGCGTACCCGGGAGCAGGGGCGTCTGCTCCCGGTCATACACACGCTTGTCGAGGCTGGAATCCGCTGCCTCGAGGTCACGCTGCCGACCCCCGGCTGTCTGGAGGCGCTGCACTCCGTTCGCACCGAGTTCGGGGAAGAAGTACTAGTCGGCGCTGGGACGGTCACCACAGCAGCCGAGGCGCGAGCGGCGGCCGACGCTGGTGCGCAGTTCATCGTCAGCCCGCACATCGACGAGGACCTCGTTCGGCAGGCTGCGCGGCTTGGGCTGGGCGTGCTCCCCGGCGTGTTCACGCCCACCGAGGTGCTGCGAGCACGTGTGTCCGGGGCACAGGCGGTCAAGCTGTTTCCCGCGTCCGTATTGGGTCCGGAGTTCGTCTCAGCCCTGCAGGGACCGATGCCCGACGTCCCAGTCGTGCCCACAGGGGGCATCGGTCTGGACGACGTACAGCCATGGCTCACCGCGGGCGCGACGGCCCTGGGAATCGGGGGGCCCCTGACCGGGAACGCCCTGGCCGGTGGTGATCTCGCCGAGCTGCGAGCCAGGGCAGCCTCCTTCGTCACCGCGGTCCAGGAGGGATGATCATGACCAGCCTCGTTACTCTCGGCGAGACCATGGCAGCCCTCGCGTGCGAACAGGTCGGGCCCCTCAGGACGGCCCGCACCCTCAGTCTGTCCACCGCGGGGTCGGAGGCGACCGTTGCCGTGGGCGTGCGCCGACTCGGGCATTCGGCGGCATGGATCGGCCGGCTGGGGGCGGACGAGCTGGGCGAGCACGTCCGCCGCACCTTGCTCGCTGAACGCATCGCGGTCCACGCGGTCGCAGACGCGGACGCGCCTACTGGGCTGATGATCAAGGAGCGGCGTACCGCCGACCGGCGTCGAGTCCACTACTACAGGTCCGGTTCGGCAGGATCCCGCTTGAGTCCAACCGACATACCTCACGGGCTCATCGAACAGGCTCGTGTGCTGCACGTCAGTGCCATCACTTGCGCACTGTCCGGCTCTGCGGCGGAGGCAGTCCGTGCCGCCGTCGGCCGAGCCTTCCAGGCCGGCGTTCCTGTCTCGTTCGACGCCAACTACCGAGCGGCCCTGTGGTCAGAGCACGAGGCACGTACCGTGCTTTCCCCCTTGCTCACGTCCATACGCGTACTCTTCGCAAGCCTCGACGAAGCTCAATTGCTGCTGGCCACAGATGAGTCCGACGCCCATGTGCTGGCTCGTGCGCTGCGTCAGCTCGGTCCTCAGGTTGTCGTCATCACCCTGGGCTCCCAAGGTGCCCTCTCCGTAGGAGAGCAGGGGCTTCAGCATATGACCGCTCACGCGGTGTCCGAGATCGATCCGGTCGGCGCGGGAGATTCCTTCGTCGGCGGGTACCTGGCCTCGTTCCTCTCCGGCGCAGACGAAAGCGAATGCCTCAAGCGGGCCTCCCGTGTAGCCGCGTTCTCCGTTTCCACCCACGGCGATTGGGAGGGTCTTCCCACATCCAGTGAGGTCGGCATGCCCGTCGATGTGCCTGGTGGCGTTTCTCGCTGAACCACTCCTTCACCGTCCCCACCACTCCACAGGAAGTGCTCCATGTCCTTCATCATTGATGAGATCTCCAGCCAGCCTGAGTGCTGGCGCCGTGCGATGGACGCCGACGTGACGGGCCTGCCCCAGGACGGCGAACGTGTGGCAGTGATCGGCTGTGGTACCTCCCTCTACATAGCACAGGCATACGGCGCCCTGCGCGAGAGCTCGGGAAAGGGCGAAACCGATGCCTTCCCTGCCTCGGAGTTCCCGGCGAACCGACGCTACGACCGCGTCGTCGCCATCACCCGGTCGGGAACGACGACTGAGGTACTCGTCGCTCTCCGGCGGCTCAGCGAGGTGCCCACTGTCACGCTCACTGCCGACGCCAAGACGCCCGTCTCGGACGCGTCCCGGCACATCATCGAGCTTGACTTTGCGAACGAGCGCTCAGTCGTTCAGACGCGCTTCGCTACCACCAGCCTGTCCTTGCTACGGCGACACCTGAACCTCGTACCGGCGGACTTGGCTGAGCAAGCTGCCTACGCGGTGGAGGAGCCCCTGCCCGAGGGCGCTGTCGGCGCAGAGCAAATCACCTTCCTCGGCACCGGCTGGGCTTCAGGACTGGCACACGAAGCCGCGCTCAAGGTCCGTGAGGCATCTGGAGCTTGGACCGAATCGTACGTTTCGATGGAGTATCGGCACGGACCCATCAGCGTCACTGGTCCAGGACGTCTAGCCTGGTTTCTTAACACACCGCCGTCAGGTCTCGCGGACGAGGTCCGTGGCACAGGAGGAACAGCGGTGCTGCCTTCGCTGGATCCGCTTGCCGAACTGATCAAGGCCCAGCGGTTGGCTGTCGAAATGGCCGTCGCACGTGGTCTGGACCCTGACCACCCACGTAACCTCACACGTTCCATCGTGCTGGGTGATCTGTGGTCAACTGAAAGTCACCAGTGAGGCTGGAGTCATGAGCGTCATTGCCATAGACGTTGGCGGCACACGCATCAAGGGTGCCGTCGTTGCTGAAGACGGCACGGTGGTGTATCGGGGGCAATGGCCCACGCAGGCCGAGCAGGATGCCGACGCCCTGGTCGAGTTCCTCGTCCGCATCGCCGAGAAGCTGCTCGGTTACGCGGCGGATGCCGACGACCCTGCTGTCGCGGCCGGCATCGTCGTGCCAGGGATCGTGAACGAAGGTGCCGGTGTGGCAGCGTTCGCGGCCAATCTGGCATGGCGCGACACACCCCTCCGGGCCTTGCTTGGCCGTCGCCTCAATATGCCGGTCGCGTTCGGCCACGACGTGCGCACTGGGGGACTGGCGGAGGCGTGCCTTGGCGCCGGCAGGGGAAGCAGCCATTTCACGTTCATGCCCGTCGGGACAGGCATCGCCGCCGCACTGGTCATCGACGGTGTTCCGTTGACCAGTACGCGCGGACTGACAGGGGAAGTCGGGCACATGGTAGTACGCCAGCGGGGCGAGCGATGCCGCTGCGGTAACCGCGGTTGTCTGGAGACCATCGCATCGGCCTCAGCGATCTCGCGAAGGTACGGCATGGCCACTGGCGAGTCGGGGGTCAGCGCTCGTGAAGTCCAGATCCGCGCTGAGGCAGGGGACGCCGCCGCCGGTTGGGTGTGGGGTGAAGCCGTGGTCGGTCTCGCCGACGGGCTGGCCACCATCACGATGCTGCTGGATCCCGAGCGTATCGTCATCGGAGGTGGGCTGGCGCAAGCTGGGGATAGTCTGCTCGTCCCTCTGCGTTCCGCCGTTGCAGAGAGGCTGGTGTTCCGCGACGTGCCACCCATCGTCCTCGCTGAACTGGGCGACCAGGCCGGTTGCCTAGGTGCCGCCCTGCTGGCTCAGCGGCTGATCGGCTGTGACGCGGCGTGATCGTCACTGTGACTCTCAATGCCGCCCTTGACATCACCTACTGCATCAACCACTTCAGGCGATACGGCAGCAATCGGGTGAGCCGAACATTCGAGCGCGCGGGCGGGAAAGGTGTGAACGTCGCGCGCGTCCTGGCATCACTCGGTCACTCCACCGTGGTCACCGGCTTCGCAGGCGGGGCTACAGGCCAGTCGCTTCGGTCGGAACTCGAAAGTTCTGGGCTACGTGACGAGATGGTTTCCATCGCCGGGGCGTCGCGGCGCACTGTCGCGGTCACCGAGGAGCACCTGGGTGAGGCAACACTGTATTTGGAGCCCGGACCGACCGTGTCCGTCGAGGAATGGTTGGCATTCCTCGTACGGTACGACTCGCTGCTCTCCGATGCGGAGGCTGTCGTGCTCTCGGGCAGCTTGCCTCCCGGACTTGCCCCCACGGCCTACCGCGACCTTCTCAGGCGTGCCCACGCTGCTGGTGTGCCCGCCATCCTTGATGCCGAGGGGCTGCCACTGCGCAATGGCCTGGCCGCAAGGCCCACGCTGGTCAAGCCGAACTCTACCGAGCTCATGGGCATCAGCAGCGCCCCTTCGCTGGAGGAATCCCTGGAAGATCTACGCAGAGCGGGAGCGCAGTCCGTCGTCGCCTCGCTCGGGCCTGACGGCATGCTCGCCTCCAGCGACGACGGCATCTGGAGTGCCGCGCCTCCACAAGATGTCAGGGGAAATCCAACAGGCGCAGGTGACGCGGCCGTGGCTGCCTTGACCGTCGGTCTGATCAAGAAAAACCCCTGGCCCGAGATGCTGGCCAACGCCATCGCCCTCAGCGCTGCGACGGTGTTTTCCCCAGTGGCTGGGAGCTACGACGCCGCCGAGTACGTTCGGATGAAGCCGCGGGTCCGGGTAGTCAGGCACAAGAGTTCATCGACGTGAGGTTGACATGACACTGGCCAGTATGAATGAGATCGTGAAGCCCGCACGAGAGGCTGGCTACGGTGTGGGGGCGTTTAACGTCATCCAGATCGAGCATGCCGAGGCGATCGTCGCCGGCGCAGAGCGTGCAGGTTCGTCAGTAATTCTCCAGATTAGCGAGAACGCGATTCGGTACCACGGGGCCCTGCCCCCCATCGGGTTGGCGACCCTAGCCGTCGCCCGAGCCGCGCAGATTCCCGTCGCTGTCCACCTTGATCATGCGACATCTCAAGAGCTCGTACGCGAAAGTATCGCCCTCGGATTCACGTCAGTAATGTTCGATGCTTCCGCGTTCGAGTACGACGAAAATGTGGTGGCGACTGCCCGTGTGGCTGCGCTCTGTCGCGAATCGGGAGTGAGCGTGGAAGCTGAGCTAGGTGAGATCGGCGGGAAAGACGGTGTCCACGCACCGGGAGCACGAACCAATCCGGTCGATGCCGCCGCTTTCGTTCACGAGACGGGCGTCGATGCCCTCGCCGTGGCCGTTGGAACTTCCCACGCGATGCTTTCACGGGAGGCTGTCCTTGACGTACAACTCATCCGTCAGCTCAGCGAGTGCGTCCCAGTCCCCCTCGTACTCCACGGTTCCTCAGGTGTCCCGGACGCCGGGCTCGCCGCAGCAGTGAAGCACGGCATGACGAAGATCAACATAGCTACGCACCTAAACAAGGCCTTCACCCACGCTGTTCGGGAGAAGCTGGCGAGTGATGAGACTCTGGTGGACACCCGGGCCTATCTTGGTGCTGGCCGAGAGGCCGTCGAGGATGAGGTAGCGCGTCTGCTGGGTGTTCTCGGATCTGTTGGCTGACGCTTCCCTGTGCCGTTGCCGAAAGCATGGTTCGTCGTCGTGCGCGGCTATCGCCTAGCCGGCGGGAGATGTCCGAGCGCCACCCTGTCGGACAGAATTTCCGCTGCCCCGCGCATGCGAACCAGGATAGGTTCCGGCAAACTGAGGATCGCGCCGCCCGCTTTTGCAGTACCCGAATGTGCCAGCCTGCGCTTGTTACCGCACCGGAAGATGCCGCAAGACAACGATCTCCGCCACAAACCCCTCGCACATTGCGCGAGATGAACGTACGACCTGCTGGAGCTGTAAATGGCGAGCCAGGAATACCACAACCCCCTGCTTACGCACACGGGCGGAAAGCTGCTACGCGGAGGATCACCTCACCGCATCATCGCGGGATCGCTGCACTATTTCAGGATCCACCCTGAACAATGGGCAGACCGCATTGCGCGCGTTGCGGCAATGGGGTGCAACACCATCGACACATACATTCCTTGGAATTTCCACGAAAAGCACCGCGGGCGATACTGGTTCGAGGGTCCAGGCGACGTTGAACGGTTCCTGCGTCTCGTACGCGACGAGGGACTAGACGCTATCGTGCGACCGGGCCCCTACATCTGCGCCGAATGGGATAACGGCGGTCTGCCCGCTTGGCTGACGAGTATGCCAGGTCTGCGTCTGCGCTGTTCTCATCCGTCATTCCTCGCCGAGGTTTCCCATTGGTTCGACGAGCTGGTTCCACGCCTCGCCACGCTGCAAGCGTGCCACGGCGGTCCATTGGTCGCAGTGCAGGTAGAGAACGAGTACGGCAGTTACGGCGATGACCAGATGTACTTGCGCTGGCTGCGCGATGCTTTGGTCCAGCGCGGCATCTCTGAGCTCCTCTACACAGCGGACGGGCGCACCGAGCTCATGCAGGACGGCGGTTCACTACCGAATACTCTGGCCACGGCGACCTTCGGCTCTCGCGTGGCGGAGGCTGTCACCTTGCTGCGCACACGCCGCCCGGACGAACCCTTTATCTGCGCAGAGTACTGGAACGGTTGGTTTGACCACTGGGGCGAAATGCATCACGTCCGCCCAGTCGAAAGCGCCGTAGGGACGATGGAGCGAATCTTGGAGGAGGATGGGTCGATCAGTTTCTACATGGCCCATGGCGGAACCAATTTTGGCCTCTGGTCCGGAGCGAACCACGACGGTGCCGGGCTCGAGCCGACCGTGACCAGTTACGACTCGGATGCTCCGATCTCCGAACACGGGGAGCTCACACCTAAGTTCTTCGCTCTACGACAGCGGTTGCTCGAGCGGACCGGGGCCCAGGAACGTCCCCTGCCGCCCGATCCTGTTGTGCTGCCACCACGCACACTGCCGGTTCACCGGGGAGCCGCCCTGCTCAAAGCCTTGACCGACATGTCCGAGCCGCTGGCTGCTCCGCATCCTCTGAGCTTTGAGGACCTGGGCCAACCCTCCGGGCTTGTTCTGTACGAGGCGAACCCCAGGCTGCCCCACGGCGTCAGCACCGTGACGGTAACCGGGCTGCACGACCGTGCTCAGGTCTTCGTCGACGGCTGCCAGCTCGGTGTCCTGGAGGATGAAACGTCATCCTTCGAACTGGTGGGGACCGGCGAACCGGTCCGTCTGGAGATCCTCGTGGAGAACCAGGGGCGCATCAACTACGGACCCCTCCTGGGGCAGGGCAAGGGCATTCTGGGCGGCGTTCGCATTGAGCGTCGCTTCGTCCACAATTGGACAACCCGCGGTCTGCCGCTTGACCAGTGGACGCAGGACGACCTGACCCGTGCCGTTGCCGCTGCCCCTTCGGGCGGTGATTCGGGCTTCGCTACGGCGCGCTTCACGATGGAGGAGCGCGCCGATGCCTTCCTTGCTTTCCCAGGTTTCCGCAAGGGATTCGCCTGGGTCAATGGGCATCTACTCGGCCGCTACTGGGAGATCGGCCCTCAGGTGACGCTCTACGTCCCTGCACCCCTGCTGAGGCAAGGTGACAACACCGTCACGGTGCTGGAGCTGGAGCACTTCGGGGATCGCGTCGAGATCCGCGACAGGCCTGAACTTGGTCCCGTAGAGGAGTACGCTGCGACCGCTGAGTAGAGGTCACGTACAGCGGACCTTGGCTGTTGGGCGGCCAGCTGTTGCCCAGGGTCAATCGGCCCGCGAAGGCGATCAATAAGGCCTTCAGGGGTGCCCTCCAGCGCATGGTCCACCGCTTTCGCCCTTCCCCGTCGGGTCTAACTTGATTTTTACGAGTGGGTGCGTGATAGCGGGCGGGTTGTGTTTGGCCTGGTCGTGGCCGGTTCTCAGGCGTTCGTGTTGCGGTCGGAGACGAAGTCGGCGATAGCGCGGTAGGTGTCGGGCAGGCGGTCGGCGGTGGGTCCAGCGGTCAGCTGCTTCCAGCGTTCGTGATCAGCGAGGGCATGTTCGACGGTGATACGGTCGGACGAGTGACCGTGGCGGTCGCGTTCCCATTGCTCGACCCTGTCGGGCAGTGCTCCCGGACGCGGTTTTCTGGGTGGTGTGATCGCTTGTCCGCGGTGGTCGCGGCTCAGGCCGAGATAGCCGTCGTCCAGCAGGACTTCGACGTCGGGGAAGTGCTGGAAGCAGACGGCCATGCCTTCGTTGCGGGCGGCCGTGGCATCGTGCATACGCCCAGGCCGCAGGGCGTCGGTCCGTAGCGTGCGGCCCCGCCAGTCGGCGATGACGGTGGCCTTCATCGCGTTCTGCTTCTTCTTGCCCGAGACGAACGCGCGACGGCCACCGCGTTCGGCCGGTGGCCGGCGAACCTGGATCTCGGTGGCGTCCAGGCGCAGCTCGATGCCTTCGGCCTGGGCGTAGGCGAACACGTCCGCCAGTGTCCGTAGCCGCAGGCCGGGGCGGTCGGGGACCGCGCACCCTCGATCAGCAAGGAGCGGACGTATCTCTGTGATCGCACGGGTGATCGTGGAGCGGTCGACGCCGCAGCCCCAGAGGATGTCGCGGATGCGGGCGGCGCCGTTCTCGTCGAGGGCGGGGTCGCCGAGCAGGGTGTGCAAGGTGGTGCGCTGGGCGGGGGTGGCGCGTTGGAGGGCGAGGGCGACGAGGACGGTGTGTTTGCCCTCGCGCAGGTCGTCCAGGACGGGTTTGCCGGTCTGCTCGGGGGTGCCGAAGACGCCGAGGAGGTCGTCGCGCAGCTGGAAGGCATCGCCCAGAGGGAGGGCGTAGGCGGTGCAGGCGTCCAGGGCGGCCAGGCCGGCACCAGCGAGGGTGGCGCCGACGTGCAGGGGGCGCTCGATGGTGTGCTTGGCGGTCTTGTAGCGGATGACCCGCAGCGGGGTGTTGATGTTGCTGGTGAGGTGTCCGGTGGCGAGCAGGTCGAGGTACTGGCCGTACCTCACCTCGGTGCGCATGGTGTTGAGGAGCGGCAGCACTGCGGTGAGCCGGGCCGGGAGCAGGCCAGCGGTGTGCAGGAGTTCGTCCGCCCAGACCAGTGCGAGGTCGCCGACCAGAGCGACGAGCGCAGGCTGGTGCGGCGGGAGCTTGCAGCGGCGGTCACCCTCACGGGTGACGATGAGCATGGTGACCCACTCGACCAGGTCGTGAGGGAGGTCGAGTGCGGCAGGATAGGGAACCAACAGGGCTCCTGTGCCGGTGGGTTGAGACTTCGAACACCTCCCTCAACGGCACGGGGGCTTTGTCCGTTGCGGCCCTCACCACGACCCGACCGGCGTCAC
>NZ_KB897797.1:0-37643 GCF_000377145.1 Streptomyces sp. CNT372 | reverse complement strand
GACGGTGTGATCACCGGGTGGGGGACGGTCGAGGGCCGGACGGTCTTCGTCTACGCGCACGACTTCCGGATCTTCGGCGGTGCGCTGGGCGAGGCCCATGCCACCAAGATCCACAAGATCATGGACATGGCCATCTCGGCCGGTGCGCCGCTGGTCTCCCTGAACGACGGCGCGGGCGCGCGTATCCAGGAGGGCGTCTCGGCCCTCGCCGGGTACGGCGGGATCTTCCAGCGCAACACCCGTGCCTCCGGGGTCATCCCGCAGATCAGCGTGATGCTCGGCCCCTGCGCGGGCGGCGCCGCGTACTCCCCGGCCCTCACGGACTTCGTGTTCATGGTCCGCGAGACCTCGCAGATGTTCATCACCGGCCCGGACGTCGTCAAGGCGGTCACCGCCGAGGAGATCACCCAGAACGGGCTCGGCGGCGCGGACGTGCACGCCGAGACCAGCGGCGTCGCGCACTTCGTCTACGACGACGAGGAGACCTGCCTGAACGAGGTGCGCTATCTGCTCTCCCTGCTGCCGTCCAACAACCGCGAACTGCCGCCCTCCGCGCTGAGCGAGGACCCCGCCGACCGCCCGGGCGACTCCCTCCTGGACCTGGTCCCGGCCGACGGCAACCGCGCCTACGACATCCGCAAGGTGATCGAGGAGCTGGTCGACGACGGGGAGTCGATGGAGGTGCACGCCGCCTGGGCGACCAACCTGGTGTGCGCCTTCGCCCGGATCGACGGCCAGGTGGTCGGCATCGTCGCCAACCAGCCGGCCGCGTTCGCCGGGGTCCTGGACATCAAGGCGAGCGAGAAGGGCGCGCGCTTCGTCCAGTTCTGCGACTCGTTCAACATTCCGCTGGTCACCCTGGTCGACGTGCCCGGTTTCCTGCCGGGCGTGGACCAGGAGCACAACGGCATCATCCGGCGTGGCGCGAAGCTGCTGTACGCGTACTGCAACGCGACGGTCCCGCGTATCTCGCTGGTCCTGCGCAAGGCGTACGGCGGCGCGTACATCGTCATGGACTCCCGCTCCATCGGCGCGGACATCGCCCTCGCCTGGCCCACGAACGAGATCGCGGTCATGGGCGCGGAGGGCGCCGCGAACGTGGTGTTCCGGCGGGAGATCGCCGCCGCGGACGACCCGGAGGAGATGCGGCGGCAGAAGATCGCCGAGTACCGCTCCGAGCTGGTCCACCCGTACTACGCGGCCGAACGCGGCCTCGTGGACGACGTGATCGACCCGCGCGACACCCGCTCGGTCCTCGCCCGGGCGCTGGCGATGCTGCACTCCAAGGACGCGGACCTGCCGCGCCGCAAGCACGGCAACCCGCCGCAGTAGCCCTGCGGGAGACGCACGAGAAGGGAGCACGACGATGAGCGAGACGCACGACGCACACCTGATCCGGGTCCACCGGGGCGCACCCACCCCGGACGAACTGGCCGCGCTGACCGCCGTACTGCTCGCCGGCACGGCCGCGGCGGGCGCCGAGCCGGACGACGTCTCCCGCCGCCAGCGTGCGGTCGCCCGCTGGAGACGCCCCGAGCGCTCGACCGGCTTCGACGGGCCCCGGACCTGGCGCGGGGGCGGGCTCGGCTAGGAGGTGTCCGGCACACGGTCCGCCCGCAGGATGGCCGGGCGGAAGGTGCCCGACACGGCCCGGTGCCGTGACCGGGCGGGCGGGCACGTGAACCCGTCCGGTCACGGGCGCCTAGGAAACGGGGCCCTGGTCCCGGGCCCCTCCCGGGGTCTCGTCCGCGTCCGTCAGTCCGGCCGGTCGCCTGCCCCGCGGCTGCTGCGGCTCCGGGCGGGCCGGCACCTGGGGCACCGGGCGGTCCGCCGGTGAACCGACGGCCACGGTCACCGGCTCCCCGTGGTGCAGCACCTCCAGCGGCTCGCCCTCCAGCAGCGCGTACCGCACTCCCGCGGAGGTGATGTCCACCTTCAGCCTGCGCCCCCGCACCGTCACGGTGAACACCACCCGGGTCAGCGCCTCGGGCAGGCGCGGCGCGAAGCCCAGACGGTCCGGCTCCCCGCCCTCCCCACCGTGCCGGCGCATCCCCCCGAAGCCGACGACCAGCGCGATCCAGGCCCCGGCGAGCGAGGCGATGTGGATCCCGTCGCGGGTGTTGTGCTCCAGATCCGCCAGGTCCATCAGTCCGGCCTCGCGGAGGTAGGCGTAGGCGAGCCCCAGGTGCCCGGTCTCGGCGGCGAGCACCGCCTGGCAGCACGCCGACAGGGACGAGTCCCGGACGGTCAGGGGCTCGTAGTAGGCGAAGTTGCGCGCCTTCTCCTCGTCGGTGAACTCCTCCGGACACTCCATCATCGCCAGCACCAGGTCGGCCTGCTTGACGACCTGCTTGCGGTAGAGGTCGAAGTAGGGGTAGTGGAGCAGCAGGGGGTAGTGCTCGGGCGGGGTCGCGTCGAAGTCCCAGCGCTGGAGGCGGGTGAAGCCGGCCGACTGCTCGTGGACGCCCAGGGACTCGTTGTACGGCACCGCCATGCCGTCCGCGGCATCCCGCCAGGAGGCGGCCTCCTCCTCGTCGACGCCGAGTTCCTCGGCCCGGTCCGGGTGGCGGACCGCCGCGTCCGCCGCGGCCCGCAGGTTCCGGCGGGCCATCAGGTTGGTGTAGAGGTTGTCCCGGGCGACCGCGCTGTACTCGTCGGGCCCGGTGACGCCGTCGATGTGGAAGACGCCCCCGGCGTCGTGGTGGCCGAGGGACCGCCAGAGCCTGGCCGTCTCGACCAGCAGCTCCAGCCCCTCGGCCCGCTCGAAGTCCTCGTCGCCGGTCACCCGCACGTACCGGACGACGGCCATGGCGATGTCGGCGTTGACGTGGAAGGCCGCCGTCCCGGCCGGCCAGTACGCCGAGCACTCCGCACCGTCGATGGTCCGCCAGGGGAACGCAGCTCCCGCCAGGCCCAGTTGCGCCGCGCGCTGCCGGGCGGCCGGCAGCGTCCGGTGCCGCCACCGCAGCACGGGGGCCACGGTCTGCGGGGCGGTGCAGGTGAGCACCGGCAGGACGAGGGACTCGGTGTCCCAGAAGGAGTGGCCGTCGTACCCCGTTCCGGTCAGCCCCTTGGCGGGGATCGCGCGCTCCTCCCCGCGGGCCGCCGCCTGGAGCACGTGGAAGAGGGCGAACCGCACCGCCTGCTGGATCTGGGCGTCGCCCTCCACCTCGACGTCCGCGCCCGCCCAGAAGCGGTCCAGGAAGGCCCGCTGCTCCGCGACCAGCCCGTCCCAGCCGGCGCTGAGTGCCGCGGCGACCGCGCCGTCGACCTGGTCGTGCACCGCCGGCAGCGAGCGCTCCGCGGACCAGCCGTAGGCGACGAACTTCACCAGCCGCAGGCGCTGCCCGGGGACCAGGTCCGCGGTCACCGTCAGACGGCTGACGTCCGGCTCGCTCTGGGCCGTCCACCGGGTGCCGTCGGGCCCCTCGACGAGGTGGTCGGCGGCCGCGCCCACCCGCTGCCCGCTGCGCTCGGTACGGTGCACCAGCCGCAGCCGGGTGTCCTCGGCGAAGTGCTCCTCGGGCACCAGGGGGGACTGGGTCACCGCCGCCACGCGCGGATCCCCCTCGGTGTGCGGCAGTTGCTCGTTGGCGACGAGCTCGGACTGCACGGCCACCGTGGCCGGGCCGCCGAGCGGCTCCACCTCGTACACGAGCGCCGCCACGGCCCGCTGGGTGAACGAGACCAGGCGCCGGGAGGTGATGCGGACGGTGTGACCGCCGGGCGTGGTCCAGCGCGCGGTCCGGGCGAGCACCCCGGTGCGGAAGTCCAGCACCCGCTCGTGCTCCAGCAGCCGGCCGTAACGCAGGTCGCAGGGGTGGTCGTTGACGAGCAGCCGGACGACCTTCCCGTCGGTGACGTTGATCATCGTCTGCCCGGACTCCGGATAGCCGTATCCGGCCTCCGCGTACGGCAGCGGATGCCGCTCGTGGACGCCGTTGAGATAGGCGCCCGGCAGCCCGTGCGGCTCGCCCTCGTCGAGGTTGCCGCGCCAGCCGATGTGTCCGTTGGAGAGGGCGAAGACCGACTCGCTCTGCGCCAGCACGTCCAGGTTCAGCTCGCTCTCGCGCAGGCACCACGGCTCGACGGCGAAGGAGGTGTGGGTGATCATCACGGCTCCAGAAGTTCGGACAGGTCGCGGACCACCACGTCGGCGCCGTGCGATCCCAGGCGCTCGGCCTGCCCCACCCGGTCGACGCCGACGACCAGGCCGAAGCCCC
The DNA here is from genome assembly GCF_000377145.1 of Streptomyces sp. CNT372. Taxonomy (NCBI): domain Bacteria; kingdom Bacillati; phylum Actinomycetota; class Actinomycetes; order Kitasatosporales; family Streptomycetaceae; genus Streptomyces; species Streptomyces sp. CNT372. The sequence continues at coordinate 33,420 of NZ_KB897797.1, read as the reverse complement.
CGGCCCGCCCGGCCTCGACGCCGGCCAGCGCGTCCTCGAAGACCGCCGCCTCGGCGGGCGTGGCCCGAAGGACGCGGGCGCCCTCCAGGTAGGTGTCGGGGGCTGGCTTGCCGCGCAGCCCCCGCTCGCGGGCCACCACTCCGTCGACGCGCTCGTCGAACAGGTCCTCGATCCCGGCCGCCGCCAGCACGTCCCGGCAGTTGGCGCTGGAGGACACCACGGCGCACCGCAGCCCGGCGGCACGCACCGCGTGGACGTAGCGCACCGACCCCTCGAAGGGCTCCACACCGTCCTCCCGGATCCGGCGCAGCACCAGGGCGTTCTTGCGGGTGCCGAGCCCGTTCACGGTCTCGGCGTCCGGCGGGTCGTCCGGCGACCCCTCGGGAAGCTGGATCCCGCGCGCCGCGAGGAAGGTGCGCACGCCGTCCTCGCGCGGCCGGCCGTCGACGTACTCGTCGTAGTCGCCGACCGCGTCGAAGGGCGTGAACGCGCCCTTCTCGCGCTCCGCGCGAGCACGGAGGTAGCCGTCGAACATCTCCTTCCAGGCGGCCGCGTGCACCTTCGCGGTCCGGGTGAGCACCCCGTCGAGGTCGAACAGACAGACACGTACATGGTCAGGAAGCCCCAGCATGCCGACGAGGCTAGGAGCGAGGGGCGGGCCGCGGCGGGAGGACGCCCGAGCGCCGCGCCGGAAGGGAACCCGCCCGGTGGAGGCCCGGGCGGCATCCGGAGCAACGCGGCCGGAAGGGGGGCGCGTCGCCGCACGCACCGGTGCTCACCGGTCCGGGAGGCTCCACCGGTACGGCGCGATGAGCCGGTCGATCCCCTCCGGCCCCCAGGAGCCCGGCCGGTAGGGCTCGACGGGCGGAGGTTCCTCCAGCAGCGGGGTGGCCACCTCCCACAGGCGCTCGATGCCGTCGGAGCGGGTGAACAGGGACTGGTCGCCCAGCATGGCGTCCAGGATCAGCCGCTCGTACCCCTCCAGCGCGTGCGCCTCGTCGAAGGAGCCCGCGTAGCCGAAGACCATCTCGGCCTGCTCCAGGCGCATCGCGGGTCCGGGCCGCTTGGTCCGGAAGCGGGCGGTGATGCTGCCCGGGTCGTCGAAGTCGATCGCCAGGGCGTTGCCGTGCGGGTGGTCCATGCCGGTGCCGGTCCCGGTGCCGGTGTCGAACATCCGCAGCACGGGTTCGCGGAAGCCCAGGGTCACCATGTGCCGCCCCTGGGCGAGGGACTTGCCGGACCGGAGGAAGAACGGCACCCCCGCCCAGCGCCAGTTGTCCAGCTCGACGCGCAGGGCCGCGAAGGTCTCGGTGTCCGAGTGCGGGTCCACCCCCGGCTCGTCGCGGTAGCCCGTGTACTGGCCGCGCACGACGTGGGCGGGGTCGATCGGCCGCAGCGACTGGAAGACCTTCTCCTTCTCGTCCCGCAGCACCCGCGCCGTGAGGGAGGTGGGGGGTTCCATCGCCACGAACCCCAGGAGCTGGAAGAGATGAGTGACGATCATGTCCCGGAAGGTGCCGGTGCCTTCGAAGAACCCCGCCCGTCCCTCGATCCCGATTCGTTCCGGGACGTCGATCTGCACATGGCTGATGTGGTCCCGGTTCCAGACGGGTTCGAACATGCCGTTGGCGAACCTCAGGGCGAGGATGTTGTCCACCGACTCCTTGCCGAGGAAGTGGTCGATGCGGAAGATCCTGGACTCGTCGAAGACGGCGTGGAGCGTGGCGTCCAGGGACCGGGCCGACGGCAGGTCGGTGCCGAACGGTTTCTCCACGATCACGCGCGTGCCCTCGGCCAGCCCCGTTTCGCCGAGGAGCCGGACGACGGAGGCGAACGCGGCCGGCGGCACCGCCAGGTGGCACAGCCGCCCCGGACGTCCGCCGAGCGACTCCTCCGCCCGTCGCACGGCGTCGAGCAGGGGCCGGGGGTCCGCCGGGTCGGCGGCGCCGAAGGAGAGCGCCGCCTCGAACGTCTCCCAGGCCTCGCCCCGCGGCTCGCTCCGGCCGAACTCGGTGACCGCCTCGCGGGCGTGGGCGCGGAACTCCTCGTCGCCGAGGGCGGCGGCGGGGGCCGAGCCCACGATCCGGTAGCGCTGCGGCATCAGCCCGGCGTGGGCCAGGTGGAACAGCCCGGGCAGCAGCTTGCGGCGGGCCAGGTCCCCGGTCGCGCCGAAGATCACGACCACGTGGTCGTCCGGGCGGGTGCCGCGGTCCGTCGCCGGGCTGGGGCGCGGCACGGTTCAGTCCGCCTTCTCGGCGTGCCCGCCGAACTCGCCCCGCATCGCCGACAGCACCTTCCCCGTGAACTCGCCCAGCCCGCGCGAGCCGAACCGCTCGTACAGGGCAGCGGTGATCACGGGTGCGGGTACGCTCTCGTCCACCGCCGCCAGGACCGTCCAGCGGCCCTCTCCGGAGTCGGACACCCGGCCGGCGAAGCCCTCCAGCCCGGGCGAACGGGCCAGCGCGTCGGCGACCAGGTCGACCAGCCAGGAACCGACCACCGAGCCGCGCCGCCAGACCTCGGCCACTTCGGCGACGTCGATCTCGTAGGCGTAGGCCTCCGGGTCGCGCAGCGGGGCGGTCTCCGCGTCGACCGTCCGCTCGCCCAGACCGGCGTCGGCGTGGCGGATGATGCTCAGGCCCTCGGCGATGGCCGCCATCATTCCGTACTCCACGCCGTTGTGGACCATCTTCACGAAGTGGCCCGCACCGCTGGGCCCGCAGTGCAGGTAGCCCTCGGGGGCCGTGCCGGTGGTCGCGGTCCGGCCCGGGGTGGGCTCCGCGCTGCCCCTGCCCGGGGCGATGGTGCGCAGCAGCGGATCGAGGCGCCGGACCGCCGTCTCGTCGCCGCCGACCATCAGGCAGTAGCCGCGCTCCAGGCCCCAGACGCCTCCGGACGTCCCGCAGTCGACGTAGTGCACGCCCTGCGGGGCGAGCCGGCGGGAGCGGGCGATGTCGTCGCGGTAGTACGAGTTGCCGCCGTCGATCACGGTGTCGTCGGTGTCGAGGAGCCCGGCCAGTTCGTCGACGGTGCGCTGGACGACGCCCGCGGGGAGCATCAGCCAGATGTTCCGCGGCCGGTCGAGACGCCCGGCGAGGTCCTGCAGGGAGGTGGCCGCGACGGCTCCCTCCTGTTCCAGCTCGCGGACGGCGCCGGGGTCCAGGTCGTACACCACGCAGGTGTGGCCGTCGCGCATGAGGCGGCGTACCAGATTGGCGCCCATGCGTCCGAGCCCGACCATGCCGAGCTGCATGGGGGTGCTGGTGGTCACGGTGTGCCTCCCCGTCGCGTCGTGGTGGCTTTCCTCCGTACGCCGCGCGCCGCTCGGACGCGGTCGTGCGGCGGGCCGCGACGGGGTCCTTCGGGGCGGGACGCGGCCACCGGGGGTCCCGCGGGGCGGGACGCGGCCACCACCGCCGCCCTGTGTACGCCACGGGGGCGAGGCGCACGGAGGTCGGGGGAGTGTCCCGGACCGGCCTGCCGGACGGCAGCCGTGCACCGGCCGCGAATGGCGTTCACCGGCAGCGTGTCCTGATCGGTCGTGTCCTGATCGGTCATGGGCAGCGGTCCGATCTCATCGCGACATCTGCCCTTCCAGTACACGTCACAACGCCGGTGGCCGCATGCCCGCGGGCGACGGCCCGGGCGCGGCGGTGGCCGCATGCCCGCGGCGACCGGGCGCGGCGGCGACGGCCCCGGCCGGCCGGGGAGGGGTGCCCGGCGGCCCCGCCCCGGGCCCCGCGGGTCAGGTGTGCGGGACGACGGCGACCGGGCAGGCGGCATGGTGGATCATCGCGTGGGCGGTGGCGCCGAGGTGGTTCCCGCGCGCCGCCGTGCGCCGCCCCACGACCACGATCCCGGCTCCGGCCGCCTCCTCGGCCAGGTGCACGGCCGCCCGGCCGGCGCGGGCCTCCACCTCGACCTCCACGTTCGGGAACCGCTCACGATGGGGGCGCACCGCCTCGCTCAGTGCCTCCCTCGCCGCCTCGGTGCCCTCCTCCTTGTGCGGGTGCAGCGGCGTCAGGTGCCAGGTGTGCACGACCCGGAGCGGCACGGAGCGGCGGGCCGCGAAGTCGAAGGCGAAGCGCAGCGGTTCCTCACCGGCGGACCGGAGGTCCACGCCCACGACGACGCGACCGCCGCGTTGCGGCGCGCTCCCCCGCACCAGGACGACGGGGCCGTGCGCACCCGCCGCGACCTCCTGTCCCACGGACCCGGCGGTGAAGCCGGCGGTGGTGCCGAGGCCGAGGGAGCCGAGCACCACCATCTCGGCGTCCCTGGAGGCGGACACCAGCACGGTGGCCGGCGCGTCCTCCACCTCCTCCTCGCTGACGGCGATTCCGCTCCGGCGGGACCGGGCCCGCTCGTTCATGGCGGCGAGGAGGTCCCGCGCCCGCTGGGCGCGGACGTCCCGGGCGGGCCGGACGGCGACGACGGCGTGCTCCTGCCAGAGCGAGGCGTTCACCAGGCGCAGCTCCGCCCCGCGGAGGGCGGCCTCGTCCGCCGCCCAGTCCACCGCCGCCGCACTCTCCTCGGAGCCGTCCACTCCCACCGCGATGCGTCCCGACATACCGGCTTCTCCTCGTGTAGGGGTCGTGTGCGGACGGCCGCCGCGCGGCCTGGCCGGAGGCCGGGGCGCGGGGGCCGTGATCCACGACAAATGATGCTCTTCCGGGCGGAGCGGGCGGGGTATCTCGCACCCGGTGTCGGAGCGGGCGAGGCGGCCCCCGGCCGCCGGGGGCCGGCAGCGGGGGGCGCGCCGACCGGGCTCAGTCCGCCGCGGGCCGCCAGTGCCCGGCGGCTCGCACGGCGGACCGGCTGCCCAGGGCGCCGACGGCTGCCGCCAGGAGCGCGCAGCCGACCAGTGCCCAGCCAAGGACGGTCCAGGAGAAGCTGCCCTCCTGGACGACGGCGACGAAGAACACGGAGTGCCAGGCGGTGACGGCGGCCGCGAGGACGGCGGAGATCAGCAGGGGGACGGTCAGGTGCCAGAACGCCACGGATCTGAACACTCCGTGATGGCCCGTCAGCACCGCCAGGGGTGCGAGGACGTGGCGGACCCTGACGAACTCGGCGGCGGCGCTCATGCCGCCGGCCAGCAGGAGGAGGGCGAGCCCGGCCGAACCGAACAGCAGCACCCAGTTGTTCAGCCGAGCCTTGGTGGCGGAGCCGGCGACCCAGTTCTCGCCGAGGGACTCGACGTTCACGGCGGGGACGACGGTGTACGCCGCCTGTTTGATCGCGGGCCCTTGGCCCGGGGCGTCGGTGACCGCTACCAGCGTTCCGTGGACCGGGTCCGGGGGCGGGGTCGTGGGGGTTGCCTGGATCTGCAGTCGGGAGCCGTACCACTTCCTGATCTCGCCGACACGTCGATCGCCGCCCGAGGCCGTCGCCGGGGTGGTGGGGCAGTCGAGAGCAAGGGTGCGGAGCACGGCGCAGGTTCCCTGGAGCAGAGGGGCGTCACCGGTGGTCATCGTCAGGAGGCGTGCGCCTGCTGGGAGAGCACCCTCCAGGCGCGCGACGTCCGGCCCGGTGACGTCGCCGCTTCTGACGGTCAGGACGGTGTCGCCGACGCGGGCCTGTGAACTGCGCGCCGCGGCTGCCTGTTCACCGAGTCGGCTGTTCCACACCTGCAGTTGGCTGATCAGCCCCAGTCCGATGATCATGGCGAGAACGAGGCGGACGACGACACCGGGGTGGGCAGCTGTCCAGCGTCCTCCGATCAGTTGCCCGGGCCTTCCGGCACCGAAGCCGCGAGCGGCAAGCGCCGCTCCCAGTCGCTTGCACGTCGCGGCGGCCACCGAGGGCAGGAAGGCCCACATGGCGACCGTGCCGACGACGAAGGCGGCAAGCCCCGAGGTGCCTCCGAGGTACTGGCTCAGGGCGACGACGCCAATGCCCACGCCACAGCCGGCCAGCCGCCACCGCGGGATGCTGGAAGCGAAGCTTCGGGGACGGGTGGCAGTACCGTCTCGCTGGACACGGTGGAGCGCGATGACCGCCCCGAGGGTGAGGACGAACGACAGTGCCAGCGCGCCGACGGCCGCGGGCCAGGCTCCTTGCAGGTCCTCACTGTTCAGCAGGTACCCGGTGCCGGGAATCCGCAGGTCCACGGAGCAGGCCACAAGCATCGGCAGGACGGCCGCCAGCGTCCCGGTCGCGACCGGCAGTGCCGCCTCACCGGCATTCACCAGTGCGCGGTGCCTCCACGTGCCGCCCAGCGACTGGAGCAAGCCGCTGCGGCGGTCGCGGGTGCGGGAGCCCACGCGGGCAGCGACGACCAACAGCGCGACCGCGGGCACACCAGTGAGCGCACCCAGGGAGAGCAGTACATGTGAGAGCGGCCGTGAGTCCAGGATCTCGCCCATGGGGTACGGCTGACCGAACCCATCGATCGGGAACCAGGACTCTCGCTGTCGGGCGTCGGGGGCCTGGAGAGGCCGGACGTAGGCGAATCGCTCGGAGGGAGAGACGAGGCCGCTTGCGCCGATGGTTCCGGCATGACGTCCGTACCGGCTGGTGATGTTCTCCTTGGCTCCCAGCCGTTCAAGCTCGGGTGACAGCACGGCTTCACCCGGAGCGGGCCAGCGTGTGAGGCCGGGCGGGGGCGGAGTGGCGGCCTTCAGGGGGTGGACGTAGATCACGCTGTGCTGGACCTCGCCCACCATGTCCAGGCCCTCCCTCCACAGCGCGACGGCGTCCTGGGCCCGTTCGGTGAGCACGGGCCCCCTGGCCTGGCTCCGGGCCTCACGGCCGTCGTAGGTGGCGGCGGCGGCGACCCCTGCGAGGACCACGAACGCGACGGAGGCTGCCGCGGCGAACAGTGCCCAGAACCGCAGTCGGTCTCCGGGGGTGCCGCGGCCGGCTGTGAAGCCCATGCGTGTCAGCTGCCACCAGAGGCGCTTGCGCGGGTGTCCGGGGGAAGCGACGGAGCCGGTCGTGTGCGGGGGGACGGTGCTCATGCGTGCGCCCCGTCCAGGGTGTCGGTCAGGAGCCCGTTCGCCAGTTGGAGGGTGCGATCCGCACGGCCGGCGATCGATGGATCGTGAGTGACGACGAGCAGGGCGCAGCGACGTTCGCGGGCGGCGGTGAAGAGGAGATCGGCGACTGCTCCCCGGGCCTCCGGGTCCAGGGCTCCTGTCGGCTCGTCGGCGAGAAGGACGTGCGGGTTGGTGATGAGGGCGCGGGCCACGGCGGCACGCTGCCGCTCTCCGCCGGAGAGCATGCCGGTGGGGGTCGTTCCGTGAGGCACTCCGAGCTCCGTCAGCAGTTCGGCGGCGCGCCGGTAGGCGTCATGGTGGTTCCCGCCGTCGAGCAGGACGGGGAGGGCGACGTTCTCCACAGGAGTCAGTTCGGGCAGAAGCTCTCCGAACTGGAAGACCACCCCTATGTGCGCCCGCCGTATCCGGGCGAGGTGCCGGGCCGGTACCCCGGTCAGCCGGGCACCGTGAACACTTACGGTGCCCTCGTCGGGCTCGACCAGGCCGAGGGCGCACATGAGCAGCGTGGACTTGCCGGAGCCGCTGGGCCCCGTGACGGCAACGGACTCGCCCGGTTCGACGGTCAGGTCGACGCCGTCCAGGAGTACGCGGTCGCCCAGGCGGTAGTGCAGGCCTGAGATCCGCAGGCCTGTTGGTTCCCCGTTTGTGGTCATCGTTCGCTCCCTCGGCCTCACCACGGAGCCGGTGGCAGGCATGTGCAGATGTCGGAAAAGCCCCGCTGGGCAGGCCGGTGTCCGGCCTGCCCAGCGGGGGTGAACCCTGTAGCGGGTGTCAGGTGGTCTTCCGGTACCGGCGGTGCTGTGCCGGTACCGGATACGGCGACGGCCCCGCGCTCCGACTCGCGAGTCGGAGCGCGGGGCCGTCGCGGTGAGGCTTCAGCCGCCGAGCTGCCCTTCGCGGAGGGCGCCGACGAACGCGGCCCAGCCGACGGCGGGGAAGACGAGGGCCGGGCCGCCCGCGAGCTTGCTGTCACGGACCGGGACGACGGTGGCGAAGTCGTCGGAGACCTCGACACAGGCCCCGCCGTCTTGGTTGCTGTGGCTGCTCTTGCGCCAGGTCGCAGCGCTCAGGTCGATGGTTCGCACGATGATTCCTCCAGCATGGTCAGGGCGAAGGCACAGTTCGCGGGATGCTCGCCGACGAGAGCCCTCGGTGAACCCGAACGCGAGGCCGTCACCTTGCAGGATCAGAGGCCGAACTGTCCGTCCCGCAGCGCGCCGACGAAGGAGGACCAGTTCCCCGCCGGGAAAACGAGCACGGGGCCGCTCGCGAGCTTGCTGTCGCGGACCGGGACGACGGTGGCGAAGTCGTCGGAGACCTCGACGCAGGCCCCGCCGTCCGAGTTGCTGTGGCTGCTCTTGCGCCAGGTCGCAGCGCTCAGGTCGATGGATCGCACGGTAGTTCCTCCAACAGGGTCAGAACGAGCTTCTGCGACTCGACGGGCGAGAGCGCCAGGTCACGCATCGCATCGTACGCACGCTGCATGCGCTCCACCACGGCGCTGTCCTCGAACAGCTCCCCGCCGAAATCATGCTCCGTGTACGCCACGGTACGCCCGCTCGGAAGCCGCAGGAACCAGACGTCCGTGCTCGACAGTCCGTGCAACCCCGCTCGTTGGGGCAGGACTTGGAGGGTCACGTTCGACCGCTCGGCGGCCGCTGCCAGATGGGCGAGCTGCGCGCGCCAGGAATGGTCGTCCCGGAGCGCCGTCCGCAGGGCCGCCTCCGACAGGATGGTGCGGAACGGTGGGGCGTCCTCGCCCTCCAGCAGGAGCTGCCGTCCGAGCCGCGCCTCGACCTGCTGGTCCAGCTCCTTGCCCCGGAGGCCACCCGCCGCCAGCAACTCCCGTGCGTAAGCGCCGGTCTGGAGCAGGCCCGGCAGGGCGCTCACCGCGAAGTGCCACAGGCTCACGGCCTCGGACTCCAGGGTCATGTACTTGCGGTACCGCTCCTTGAACTGCGACTTGTCCCCCGCCGCCAGCTCCCACAGCGCCAGCAGCAGCCCCGGCGTCCCGTAGTGCGTGTCGAGCGCCTGGGCGACCTCCGGGCTGCCCAGGGTCTCGCCCTTCTCCATCTTGCCGAACAACGACCAGTCCCAGCCCAGTCGTTCACCGAGGGCGCGCAGGCTGATGCCGCTCGCCGCGCGTAAGGTCCGCAGTTCCTCGGCGAACCGCTGGCGGGGTTCCTGGCTCCGGCCGGTGATGACGCGTCGTTGCGGCATGCCGCTCCCTCCGGGACGTGCACGGGGCCACACCCCGGAACGTATTCCACGCGGTGCGGCCGGGTCCTGGGATCAACGAATCGCGCGGGCGGAGGGAGCGTGGCCGGTGTGGAAGGTGTGGAACGACGCCGCATGACGGGGAGTCACCCCCGCGTCCACGGACCTGACGGTTCGGTCCGGGCCCATGCTCGGGGCCATGACCTCCGACATCCCCGCCAAGCTCCAGGAAGCCCACGACGCCCGGGACGCGCTCGCCGTCGCGCTCAGCCGGGCCGGGGTGCAGCTCCCCGCCATGGACGTCCGGACGCCCTGGGCGGACGACCGCGAGGACGACGCCCGGTACGCGCTCGTCCACCTCGGCGTGTGCTCCGCGCCCGTGGCCCATCTGCTCGCCCAGGTGATCAGCCGGGGGGCCGGGGCGTGAGCGGCGAGGACGCCCCCGGGGTCGGGGACGCCGTCCTGGACGAGGACCGCGGCCTCGTCGGCCGGATCACGGCCGCCGACGCGGACGCCGTCCGCCTCCGGCCGCTGGGCGGCGGACCGCAGTGGGACGCGGACCCGGCCCGCGTCCGGGACCTGAGTCAGGACGAGTTGCTGCACGCGCTCGTCGCCGAGGTGAACGCCCGCAGCCGGCAGGAGTACGGCTGAGGGGCGCGAGATGCGAGGGGCCGGGGCTCAGCCGGTGTGCAGGACCCGGAAGCGGTCCGGCGCCGCCGGGTCGCGGTCGGTCACCTGGACCGGCGGCGGGTACGCCTGCCAGACGCCGGTCCCCGGCGCGCGGGAGAAGCGGATCGCGCCCCGGGTGCCCGTCACCGCGAGCCCCGCCCAGGACGCGGCGATCCGCGGCCGGTCCGGGCCGTGGGCGCGCAGCGCCTCGGCGAGGACGGCGACCGTGTCGTACCCCTCGAAGGCGACGAAGGAGGGGGCCTCGCCCAGGCTCGCGCGCAGAGCGGTATCGACCCGCGCGCCGAGGGGGCCGAGGTGTGCGGGGAGGTAGCGCAGGAACGGGATGCCCGCACCGGCTCCGTCCGGGAGGGCCGCCCAGGGGGCGAACTCCGGCTGCCCGGCGGGCGCGCCGACGAGGACCCCGGTCAGCCGGGGGTCGCGGCGGACGGCCGTGGCGATCGGCGCGGCCGGTTCCGGGTGCCCGGCCAGCAGCAGGAGGGCCGTCGCGCCGCCCTCCGCGAGGGCCTCGCACACCGCCCCCGCTTCGGCGCCGAGTTCGAGGACGCCGCCGCCGTGCGGGGTGAGGTGCTCGTGCAGGACGCGGATGCCGGCGGCCCAGTAGACGCTGGGCTGGGCCGCCACCGCGATGCGGCGGTGGCCCGCGCCGAGGAGGAAGTCCGCGTAGATCCGCCAGCCGTGGGACTGCGGCGGGCAGAGGCGGGCGACACCGTGTGCGGGTGCGTCGGTCAGGGCGTCGAGGACGGCCGAGGAGCAGAGGAACGGCAGGCCGAGGTCTTCCGCGCGGGCGGCGACGGCGCGGGCCGTGACGCTGTGGTACTCCCCCGCCAGGGCCACCACGCCGAGGCGGTCCAGCTCGTCCACCGCCCGGGCGGCCCGCTGCGGGTCGGCCGCCGTGTCCCGGACCAGGAGTTCGACCGGCCGGCCGTCGATCCCGCCCGCGGCGTTGGTCTCGCGGGCGGCCAGTTCGAGCCCGGCGAGCAGATGGCGGCCCGCCTCGGTCCAGCCGGGGCGGGTGAGCGGGACGAGCGCGCCGATGCGAAGGGCCGAGGCGCTGGGGCCGGGCCCGGTCGGGGCCGGTGGGTGCGTGCTCATGCGGTGGTGTCCCCCCTGTCGGCGCGGTTGCCGTGGAGTCCATGATCGACCGCGTCCGGCGTTGCCGTACAGGCCCACGGGTGAGGCCGCCGTCCCCCACGGACGGCGGCCTCCGTGCACCCGCCGCGACGGGGGCTACTGCGGCAGCGGCACCAGTCCCTGGGCGATACCGCCGTCCACCGCGACCTCGATGCCGGTGGTGAAGGTGGCCTCGAAGCCGAGGAACAGCGCGGCCCGGGCGACCTCCTCGGGGGTGCCGACGCGGCCCAGCGGGGTCAGCTCGCGGCCCTCCTTCTCGAACTGGGCGCGCTCCTCGTCCGTGACGGTGGCGACGCCCATCGTCGGCGTCTTGATGAAGCCGGGGCTCACCACGTTGACCCGGATGCGGCGGGGCAGCAGCTCCGCGGCGAGGACCTGGGCGAAGGCGCGGACGGCGGCCTTCGCGCCGGAGAAGGTGCTCATGCCGGGGGTGCCGGTGCCGTCCGCGACGGCCGTGGTGAACACCAGGGCGCTGTCGTCGTTCAGCAGCGGCAGCAGGGCCTGGACGGTGAAGAAGGCGCCCTTGGTGTTGACCGCGAAGGTCTTGTCGTAGGTCGCCTCGTCGACCGTGTCGAACGGCTCGACCTGCGCGAAGCCGGCGTTGACGTGGACGAAGTCGATCCGGCCGAGCTTGGCCTCGGCCTCGGCGGCCAGGGCCTTGATGTCGGCCAGGTCGGTGGCGTCCGAGCGCACGACATGGGCGGCCGGGCCGAGTTCGGCGCGGGCGGCCTCGATGTTGCGCTCGTTCAGGCCGGTGACCAGGACCTCGGCGCCGCCGGCGATCAGCGCCTTGGCGGTGGCCAGGCCCATGCCGTGGGTGCCGCCGGTGACGACGGCCTTCTTGCCTGCGTACGTGCTCACGGGTGCTCCTTGTCCGGAAGGGGAGGAATCGAAGGGTTACGGGGGTGGGAGTGGGGGTGGGCGTGGAGGTGGGGGGCGCCGGCTCCCGGCCGGGGGAAGGACCGGGAGCCGGCGGAGGCCGGGCGGCAGGGGTCCACCGCCCGGCTCGGCCGTCGGCAGGGGTCAGCCGATGACCGAGTTCACATGGCGGGCCGCCGTGAGGCCCGTCTCGATCGCGCCGTCGACACAGCCGCTCCAGCCCTTGGACATGTCGCCGTTGGCGAAGGCGAGGCGTCCCTGCGGCTGCTGGATCGGGCCGAGGAGCTGGGAGAGCTGGCCGGGCTGGCGGTAGGCCCAGCCGCCCTGGGAGAACTCGTCCCGGCCCCAGTCGTGGTACGTGTAGTCGACCAGTTCGGCCCGCGGTTCGAGGAGCTTCACGGCCGCCTCGACCTGCTGGAAGTCGTCCGGGTCGACGTCGTCCTCGACGATGAAGCCGACCACGAGCTGGCCGTCGTCGAGGACCCGGTGCGCGAACAGGCCCACCATCGGGGCCCCTTCCTCGGACTGGGCGTACACCGGGCCGAAGTCGCCGCGGATGTGCAGGGCGAGCTTGACGGCGTTGGGCACGCCGATGCCCTCGGTGGAGGCGTCGGTGAACTCCTGGGGCAGACCGGGCCGGAAGTCGATGTTCTTCCAGACGTTGACCGGGACGGCCACGACCGCGGAGGCGGCGGTGAACACCTGCCCGTCGCGGGTGGTGACCCGGACCGTGGTGCCGTCGTCCTCGACCGAGGCGACCGCGGTGTTCAGGCGCAGTTCGGCGCTCGCGTCGGCGAGCATCGCCTCCGCGAGCTTGATCATGCCGTTCTCCAGGCGGTGGGTGAAGATCTCGTGGAACCCGATGTGCTCCAGGTTCCCGAGGGCCCACCAGTGCCCGGTCATGGTGAGCGCGCCGCGGGCGGCACGGCCCCCGGACTCGCCCGAGGCGAGACCCGTGAGCAGGCCCTCGTCCTCCGGGGAGAGGTCCAGGTTCTTGATGGCGTCGTGCAGCGAGAGCTTGTCCGCCCGGGCGAGCCGCTCCGTGGCGCGCAGCGGCTCGTGCGGGTAGGGGAAGTACTCGTCGGCGTCGGCGAAGAGCCGGGTGAGCAGCTCGTGCTGACGGGCGAACGCCTCCTCGGCGGGGAAGGCGCGGTAGCCGTCCGGCTGGGGGAAGATCGCTATCTCCGGGTCGACGTCGGGGACGGTGCCTATGCCGTAGCGGGTCATCTCGGCCCACACGTGCGGCTGGGTCCAGTGCACCCAGGCCCCGCCCAGTTCGATGGTCTGGCCGGCGAACCGCTCCGTGTAGACGCGGCCGCCGATGCGGTCCCGGGCCTCCAGGAGGAGGGTCCGCCGGCCCTTGGCGGTCAGCTCGCGGGCGGCGGTGATGCCCGCGAATCCGGCGCCGATGACAATGGCATCGAAATCGTTGCTCAATTCGGTCTCCTGAATGACGAGTTGCCGCCTGTGGACGATTCACGCTATCCGGGGACAACCAATCGAACGTCCATCTGGGAGTAACCGAAAACGCCTTCGCAATCGGCCCGTTCACGGTTCGGGAGAGATTGCGCGGCCGGTGATTCCGAGCCTGTTCACGACCCGTCCGCTAGGGAATTCGCTCCAGTACGACGACGGGAATCTGCCGCCCGAAGCGGGTCGAGTTCGCCTGGTAGTGGTTGTACGCCGGAACGTGTGTCGTCATCAGCTTCCAGAGCCTTTCCCGCTCCTCGCCCACCGCGGTCCGGGCGGTCGCCAGGAAGGTGTCCGCCTTCACCTGGACGTGGACCTCCGGGTGGGCGTCCAGGTTGAGGTACCAGGAGGGGTGGGCGGGGCCGCCCTGCATGTCGGAGGCGATGAGGACGTAGCGGTCGCCGTCGTAGCCGAAGAACAGGCCGGTGCGGCGCAGGGCGCCGGTCTTGCGGCCCACGGTGGTGAGCAGCAGGTTGGTCATGCCGCCCTCGTGGTAGCCGCTGGCGCCGCCGGTGCGCAGATAGCGCTGGACGTGCTCGGCCACGGCGGGGTTGGGGCTGTCGACGACTCGGTCCATGTCCCACGCTGTCATGGGTGGTACTCCTTCTGCGCCGCCGGGGCGCGGGGGTGGTCGGTCGGTGCCGGCGCCGCCCGGAGGGGGTGGACGGCGACGGGTGACGGGCAGCCGCCGGGGGGCGGCGCCGGGTGACGGGCCGCCGCCGGGGGGCGGCGACGGGTGATGGGCCGCCCGGTTCGGGCGGCCCATCGGGTGCGGTCCTCGGCGGGGCCGGCTCAGAGCCCGGAGTGCGGCACCGCGTTCTGCTCGGCGCCGCTGCCGGCCTCCTCCTTGGGGGGCTTGAACAGCAGCAGGGTGACGACGACGCTGGCCGCGGCCAGGATCGCCAGGGCGACGAAGCCGGCCTGGAAGCCGTTGGTCAGGGCTTCGAGCTTCTCCCCGCCCGTGGTGTACTGGATCGTCACCGCGGAGGCGACGGCCGTACCGAGGGCACCACCCATCTGGAAGGCGGCCGTGTTGATGCCGGAGGCGATGCCGGAGCTCTCCTCGGGGATGCCGGTCAGGGCGGCGATGGAGACGGCGACGAAGCCGAGACCGAGACCGAAGCCGAAGATCAGCAGACCCCAGAACAGGTCGGCGAAGTAGCTGCCGTCCACCGAGACCTGGGTCAGCAGCAGCACACCGACGCCCATCAGGACGGTGGAGACCACGCCGAGCTTGCGGAAGCCGTACTTGGTGATGATGCGCGAGCCGATCTGCGAACCGGTCACCGACATCACGGTGTAGACGACGGTGCTCAGACCGAAGACCAGGGCGGTGTAGCCGAGGACCTGCTGCGCGTAGAGGGAGATCACCAGCACCGCGCCGAAGGTCACCATGCCGATCAGCAGCATCACGACGTTGCCGCCGACGAGGTTGCGGGAGCGGAACAGCTCCAGCGGCACCAGCGGGGCCTTGGCGCGCTTCTCGATGACGACGAAGAGCGCGATGAGGACCGCCGCACCGACGAGCAGGCCGACCGTGCGGGCGTCGGTCCAGCCGATGGCCGGGGCCTCGACGACGCCGTAGATGAACGCCACCAGGGCCACGGTGATGGTGACCGCGCCGAGGGTGTCGAAGGACCTGGTGCCGGTGGCGCCCTTGCTCTCCTTCAGCAGGCGCGGGGCCAGGGCGATCACCACGATGGCGACCGGGATGTTGATGAAGAAGATCCACTCCCAGCCGAGGGTGTCGTTGATCGGGCCGCCGACCAGCAGGGCCGCCATGGCGCCGCCGGCGCCGTTGGCCGCCCAGATGGCGAGGGCCTTGTTCAGCTCCTTGCCGTCGGTGAACGTGGAGATCAGGATGGACAGCGCGGTCGGGGCGACGATCGCCGCCGAGATGCCCTGGCCCACCCGGCCGAGGATCATGATCTCGCCGTTCCACGCCAGACCGGCGAGGAGCGAGGAGAACAGGAACAGGGCCATGCCGATGACGAACATCCGGCGGCGGCCCAGCAGGTCCGCGGAGCGTCCGCCGAGGAGCAGCAGACCGCCGAAGGTCAGCAGGTAGGCGCTCATCACCCACTGCGCGCCGCTGGCGGTGAGCGCCAGGTCGGCCTGGATGGACGGCAGCGCGAGGAGCACGATCTGCGCGTCGAGCTGCATCATGAAGAACGCGGTGCACAGGACGGCGAGCGCCTTCCAGCGCCGCGGGTCGAGGTTCTGCGCGGCGGCGGAGGCGGCGGCAGCCGCACCGCTCTTGCGCTCCTGGTCCACCTCCCCGGGGCCGCCTCTGTCGATTCCTGTGAAGTCGGACGTGCTGCTGTCTGCAGACATCACTTTCCCTTTCTCATGGTGACGTTGTTACGGGCTGAGGAGCACGGTTCAGGGCTGCCAGATCTTGCTCCTCAGGTCCTGTCCGCGTACGACCTGAACACGGAAGGGATCCATGCGCAGCAGGCCGAATTCGGGGTCTTCGGGGCCGCCGGACCAGTACCGCGCGGGGTCGTATCCGACCCCGGCGGGGCTGCCCTTGCGGTACAGCTCCCACACGTCGTTCTTCACTTTCCGGTCCTCGGCCCATTCGGCCTCGCAGTCGGTGAAGACGCAGTTCTGCCGGGGGCTCCAGTAGGAACAGGTGACATGCGGGTTGTTCTTGATGTGCGCCGTCTTCACCGGGGTCTTGTACGCGGCGAGCCAGCCGACCGGCCGGCCGTCCACGACCTCCCAGATCGGCAGCAGGACGCGGGCCCGGGGGCGGCCCTTCCGGTCCACCGTGATCAGCGAGCAGTAGACGATCTCCCGGACGTACCGTTCGAACTCCGGCTGGATCTCGGCGAATGACGTGACCTTGGTTGCCATGACGTTTCAGCTCTCTCCGCGCTGCCGCCGGTACGGGCGGCGCCGCCGGGGCGCGGGCCCGGTCAGAGGAAGGGGGTGTCGGGGTCGAGTCCGAGCAGGACGCGGCCGTGCACCTCGAGGTTGGTGGTGATCTGCATGAGTCCGTGCTGCGAGAGCGCCTGGATGTCCCGGTGCAGCCGCTGGAGCGGCGCCGACAGGGCGATCACGCTGGCGCCGCTCGCGGTGTACAGGACCTCGACGGCCTCCTTGGCGAGCTGCACCGCGTAGGCGGTGTTGCCGCGCACCGCGGCCTTCTCGTCCCAGGTGGGGTGCTCGCCGGCGTCGGCGCGGCGCTGGAGCAGCGCGGTGACCCGGCCGACCAGCGCCTCGGCGGCGGCGATCTTGTTGGCGGCGGTTGCCACCTGGATCTGGGTGAGCGGATGGGCGCTCTGGTCGGTCCAGTTGGTGTACGCGATACCGCGGCCCGGCACCCGGTCGAGGAAGAGTTCCAGGGCGGCCTGGGCGATGCCGAGGAATCCGGCCGCCGCCTCGGTCATCACCAGGGTGTAGATGCCGTAGTTGCGGCCGTCCGCCCCGGTGTTGGACCGGTCGCCGGTGGTCCCGAGGACGGCTGCCTCGGCGTCCACCACGAGGTGCGCGGGGACGAAGAGGTCCTTCGCGGTGGACGTGGAGCTGCCGGTGGCCGCGGCCCCGGCGACGTGCCAGTCGTCGGCGACGCTCATCGAGGCCATCGGCACCAGGGCGACGGACTCGCCGGTGATCTCGCCGTCCGGGCCCAGCAGATGGGCGGCGGTCATGTTCCAGTCGGCGCCGTGGCTGCCGGTGTTGAACCGCCAGGTGCCGTTGAGGACGTAACCGCCCTCGGTGGGCGTGAGCGTGCCGCCGGGGGTGAAGCCGCCGGAGACCCGCACCGAGCCGCCCCGGAATATCTCCTCCTGCGCCCGGTCGGGGTAGAGGGTCGCCATCCAGGCGGTGGACAGCCACACCATGGCCACCCAGCCGGTGGAGGCGCAGCCCCGGGAGATCTCCCGGATGATCTCGTTCTGGTCCGCCAGGGGCAGGCCGAGCCCGCCGAAGCGGACCGGCACCGCGGCCCTGAACACACCTGCCTTGTCGAGCAGTTCGATGTTCTCGTCGAGGATCCAGCGGCGCTCCTCGGACGCGCGCGCGTTCTCCCGCAGCGTCGGGACCAGCCGCTTCACCTCGTCGAGCACGGTCGTGCCGGCGACGTCGGTCGTACTCACCCTGCCTCCTCGGTCACATGGGTCACATGGGGGTCGGGACAGGAACGGCACTCGGCGGGGGGTCCGCGGAACTCACCTGATCCTGGTCCTGTTCCGTGTCGCTGAACTGCGCGCAGCGCTGCGGAACAGCACACGCCGGACACGTCTCACGGAAACGTACCCGGCACGGATCTGATTTCCTCAAGCATCCGGTCACGCCCGGGTAATCACCTGTTCCACTTACCTCCGCAAACCACTCGATTACCGGCCGATTACCGAACCCTTAGCGACCTCTGAGAGATCTGTTGGCGATGCGTTCGCGCGCACTGCAAGGGCGGGAGACCCCGCCGAGAACGCAAAGGGAAAAGGACCGTGGAATTCACGGCGGAGACATGCTGCACTGGCCCCATGACAAATGAAGCTGTGACCGGAAAACCGATTCTCGTACTCGGGGGGACCGGCAAGACCGGCCGCCGGGTCGCCGAACAGCTCCGGGCCGGCGGCCACGCCGTCCGGGCCGCCAGCCGCTCCGGGGACACCCGCTTCGACTGGTACGACGAGTCCACCTGGGCGCCCGCGCTCAAGGGCGCGGGCGCGGTCTACATGGTGGACATGGTCGACGAGCCGGTGGAGTGGAACCCGGAGGAGTCCGTGCGCTCCTTCTGCCGCCAGGCGGCTGCCGCGGGCGTCGGACGGATCGTGCTCCTCCAGGCCCGCACCAACGAGGACGCGGGCGGCAAGTCCCTGATCGGCAGCGAGGACGAGGTCCGCAACTCCGGCCTGGAGTGGACCATCCTGCGGCCGGGCTGGTTCACCCAGAACTTCGACGAGGGCATCCTCCTCGACGGCATCCGCGCCGGCGAGGTCCGGCTGCCGGCGGGCGAGGGCCGGGAGCCCTTCATCGACTGCGACGACGTCGCGGCGGTGGCCGTCGCCGCGCTCACCGAGGACGGGCACGCGGGCCGCACCTACGAGCTGTCCGGGCCCCGGCTGCTGACCTTCGGCGAGGCGGTGGCCGAGATCGCGGCGGCCACCGGCCGGGAGATCCGCTACACGGCGCTCACCGCCGACGAGTACGTGGCCGAACTGGTCGCCGAGGGCGTGCCGGAGGACTACGCGCGGATGGTCGCCGACCTGATCGGCCAGATCAGGAAGGGCAAGGGCGCCTATCTGTCGACGGGCGTCCAGGACGCGCTGGGCCGCGCGCCGCGCGATGTCTCCGAGTGGGCCAAGCAGGCGGCGGCCACGGGCGTCTGGGACGTCTGAGCCCCGGCGCCACGCCCACGCACGCACGCACACACACCGAACCCGATCGAACCCGATCGAACCGAAGAGGAGCTGTGCCATGACCACCACCGACGCCGAGCTGTGGAACCTCGAACTGACCGACGACCCCGACGTCCAGAACGACGTGTTCCTCAAGGCGTTCAACTCCGGTGACGGGGGCGTGTTCGACCGCCTCTACCGGGACGACGCCATATCCAACCTCTCCGGCAAGCCGCTGACCGGCGCCGAGCGCACCCGCGCGATCAAGGAGATGCTGGCCAAGGGGCCGACCCTCAACTCGACCCTGAAGCACTCCTACACGGCCGGCGACGTCACCCTGATCGTCGTCGACTTCGAGCTGGGTCTGCCCGACGAGGAGGGCAACCTCGTGCCGGTCAAGGGCTCCTGCACGGACGTCATCCGCCGGGAAGAGGACGGCCGCTGGCTGATGGCCATCGACCGCCCGGTCGCCGACCCGGCCGCCTGACGCACACGACGACGAAGGACCGCACGGCCGGGGACGAGCCGGAGCCGTGCGGTCCTTCGCTGTGCGGGTGGTGCGGGTCGAGCGGTGTGCGGTGCCCGTGGTGCGTGTCGTGCGGGTGGTGCGGGTGGTGCGGGTGGTGCTGTGTGCGGTTCTCTTGCGTGCGGTGTGCGGTGCCCGTGGTGCGTGTCGTGCTGGTGGTGCGGGTGCTGCGTGGGCGGGGGCCCGGCCGGGGTTACGCGGCCGAGCGGACCTCCTCGCCGAACGGGTCGTCGACCGCGTACAGCCAGCTGCCGTCGTCCTGGCGGCGGAGCACATCGAGCCCGACGCCCTGGAGCTCCTCCTTGGCACCGCCCTCGCCGGTGACCTCCATCGTCCAGTCGACGACGAGGAGGGCGGTGTCCCCGGTCACGTACGACTCGCGGACGGCGGCCCGCATCACCGGCTTCTGCGTGGCCAGGAACTCCTTCGCGAAGTTCTCCCGCGCCTCGCCGCTGATCGGGTTCCCGGGCTCCCAGACGGCGACCGCCTCGGGGGTGTAGTGGCGGTTGACGGCGTCGGCGTCGCCCGCGTTGAACGCGGCCAGATAGCTCTCGACGTGCTCCTCTATTTCCTTGGGAAGAACCGGGCTCTGCGTGGTGTCGGCCATTTCCTCGCCTTTCTCGTTTCAGGGCGGTCGGTACGGAGTGTTCCCGCCCGAAGTTAGCCCGGGTGCGAACACTCACCACCCACCGCCAGGTAATGCACCCGCCGCTTCTGTGCGTCCCGCTGATTACTGCCATGTGGTCGCTCACTGAGAGACGGATAAACAACCGGCGGTACGGTCGGTTTTCGAAAACGCGAAGCATTCTTGAACCGTTGTGAGACGCAGTAGGGAAAGGGCACCCGACGTGACGACGAGCGGACACGACACCTTGGCCACCGATGGATCGGGAGCGCCGTACGAGCCGATCGCCGTCGTCGGGATGTCCTGCCGGCTGCCGGGGGCACCGGACCCGGCGGCCTTCTGGGACCTCCTCGCGGCGGGCCGTGACGCCGTCACCGATCCGCCGGCCGACCGCGGCCCCGCCGATGCGAACGGCGGAGACGGCGAGGACGGCGAGCGCGGCGCGGGCCTGCCGCGCGGCGGATACCTGGACGCGGTGGGCGACTTCGACGCCCCGTTCTTCCGCCTCTCCCCCCGCGAGGCCGCCGCGACCGACCCGCAGCAGCGCCTGGTCCTGGAGCTGTCCTGGGAGGCCCTGGAGGACGCGGGCATCGTGCCGGCCGCGCTGCGCGGCAGCCGGACCGCCGTCTTCGTCGGCACCCTGCGCGACGACTGGACCAGCCTGCTCTATCTGCACGGCGCCGAGGCGATCACCCAGCACACCATGACCGGCGTGAACCGGGGCATCATCGCCAACCGGGTCTCCCACCACCTGGGCCTGACCGGGCCCAGCCTGACCGTGGACGCGGCGCAGTCCTCCTCCCTGGTCGCGGTGCACCTGGCCTGCGAGAGCCTGCGTTCCGGCGAGTCCGAGGCCGCCCTCGCGGCGGGCGTGAACCTCAACCTCCTCGCCGAGAACGCGGTCACCGAGTCCCGCTTCGGCGCCCTCTCCCCCGACGGCGTCAGCTACACCTTCGACGCCCGCGCCAACGGTTTCGTACCGGGCGAGGGCAGCGGCGTCCTGGTTCTCAAGACGCTCTCCCGCGCCCTCGCCGACGGGGACCGGATCCACGGCGTGATCCGCGCGAGCGCCGTCAACAACGACGGCCCCGCCGACGGGCTCACCGTGCCCAGCGCCGCCGCCCAGGAGGCGGTGCTGCGCGAGGCGTACGAGCGGGCCGGGGTCGCCCCGGACGAGGTGCAGTACGTCGAACTCCACGGCACCGGAACCCCGGTGGGCGACCCGGTCGAGGCCGCCGCGCTGGGGGCTGCCCTCGGCGCCCTGCGCGGGCCGGACGCCGGGCCGCTGCGGGTCGGCTCGGTGAAGACCAACATCGGGCACCTGGAGGGCGCCGCCGGGATCGCCGGTCTGATCAAGACCCTGCTGAGCCTGCGCCACCGCGCCCTGCCCGCCAGCCTCAACTTCGAGACGGCGAACCCGCGCATCCCGCTGGACGAGCTGGGCCTCTCGGTGCAGCGGGAGTTCGGCGGCTGGCCGCGCCCCGACGCCCCCCTCGTCGCCGGGGTCAGCTCCTTCGGCATGGGCGGCACCAACTGCCATGTGGTCGTCGCCGAGCCGCCGGCCACCACCGAGCTGCCGGCCACCACCGAGCTGCCGGCGACCACCGAGCCGCCCGTCCCGGGCGCCACCGAGCCGGCCGCCGAAGCGCCCGCCACCCCCGCCGTGCTGCCCTGGGTGGTCTCCGGTCAGGGCACGGCCGCCCTGCGCGCCCAGGCCGCGACGCTGCGCGCGTTCGCCGCCGACCGCCCCGAGGTCCCGGCCGCCGCCGTCGGCCACGCCCTGGCCACCCGCCGCACCGCCTTCGACGACCGGGCCGTGGCCGTCGCCGCCGACCGCGCGGGCCTGCTCGACGCCCTCGGCGCCCTCGCGGCGGGCACTCCGGCCGCGTCCCTGGTGCGCGGCACCGTCCAACCCGGCACCCTCGCCTTCCTGTTCACCGGCCAGGGCGCCCAGCGCACCGGCATGGGCCGGGAGCTGCACGAGGCGTTCCCGGTGTACGCGGCGGCCTTCGACGCCGTCGCCGCCGCCTTCGCCCCCCTGCTGGACCGCCCGCTCGCCGAGGTGGTCGCGGACGGCGAGGGCCTGGACCGGACCGGGTACACCCAGCCCGCCCTGTTCGCCGTCGAGGTGGCCCAGTTCCGGCTGCTGGAGTCCTGGGGCCTGCGCCCGGCCGCGCTGGCCGGGCACTCCATCGGCGAACTGGCCGCCGCGCACGTCGCCGGGGTGCTGTCCCTGCCGGACGCCGCCCGCCTGGTCGCCGCCCGCGCCCGGCTGATGGAGGCCCTGCCCGGCGGCGGCGCGATGATCGCCGTGGAGGCGTCCGAGGACGAGGTGCTGCCGCTGCTCGCCGGGCACGAGGCCCGGCTCGGTCTGGCCGCCGTCAACGGCCCCCGGTCCGTGGTCCTCTCCGGCGACGAGGAGCCCGCCCTCGCCGTGGCCGCCCTGCTCGCCGACCGCGGCCGGCGCACCAAGCGGCTCACCGTCAGCCACGCCTTCCACTCCCCGCGCATGGACGCGATGCTGGACGAGTTCCGCGTCGTCGCCGAGTCCCTGGCGTACGCGCCGCCGCGGATCCCCGTCGTCTCCGCCGTCACCGGGGACCCCGCCACCGCCGAGCAGCTCACCTCCCCCGGCTACTGGGTCGAGCAGGTGCGCCGCCCGGTCCGTTTCCTGGACGCGGTGCGCACCCTGGAGTCCGCCGGCGCGGCGACCCTCGTCGAACTCGGCCCGGACGGCGTCCTCTCCGCCCTCGCCGCCGACGGCGTACGGGACGCGGGCGCGGTCACCGCCGTGCCGGTGCTGCGCGCCGGCCGCCCCGAGGCCCTGAGCGCCGTCCTCGCGCTGGCGACCGCGTTCGTGCGCGGCGCCGCCGTGGACTGGGCCGCCGTGTACGGCGGCGGCACCGCCCCCGCCCGCACCGACCTGCCCACCTACGCCTTCCAGCGGCAGCGGCACTGGTTCGACGGCACCCGCCGCGCACCGCTCGCCCTGGCCCCGGCGGCGGTGGGCCGCGAGCCGGCGACCGGCCCCGAGGACGCCGTGCGGGGCGGCCTCGGGCGCCGGATCGCCGGGCTGACCGGCGCGGACCGCACCCGGGCCGTTGCCGAGGTGGTCGACGCCCGGATCGCCGCCGTCCTGGAGTACGCGCCCGGCGAACGCGTTCCCCGGCACACCCCGTTCAAGGACCTGGGCTTCACCTCCCTGATGTCCACCGAGCTGCGCGCCGCACTCGCCGAGGCCACCGGACTGCGGCTGCCCACCGGGCTCCTCTTCGACCACCCGACCCCCCAGGCGCTGACCGCCTTCGTCGAGGCCGGACTGCTGGGCACCACCGGGGAGGCGGACGGCACGGACACCTTCCGCGCCGATGCCGCCGAAGCCGCCGAAGCCGCCGAAGCCGAGCCGATCGCGATCGTGGGCATGGCCTGCCGCTACCCGGGCGGGGTGTCCTCCCCGGAGGACCTGTGGCGGCTGGTCGCCGAGGGCGCGGACGTCGTCGGCGGCTTCCCCTCGGACCGCGGCTGGGACGAGGACCTGTACGACCCCGACCCGGACCGCCCGGGCCGCAGCGCGGTCCGCCACGGCGGCTTCCTGGACGCGGCCGGGGCCTTCGACGCCGCCTTCTTCGGCATCTCGCCCCGCGAGGCCCTGGCCATGGACCCCCAGCAGCGGCTCCTCCTGGAGACCGCCTGGGAGGCCGTGGAGCGCGCCGGAATCGACCCGCGGGCGCTGCGCGGCAGCCGCACCGGCGTCTTCGTCGGCGCGAGCCCGCTGGAGTACGGGCCCCGGATGGACGAGGCCCCCGAGTCGGTCCAGGGCAGCGTCCTCACCGGCTCCGCGCCCAGCGTGATGTCCGGGCGCATCGCCTACCAGCTCGGCCTGATCGGGCCCGCGGTGACCGCCGACACCGCCTGCTCCTCCTCCCTGGTGGCCCTGCACCTGGCGGTCCGCTCGCTGCGCTCCGGCGAGACCACCATGGCGCTGGCGGGCGGTGCGGCGGTGATGTCCTCGCCCGGCATGTTCGTGGAGTTCTCCCGGCAGCGCGGCCTCGCCCCCGACGGCCGCTGCAAGTCCTTCTCGGCGGACGCGGACGGGACGGGGTGGGCCGAGGGCGTCGGCCTGCTCCTCGTCGAACGCCTCTCGGACGCGCGGCGGAACGGGCACCCGGTGCTCGCCGTGATCCGGGGCTCGGCCGTCAACCAGGACGGCGCCAGCAACGGACTCACCGCCCCCAACGGCCCCTCCCAGGAACGCGTCATCCGCCAGGCCCTCGCCGACTCCGGGCTCGCCCCGGCGGACGTGGACGCGGTCGAGGCACACGGCACCGGCACCCGGCTCGGCGACCCCATCGAGGCGGAGGCCCTGCTCGGCACCTACGGCGCTCAGCGGGACGGCGACCGGCCCCTGTACCTGGGGTCGCTGAAGTCCAACATCGGTCACGCGCAGGCCGCGGCCGGCGTCGGCGGCGTCATCAAGATGGTCCAGGCGATGCGGAACGGCGTCCTGCCCAGGACCCTGCACGCCGAGGAGCCCTCGCCCCACATCGACTGGGACGCGGGCACCCTCGCCCTCCTCACCGAGGCCCGCGACTGGCCCGGGACCGACGGCCGCCCCCGCCGCGCCGGGGTCTCCTCCTTCGGCATCAGCGGCACCAACGCGCACGTGGTACTGGAGCAGGCCCCCGAGCCGGAGCCCGCACCGGACCCCGGGACCCGGGCCGGGACCCCGGCCGAGGCTCCCGCCGACGCCCCGGCGCTGCCGCTGCCCTGGGTGCTGTCCGCGCGGGACGACACGGCGCTGCGGGCCCAGGCGGAGCGGCTGCGCGCCCATCTGGCCTCGACCGGCGCCGACCCCGCCGACACCGGCCTCTCCCTGGCCACCGGCCGGGCCGCCTTCGAGCGGCGCGCCGTGGTCCTCGGCACCGACCGCGCCGGCTTCCTCACGGGCCTCGACGCCCTCGCCGCGGGCACCGACTCCCCGTCCGTGCTCCGGGGCACCGCCGACGGCCCCGCCCGCACCGCCTTCCTCTTCACCGGCCAGGGCGCCCAGCGGGCCCGGATGGGCGCCGGGCTGCGGGCGGCGCACCCGGTGTTCGCCGCGGCCTTCGACGCCGCCCTGGACGCCTTCGACGGACTGCTGCCCACCCCGCTGCGCGAGGTCCTCGCCGCCGAACCGGAGTCCGCCACCGCCGCGCTGCTGGACGAGACCACCTACACCCAGCCCGCCCTGTTCGCCGTCGAGACCGCCCTGTTCCGCCTGCTGGAGCACCACGGCATGACGCCCGACGTGCTCACCGGCCACTCCGTCGGCGAACTCGCCGCCGCGCACGCCGCCGGGGTCCTCACCCTCGGCGACGCGGCCCGCCTGGTCGCGGCCCGCGGCCGGCTGATGCAGTCCGCGCGGGCGGGCGGCGCGATGACCGCCGTCGAGGCCGAGGAGGCGGAGGTCCTGGACTCCCTCACCGGCCTCGCGGACTCCGTCTCGGTCGCCGCCGTCAACGCACCGCGGTCCGTGGTGATCGCGGGCGACGCGGAGGCCGTCGAGCGGGTTGCCGAGGGCTGGCGGGAGCGGGGGCGGCGAACACACCGGCTGACGGTGAGCCACGCCTTCCACTCGCCGCACATGGACGCGGTCCTGGACGAGTTCCGTCAGGTCGCGGCGGGTGTCACCTTCGCACCGCCGCGTATCCCGGTCGTCTCCACGGTCACCGGCGAGACCGCCACCGTGGAGGAGCTGACCTCCCCCGACCACTGGGCCCGGCAGATCCGCGCGACCGTCCGCTTCGCGGACGCGGCCCGGGAACTGGCCCGGCAGGGCGCCGGCGTCCTCGTCGAACTCGGCCCGGACGCGGTGCTCACCGCCCTGGCCCGGCGGACCCTGGAGGACGCCGACGTCACCGCGGTCGCCCTGCTGCGCGCGGGGCGCGACGAGGGGGCCTCCTTCGCGGCGGGCGTCGCCGAGGCGTACGCGCACGGCGCGCCGCTGGACGCCGCCACCTTCTTCCCCGGTGCCCGGCGCACCGACCTGCCCACCTACGCCTTCCAGCGGGAGCACTACTGGCTGCCCTCCCGCACCCCGCGCACCGACGCGGCCTCCCTGGGCCTGGAGGCGGCCGGGCACCCGCTGCTCACGGCGGCGGTGGAACTCGCCGACCGCGAGGACACCGTGTTCACCGGCCGGCTCTCCCTCGCCGCGCACCCCTGGCTGGCCGACCACACCGTCAGCGGCACCGTGCTGCTGCCCGCCACCGCGTTCCTGGAGCTCGCGGGCGCGGCGGGCCGCCACGCCGACGCGCCGGAGGTGGCCGACCTGACCCTGGAGGCCCCGCTGCCGCTGCCGGAACGCGGCGCGGTCCGGATCCAGGTGGCGCTGGGCACGCCGGACGCCGCCGGGCAGCGGGCGTTCACCGTCCACTCCCGCCCGGACGGGGCGCCCGCGGACGCGCCGTGGACCCGGCACGCGAGCGGCGCCCTGGCACCCGGGGAGACACGGCCGCCCGCCGCCGGCACGGCGGAACGATTCGCGGTGTGGCCGCCGGAGGGCGCGGAGGCCGAACCGCTGGACGGCGTGTACGCCCGTCTCGACGCCCTCGGCTACTCCTACGGGCCCGCCTTCCAGGGTCTGCGGGGGATCTGGCGGCGCGGCGAGGAGGTGTTCGCGGAGGTGCGGCTGCCGGAGGCCCTGCACGAGGGGGCCGGACGGTACGGCGTCCACCCGGCGCTGCTGGACGCGGTGCTGCACCCGCTGGTGCTGGACGCGGGAGCGGACCCTCGGGGGTCCGGCTCGGGTTCGGGTCCGGGTTCGGGTTCCGGCTCGGGTTCGGGAGCGGACCCCGCGGGCTCCGGCTCCGGCTCCGGCTCCGGCTCCGGCTCCGGCTCCGGCGGTGAAACGATCCGCTTGCCGTTCAGCTGGAGCGGGGCGGCCGTCCACGCGCACGGCGCCACCGAGTTGCGGGTGGCGCTCACCCCCGTCGCCGAGGACACCGCCGCGCTGGCCCTGGCCGACGCGACCGGCGCGCCGGTTGCCACGGTGGAGGCGCTGACCCTGCGGGCCGTCGCCAAGGACCGCATCGCCGCGGCCGGACCGGCCCCGGCCGGGGCCCTGTTCACCGTCGACTGGGCCGAGGTGACGGCCCCGGAGCCGGCCGCCGGCGCCGACCGGGACCCCGCGTGGGCGGAGCTGCCCGCGGCGGCCGTCGAGCCCGGCGCCGAGGCGGCGGCGGACCCGTTCGCGACGGCCGAGGGCGCGGACACCGTGCTCGTCCGCGTCGCGGCGGACGCCACCGACGACGACGCGCACGCGCCCGCCCGCCGGACCCTGCGGCTGCTGCGGCGCTGGCTCGCCGACGAGCGGTTCACCGACGCCCGGCTGGCGGTACTGACCCGGCGCGCCGTGGCCGTGGACCCCACCGACGACGTGGACCTGACCACCGCCTCGGTCTGGGGTCTGGTCCGGGCCGCGCAGTCCGAACACCCCGGCCGCATCACCCTGATCGACCTCGGACCCGAACCGGACGCCGAGGACCTGCTGCCCGCCGCGCTCGCCGCCTCCCTCGCCGCCGACGAGCCGCAGCTCGCCGTCCGCGACGGCCGGCTGCGGGCCCCCCGACTCGCCCGTTCCCCCCGGACGGCCGCTCCCACCCCGTCCGCGTCCCCCGCCCCGGACGCCGCCCCCGACGCGCCCGCCCTCACCCCCGGCGGCACCGTGCTGGTCACCGGCGGGACCGGCGGTCTGGGCGCGCTGGTCGCCCGGCACCTGGTGGCCCGGCACGGCGTCCGGCATCTGCTGCTCAGCAGCCGGCGCGGCCCCGACGCCCCGGGCGCGGAGGCGCTGACCGCCGAACTGACCGCGCTCGGCGCCGAGGTGACCGTCGTGGCCGCCGACGCCGCCGACCGCGACGCGCTGAGGGGCCTGATCGCCGCCGTCCCGGACGCGCACCCCCTGACCGCCGTCGTCCACACGGCGGGCGTGCTCGACGACGCCACCGTGGAGTCGCTCACCGACGAACGCCTCGACGCCGTCCTGCGGCCCAAGGCGGAGGCGGCCCGGCTGCTGCACGAGCTGACCGCCCCGCTCGACCTGGAGGCGTTCGTGCTGTTCTCCTCCGTGTCCGGGCTCACCGGCACCGCCGGGCAGGCCAACTACGCGGCCGCCAACACCTATCTCGACGCCCTCGCCCACCACCGCCGGGCCCGCGGCCTCGCCGCGACCTCCCTGGCCTGGGGCCTGTGGGACGGCTCCCACGGTATGGGCGCCCGGCTCACCGACGCGGACCTGGCGCGCTGGGCCCGGGCGGGCACGGTCCCGCTCACGCCCGAGCTGGGTCTCGCCCTGTTCGACGCGGCGCTGACGGACGCCACCCCGCTGCTCGCGCCGCTCCATCTGGATCCGGCCGCGTTCCGTACCGGGGACGGCCCGGTGCCCCCGCTCTACCGGGGCCTGGTCCGCGCCCGGCCCCGCCGGGCCGCCGGGGCGGCGAGTGCGGGCGGCGCGGCCGGTTCCGACTGGGTGCGGCAGCTCGCGGGCCTGCCGGCCGACAAGCGGGAGTCCGCCGTCCTCGGCCTGGTCCGCACCACGGTCGCCGGGGTCCTCGGCCACAGCGGCGCCACCGCCGTCGACCCGGAACGCGCCTTCAACGACCTGGGCTTCGACTCCATGGCGGGCGTCGACCTGCGCAACCGTCTGGGCGCGGCCACCGGCCTGAAGCTGCCGGCCACGGCCGTCTTCGACCACCCGACCCCGGCCGCGCTGACCGCGTACCTGCTCACGCGCGTCGGCGAGGCGAAGGCCCCCGTGACGACCGGTGCCGCCGGGCGGCGGCCGAGGGGCGGCGCGTCCGACGAGCCGATCGCGATCGTCGGCATGGCCTGCCGCTTCCCCGGCGGGGTGTCCACCCCGGAGGAGCTGTGGCGGCTGGTCGCCGAAGGCACCGACGCCATCAGCGAGTTCCCGGTCAACCGCGGCTGGGACCTGGAGCGCCTGTACGACCCGGACCCGGAGCACACCGGTACCTCCTACACCCGGCACGGCGGCTTCCTGCACGACGCCGACCTCTTCGACCGCGAGTTCTTCGGCCTCTCCCCGCGCGAGGCGACCGCCATGGACCCGCAGCAGCGGCTCCTCCTGGAGACCGCCTGGGAGACCTTCGAGAGCGCCGGCATCGATCCGGCACGGGTCCGGGGCAGCAACACCGGGGTGTTCGCCGGGGCCATGTACGACGACTACGCCTCCCGGCTCGCCTCCTCCCCGGAGGAGTTCGAGGGGTTCCTGCTCGCGGGCAACCTGTCCAGCGTGCTGTCCGGCCGGCTGTCGTACACCTACGGCCTCGAAGGCCCGGCCGTCACCGTGGACACCGCCTGCTCCTCCTCCCTGGTCGCGATGCACATGGCGGCGAACGCGCTGCGGTCCGGTGAATGCGACCTGGCCCTCGCGGGCGGGGTGACGGTGATGAACAGCCCGCACACCTTCGTGGAGTTCTCCCGCCAGCGCGGCCTCTCCGAGGACGGCCGCTGCCGCTCCTTCTCCGCCGACGCGGGCGGCACGGGCTGGAGCGAGGGCGTCGGCCTGCTGCTGGTGGAACGCCTGTCCGACGCGCGGCGGAACGGGCACCCGGTCCTCGCCGTGATCCGGGGCTCGGCCGTCAACCAGGACGGCGCCAGCAACGGACTCACCGCCCCCAACGGCCCCTCCCAGGAACGCGTCATCCGCCAGGCCCTGGCCACGGCGGGTCTCACCACCGCCGACGTGGACGCGGTCGAGGCCCACGGCACCGGCACCACACTGGGCGACCCGATCGAGGCGCAGGCCCTCCTCGCCACCTACGGCGAGGGCCGGCCGGAGGACCGGCCCCTCTACCTCGGCTCGCTGAAGTCCAACATCGGTCACGCGCAGGCCGCGGCCGGCGTCGGCGGCGTCATCAAGATGGTCCAGGCGATGCGGCACGGCGTCCTGCCCAGGACCCTGCACGCCGAGGAGCCCTCGCCCCACATCGACTGGGACGCGGGCGGCCTGGCCCTGCTGACCGAGGCCCGCGACTGGCCCGAGACGGACGGCCGCCCGCGCCGGGCCGGGGTCTCCTCCTTCGGCATCAGCGGCACCAACGCGCACATCGTCCTGGAACAGGCCCCCGAGCCCCGGCCGCTCCCGCGCACCGCCGGGCCCGGCACCGGGACCGAGGCGTCCGACGCGTCCGAGGCGTCCGTCGTGCCCTGGATCGTCTCCGGGAAGACCGAAGCGGCGCTGCGCGCCCAGGCGGAGCGGCTGCGGCGGTTCGTCCTCGACGCCGCCGAGCCGGTGCGCCCCGCCGACGTCGGCCACGCGCTGGCCACCCGGCGGGCCGTGCTCGACCACGGCGCCGTCGTCCTGGGCCCCGACCGCGAGTCCCTGGTGCGCGGCCTCGCCGCCGTCGCCCGGGGCGAGAACGCCCCGGGCGTGGCCCGGGCGCGCGCCGGACGCGGCGGGAAGACGGCGTTCCTCTTCACCGGGCAGGGCAGCCAGCGCCTCGGCATGGGCCGGGAGCTGTACACCGCGAACCCGGTCTACGCGGCGGCCTTCGACGAGGTCTGCCGCCACCTGGACGGCGAACTGCCGCGCCCCCTCAAGGACGTGCTGTTCGCCCCGGAGAACTCGGCCGACGCGGCGCTGATCGACCAGACCGCGTTCACGCAGGCGGCCCTGTTCGCCGTCGAGACCGCCCTGTTCCGGCTGTTCGAGCACTACGGGATCGTCCCCGACCACCTCCTCGGCCACTCGATCGGCGAGGTCACGGCGGCCCATGCGGGCGGGGTCCTCTCCCTTCAGGACGCCTGTGTCCTGGTCGCCGAGCGGGGCCGGCTGATGCAGGCCGCGCGCGAGGGCGGGGCGATGGCCGCCGTGGCGGCGGACGAGGACGAGGTCCGCGCCTCCCTCGCCCCGTACGGCGACCGGGTCGCCGTCGCCGGGGTCAACGGACCGCGGGCGATGGTGATCTCGGGCGACGCGGACGTGGTCGCGGAGGTCGCCGCCGACTGGCGGGCCAGGGGCGCGCGCACCAAACTGCTGCCGGTCTCGCACGCCTTCCACTCGCCCCATATGGACGAGGTGCTGGACGAGTTCCGCGAGATCGTCTCCTGCCTGACGCTCCACCCGCCGCGCATCCCGCTGGTCTCCAACGTGACCGGCACCCTCGCCACCGACGCACAGCTCACCTCCCCCGACTACTGGGCCCGCCACATCCGCGAGGCGGTCCGTTTCGCGGACGGGGTGCGGTACCTGGCGGCTGAGGGCGTGACGGAGTTCCTGGAGCTGGGGCCGGACGGCGTCCTGACCGCTCTCGCCCAGGCCGTGCTCACCGAGGACTCCGAGGGCTCCGGGGAAGCGGGAGCGGCGGCGGCCGGTGTCCTGACCCCGGCGCTGCGGCGCGGCCGCCCGGAGCCGGAGACGGTGGCCGAGGCGCTGGCCCTCCTCCGCCTCCGGGGCGCGTCCCCGGACTGGGACGCCGTCTTCCCCGGCGCCCGGCCGGCCGCCCTGCCCGGCTACGCCTTCCAGCACGAGCGCTACTGGCTGGACGCCCCCGAAACACCCGCCGACGCGGGCGGCCTGGGCCTCACCCCGGCCGGTCACCCGCTGCTGGGCGCGGCCGTGCGCCTCGCCGACCGGGACGCGTACCTGTTCACCGGCCGCCTGTCGGCGCGCACCCACCCCTGGCTGGCGGACCACGCCGTGGCCGGGACCGTCCTCGTCCCCGCCACCGGTCTGCTGGAGCTCGCCGTGTGGGCGGGCGGGCGCACCGGCACCCCGGCGGTCGAGGAACTGACCTTCTCCGCGCCCCTGGTGCTGCCCGCGACGGGCGGCGTCCAGGTCCAGCTCCTGGTGGAGGCGGCGGACGCGTCGGGGCGGCGGAGCGTGGCGGTCCACTCCCGTGCCGACCAGGGCCCGGAGGGGGACGGTGCCTGGGCGCTGAACGCGAGCGGCACCCTCGGTGCCGAGCCCCCGGCCCCGGCCCCGTCGCCGGGTGGCGCCTGGCCGCCGGCCGATGCGGTGGAGGTGGAGCTCGACGGGGTGTACGACCGGCTCGCCGACCACGAGTACGCGTACGGGCCCGCGTTCCAGGGTCTGACCCGGCTCTGGACCGGTACGGACGACAGCGCCTACGCGGAGGTCGCCCTCCCGGCGGACGAGCAGGCCCGGGCCGGGCGGTTCCTGTTGCACCCGGCCCTGCTGGACGCGGCACTCCACCCGCTCCTGCCCGGGGTCGCCGGCGAGGACCGGCCCGCCGTCCTGCCGTTCTCCTGGAACGGCGTCACCCTGCACGCCGTCGGCGCGACCACCCTCCGCGTCCGGATCTCGCGGACGAGCCCCGACACGGTCGCCCTCACGGCCACCGACCCCACCGGCCTGCCGGTGACCACCGTCGAGACCCTGCACCTGCGGCCCCTGGACCTCGACGCCCTCCGCCGGGCCGGTGCGAGCGCGGGCGCCGGGGCCGGCGACCGGGACGGGCTCCTGCGGATGACCTGGGCTCCCGTCACACCTGAGGGCGACGCACGGTATGCGGGGGCCACACCGCAGGTGCTGGATCTGACGGCCATGGGTGCGGCGTCGGACCCGGCGTCCGTGCGGGAGGCACTGCACCTGGCGCTGCGCGAGGTCCAGCAGTGGCTGGCCGAGCCCTCGGAAGGCCCGCTCGTGGTCCTCACCCGGGGCGCGGTGGCGACGAAGCCGGGCGAGGACGTCACCGATCTCACCCACGCCCCCGTCTGGGGACTCGTCCGCACCGCACAGACCGAGAACCCCGACCAGATCGTCCTCCTCGACCTGGACCCGGCTTCGGAGGTCACCGAGCCCTCAGCCCTGGTCACCACCGCCCTCGGCCTCGGCCACGCTCAACTGGCCCACCGGCAGGACCAGTTCCTCACCCCGCTGCTCAGCCGGGCCGAGACCCCCATGGCCCCCACGGCTCCCGCCTGGGGCGAGGGGACGGTGCTGATCACCGGTGCGACCGGCACCCTCGGCACCGCACTCGCCCGCCACCTCGTCACCCACCACCACGCCCGCCACCTCCTCCTCCTGTCCCGACGCGGACCCGACGCCCCCGGCGCCACCGAACTCACCGAAGAACTCCAGGCCGCCGGAGCCACCGTCCACCTCGCCGCCTGCGACGCCGCCGACCGGGACGCCCTCGCCACCACCCTCGCCACCATCCCCGCCGAACACCCCCTCACCGCCGTCATCCACACCGCCGGCACCCTCGACGACACCGTCCTCACCGACCTCACCCCCGACCAACTCGACACCGTCCTCCGCCCCAAACTCGACGCCGCCCACAACCTCCACCACCTCACACACGACCACCCCCTCCACACCTTCGTCCTCTACTCCTCCATCGCCGGCCTCATCGGCAACGCCGGACAAGCCAACTACGCCGCCGCCAACACCTACCTCGACGCCCTCGCCCACCACCGCCACACCCACGGCCTCCCCGCGACCTCCCTCGCCTGGGGCCTGTGGAACCAGACCAGCACCCTCAGCACCAACCTCCACGACACCGACCT
>NZ_KB897796.1:0-37897 GCF_000377145.1 Streptomyces sp. CNT372 | reverse complement strand
GTGACGCCGGTCGGGTCGTGGTGAGGGCCGCAACGGACAAAGCCCCCGTGCCGTTGAGGGAGGTGTTCGAAGTCTCAACCCACCGGCACAGGAGCCCTGTTGGTTCCCTATCCTGCCGCACTCGACCTCCCTCACGACCTGGTCGAGTGGGTCACCATGCTCATCGTCACCCGTGAGGGTGACCGCCGCTGCAAGCTCCCGCCGCACCAGCGTGCGCTCGTCGCTCTGGTGTACCTGCGCCGCCACGACACCCTCGCCCGGATCGCGGCCGGGTTCGGGATATCCGTCGGCACCGTCCACGCGTACGTCACCAGCGTGACCGGCCTGCTCGCCGAACGAGCCCCTGGCCTGCTCAAGACCCTGCGCGAGCACCATCCGGACTTCGTCCTGCTGGACGGGACCCTCGCCGAGTGCGACCGCGTAGGGGACAGCCGGGCGGACTACTCGGCCAAGCACCGCCGGCACGGCGTGAACGTCCAGGTCCTCACCGATCCGGTTGGTGAGCTGCTGTGGATCTCGCCCGCCCTGCCGGGCCGCACTCGTGATCTCACCGCGGCCCGTACCCACCGGATGATCCAGATCTGCGAACGCCAGGGTGTCCCCGTCCTCGCCGACCGTGCCTACACGGGCGCCGGCCCCTGGGTCACCACCGGACTCAAACGGCCGCCGGGTGGTGAGCTCACCCTCACCCAGCACGCCGTCAACCGGGCCCTGGCCGCAGCCCGGGCACCAGTCGAACGCGGCGTGGCACGGCTGAAGTCCTGGCAGATCTTCCGCAGATCCCGCATCAGCCCGAACCGCATGACCGTCATCGCCAAAACTCTCCTCACCCTGGAGATGCAACGCTGAAAACACTCAGTGCACCGCCCAGACGTTCGGTCACACAGAGGGCCGAGGCGGTGAATGCGGTGCAACACTGTGCGCTTGTGAAATCCGGATGAGAGAGCCCGGTTGACCGGAGTTCCGCCGTCCCCAGCACGGGATGCCTGCCTCGGCGAGGGCGTCGATCCAACGATTGCCCAAGGTCAGGAGGAAAATTCACGTTGGCGATTAAGTAGTTCACAACCTATCTGCGCCCCGAAGCGAGCTCTTGGCGCTGTGTGTAGCAACGCGCTTCTCCTCCACGCACATGCCCCCAGAAGGGGATTGTTCGCGGCGCCGGTGGCTCCTAGCGTGACCGCATGAACGATGGCGACTCTTCTACACGATCACTTCTCGACGCGTCGCATGTGGCGCTGGAACTACTGCGGGCGCGTGCGACTGGTGGCGCCGAGGAAGTGATTGCCCACAGGCAGCGTGTCGCAGCCAGAACCTTCCTCGGGGTGGAGCCCTCCTACGAGATCCGGGTTCTGCTTGCGGCTCTGACCCAGGTCAGCCTGGTACTTGTCCCCGATGACGTGAACCCCGTCCAGCTTTTCGATGAGTTCGAGTTCTCATTAATCACCCAAGCGTCCGGCCCTGAGCTCGAGTAAGGGCCGCTGCCGGCGGCCACGGCGTGAACCACGAGGTCGGTGCCGGCGATGGTGTATCGGTCGGTTTCCGGGCAGTAGGTGCTACCGGCACGCGAAGGTGGGCGCAGTAGGCTCACAGGAGTGCGAACTGGGGCGCCCGCCGGCGGGTCTCTGCTCCTTCTACGCTCCTCTGCGCTGCCGAAGACCCCCACGCGCCTGAGGGCCGGTGTGTAGGCGCACGAGCAGTAGAGCAGACCAAAGAAATGACTCACGCATCGCTCTCGGCCCCGTGAAGAGCGGCACCCTGCGCATGGTCAGTCCAGGAGGACTTCGCGGTGTGTGCGTATCAGCGCGCCCTGCCCCTCCGGCGGCCGTGCCCAGGTCGACGTCAGTCCCTGCGCTGACTGGCTGTTCTCTAGCCGTGTGCGTGGTCGGTCGGGGCGCGAACAGGGTGCTGGATCCGGTGAGCTGTCGGGTGCACGGGCATTAAGGAAGGGCCTCTTGGTAGCTCGCGGATGTCGAGTCCAGCGAGAAGCAAGAGGCCCTGTTGTCGAAGTATCGCGTGGT
The DNA here is from genome assembly GCF_000377145.1 of Streptomyces sp. CNT372. Lineage (NCBI taxonomy): Bacteria > Bacillati > Actinomycetota > Actinomycetes > Kitasatosporales > Streptomycetaceae > Streptomyces > Streptomyces sp. CNT372. The sequence continues at coordinate 35,879 of NZ_KB897796.1, read as the reverse complement.
CACGGTTGCCGGGTCCAGTCCGTCCACTCCTAGGAGTGGGCTGTCTCGCCCACAGGTTCGGAAACGCGGCCGACCGGCCGGGGAGCCGGCCCCGGCACGGCTCGGACATGAGCGATGCCGAGTGGGCTCTGGTGCGGGATCTGCTGCCGGTTCCGGGATGGCTGGCGGGCCGGGGCGGGCGGCCGGAAGTGTACTGCCACCGGCAGATGATCGACGCGGTGCGCTACCTCGTCGACAACGGCATCAAGTGGCGGGCGATGCCGTCGGACTTCCCGCCCTGGCCACGGGTGTATGCCTTCTTCGCCCGCTGGCGGGATGCGGGACTTGTGGCCGAGCTGCACGACCGGCTGCGTGAGGCGGTCCGCGATGCCGAGGGCTGTGACCGGGAGCCGAGTGCGGCGGTCATCGACTCGCAGTCGGTGAAGGCGGACGCCACCGTCGCCCTCACCTCGCGGGGCTTCGACGCGGGCAAGAAAGTCAACGGGCGCAAGCGTCATCTACTCACCGACACGCTCGGTCTGCTGCTGGCCGTGCTGGTCATGCCTGTCAACGGCCATGTAGTTCTCCCCGCCCTGGGGTGGTGTGGGTCAGCTGAAGGGCTTCACTCCCTTGCCGGTGGTGGCCTCGGTGAACCTGAAGGAGTCACCCTGAGTGACGGTGAGGTGGGCACGGTGGAGGAGTCGGTCGACGGTCGCGGTGGCGAGGGTCTTGGGCATGATTTCGTCGAATCCGGACGGGTGGAGGTTGCTGGAGACGGCGTTCGAGCGTCGTTCGTAGGCGGCGTCGACCACCGACCGGGACGCCGCCCGCTCCCTGCTGGCCCTGGCCAGGGGCCGCTTCGGGCAGCTGGCACGGGTCTGGGCCGACGGCGGATACACCGGCCACCTCGTCGACTGGAGTGCAACGCACCTCGGCCTCGTCCTGGACATCGTCCGCCGCAGCGACGACATGCGCGGCTTCCAAGTCCTTCCCCGCCGCTGGGTAGTGGAAAGATCGTTCGCCTGGTGGCTGCGCAGCCGACGCCTGGACCGGGACTACGAGCGGCGCACCGACACCAGCGAGATGGTCATCCTGTGGTCGATGACCATGCTCATGAGCCGCCGCCTGGCCGCCCTGGGGCAGGGTCCCGGCCGCAGCCGGTACATGCTGCGGGAACACCGGACCTCGTACGGGCTCGGACCGCCACGCCCGCATCAGAGACATGAACCGACTCAACCAGCACTTCGACCAACTGCGGTAGCAGTCTGACCAGTTCAACAGAGCACAACGACAGGCTGCCCGCTACACGGACCGGCTGACCGCGTCACCAAGATGATCTCCGGCTACGAAATTCTTGCCAGAGCCACAAAAACGAGTACGCCGACATGTGGCTGCGCTCCGCATCCCCACCAGCCCTACCGGCCTCGGCACTTCCTCCGCCCGGCTTGGCTGCCCTCTGACCCCGCCGCGCCGGCAGCAAGTCCGCACCTCGCCCGCCGGCCCCGGACCGGCGAAACATTCCACCCTCTCCTGCACGGCGTTATCGAGGCGAACTTCCCGTCGGAATCACCTTGACCGGCCGTTCCACGCCTCTGTCGTCCGGTATCACGGAGCCGCTCCCGGCGACCGGGGCGCGCATGCGCGCCACATTAACCGGCGTAGCGGTCCGTTCCTGCAGCTCCGTGATGGAGAAGAGAAGGACACGGTGGAGACGCAGCCGCGCTGCGGTTTGGGATGGCATCGAACGCCAGCTGCTGCACTCGGGTGTGACGGGTGGTCATGACTCCTTTGACAGCGAAAACGTGTGACACGCACCCGCCGCTGTTTGGATGGGTGAAGCCATTTCGCACACGAAGAGAAAGGGCGCAGAGCCGTGCCTTATCCGCTCAGAACCGGCGTACCCTTCACTCCCCAAAGACTCGCTCCCGCCCGCACTGGCGCCGTGCGGGGCACGATCCTCGGCGTCAGCGTCGTCGCCACCACCGCCTGGTCACTCTGGTTCGCACCCGCCGTTTACGCCGCCCAGGCCTCGGCCCCGCACTACTGCACCATCGACACCTCCACCGGGCGAACGACGATCACCTGCCCCTACGTCCTCGGGACACCGTCCAGGCCGACGACACCGGCGACACCATCACCATCAACGGCACCAACCAGGGCACCGTCCTCGGCGGCGCCGGGGACGACACCATCACCATCGCTGGCCCTGCCGGAACGCGTGGCACGGACGGCGCCGCAGGGTCTGGCAGCTCAAGCGGCGGCAACGGCATGCCGGGCGGGGCGGGTGGACCGGCGAACGCTGGCGTCATCGACGCCGGGGCGGGCATCAACCACATCACGCTGCGTGGCGGAGCCGGTGGCTCGGGTGGCAACGGCGGAAACGGCGGCACCCACAACAGCGGCGCTGACGCCGACGGCGGCGACGGCGGGGGTGGCGGGACGGGCGGGGACGGCTCCTCCGCTCCCACCGCCACCGAAACGGTCCACTCGACAGGACCCGGTGACATCCACCTCACCGGCGGCCCGGGTGGCGCGGGCGGCGACGGCGGAGAGCGCGGCGACCCGTACGTCGAAGACGGCCGTCCCGCTCGCGGCGGGGACGGCGGAGCCGGGAACCGCACGGCCCAGATCACCGCCCACGCCGCCGCCGTTGCCGCCAACGGCGGAAACGGCTCAGACGGAGGATCCGGCGGGGCCGGGAACACCGGCACCATCACCGGCGGCACCACCACCACCACGGGCGGCGACGGCGCAGACAGCACCCGCTTCCGCGGGGGCGATGGCGGGGCCGGGAACACCGGCAACCTCACCGCCAGCACCAAGGCGGACAGCACCGGCGGGAACGGCGGAAGCGGCAGCGACGACTACGTCCCCACATCCGGTGCAGGAGGAGCGGGCAACACCGGCGCCATCAACGCTCCCGAAATCGCCGCCACCGGCGGCAACGACACCGCGAGCGAAACCGGCGGACGCGGTGGCAGCGGGAACACCGGCACCGTCACCGCAACGGCAACGGTCACCCTTACCGGCGGCAACACGGGCGTGTCTAACAAAGCCGGAGGACACGGGAACACCGGCACCGCCACCGCCCCCAATGTGACCGCCACCGGCGGCAACGGAGAAGGCGGAGGACCGGGCGGCGACGGGAACACCGGCACCGTCACCGCCACCACCTCCATCACCCTCACCGGCGGAGCTAGCGGACCCGCGGACGAGCCCGGGGGGCCCGGCGGAAGTGGCAACAGCAACCGCGTCCTCACCACCGGCATCGCGAGCCTCACCAGAATGACCGGCGGTGCCGGAGGACCCGGTGCCCCCGGTGGTGACGGGAACGCCAGCACCGGAACGTTCACCGGCGGACCCGGCGACGACATCGTCGTCGCCGCCCGCGGCACCGGCACCAACGACGCCACCGTCGCCGGCAACGCCGGCACCATCAACGGCGGAACCGGCATCAACACATGCACCGTCCGCGGCGGCAACACCGGAACCGTCACAAACTGCACCCTCGCCCTCGAACCCTGACCCACCCCACCTGCGGCATCGGAAGCGGACGGGCTCTGTCAATCGAACGGTCCTGTCTAGCATTCGGTGGTAACGGAGGGTGGTGTTATGAAGCTTCCCCTTGATGTTGGACACCTGGAGACTGGGACGTGAGGTTCCAGAGGAAGTAGTGCCAGGTGGGAAGTATGAGCAACCGCAGCAGGCGGTACTCGGAGGAGTTCAAGCGTGACGCGGTCGCGCTGGTCCGCTCCTCTGGCAGGACCGTCACCGAGGTGGCCCGGGAGATCGGGGTTCAGTGCCGAGGGCCTGCGGAACTGGGTCAAGCAGGACAAGACCGACCGGGTGCAAGGGACGCCTTAGCGAGCTGATGAGCGCGGAGCGGGAGGAACTGCGTCGGCTGCGGCGGCAGAACCGTGAACCGGCCGAGACGATCGAGGTGCTGCGAAAAGCGGCGGTCTTCTTCGCGAAGGAGAGCGATCGGTGAACGACGTGTACGCGTTCATCGAGGCGGAGAAGACCACCCATGCTGTCGCTCTGTTGTGCTGGCTGCTGAAGGTCGCCCGGTCCTCCAGGCCCGCCTCCGCGGCATTCCGCGCCCCGGGGCAGCTACCGGCGCGTGAGCCACGGTGGCGTACGCCCAGCAGGAGCTGGACAGTGAGCCGTTTTCAACCTTGGTTTGAGCAGGTCAGGTGGAGGGTGAGGACGGCCTGGACAAGGCTGGTGATGCGGGTGGCGCTGCACCGCAGCTTGCGGTGTACCGGTGGACGATCACGGCGTTGTGGCGAGCCGCGTTCCTGTCGTTGCGGCGGTGCTGGTTGGCCACGCCCTTGCCCGCAGACCACGCGGAAGTGGCGGCCTTCTTCTTGTTGTGCTTGCGCCAGTCGTCCGAGATGCGGGAGTACCCGATCAAGAAGGGGGTGTCGGGGTGGAGGCGGGCAAGCTCCTCCGGCGGTGCGAGCCCGGCGGGCCTGCCGCGCAGCTCAAGATCGTCCGGGCCGGTTTCGTCGAGCGGAGCGCAGGACATGGCGTGTTCGCGACTGATTGTGCTCAACGACTTACTCCTGACCCGGCCGCGCGAAAGCTTCGCGGGGCGGTTCGGATCATGGGACGATGCCGGTATGAACCGACTGGCTAACGAGCAGTCGCCGTACCTACTCCAGCACGCTTCCAATCCGGTGGATTGGTGGCCATGGGGAGAGGAGGCGATGAATGAAGCTAAGCGGCGGGACGTACCCATCCTTCTTTCGGTGGGCTATGCGTCCTGCCACTTATGCTTCTGTAAGTTTACTGGTGTCACGTCATGGCGCACGAGTCCTTCGAGGACGACGACACCGCTGCGTATATGAACGGACACTTTGTGTCCGTCAAGGTGGACCGTGAAGAGCGTCCCGACGTGGACGCGGTGTACATGGAGGCGGTGCAGGCCGCGACCGGGCAGGGCGGCTGGCCGATGTCCGTGTTCATGACGCCGGACGGGGAGCCGTTCTACTTCGGGACGTACTTCCCGCCCGAGCCCCGGCACGGCATGCCGTCCTTCCGGCAGGTTCTGGAGGGCGTGAGCAGCGCGTGGACCGGCCGGCGGGAGGAGGTCGCCGAGGTGGCCGGGAAGATCGCCCGGGACCTGGCCGAGCGGGAGCTGGTGCACGGCGGCCAGGACGGGCCGCCCGGCGCCGACGAGCTGGCGCAGGCGCTGCTGGGGCTGACCCGGGAGTACGACGAGCGGCACAAGGGCTTCGGTGGGGCGCCGAAGTTCCCGCCGTCGATGGTGATCGAGTTCCTGCTGCGCCACCACGCCCGCACCGGCGCCGAGGGCGCCCTCCAGATGGCGGCGGACACCTGTGAGGCGATGGCCCGCGGCGGGATCTACGACCAGCTCGGCGGCGGGTTCGCGCGCTACGCGGTGGACCGCGAGTGGGTTGTCCCCCACTTCGAGAAGATGCTCTACGACAACGCCCTGCTCTGCCGCGCCTACGCCCACCTGTGGCGCTCCACCGGCAGCGAACTCGCCAAGCGGGTCGCGCTGGAGACCGCGGACTTCCTGGTGCGCGAACTGCGCACCCCCGAGGGCGGGTTCGCCTCCGCGCTGGACGCGGACAGCGACACCCCGGACGGCGGGCACGCCGAGGGCGCGTACTACGTGTGGACGCCGGCGCAGCTGCGCGAGGCACTGGGGGACGAGGACGCCGCGCGGGCGGCCGGGCTGTACGGGGTGACGGAGGAGGGGACCTTCGAGGAGGGCGCCTCGGTGCTCACGCTCGCGGCGGGCGGGCCCGACGAGGGGCTGCGGGCCCGGCTGCTGGCCGCCCGCGAGGAGCGCCCGCGCCCCGGCCGGGACGACAAGGTGGTGGCCGCCTGGAACGGGCTGGCGATCGCCGCGCTCGCCGAGACCGGCGCGTACTTCGACCGGCCCGACCTGGTGGAGCGCGCCACAGAGGCGGCGGATCTGCTGGTGCGGGTGCACATGGACTTCTCCGCCGGGGGCGTGCGGCTGCACCGGACCTCGAAGGACGGGCGCGCCGGGGCGAACGCGGGGGTGCTGGAGGACTACGCGGACGTCGCGGAGGGCTTCCTGGCGCTGGCCTCGGTCGGCGGCGAGGGGGTGTGGCTCGAATTCGCCGGGTTCCTTCTGGACATCGTTCTGGACCGGTTCACCGGGGAGGGCGGGGCGCTGTACGACACGGCGCACGACGCGGAGCGGCTGATCCGCCGGCCGCAGGACCCGACGGACAACGCGGCCCCGTCCGGCTGGACGGCGGCGGCCGCGGCCCTGCTGTCGTACGCGGCGCACACCGGCAGCGCGTCGCACCGGACGGCGGCGGAGGGCGCGCTCGGCGTGGTCAGGGCGCTCGGGCCCCGGGTGCCGCGGTTCGTCGGCTGGGGGCTCGCGGCCGCGGAGGCGCTGCTGGACGGGCCGCGCGAGGTGGCGGTCGTGGGGGAGCCGGGGGACCCGCTGCGACGTGAACTCCATCACACGGCACTGCGGTCGACGGCTCCCGGCGCGGTCGTCGCCGTGGGGGTGCCGGGGGGTGGCGAGTTTCCGCTGTTGCGCAACAGGCCGCTGGTGAACGAGAGTTCGGCGGCGTACATCTGTCGTATGTTTGTGTGCGAGACACCGACCGCAAGCGCAACGGAACTTGCCCGAAACCTCACCAACTGAGTCCGAAACAGCGGAATTTATCGGACGGGCACCGGAACGCAATCCTCCGCCCCTACAGTCCTGAACGACCCGCGGTGTGCGCGCGTACTGGGGAGTGCTTGCGTGCGGGTCGAGAGAGCGCCGGACGGCCAAGGGGGGTCCTTGCCGCGGCGCAGGGGGCCTAGGGGGGCTTGTGCTCATATCGGTCATTGTCGTTGCCATTTCCGTGGCACTTTTCTGGATGGCGGCGTTCACGCTCTGGTGGCAGATGCACGCCTGGCGGACGCCGGAGACGCTCGCGTCGACGCGGTTCGACCGGCCGGACGGCGGCGCGGGCCTGTCGTTCTCGCTGCTGCTGCCCGCCCGGCACGAGCAGGCGGTGCTGGAACACACCATCGAGCGGCTGCTGGAATCCAGCCACTCGAACTTCGAGATCATCGTGATCGTCGGGCACGACGACCCCGAGACGGCGGCCGTCGCCGAGCGCGCGGCCGCCCGGGACCCGGTCCGGGTCCGGGTCGTCACCGACACCCACGAGGCGAAGAACAAGCCGAAGGCGCTGAACACGGCCCTGCCGTACTGCCGGGGCGACATCGTGGGCGTCTTCGACGCCGAGGACCAGGTCCACCCCGAACTCCTCGCGCACGTCGACCACGCCTTCACCACCACCGGCGCCGACGTCGTCCAGGGCGGCGTCCAGCTCATCAACTTCCATTCGAGCTGGTACAGCCTGCGCAACTGCCTGGAGTACTTCTTCTACTTCCGCAGCCGGCTCCACCTGCACGCCGAGAAGGGCTTCATCCCGCTCGGCGGCAACACGGTCTTCGTCCGCACCGATGTGCTGCGCGAGGCCGACGGCTGGGACCCGAACTGCCTCGCCGAGGACTGCGACCTCGGTGTCCGCCTCTCCTCGGTGGGCAAGAAGGTCGTCGTCGCGTACGACAGCGACATGGTGACCCGGGAGGAGACCCCGGGCACCCTGATGAGCCTGCTGAAGCAGCGCACCCGGTGGAACCAGGGCTTCCTCCAGGTCTACCGGAAGAAGGACTGGAAGCAACTGCCCACCCGCGGGCAGCGGTTGCTGGCCCGCTACACCCTGATGTCGCCGTTCATGCAGGCGTTCACCGGAGTGATCATCCCGGTGAACGTCGGGGTGGCGCTCTTCTGCGACGTCCCCGCGGGCATCGCCATCGTCACCTTCCTGCCCCTGATCACGGCGCTGGTCACCTTTGTCTTCGAGGTCGTCGGACTCCATGACTTCGGGGTCGCCTACGGGCTGCGCGTCCGGTTCGTGCACTACCTGAAGCTGATCGTCGGCGGTCCGTTCTACCAGCTCATGCTGGCCGGCGCCGCGGTCCGGGCGGTCTGGCGCGAGCAGCGCGGCAACAACGAGTGGGAGCTGACCAGCCACGTCGGCGCACACCTCACCGAACTCAACGAGACCCGAGAGGACGCCCGCCGGTGACCACGACCCTGCCTCCCGTCCCGGAGACCGACGGCGCCGGCACCGGGACGCCCCCCGGCGCGACCGCCACCGCGACCGCCACCGAGACGGTCACCGCCCCCACCGCCCGGATTCCCGCCCAGCGGACGGGCGGCGGCCGGGGCCTGCCCACGCCCGACTGGGTCCGGCCGGTCGTCCGCTTCCGCAGTTCCCGCCCCGACCTGCTGCTCTGCGCGGGCCTGCTCGTCGTGATCATGGTCGTGCAGGCGTGGAACATCGGGAACTTCCCCGCCCTCAGCGACGACGAGGGAACGTATCTCTCCCAGGCGTGGGCGGTCCAGCAGGGCGAGGGGCTCGCCCACTACACCTACTGGTACGACCACCCGCCGCTCGGCTGGATCCAGATCGCGTTCCTCACCTGGATACCCTCGCTGATCGCACCCGAGACGATGACCGTCGCCAGCATGCGCGTGGTCATGCTGATCGTCAGTGCCGCCTGCGCGGTCCTGCTCTACGTCCTCGCGCGCCGGCTGTGGCTGCCCCGCTGGGCGGCCGGCCTGGCGATGCTCCTCTTCGGTCTCTCCCCGCTGTCGGTCGTCCTCCAGCGCGAGATCTTCCTCGACAACATCGCCGTGATGTGGATGCTGCTGGCGTTCTGCCTGGCCGCGTCCCCCAAGCGGCACCTCTGGCACCACTTCGCCGCCGGGCTGGCCGCCGCCGTCTCCGTCCTCACCAAGGAGACGATGCTGCTGGTGCTGCCCGCCCTGCTGGTCACCATGTGGCGCTACAGCCACCGCGACACCCGCAAGTTCGCCGTCACCGGAGCCGTCACCGCCTGCGCCCTGATCGGCCTGTCGTACCCGCTCTACGCGCTGCTGAACAACGAACTCCTGCCCGGCCCGGGGCACGTCTCGCTGATCGACGGCATCACCTACCAGATGAGCCGACCCGGCTCCGGGTTCATCCTGGAGGCCGGCACCGGCTCCCACGGGGTGCTCACCTCCTGGCTCTACTACGACGTCGTGCTGCCCGTCGGCGGTCTCGCCGGTGCCGCGCTGCTGCTGCTGACCCTGCGCTGGTCGGTCACCGCCCGGGCGCTGGCCGGCCCCTCCCTCGTCGTCGCCATCCTCGCCGTCGTCGCCCTGCGCCCCGACGGCTACCTCCCGGCGATGTACGTGATCCAGGCGCTGCCGTTCCTCGCCCTCGTCCTCGCGGGCGGCGCGGCGAGCGTCGCGCACGCGGTGCTGCGGCGCCCCACCGGACGGACCATCGCCGGCACCGAGCGCCGGCTGCGCACCGGCCTCGCCGCCGTCCTCGCCCTCGCCGGTCTCGTGTACGTCTCCGCGAGCTGGTACGAGGGCAACCGGGACGCCCTCACCAAGGACGCCAACGCCCCCTACCGGGCCGCCGCCGCCTGGATGGACACCGAGGTCGACGACCCGGCCCGCACCCGGGTCCTGGTCGACGACGCCCTCTGGCTCGACCTGGTGCACGACGGGTTCACCCCCGGCACCGGGGTGATCTGGTTCTACAAGGCCGACCTCGACCCGGCCGTGACGAAGACCCTGCCGCGCGGCTGGCAGGACATCGACTACGTGGTCTCGTCCCCGACCGTCCGGCGCGACGCGGCCGACCTGCCCAACGTCAAGGCCGCCCTGGAGCATTCGACGCCGGTCGCCGTCTTCGGCGAGGGCGAGGACCGCATCGAGATCCGCCGGGTGGACCCGGCTGGAGGCGAACTGTGACCACACCCCGCACCGGGGCCGAGGAGCTCGGCGACCCGGAACTCAGCGCCAACCAGGTCGCCGAACCCGGCGCCGTCACCCTCGTCATCCCCACCTACAACGAGTCCGGCAACATCCGCGAACTCCTGCGCCGGCTGACCGACGCGGTACCCGGGCGGGTGCCCTGCGAGGTCCTGTTCGTCGACGACTCCACCGACGACACCCCCGAGGTCATCCGCAGCGCCGCCCAGGACTGCCCCTTCCCGGTCGCCGTCCTGCACCGGGACACCCCGGCCGGCGGGCTCGGCGGGGCGGTCGTGGAGGGCATGAAGCGGGCCGGCTCGGACTGGATCGTCGTCATGGACGCCGACCTCCAGCACCCGCCCGCCCTGGTGCCCGAACTGGTCGCGGCCGGGGAGCGCGGGGCCGCGGACCTCGTCGTCGCCAGCCGCTACATCCCCGGCGGCAGCCGGGAGGGGCTGGCCGGCGGCTACCGGGTCGCCGTCTCACGCGGTGCGACCTGGCTCACCAAAGGGCTCTTCCCGCGCCGGCTGCACGGCATCAGCGACCCGATGAGCGGCTTCTTCGCCATCCGGCGGAGCGTGGTGACCGCGGAGGCCCTGAAGCCGCTCGGCTACAAGATCCTCCTCGAACTCGCCGTGCGCTGCCGCCCGGAGAAGGTCGCGGAGGTGCCGTTCGTCTTCCAGGACCGGTTCGCCGGGGAGTCCAAGTCGACCGCGAAGGAGGGCATGCGCTTCCTGTCCCACCTGGTCGGGCTGCGCACCGCCTCGCCGGTGGCCCGGATGGCCGCCTTCGGTCTGATCGGGCTGACCGGCTTCGTGCCGAACCTGGCCGCGCTGGCGATGCTCACCGGGGCCGGGATGCACTACCTCCCGGCCGAGGTCGTCGCCAACCAGTTCGGTGTCGCCTGGAACTTCGTCCTCATCGAGCTGCTGCTCTTCCGCGACCGGCGGCGGCACCGGCACTGGGCCGACCGGGTGGGCCGCTTCGCCCTCCTCGCCAACGCCGACCTGCTGCTGCGGATACCGCTGATCGCCCTGTTCGTGGCCCAGTTCGGCATGGCGGTGCTGCCGGCCACCGCGCTCGCCCTGCTGACCACCTTCGTGCTCCGGTTCGCCGCCACCGAGGCGCTCGTCTATCTGCCGCGCCGCGGGCGGACGCCCCGGCGCACCCCCCGGCGTACGGCCCGCCGCACGGCGCGCACCGAGGCGCCCGCGCTGGACACCGTCCCGTAAACGTCTGCGCCACCCCACCCCACCCCCACCCCCCTCGCTCGCACCCGCGCCGGCCCCGGACACCCGTCGGGGCCGGCGCGGGACCCAGCCACACCCGAGCCGCCGCGTCACCGCACGAAGGGAACCACCATGTCACCACCGCTCAGGGGCCTGCTCCGCCGCAGGCGCCGGACCGCGCTGTTCACCGTCGGCGCGCTGACGACCGCGCTGCTGGTGTCCGCGCCGCAGGCCGCGCAGGCCGGACCCCCGAACCTGATCTCCAACCCGGGCTTCGAGACCGCCGGCACCGGCCCCATGCCCGCCTGCTGGTCCCAGTCCGGCTGGGGCGACAACGACTACACCTTCGAGACGGTGGCCGACGCCCACTCCGGCACCAAGGCGATGAAGGTCGAGCTGACCCGCCGCGTCGACGGCGACCGCAAGGCGCTCATCACCGAGAACACCGTCTGCGCGCCGACCGTCGTGCCGGACAGGCAGTACGACCTCTCCCTCTGGTACAAGTCCACCACCCCCGACGTGGCGGTCACCCTCTTCCGGCGGGACACCCAGGCCAGCTGGCAGTACTGGACCGACCTCAAGACCCTGGAGATCAGCGCCGGTTACACCCAGGCCGAGGTCCGCACCCCGGTCGTGCCGCCGAACACCGACAAGATCGCCTGGGGCGTCTCCGTCTACGGCACCGGCTCCGTCACCACCGACGACTACGTGATGGAGGAGGTGACCGTCCCCGCGCCCGAACCCGGATGCACCGGCACCGCCGAGGAGTGCGCCAACGGCCGCTGGGAGGTCCTGCCCGTGCAGAACCCGGTGCGCTCCATGCACTCGGTGGTGATGCACAACGGCAAGGTCCTGCTGATAGCCGGCTCGGGCAACGACCCGGAACTGTTCGAGGCGGGCAGCTTCACCTCGGCGGTCTACGACCCCGAGGACGGCACCTACGAGGTCATCCCGACCCCGGACGACATGTTCTGCGCCGGCCACGTCCAGCTCCAGGACGGCAAGGTGCTCATCATGTCCGGCAACAAGGGCTACCCCTCGGCCGACGGCACCATCGGCTACCAGGGCTACAAGGACTCGTACATCTTCGACCCGGACACCGAGACCTACATCAGGACCAACGACATGAACGACGGGCACTGGTACCCGTCGGCCACCATCCTCGGCAACGGTGACGTGATCTCCTTCGGCGGTCTCAAGGAGGACTCCACCGGGTCGGTGACCGCGGAGCGCTTCTCGGCCGCGGACAACGCCTGGATGCCGCTGTGGCAGGTCAACCAGACCTGGTCGTACTGGGGTCTGTACCCGTCGATGATCCTGATGCAGGACGGCCGGCTCTTCTACTCCGGCAGCCATGTCTTCGGCAACGGCACCCCGGGCACCGGCTCCGCGATCTACGACTACGACGCCAACACCGTCACCGAGGTCCCGGGCCTGCAGAACAAGGACGAGCGCGACCAGTCCGCGAGCGTGCTGCTGCCGCCCGCCCAGGACCAGAAGGTCCTCACCATCGGGGGCGGCAACATCGACTCCAACCCGGTGGCCAACCGCCTGACCGACATCATCGACCTCAAGCAGCCCAACCCGCAGTACGTGCACGGGCCGCCGCTCCCGCAGGGCACGGTCGACATGGGCGACGGGCCCCGGCCGCAGACCGGCGCCGAGGGCAAGATGTACGTCTCCGCGGTGCTGCTGCCGGATGGCACGGTGCTGGAGACCGGCGGCGCGCTGCACAACCGTGCCAACCCGGTCTACTCGGCGTCGATCTTCGACCCGGTGACCGAGACCTTCGACCCGGTCACCCCGGACCCGGAGGCGCGCGGCTACCACTCCTCCTCGTTCCTGCTCCCCGACGGCCGGGTCATGTCGGTCGGCGACAACCCGGGCAACGGCTCCTGGAACCACAACGTGTCCGTCTACACCCCGCCGTACCTGCTCAAGGGCCCCCGCCCGCAGATCACCTCGGTGATCGACGGCGAGTGGACCTACGGCGACACCCAGCGGATCACGGTGGACCGTCCGATCGTCAAGGCGGAGCTGATCCGCCCGGCGGCGGTGACGCACTCCTCGGACCCGAACCAGCGCTTCGTGGACCTTCCGCTGTCGGTCGACGGCAACAACGTCGACCTCAACGTCACCAGCAACCCCAACCTGGCCCCGCCCGGCTGGTACATGCTGTTCGCGGTCGACGCCAACGGCGTCCCGTCGGTGGCCGAGTGGATCCACCTCGGCGGTCCGCCGGCGATGGCGAAGGACGCGCCGTCCGCGCACGTCCACGAGTTCGCCGACGCGCCGGCCAAGCCCGCGAAGAAGCCCGGCAAGAAGCGGTCCGCGCAGAAGGTCGACCCGCAGATCTCGGGCTGCGACCGGCACTACGGCAACGCCGGGGTGTGCGTGCCGACCGACTTCCCGAAGAAGGTCGCCAAGACCACGAAGGCGCGTTGCGACTGGCTGAAGGCCAACGACTACGGCCGGCTGAAGGTCAACGGCAAGGACGACCCGCTTCGCCTCGACCCGAACCGGGACGGGGTGGCCTGCGGCAAGGGTGACGTGCGACGCAGGTGAACGCGCCCGCGCGCGTGAGCCGCGCATGACACCGGGCCCTGTCCGCCCCGGGGCGGACAGGGCCCGGCCCGCTGTCCGGGCCCGGCCGGAGTCAGGAACCGCCGGTGCCCAGGGCCTGTACGTCGATCAGCAGCCCGGTCTCCTTCTGCTTGAGGGCCGCCGGGCTGTCCGGCACCGAGCAGAAGGCCCCGGCGTCCTCGTCCTCCTCCAACTCCCCGGGGGCGGCGGAGTCGGTGACATCAGACCCGTGCGGGCCGCATCAGACGGGCCGACCACGAGAGTTGGCCGGACGTGACGGTCGGACGTGCCGGTCGGGAGTGCCGGACGGGAGTGACGGTCGGACGTGCCGTCAGGAGTGCTGGTAGGCGACGAGCGAGATGCCGACGTAGTGGACGACGAAGGCGGCCAGCGTCAGCGAGTGGAAGACCTCGTGGAAACCGAACCAGCGGGGCGAGGGGTTGGGCCGCTTGAGCCCGTAGATCACGCCGCCCGCGCTGTAGAGGAGTCCGCCGGTGACCACCAGGACCAGCACCGCGATACCGCCGGCGCGCATGAAGTCGGGCAGGAAGAAGACGGCGGCCCAGCCCATCGCGATGTAGCAGGGCGTGTAGAGCCAGCGCGGCGCGCCCACCCAGAAGACCCGGAACGCGATCCCCGCCACCGCGGCGGCCCACACCGCCCAGAGCAGGACCCGGCCGGTGGCGTCGGGCAGCAGGAGGAGGGTGAGCGGGGTGTAGGTGCCCGCGATGATCAGGAAGATGTTGGCGTGGTCGAGCCGGCGCAGGACGGCGGTCGCGCGCGGCCCCCAGGTGCCCCGGTGGTAGAGGGCGCTCACCCCGAACAGCAGGCAGGCGGTGAGGGCGTAGACCCCGCAGGCTATGCGGCCGCGGGTCGAGTCGGCGAGGGCGGTGAGCACCACACCCGCGATCAGCGCCGCGGGGAACATCCCCGCGTGGAGCCAGCCGCGGAGCTTCGGCTTCACCTGTTGGAGGGCTGCTTCGGTCGCTTCGACGGCGGCGGAGGTCATGTCCCGCATGGTACCTACGCGACCGTAGGTAACGGGAAGCGGAGTGGCGGTCCTCACGCCGTGGGCGGGCTCCTGACGGGCCCGTCACCTGCGGGTCCGGGGTCGCCCCCGATCGAGTGGTGATGCTCACATGAGAGGCCCTCTGGACATATGCGCATGCGGCATCGATGATCAGATGAGTGCGGTCGGCACCGGATGAGCGCCTACGAAGCGTCCGGGTCGCAGCCCCCAAGGGGCAACCAACTACACAACCCTCATTTAGGAGCAATCGTGGCGCGTGACAACGCGGCTCCCGGCACCCTCCCGACCGGCCATCAGGAACTGATCCACTGGGTCGACGAGATCGCGGCGATCACCCAGCCCGACCGCATCGTCTGGTGCGACGGTTCGGAGGCCGAGTACGAGCGCCTCTGCGAGGAACTCGTCGCCAAGGGCACCTTCCGGAAGCTGGACCCGGTCAAGCGCCCCAACTCGTACTACGCCGCCTCCGACCCGACGGACGTGGCGCGCGTCGAGGACCGCACCTTCATCTGCTCCGAGAAGGAGGCGGACGCCGGCCCCACGAACCACTGGAAGGCCCCGGCGGAGATGAAGGAGCTCTTCGCGGGTGAGAAGGGCATCTTCCGCGGCTCGATGAAGGGCCGCACGATGTACGTCGTGCCCTTCTGCATGGGCCCCCTCGGCTCGCCGCTGTCCGCGATCGGCGTCGAGATCACCGACTCCGCCTACGTCGCCGTCTCCATGCGCACCATGACCCGCATGGGACAGCCGGTCCTGGACGAACTGGGCGACGACGGCTTCTTCGTCAAGGCAGTCCACACCCTGGGCGCCCCGCTGGCGGAGGGCGAGGCGGACGTCCCGTGGCCCTGCAACTCCACCAAGTACATCTCGCACTTCCCCGAGACCCGGGAGATCTGGTCCTACGGCTCGGGCTACGGCGGCAACGCCCTGCTCGGCAAGAAGTGCTACGCGCTGCGCATCGCCTCCGTGATGGCCCGGGACGAGGGCTGGCTCGCGGAGCACATGCTGATCCTCAAGCTCACCCCGCCGCAGGGCGAGGCGAAGTATGTCGCCGCCGCCTTCCCGTCCGCCTGCGGCAAGACCAACCTCGCCATGCTGGAGCCCACGATCTCCGGCTGGACGGTCGAGACCATCGGCGACGACATCGCCTGGATGCGCTTCGGCGAGGACGGCCGCCTCTACGCGATCAACCCCGAGGCCGGCTTCTTCGGTGTCGCCCCCGGCACGGGCGAGCACACCAACGCCAACGCCATGAAGACCCTCTGGGGCAACGCGGTGTTCACCAACGTCGCGCTCACCGACGACGGCGACGTGTGGTGGGAGGGCATGACCGAGGAGGCGCCCGCCCACCTCACGGACTGGAAGGGCAACGACTGGACCCCTCGGTCCGGGACCCCGGCCGCCCACCCGAACGCCCGCTTCACCGTCCCGGCCGCGCAGTGCCCGATCGCCGCGCCCGAGTGGGAGGACCCGAAGGGCGTGCCGATCTCGGCGATCCTCTTCGGCGGCCGCCGCGCCTCGGCGGTGCCCCTGGTGACCGAGTCCTTCGACTGGCAGCACGGAGTCTTCCTGGGCGCCAACGTCGCCTCCGAGAAGACCGCCGCCGCCGAGGGCAAGGTCGGTGAACTGCGCCGTGACCCGTTCGCCATGCTGCCGTTCTGCGGCTACAACATGGGCGACTACATGGCGCACTGGATCGACGTGGCCAAGGACAAGGACCAGTCCAAGCTGCCGAAGATCTACTACGTGAACTGGTTCCGCAAGAACGACGCCGGCAAGTTCGTCTGGCCCGGCTTCGGCGAGAACAGCCGCGTGCTGAAGTGGATCGTCGAGCGCCTGGAGGGCCGCGCGGAGGGTGTCGAGACCCCCATCGGCATCCTGCCGACCAAGGAGTCCCTGGACACCGAGGGCCTGGAGCTGGCCGAGGAGGACCTCGACTTCCTGCTCAAGGTCGACGCCGAGGTCTGGCGCGAGGAGGCCGCCCTGGTCCCCGAGCACCTGAACACCTTCGGCGACCACACGCCCAAGGAGCTGTGGGACGAGTACCGCTCCCTCGTCGCCCGCCTGGGCTGACGCACAAGCCTGGGGGATGTCCGGCGGTCAGGGCCGGACATCCCCCGGACCCTCGCGGCGGGCCCGTTCCGACATCCCGCCCTGACCTGTGGGTCGTCCCCGCCGGTCCGCCGTCCGCCGAGGCCCCCGGAGCACGAACTCCGGGGGCCTCGGCCTTTTCGTGGGTGGCACCCGGCCCGCGGCCTCCCCGGTCGCGGACCGGGGCCGGTCAGATGCCGACCAGGGGCCGGCTCTCCAGGGCGGCCGTGTGCGCGTCCATCCGCTGGGCGGAGAGGATCGCGGCGGCCGTGTCGGCGCGGGACGCGGCGACGACCAGGGCGCGGCCCGCGAGCGCGAGCGCCCGCCGGTGCAGGGCCTCGGCCCCGGCCCCGCCGCGGGCGGTGTGCCGGGCGGGAGGCGCGCCGCGCAGCCGGGCGACCTGGACCGCGATCGCCTCGGCCGCCTCGTCGAGCCCCAGCTCGTCGGTGACGGCGAGGAGCGCCGCGAGGTGCCCGGCGAGCTGGATGTCCAGCTCCTCCTCGCGCGAGCGGTGGGGGTACTCGGCGCCGTCGGCCGGGGAGTGGACCGACTTGGTGCGGATCGGTTCGTACATGGGGCGGCCTCCTGCTCTGTCCAGGAGACCATCCTACATTGGATCGAGTCTAAAGTTGGCGGGCTTCGGGAGATTCCTCCGCGGGGCGGTCGGCGTGATCAATGCGCCTAGTGCTGGCTGTAGCCGTCCAGGAACGTGCCGATCCGGGTCACCGCGTCCGCCAGGTCCTTCGCCGCGGGCAGGGTCACGATCCGGAAGTGGTCGGGTTCGGGCCAGTTGAAGCCGGTGCCGTGGACGACCATGATCTTCTCGGCGCGGAGCAGGTCGAGGACCATCTCCCGGTCGTCCTTGATCTTGTAGACCGAGGGGTCCAGTCGCGGGAAGAGGTACAGCGCCCCCTTGGGCTTCACGCAGGTGATCCCGGGGATCCGCGTCAGCAGCTCGTACGCGGTGTCCCGCTGCTCCAGCAGGCGCCCGCCGGGCAGGACGAGCTGCTCGATGGACTGCCGGCCGCCGAGGGCGGTGGCCACCGCGTGCTGGGAGGGCATGTTGGCGCAGAGCCGCATGTTCGCCAGGATGGTCAGGCCCTCGATGTAGGAGGCCGCGTGCGCCTTCGGGCCGCAGACCGCGAGCCAGCCGGAGCGGTAGCCCGCCACCCGGTAGTTCTTGGAGAGCCCGTTGAAGGTGAGTACCAGCAGATCGGGGGCGACGGCGGCGGTCGGGGTGTGCGTGGCGCCGTCGTAGAGGATCTTGTCGTAGATCTCGTCCGAGCAGACGACCAGGTTGTGGCGGCGGGCGATTTCGGTCAGGGACCGCAGCATCTCCTCGTCGTAGACCGCGCCCGTCGGGTTGTTCGGGTTGATGATCACGATCGCCTTGGTGCGGTCGGTGATCTTCCGCTCGATGTCGGCCAGGTCCGGCATCCAGTCGGACTGCTCGTCGCAGCGGTAGTGCACGGCGGTGCCGCCGGAGAGCGAGACGGAGGCCGTCCACAGCGGGTAGTCCGGCGCCGGCACCAGGACCTCGTCGCCGTCGTCGAGCAGCGCCTGCATCGACATCTGGATCAGCTCGGAGACGCCGTTGCCCAGGTAGACGTCCTCGACGTCCAGGTCGATGCCCTTGGTCTGGTAGTGCTGCATCACCGCGCGCCGCGCCGTGAGCAGGCCCTTGGCGTCGCCGTAGCCGTGCGCCCCGCCGACGTTGCGGAGGATGTCCTCCAGGATCTCCGGCGGGCACTCGAAACCGAAGGCCGCCGGGTTGCCCGTGTTCAGCTTGAGGATGCGATGACCTGCTGCCTCCAGCCGCATCGCCTCCTCCAGGACCGGGCCCCGGATTTCGTAACAGACGTTCGCGAGCTTCGTGGACTGGATCACCTGCATGACGCGAGCTTACGGGTGCGGCGCCGAGATCGCCCCCGGCTCCGGTCGCGCAGGGGCGGGGGCGTATGTCCCGTTTTGCTGCTTCTGGTGGTCGCGGCGCCCCGTGCCCTTGGAAAACGGGCCGCGGCGGTCGGTACGCCTGCGATTCCTGCCCCTGTGGCGGCTGTGTTGCGCTCGTCACCCTGCGGGGCGGGGTGCGGTAGGGTGTGCGTCCCCACGCAGGCCGCCGACCGTACGCGGCCCCGCGGAGCGACCCGAGGAGGTGAGCCCGATTTCCGCACACGCAGGCCGGGCGCCCGCCTCCCGCCGCCGCGTCGCCGACCGGGCACAGTAACCGGGCGCGACCGCCGGGTGCCCCTCGGTACCCGAAAGGCTGTCCCATGCCCCTTCCCTCCCCTACGTCCCCGCCGCACCGTTCCGACGTGGTCGCCGCGCTGCGCGCCGCAGGCTGCGTCTTCGCGGAGGACGAGGCCGCGCTGCTGAGCGGCGCGGCCCTTGACGAGACGGCGCTGCGCGAGCTGGTCGCCCGCCGCGTCGCCGGTCTCCCGCTGGAACAGGTCCTCGGCTGGGCAGAGTTCCACGGCCGCCGGGTGGCCGTGGACCCCGGGGTCTTCGTACCCCGCCGCCGCACCGAGTTCCTGGTCGAACGGGCCGCCGCCCTCGGCGCGCCCGGGGACGTCGTCGTCGACCTGTGCTGCGGCACAGGCGCGGTCGGCGCGGCCCTGCTGCACGCCCTCGGCGACGGCGAACTGCACGCCGCCGACATCGATCCCGCCGCCGTGCGCTGCGCCCGGCGCAATCTCGCGCCCCTGGGCGGTCTGGTCCACGAGGGGGACCTGTACGCGGCCCTGCCGGCGGGGCTGCGGGGGCGGGTCGGCGTCCTGGTCGTCAACGCGCCGTACGTGCCCACCGCCGAGCTGGGCCTGCTGCCGCCGGAGGCCCGCGACCACGAGCCGCCGGTCGCCCTCGACGGCGGGGCGGACGGACTGGACGTCCAGCGCCGGGTCACGGCGGGCGCGGGCGCGTGGCTCGCCCCCGGCGGCGTCCTGCTCATCGAGACCAGCCGCCGCCAGGCACGGCGGACCGCGGCCGCCTTCACCGCCCACGGGCTCACGGCCACCATCGGCGTCTGCGAGGACCGGGACGCCACGGTGGTGACCGGCACCCGCCGGTCCTGACCCGGGCGGGAGGCTGAGACTCGGGCTGTGGCCCTGACCCGGGCAGGCGGCCGGGGCTCGGGCCCGGCGGCGGGCCGGGCCCACCGGGCCCGCCAGGCGCGGCCGGGGCGCGTCGGCGGTGGCGGCCGCCACTCGCCGACTCCGATCCGCGCGCGGCGGCCGGGGTGCCCGGCGGAGTGGTCAGGCGCGGGGCGCGTCCCAGGGGGCGCGGGCCAGGCTGAGGTCCGCGGGGAGGGCCAGGGAGTCGAGCAGCCGGCTGACCGTACCGCCCGCCTGCTCGTCCATCGTGATCACCGTGGTGTAGTGGCTGTTCGTCAGTGCCGGGCGGCGGCCGAGGAAGTCGGGGGCCGCGCCCGCCACGACCAGGGCCTGCACCTGCCGACCGGGGTCCGCCAGGGACTCGACGAAGTCCAGGAGCGCGTCGTCGGCGCGGTGCATGTCGTCCACGATCAGGACCAGCGGCCGCTCCTTGGAGGCCGTCTCCAGGAACTGGTACCAGCTGTCCAGCCACTCGCCCGTGCCGAAGCCCTCCTCGGGGCGGACCGCCGGGTCGACGAACGGAGCGAGCCGGGCCGCGAGCCAGTTGGCCCGGCCCTGCTCGCCGACGAGCCGGTGCAGCACCGCCTCCAGCTTCGCCCGCGCCGTCTGGGCCGAGTCCTGGCCGGAGATACCGCAGTACGCGGAGAGGATCGACCGGTGCGCGACGAACGCGCCCGCTCTCGGCGCGGGCGGACCGCACCAGAACACCACCTGCGCGGAGCGCGGGTTCTCGTCGGCGAGCTGCCGGAAGTCCATCAGCATCTGGGTGCGCGCCGCCCCGGAGGAGCCGAGCACCGAGACCAGGTGGGAACGGGACCAGCGGCCGGTGTGCACCATCAGGCTGTGCAGCAGGTCGAGTTCACCGCCGTAGTCGGACTCGCTGTCCAGCCCCGGGTACCCGAACACCCCGGTCTCCGTGGCGACATGGCGCAGCTGCCAGCGCAGCGGGGAACCTGCGGGCTGGGTGAAGACGTAGCCGGGACCGGCCGCCTCCCGGGTGTCGGGGCAGACCTGGATCTCGCCGTCCGGTACCAGCGGCAGCATCGCCTGGCAGGCGTGCAGCAGGGCACCGCTCGCCGACAGCGGGGCCGTGCCGGGCTCGCCGCCGCGCCGCACCAGTGCCTCGCCCGTGACGATCGCGGTGCGCAGGACGACCTCGCCCGGCATGGGCGCCCCGCCGGCGCCGGGTTCGGCCGGGCAGGCGAAGGCGGTCCGCAGGGCGCCGGCCGCCTGGACGGCGCGTTCGGCGTGGTCGGACGCGGGCGCCTGGGCCGGGAACAGCCCCAGGGTGTCGGCGCCCATGGCGGCGGCCACCGTGCCGCCCCGGCTCTCGATCTCCTGCCGGATGCGGGTCCCGGCCCGGTCCAGGGCCGCGTCGGCGTCGGTCCCCTCGGGGGTGTCCGGGCTCAGGCCCGTACGGACCAGGACGACGCTCACCTCCTGGCGTACCGGCACCTCCTGGCGTACCGGCGCGGTGGCGGCCACTGGTACGGGCAGGGCGGCGGCCTCGGGGGCGGGACGGGGCTCGGAGCCGGCGGCGGTCGCGGACGGCGCCCGGCCGTCGGGCGGCAGGAGCGCGAGGCCGTCCGGGGCGGTCGTCCGGGGCGGGTCGGCGGGGCCGCGGGGCACCGGCATGGTCACCAGGGCGGCGGGCGGGGCGTACTGGAGGGCCGGGTCCTGCATCAGGATGGCCTGCTGGAGCAGCTGGAGCTCGCGGCTGGGCTCCAGGCCCAGGTCCTCGACGAGGGAGGAGCGCAGCCGGCTGTAGACGCCGAGGGCGTCGGCCTGCCGGCCGCAGCGGTACAGCGCGCGCATCAGCTGGCCGCAGGAGCGCTCGCGCAGGGGCTCGGCCTCGACGAGCGCTTCGAGTTCCCCGAGGACCGCGTAGTGCCGCCCGCAGGCGAGTTCGGCCTCGAAGCAGTCCTCCAGCACGTCCAGCCGGGTGTTCTGCACGGTCGTCAGCTCCGGCCACATGAAGCCGACCTCGACGAGGTCGGCGAGGACCGAGCCGCGCCACAGCTTCAGCGCGTCCCGGAGCTGACGGGCCGCCTCCTCGGAGGCGCCCGCCGCCAGATGGATGCGGCCCTGTTCGACGCGGCGGCTGAACAGGTGGAGGTCCACCTGCTCGGGCGCGACGTCGAGGGCGTAGCCCGGGGCCTGGGTGCGCAGGGTGACCGGGGCCTGGGTGTCGTCGGCCGCGGCCAGGCGTCTGCGCAGCCCCCAGATGGCGTTCTGCAGGATCTTGCGGGCGGTGGCCGGTGCCTCCTCGAGGCTCCACAGGGCCCGCAGGAGCTGGCTGGTGGGGACGACCTGGTTGGGCTGGAGGAGGAGGAACCCGAGTGCGGCCCGCTGCTTGCTCCCGCCGAGCTCGATGGAGCGGCCGCCGGAGACGACCTCCAAGGGTCCGAGCATCCGGAACCACATAACTCTTCCCCCCGTAGTCGGTGAGACTCTGTGCCACACAATACAAACCGTAGGTACGGTTTTTCAAGAAGAAACGAGCCAGCGCCCAAGGGGTGAGACAGGTGCTCCCCAGTCCGCGGTGCGGTCGAGAGAAGGTGCCCATGTCCGTTGCGGAGAGGCATAGATGGTGGTCAGGGGCGGGTGGCGAGCGGCAGCGGCGGTGTCGTCCGACGCCGCCGCCGCTGCCGTTCGAGGCCGTTCAGAAACATGGACATGCGATCGGTTTCTGGTGGCCGATGGGGTGAAATGTCTACGATGCCCCGATCGCCAGGGGGCGCTGGTAGCCGCCGCGGACGATGTCGCAGGTGTCCCTCAGGGCCGTCTCCAGGTGCCGGATCTCCTCGTCCGTGATGTACACCGACGGCTCGAAGCGCAGGGTGTTCGCCGCGCTCGCGGTGGGGAAGGTGCGGATCCGGTGCCCGCCCAGCAGATGCCCGGCCACCAGATAGCCGAACAGGCCGTTCTGGGCCGCCTCCTGGACCGGCGGCGCCGGAGCCTCGGACTGGTCGTGGAACTCGAAGCCCAGCATCAGGCCCCGCCCCCGCACCTCCTTCACCACGTCCGGGAAGTCGGCCCGCACCGACTCCAGGGCCGCCCTGATCCGCTCGCCCCGCTCGGCCGCCAGGCGGTAGGCCGCGCCGTCGTCGGCCTCCAGGAGGTCCAGGACCTTGAGCGCGATCCGGCTGGAGAAGCCGTCCTTGGCGAAGGTGGAGCTGTGCACCAGCTCGAACTCGGGCCGGTAGCGGGACTCCCGGATCAGCAGCACGGAGATCTTGGCCAGCCCGCCGCCCAGGCTCTTCGCCAGCGTGTAGTAGTCCCCCTCCAGGCCGAGCGCGGTCGCGGCGAGGAAGTGGCCGGTGCGGCCCATACCGCTCTGGATCTCGTCCACGACCACCGGCACCCCGGCCGCCGCGCACACCTGCCCCACCTCCGCGACGAACTCGGCGGGCAGCTCCCGGATGCCGCCCTCGCCCTGCACCGGTTCCAGCAGGAACGCGCAGAACACCGGCGCCTCGTGCTCGGTCGCCGAGACCGCCCCGTCCGCCACGGCCAGCCCGTGCAGTACCGCCCGCTCCTCGTCGACGAGCTTGCGGAGCACCCCCGGCTGGTCCACCGGCACGAAGCGGGCCTGCGCGGCCAGCGCCTTGAACGGCGTGCGGTAGCCGTCGTTGTGGGTGAGCTGCACACTGGCGGCCAGCTTGCCGTGGAACGCGCCCTCGGGGGCGAGGAACAGCGGTGCCCGGGCGGCCCGTTCGGCGTTGCGGCGGGCGAGCGCGTCCACCAGGGCGTCGGGCGCCGCGCCCGCGGGCTGTGCCAGGCCGAGCCGGCGCCACAGCTCCGGGGGTACCGAGGCCGTGCCGTCCAGCAGGGCCGTGCGGGCGGCGGCCAGTTCGGCGTCCGCCGCCGCGGTCGCCTCGGCGAGCCGGCTCACCCGGTCGAGCTCGGCGTGCTTCAGCGCGGCCTCGTTCGCCTCCGCGCCCGAGTTGGCGAGAATGGCGAACCAGTTCTCCGAGGAGCCGGTCTCGCGGCGCACGATCCGGTTCAGTTCCAGCGCCAGCAGGTTGGCGTCCGGACGCACCGAGAACTGGGCGTGCACCGGGACGCCGGAATCCAGGAGTTCCTTGGCGAGCGCGGTGATCTCCGGGTGGTGGTGGCCGAGCATCAGGGAGCCGTAACCGCCCGCGAAGTCGGTCACCGGAATCTCTCTGCCGTCCGCGCCGAGGCGGTAGAGAGTATTTCCCTCGGCGCGCACGTATTCGGCGTCCAGGCCGGCCGTCGCGAGTACCGAACCCAAATAGGGTTCGGCGAGCTGGAGTCGTTCTGCTTCGGAATTCATGGTCTCCCCTTGTCCCTTGTCCTGGGCGGCCCGGCCGCCGTCCCGGGAGCCTAGGGCCGCCCGTTCCGGCGTCCCGTCAACGCGCGGTAACAGCGGGGTCATTCGCGTCCTGCGGCGGGAAGGAGTTCGGGATTACCCGGCGGTTGCGGCGCCCGAATCGGATTCCGTTACGTTCGGAGCCATGGCCGAATCAAAGAGGGTGACATGAATCCTGTATCTGACCGGATATCGACCGGGTCGGTGGCCGCGGGTTCGGCGACCGGCCTCCGTACGCCCGTTTCCGCCGACGCGCTCAGGGATGTGATGGCGCAGTTCGCCACCGGTGTCGTCGTCATCACCGTCGGCGGCGAGCACATCCACGCCATGACGGCCAACGCCTTCAGCTCCGTCTCCCTGGACCCGCCGACCGTGCTCTGCTCGGTGGCCCACAGCGCCGTGATGCACCGCGCGATCACCGCCGGGCGGGGCTTCGGGGTGTCCATCCTCGCCGACGGGCAGGAGCCGCTGGCCCGCCGCTTCGCCGACAAGAAGCGCACCCTCGGGCGGGCCCAGTTCGACGGCGTCGACTGGCGTCCGGGCGAGCACACCGGGGCGCCGCTGCTGTCCGGGGCGCTTGCCTGGCTGGAGTGCGCGCTCGACGCGGGGCTCGACTCCGGCGACCACACCGTGTTCGTCGGCCGGGTCCTGGGCGCGGGGCGCGGCACCGACCGGGACGGGCACGGGCTGCTCTTCTTCGGCGGGCGGTTCGGCAGCGCACCGCGCGGGGCCGTGGCGCACTGAGCGTGACACGAGGTTGCGGGGCGGGAACCCTTCCGGAAGGGTTCCCGCCCCACCGTGTTGCCGCGTGCTCTCAGCCCGGCGGCGTGGGCACGGCGAGCGCGGACGCGATCACCCCGGCCACCCGTTCCGTGTGGGCGTCCAGGTAGAAGTGCCCGCCGGGGAAGGTCAGGAACGCGCCCGGCTCGGTCGAGTGGGCGAGCCAGCCCTCCGCGTCGCCGGGCGGGACCACCGGATCGTCCTCGCCCACCAGCACCGTGAACGGGATGCCGAGCGCCGGCCCGGGCGTCCAGCGGTAGCCGGCGAGGGCCCGGTAGTCGGCGCGCAGGGCGGGGAGCACCATGCCCAGCAGCTCCGGCTCGTCCAGGACCCGGCTCCCCGTTCCGCCGAGCCGCCGGATCTCGGCCACCAGCGCGGTGTCACCGCTCAGCCGGTCGCTCCGGCGCGGCTCCGGTGAGGGCGCGCCCCGCCCCGACAGGAACAGCCGCTCCGGTGCGGGCACCCCGTGGCCGTGGAGCCTGCGCGCGGTCTCGTAGGCGAGGGCCGCGCCCATGCTGTGGCCGAACAGCGCGTACGGACGCCCGTGGCCGAGGCCGGTCGCCAGTTCGGCGGCCACCGTCTCCGCGAGGGCGGTCAGGGACTCGGCGGGCGTCTCCAGGCGGCGGTCCTGGCGGCCCGGGTACTGCACCGCGAGGACGTCGACCCGGGGAGCGAGCGCCCGGGAGAGGGGCAGATAGGCGCTGGCCGCGCCCCCGGCGTGCGGGAAGCAGATGAGCAGCGGGCCGCCGTGGCCCTCCGCCGTGCCGCCGAACCGGCGGAACCAGTGGCCCTCCAGGCGGGGCGGGGAGCCCGTCGTGCCTTCCGTGGTCGTCATGTCAGGTGTCCCGTCCGGCGGCCGGTCCCGCCCCCTCGGGGGACGGGACCGGCCGCCTTGCTCGTGCGTGGAAGTGCTGGTCGTGGTCGTGGTCGTGGGGAAGGGGAGGTCGTGCGGGGCCCTGGGGACTCAGCCCTGAAGGGCGGACGAGGCCGGGGTGACGGGCGCGGCCGTCGGTGCGGTCGGGGCGACCGTTGCGGGCGGGGCCGGGAAGAACCCGGCGCGGACGAAGAAGTCCATGTAGCGGCGGAACAGGGCCGCCGTCATCGGAGGGCAGTCGACACCCGTACCGGCGAGGGCCCGTTCGGCCACCGCGGTGTCGACCGGCGGATAGAACGCCTCGTTGGCGGAGGCCATCATCTCGAACGCCTCCATCAGCGGCAGCATCACGTTGTCGGGGTCGGACTTCACCGCCCCGCTCCACGCGTCCCAGTCCAGCTCCGCCAGCTCGTAGCCCTGCGCGCGCAGTTCGCCGACGAAGCCCGCGAAGCTGCCATGGCTCTGGTTGTAGAGGTGGAAGGTCCCGCCGGCCGACTCCGGGCGCCGGGACAGCGCGACCACGGCCGCGCTGACGTAGTCCACGGGCGTCAGGTGCACCTTCCCCACCAGACCGGACGGCACCGCCCCCGCCTGGACCAGCCCGCGCAGGCTCAGCCACACGAAGTCCCGTGTCTGGCAGGCGCCGTTGACCGTGTCGCCGGAGATCACGTCGATGCGGTGGACCGAGACCGGCAGCCCCCGCTCGCGGGCGAGGCCGACGACCTGCTCGGCCACCCACTTGCTCTGGAGGTAGCCGCTCGGCAGCGCCTCGGCGGGCCCGGTCGGGTCGTCGACCCGCAGCGGCACCCCGCCCGCCAGCTCGCCCGCGAACACCCCGGTGGTGGAGAGGTAGTGCACCGGCACCGTGCGGTGCCGGGCCGCGAGGCGCAGCACCTCCCGGGTCCCGTCCACGTTCGCCGCCTTCAGGGTGGTGAAGGGGTGCAGCCAGTGCACCGTCGCCCCCGCGTGGTACACGGCGTCGGCGGTACGGGCCAGCTCGTCGAACGCGTCCTCGGAGAGCCCGAGCAGGGGCTGTGACAGATCGCCCACGACCACCCGCAGCCGGCTCTCGTCCACCTGGTCCGCGACCTCGTAGAAGCGCAGGTTCTCGCGCAGCCGCCGCATGCCGTCGGCCTCGTCGGCCGCGCGCACCAGGCAGTGCACGGTCGCCCGGGTCTCCCGCAGCAGGTCCCGCAGCAGGAACGCGCCGAGGAAGCCGCTCGCCCCGGTCAGCAGGACGTGGTCCGGGTCGGGTGCGCAGCGCACGGTCTCGGCCGCCGGGACGATCTCCTCGTCCAGGACGATCTCGGCCGCGAAGTCGACCTGTTCACGGCCCGGCGCGCCGCCGTCCCCGGCCGGTGCGACCAGCAGCTCCCGCAGGAAGCCGGCGAGCGCGGACAGGCTCGGGTGGTCGAAGACCACCGTGGCGGGCAGGGGCGTGCCGAGGGCCGCGGAGAGCCGGTTGCGCAGCTCGACGGAGGTCAGCGAGTCGAAGCCCAGCTTCACGAAGGGCTGCTCGGTCTCCAGGGCCGCCGGGTCGGGGTGGCCGAGGATGCCCGCCGTCTCGCCCGCCACGAACTCCAGGACGACGCGGTGCTGTTCGGCCGCGCCGAGACCGGCCAGCCGCTCGGCCAGGTTCCCCTCCGCCTGCGGGGAGTTGCTCGCGGCCCGCCGCACCGGCCGCCGCACCAGGGCGGTCAGCAGCAGCGGCACCTGGGCGGGCTGCTCGCGCATCGCCACCAGGTCGAGCCCGGTGAGGACGGGCGCCGGACACGGGTCGCCGAGGGCGAGGTCGAGCAGGGCCGGACCCCGGTCCTGGGACACCGGCAGGAACCCGGCGCGCGCGATCCGGGCCAGGTCGGCCGCGTCGAGTGATCCCGCGATGCCGTCCGACTGCTGCCACAGGCCCCAGGCGGCGGAGGTCGCGGGCAGGCCGTGCGCGGCGCGATGGGCGGCCAGCCCGTCCAGGAAGGCGTTTGCGGCCGCGTAGGAGGACTGGCCCGCGCCGCCGATGACACCCGCGATGGACGAGAACAGCACGAAGGCGGAGAGGTCCAGCCCCCGGGTCAGCCGGTGCAGGTTCCACGCGGCGTCCGCCTTGGGACGCAGCACCGCGTCGAGTCGGGCCGTGTCCAGGTCGGTGACGAGTCCGTCGTCGATGAGACCGGCGGTGTGCACGACTCCGGTCAGCGGGTGCTCGGCGGGGATCGCGGCCAGCACGGCGGCCAGCGCCTCGCGGTCCGCCGCGTCGCAGGCCACCACGTCCGCCTCGGCGCCGAGGGCGGCCAGCTCCTCGACCAGCCGGGCCGCGCCGGGGGCGGCGGGGCCGCGCCTGCTGAGCAGCAGCAGCCGGCGCACCCCGTGGCGGGCGGCGAGATGGCGGGCGAAGAGGGAGCCGAGGCTGCCGGTGCCGCCGGTGACGAGCACCGTTCCGTCCGGGTTCCAGGCCCCGGCCGGGGCCGGTCCGGTGCTCCCGCCGCGGGCCGTCGTGCTCCCGCCGCGGGCCGCGGCGCTTCCGGCCCCGGTGGGCGGGGCGGGGGTGCGGTGGACGCGGGGGACGAGGACCCGCCCGCCGCGTACCGCCGCCTGCGGCTCGCCGGACACCAGCACCGAGGAGAGCACCGCCCCCAGCCACGGGTCGCCGCCGGCGTCCGTGTCGACCAGGACGATACGGCCCGGGGCCTCCGACTGCGCCGAGCGCAGCAGGCCCCAGACGGCGGCCGACGCCAGGTCCGTGACATCCTCGCCGGGTGCGGTGGCCACCGCACCCCGGGTCAGTACCACCAGCCGCGCGGACCCCGTCCGTTCGTCGGCCAGCCACCGGCGGACCAGCTCCAGGACCCGGCCGGTGCGCGCGTGCAGTTCGGCGACGGGGTCGGCGGCGTCCGGGGCGGCGGGGCCGTCGGCGTCCGGGGCGTGACCGTCCCGGACGCCCGGGTACGCGTCCGTCACCAGCACCGCGTCCAGCCCGCCGCCGTCCGCCGCGAGGGCACGGGCCGCCGCGTCCACGTCCGCGAACCGGGGGCCCGCCACCGGGCCCGAGCCGCGACCGGCGCCGGGGCCGCCCAGCACACCCCAGGTGACCGCCCGCCCCGGCGGGTCCAGCGCGACCGGGGACCAGGCGACATGGAAGGCCGCGTCCCGCAGCCGCTCCCCGGCCGGGCCCAGCTCCTCGGCGGCCAGGGCCCGGTGGACGACCCCTCGCGCGGAGGCCACCGCCTGCCCGGCCCGGTCGGCCAGCTCCACCGACCAGCCGCCGTCACCGCCCGCCGGGACGGCCCGCACCCGCAGGAAGGCCGCGCCCGTCGCGTACAGCTCGAACCCCTCGCGCAGTGCGACGGCGACGGCCTCCCGCGCCGCCGGGCCGCCGCCCAGGGCGGGGGTGCGCAGGGCCGCGTCCAGCAGGTCCGGGTGCAGTCCGAAGCCGGCCCGCTGCGCGTGCCGTTCCTCGGGCAGCTCGATCTCGGCGTACACCTCCTCGCCCAGCCGCCAGGCGGCGAGTACGCCCCGGGCCGTGTCCGCCGCCTCCAGCGGGACGCTCTCCGCGTCGGCGGGCGGCCAGGAGACGGGCGCGGGCGCGGCGGGGGCGGCCCGGCCGCCCGGGGCGAGCCGTCCGGTGGCGTGCGCGGCCCAGGGCACATCGGCCCCGTCCGGACGGCTGTACAGGGTGAACGCCCGCTGCCCGTGACCGTCCGGCTCCCGCACGGACAGCCGCAGATGCAGGGGGGCGTCCGCCGGGAGGACCGGCGGGGCGTGCACGGTCAGCTCGGCGAGAGCGCCCGCGCCGAGCGTGTCCCCGGCGCCGACCACCATGTCCACCACGGCGGCGGCCGGCAGCACCCCGGTGCCGGACACGGTGTGCCCGGCCAGCCACGGGTGGCTGCGCGGCGACACCCGTGCGGTGAACAGCGCCCCCTCGGAGTCCGGCAGGTCCACGACCGCGCCGAGCAGGGCGTGCCCGCCCGGCACCAGACCGAGCCCGGCCGCGTCGGCGGGCCCGTCCCCGGGCGCGACCCAGTACCGCTCGTGCTGGAAGGCGTAGGTGGGCAGCGCCACCGCGCGGGCGCCCGTGCCCGCGAAGTACGCCTCCCAGTCGATCCGTACCCCGCGCTGGTGCAGCGCGCCGACCGCCTGGGCCAGCACGGTGGGCTCCTCGTGGTCCCGGCGCAGGGCGGGGACGGCCAGCAGGGCGTCCGGGTCCTGGACGCTGTCGTGCGCGAGGGCGGTGAGGACCGCGTCCGGGCCGATCTCCAGGAAGGCGGTCGCCCCCTCGGCCTCCAGGGCGCGCACCGCGTGCAGGAACTTGACGCCCTCCCGGACCTGGGTGACCCAGTAGTCGGGCGAGGTGAGCTGCGCGGCCGTCGCGGGCCGGCCGGTGACCGTGGACACCAGGGGGATCGCCGGTGCGTGGTAGGTCAGTTCGGCGGCGACGGCACGGTAGGCGTCGAGCATCCCCTCCATGTGCGCCGAGTGGAAGGCATGGCTGACGGAGAGCCGCTTGACCGCCGCGCCGCGTTCCCGCCAGTGGGTGGCGACCGCGTCGACGGCGTCCTCGTCGCCCGCGACCACCACGGACCGGGGGCTGTTCACCGCGGCCACGCACACCGCGCCGCCGTGGCTGCGCAGCGAGGCGGCCACATCGTGCTCCGGCGCCTGGACCGCGAGCATCGCGCCGTGCTGCGGGGCCGACTGCATGAGGCGGGCGCGGGTGGTGACGAGGCGGGCGGCGTCGGGGAGGTCGAGGACGCCTGAGAGGTGGGCGGCGGTGACCTCGCCGATGGAGTGTCCGGCGACGAGGTCGGGGGTGATGCCCCAGGTTTCGAGGAGTCGGTGGAGGGCGACTTCGACGGCGAAGAGGGCGGGTTGGGTGTATTCGGTGCGGTCGAGTCCGTCGCCGGTGGTGATGACGTCGTGCAGGGGGCGGTCGAGGTGGGGGTCGAGTGCGGTGATGGCGGCGTCGAAGGCTTCGGCGAACGCGGGGTAGGCGGCGGCGAGTTCCTGGCCCATGCCGATGCGCTGGGCGCCCTGTCCGGTGTAGAGGAAGGCGAGCTTCCCGGTACCGGCCCGGGTGCCGGTGGTCAGCGCGGGGTGCCGGGTGCCCTCCGCCAGGGCGTGCAGGGCCTCGCGGAAGGTGCCGGGGTCGGCGGCCGTCACCGTCGCCCGCTGGTCGAACGCGGACCGTCTCGTCGCCAGGCTGTGGCCGATGTCCAGCGCCGACAGCTCCGGATGCGCCTCGGTGTAAGCGAGGAGCCGCGCGGCCTGGTCCCGCAGGGCGGAAGGGGTCTTCGCGGACAGCGTCCACGGCACGACCGGCAGCTCCCGCACGGCGGACGGGACTTCCTCCGTACTGTCGGGCGCCTCCTCGATCACCACATGCGCGTTCGTCCCGCCGAAGCCGAACGAGGACACACCGGCCCGGCGCGGACGTCCCTCCGGCGCCGTCCAGGCGCGGGCCTCGGTCAGCAGCTCCACCGCACCCGCCGACCAGTCGACGTGCGAGGTCGGGGCGTCCACGTGCAGGGTCTTCGGCAGGACGCCGTGGCGCATCGCCTGGATCATCTTGATGACCCCGCCCACGCCCGCCGCCGCCACCGAGTGCCCGATGTTGGACTTCAGCGACCCGAGATAGAGCGGCCGGTCCTGCGGACGGTGCCGGCCGTAGGTCGCGAGGAGGGCCTGCGCCTCGATCGGGTCGCCCAGCCGCGTGCCGGTGCCGTGCGCCTCCACCGCGTCCACATCGGCCGTGCCCAGCCCGGCAGAGGCGAGCGCGTCCCGGATGACCCGCTCCTGGGAGGGGCCGTTCGGTGCCGTCAGACCGTTGCTGGCGCCGTCCTGGTTGACGGCCGAGCCCCGGATCACGGCGAGCACCGGATGCCCGTTCCGCCGCGCGTCGGACAGGCGCTCCACCAGCAGCAGGCCGACCCCCTCGCTCCAGCCCGTCCCGTCCGCGCTCTCGGCGAAGGACTTGCAGCGGCCGTCCGCCGCCAGCCCCCGCTGCCGCGAGAAGTCGACGAAGCCGTTCGGTGAACCGGAGACCGTCGCACCGCCCGCCAGGGCGAGCACCGACTCGCCCGAGCGCAGCGACTGCACCGCCATGTGCAGCGCCACCAGCGAGGACGAGCAGGCCGTGTCCATGGAGACCGCCGGGCCCTCGAAACCGAAGGTGTAGGAGATCCGGCCCGAGGCGACACTGCTGAGCTTGCTCGTCATCAGGTAGCCCTCGAACTCCTCGGGGCCCTCCCGGTCGAGATAGCTCTGCTCCACCACCCCGGCGAACACGCCCGTCCGCGACCCCTTCAGCGACGCCGGGTCGATGCCCGCGCTCTCGAACGCCTCCCAGGCCGCCTCCAGCAGTACCCGCTGCTGCGGGTCCATGCCGAGCGCCTCACGCGGCGAGATGCCGAAGAACGGCGCGTCGAACTCGGCCGCCCCGTCCAGGAACCCGCCCTCGCGGGTGTACGAGCGGCCCGGCTTCCCGGGCTCCGGGTCGTACAGGCCCTCAACGTCCCAGCCGCGGTCGGCCGGCCACTCGGTGATCCCGTCCCGGCCCTCGCGGACCAGCTCCCACAGGTCCTCGGGGGAGCGCACCCCGCCCGGATAGCGGCACGCCATCCCGACGACCGCGATCGGCTCGTCCCGTGCCGCCTCCAGGTCGGCGATCTTCTGGCGCGCCTTGTGGAGATCGGCCGTGACCCACTTCAGGTACTCGACCAGCTTCTCCTCGCCGGCAGGACCAGTGGTCTGGTTGGTCTGGTTGGACTGGTTCGACATGGCGGTTCGGTCTCTCCTCGTGTCGGCGGGGCGCACCCGGTGCGCCCCGCTGGGTCAGGGGTCCTGCGCGGGCCGGCGGCCACCGGACCCCGCCGCCGCGCTCGCGGCGGCGGGGTCCGGTGCCGCTCAGCTCGCGGTACGGCCGAGCTGGTTGTCGATGAACGCGAAGATCTCCGCCGTGGAGGCCGACTCCAGCGACTCGGCCGCGTCGGGCCCGCCCGCGTCACCGGGCGCGCCGGCGCCCGCGTCCGCGAGCCGGGACAGCAGCGCCTCCAGCCGCGCCGACACCGCCCGCCGGGTCTCCTCGTCGTCGCCCGCCGTCGCGAGGACGCCCTCGAAGCGGTCGAGTTCGGCCAGGGCACGGTCCGCGCCCCGCGCCTCGCCCAGGTCCATGCGGTCCAGCAGATGCGCCGTCAGCGCCGTCGGGCTCGGATGGTCGAAGACCACCGTCGACGGCAGCCGCACCCCGGTCTGCGCGGTCAGCCGGTTGCTCAGGTCGACGGCCGTCATCGAGTCGAAGCCCAGCTCCTTGAACGGGTGGTCCGGCTCCACGGTGTGCGCGCCGGACCGGCCCAGCACCGTCGAGATCTCCGCCCGGACGACGTCCATCACGGCCGCCTCCCGGTCCGCGGCGGGCAGTTCGGCGAGCCGGGCCGCCAGGGCCCCGTCACCGTTCCCGCCGTCCCCGGACGCGGCGGAACGCCGTCCGTTCGGCCGGACCAGGGAGTGGAACACCGACGGAACCCGGCCGTGCGCCCGCATCGCCGAGGCGTCCACGGGCAGCGCCAGCAACTGCGCCTCCCCGTCCACCAGGGCGGAGTGCAGCAGCGCCGCGCCCTCGGCCGGGGCGATCAGGCGGAAGCCCTCACGGGCGTACCGGGCCCGGCCCGCGTCGCCGATGCCCGCGCCCACACCGCCCGGCGCGTCCCACAGGCCCCAGGCCACCGAGGTCGCCGCCAGCCCGAGCGCGGCCCGGTGCCCGGCCAGCCCGTCGAGGAAGGCGTTCGCGGCCGCGTACCCGGACTGCCCGGGACCGCCGACCACTCCCGTGCTCGACGAGAACAGCACGAACGCGGAGAGGTCCAGGTCCCGCGTCAGCTCGTGCAGATACCAGGCCGCGTCCGCCTTGGGCGCGAGGACGGCGGCGGTGCGCTCCGCCGTCAGATCGGCGAGCAGCGCGTTGTCGACCGCGCCGGCCGCGTGCACCACCCCGGTCAGCGGATGCGCCGACGGGATGCCGGCGAGCAGCGCGGCGAGCGCCGCCCGGTCCGACACGTCGCAGGCGACCACCTCGGCCACCGCCCCCGCCTCCGCCAGCTCGGCGACCAGTCCGGCCGCCCCCGGCGCGTCCGGGCCGCGCCGGGACACCAGCAGCAGCCGCCGCAGGTGGTGCTCCGCGACCAGGTGCCGGGCCGTCAGCGCGCCGAGCGCCCCGGTGCCGCCGGTGATCAGGACGGTTCCGTCCGGGTCCCAGGACATGGCCTGCCCGTCGGTGCCCAGGGTCGACGCCGAACTGCGCTGCACCCGGGGCAGCCGCACGGTACCGCCGCGCACGGCGGCCTGCGGCTCGCCCGCCGCGACCACCGCCGCCAGTGCCTCGGCCGGCAGCGGCAGCGGGGACGCCCCGACGGGCCGCAGCCCGGTGCCCAGGGGCAGGCCGTCCGAACCGAGCGGCTGCTCCAGGTCCACCAGCACGATCCTGTCCGGCGCCTCGGCCTGCGCGGACCGCAGCAGCCCCCACACGGCCGCCGCCGCCAGGTCCGACACCCCCTCGATACCGGTGGTCACCGCGCCCCGGGTCAGCACGACCAGGGGCAGCTCCGCCAGGCGCTCGTCCGCGAGCCACTCCCGCACCAGGGCCAGGACCCGGCCGGTGCGCCGGTGCAGCGCGGTCACCACATCGGGTACGGCGGAGCCGTCCGCGTCCTCGGGCGTCGTGCCCGCCCAGACGCGTACGGCGTCCACGGGCGCGCCCCCGGCCGCCACCGCCTCGGCGACCTCCCGGACGCTCCCGAACGGCAGCCCGTCCTGGCCGAGGGCCCCGTCCGCCTCCGCGCCGCCCAGCACACCCCAGCGCAACGGCACCGGGGGAGCGGCCGGTTCGGCCGGCGTCCACAGCAGCCGGTACAGCGGCAGGGCGGCGCCGCCCGCCGGGGCGAACTCGGCCGCGGGCACGTCCTGGTGGACGAGCCGGTCCACCGTCAGCACCGGCTGGTCCGCCGCGTCCGACAGCGTCAGCGACAGCGCGCCGTCGTCCCGCCGGGACCAGCGCGCCCGCACGGCCGTCGCACCCGTCGCGTGCAGCCGCACCCCGGCCCAGTCGGCGGGCACCCGGACCGCTTCCGGGGGCACCGGGCCGAGGTCGCCGCGCTCCTCGGCCGCGTCCAGGACCGCTTCCAGGGCCACCTCGAGCAGCCACGGGTGCAGCCCGTACGCCCCGGCCTCGGCGGCGAGGGCGGTGTCCAGCTCCACGGTGGCGGCGACGGGGCCGGTGGCATCGGGACCGGTGGCGGCGACGGGACCGGTGGCGTCGCCCTGGGCGGGAGCGGGGGCCTCGGTGAGGACGCCCTCGGCGTGCACGGTCCACCGGCCGGCCTCTCCCTCCGGGCGGGCGTGCAGGGTGAACGCGTGCCGGGAGCCCTCGCCGTCCGCGTCCGCCGGGACGACCGAGAGCTGCACCTCCAGCGCGCCGTTGCGGGGCAGCACCAGCGGCGTCCGGACGGTGAGCCGTTCCACCGCCGTGGCCTCCAGCTCGTCCCCGGCGCGGACCACCAGGTCCACCAGGGCGGCCACCGGGACGATGGGGGTCCCCTCCACGGTGTGCGCGGAGGTGTGGTCGGCCAGCCATGGCTGCCGGTGCCGGGCCAGTGCTCCGGTGAACAACCGGGCCGCGCCGTCGGCGACGTCCACCACGCGGTCCAGCACGGCGTGACCCAGGCCGCCCGCCCCGGGGCGGCGGGCGGCGTCGCCGGTGAGCCAGTACCGCTCGCGCTGGAAGGCGTAGCCGGGCAACGTCACGCGCCCGGCACCCGGCACCGGTCCGGTGCCGGCGAAGTACGCCTCCCAGTCGACCGCGACCCCGCTGTTGTGGAGGGCGCCGAGAGCGGCCGTGACCGTCGCCGCCTCGTCCCGGCCCCGCCGCTGCGCCGCCACGACCACCCCGTCGACGGTGTCACGGGCGAGGGAGGCGAGGACGGTGTCGGGGCCGATTTCGAGGTAGTGGGTGGTGCCGTGGTGGGTGAGGGTGGTGAGGGCGTGGGTGAG
>NZ_KB897795.1:0-43840 GCF_000377145.1 Streptomyces sp. CNT372 | reverse complement strand
GCCATCAGCCGGGAAGTGAACGACCTCTGCCGCAAGGTCCGGCCACTGGCCGTCGACCTGGTCGACGCCTGGAACATCCCACCCGAACTGCTACGGGCCCCGGACCTCCTGACGTGACACCCGCCCCGCAGCCGGCACACGGACGGGCAAAAGGACCGGACAAGAAACACACGGACCGACGGGCAAAAGGACCGGACAAGAAACACACGGACCGACGGGCAAAAGGACCGGACAAGAAACACACGGACCGACGACCGGCCGTCAAACCCCCAGGAGACGGCACAGGGCCGCGCCCACCCCGGAAACCCGGACCCCGCCACCCGAAAAAACCCCAGACCGACCAGGCACCAACCCCCCAACCCGGCCAGCGATCCAAGCCCAGGCCAGCACACCAAACCACCCCAACGACACCCCCGTACCGACCCTCACCGCAAACAGAACCCCACCGACCCGACCCGACCCCGACACCACAGAAGCAGCAGAGACGGGGGCACGCGGGCGGGCCGCAAACCCCCTCCCGTGGCGGGCCGGTCCCCGGCTATGATCCACCGCGGCATCGCGTGCCGGTCACCGGCCGGGTGAGGCATGGAGGTGCCGGGAGTTGCCCTCGGAGGCATTCCTTGTCAGTCGATCTCAACCACACCATCGTTCACTCCCGTGACAACCGGGAATCCGCGGAGTTCTTCGCGACCCTGCTCGGCCTCGACATCACCGGCGAGTGGGGCCCGTTCATCGCCGTCGCCCTCGGCAACGGCGTGACCCTGGACTTCGCCACCGTCCCCGCGGACACGATCACCCCGCAGCACTACGCCTTCCTCGTCTCCGAGGAGGAGTTCGACGCGGCGTACGCGCAGATCCGGGAGCGCGGCATCGAGCACTACGCCGACCCGCGGCGCACGCAGCCCGCCACGATCAACCACAACGACGGCGGCCGGGGCGTGTACTTCATGGACCCGGCCGGGCACGCGCTGGAACTCATCACGGTGCCGTACGGCGGCCGGCCCGCGTAGCGCGAAGGCGGGGCCGGGGAACGGTGCCGTGTTCCCGCCGCACCTGGTGAACGCGTCGTCCGGCAACGGTCCCCGGCCCTTCCCGCCCGCAGCGCGCCCCGCCGCGTTCCTCCCTACGATGGGCGTGTGACAGCCACCGGCCGTTCGCCGGGTGGGAGGCGTACGGGACAGCCGCCGGGTTCGGCGCGGACCGTCATCCTGACCGTGGATGACGATCCGGGGGTGTCCCGTGCCGTCGCCCGTGATCTGCGGCGGCGGTACGGCGAGGCGCACCGGATCGTGCGGGCGGAGTCGGGGGAGGCCGGGCTCGACGCGCTGCGGGAGCTGAAGCTGCGCGGGGACCAGGTGGCGGTGATCCTGGCCGACTACCGGATGCCGCAGATGAACGGCATCGAGTTCCTGGAACAGGCGCTCGACGTGTACCCGTGGGCGCGCCGGGCGCTGCTCACGGCGTACGCGGACACCGGCGCGGCGATCGACGCGATCAATGTGATCGACCTCGACCACTATCTCCTCAAACCGTGGGACCCGCCGGAGGAGAAGCTCTACCCGGTCCTCGACGACCTCATCGCCGCCTGGCGGACCGGCGACCACCGGCCCGTTCCGACCTGCAAGGTGGTCGGACACCGCTGGTCGGCGCGCACTTCGGGGGTGCGGGAGTTCCTGGCCCGCAACCAGGTGCCGTACCGCTGGTACGCGTCCGACTCGCCCGAGGGGCAGCGGCTGCTGGCCGCGGCCGGGCAGGACGGGGAACGGCTGCCGCTGGTCGTCACCGCGGACGGCACCCCGCTGGTGGAGCCCGGCGACACCGATCTCGCGGCGAAGGTGGGGCTGGCCACCACACCGGCGGCCGAGTTCTACGACCTGGTCGTCATCGGCGGGGGCCCGGCCGGGCTCGGTGCGGCCGTGTACGGGGCGTCCGAGGGGCTGCGCACGGTGCTCGTCGAACGGTCGGCGACGGGCGGGCAGGCCGGGCAGAGCTCCCGGATCGAGAACTACCTCGGCTTCCCCGACGGGGTGTCCGGCGCCCAGCTGATCGACCGTGCGCGGCCCGGGCCAGGTCGGCGAAGGGGGAACCGGTGTCCTCGATCAGGGCGGGCACCCACTGGTTCATGGACGTCACGACGTCCCGCCGGCGAGGGGTGAACCGGTTGGCGCTCATCAGCTGGACCATCAGCCGGTTGTCGTCGCTGTCCCCGGTTCCGGTGCCGCCGGCGTCGCAGCGGCGGGCGACGGCCCCCGCGCAGGCAGCGAGGACGACCCCGGCGAGGGAGATGCCTTCACGGGCGGCGATCGTACGGGCGGCGGCGCGGGCGTGGGCGGAGCGCAGGGTTCCCTGCACGACGGCGCCCGGTGCTTCGGCGTCATGCGGGAGTGTAGTCGGCGGGGCGGCGGCGAGCACGTGCTCCCAGTGGGCGAGCGCGGCCCGCTGCCGCCTCCGGCCGGCCGGAGAGTGCTGGTCCGCCGCCAGATCGGCGGGGCCCGGTGGTGGTGGCCCGAGCCGCCCGGGAGCGGTGATCTCCCGCAGGATTTCCTGGTGCAGCTGCTCCTGGGCCCAGGCGTCGGCGACGATGTGGTGTTTGACGAAGACCAGGTGTGACAGCGCTCCGTCACGGGCCAGGAGTCGGGCCCGCCAGCCGTGTTCGCGGCCCAGGTCGAAGGGGCGCGCCGCCAGGGCGAGAGCGATCTCCGCAGGGCGCTGTCCTCCGTCGCGGCCGGGGTCAGTGAGGTCGACGAGGTCGACCGATGCGCGGACTTGCTCATCCGGGGGCAACTGGCGCGGTTCGTCCGGGTCTTCGAGGACGTAGCGCGTCCTCAGGGAGGGATGGCGCAGTGCCAGCGCGTGAACGGCGGCGCTGACCGCTTCCGCACGTGTGCCGGGCGGAAGGGCCCACACCGCGGCGTTGTTGGGCTCGTGCCGGCGTGAGGGCCGCAGGTCCCGGATGTCGTGCCAGACCGAGAGCTGCCCTAGGGACAGGGGGTTCGCCTCGGTCATTCACACTCCAGTCAGAGTAATTCCGCCATGCGGAATACGATTTCCATCGAGATCATCTCGCTGCCACACGGCACCGAAGCCTGTCCAGGGCCGACTCGACCCCGGTTCCGGGTCGCCGTGGTGACGGCGTGACGCTCAACACCCGGACGCACGGCCCAACATGAGGCACGCAGCACGTCGGCCACCCCTCGCGGGCCCGCGCCGGCCCTACGGGAGCGAAAACCCCGGAGCGGGATCCCTGCCGACCGAATGGGACTGGCCTTCGAGTGGCGGCGTGTGCAAACATTTCACTCCCGCGATGGAATTCGTATTCCGCAGAACGGAATTCCGCGTCATCACGCCACGCACGACCCCGCTGCCGGCGACACACGACGAACCACAGCGCAGGAGAAGGACACGGACGTGACGCAACCACCGGGCGCAGCGCCCTCAGTCACCGGCGAGTTCCTGCACGACTTCCTGCTCGCCCGGGTACCCGACAGCCCCGCGGTCGTGGAGCCCGGCCCGCCGGGAAGCGTCATCGTGACCACGTACGACAGCCTTCGCAGCCGCGTGGCTCGGTACGCCGGCGAACTCCGGGCCCTGGACCTGGAGACGGGCTCCCGGGTGCTGCTGGAGGCGGAGGCGACCGCCGACTCCATCGCGATGCTGCTCGCCTGCTCCCGCGCGGGTCTCACCTTCGTACCGGTGAGCCCCGAGACGCCGCGCGACCGACTGCTCCCCCTGATCGGGACCGCACGGCCCGCCCTGCACCTCCAGCCCCGGGACGGCAAGCGCGAGGACCTGCCTCCCGACCTGGCCACCGCCCGGTTCGGACCCGGCGGTATCACCGTGGAGCGACCACCGGTCCCGGCGCCCCGCACGCGCCGGTCGCCCAGCGTCACCGACCCCGCGTACATCATCTTCACCTCCGGGACCACCGGCCGCCCCAAGGGCGTGGTGATGAGTCACCGTGCCGTCGTCGCCTTCTACCGGGGCATGCTCACCCACGACATCGCGCGCCCCGGTGACCGGATCGCGAGCACCTCTCCGCTCCAGTTCGACTTCTCGCTGCTCAACATCGGCCTGGCTCTCGGCAGCGGCGCCGCCGTCGTCCCCGTACCACAGGCCCTGGTGCGCTGGCCCCGGCACTTCCTGCGAGTGCTGCGCGACACCGAGGCGACCCAGGTCAACGGCGTACCGTCGATCTGGCGGCAGGTGCTGCGCCACGAGCCGGACCGCCTCGCGGAGCTCGACCGCCTGCGCGGAGTGCTCTTCTGCGGTGAGGAGTTCCCGCTGCCGGAGCTTCGCCGGCTACAGCGGCTGCGGCCCGGGATGCGCATCGTCAACTGCTACGGCGCCACCGAGTCCATGGCCTGCTCCTTCGAGGACGTCCCCGACCCCCTTCCCGAGGACGTCGAGCGCCTCTCCATCGGCGTGGCCCACCCGGGCGCCGAGATGCTGCTCGTGGACGAGTCCGGCCGGGTGGTCGACCGCCCCGGAATTCCAGGAGAGATCCACCTGCGCAGCCCCGCCCTCTTCTCCGGCTACTGGGACGACCCCGGGGCGACCCGTGCCGCCCTCGTCCCCGACCCGCTGTGCCCGCAGTCCGGGCAACTGGTGCTGCGCACCGGGGACCTGGCGGTCCAGGGCGAGAAGGGCGAGTTCTACTTCTGCGGGCGCACCGACTCCCAGGTGCAGATCAACGGCAACCGCGTCGAGCTGGGCGAGGTGGAGCGCCGCCTGCTGGAGTTCCCCGGTGCCACCGCGGCCGCCGCGCTCCCCCTGCCGGAGCCGGGCGGAGGCAGCCGGCTGGCCGCCTTCGTCGTCGTCGCGGCCCGGGACGCCCGCCCGCAGGCGGGCGATCTGCGGGACTTCTGCGCACGGACCCTGCCTGCCTACATGGTCCCCGGGGAGATCCGGCTCCTCGACACACTGCCCACGACCACGAACGGCAAGGTCGACCGGGCGGCGCTGGCCGCGTCGCCCTCCCCCGGCCCGGCTCGGGTTCCGGCCACCACTACCGCCTCCCGCCGGGGAGAACGATGACCACGACCGACCGCCCGGGCACCGGTCCGGCACCGGAACCGGGAACCGAACCGGAAGCGGAACCGGGCAGCAGTACGGCACCGGGCGGTGGGCGGACACGGTGGCGGGCCCACGTCGCCGTCCGGGTCGGCGGACTGCCCGGAGCCTTCTGGGTGCTCTGGTGCGGCACCCTGGTCAACCGGCTCGGCGCCATGGTCAACCCGTTCCTGAGCCTCTACCTCGCCGAGGTCAGGGGCGTGCCCATCGCCACCACGGGGCTGATCCTCGCGGCCGTGGGCGTCGGGTCCGTCATCTCCCAGCCGCTCGGCGGGGTCATCACCGACCGCTTCGGCCGCAGGATCGCGCTCACTGGCGGAATGATCGCCAACGGCACCGTGCTGCTCGCCCTCGGGCACGCCGAGAGCCTTCCCGCGATCGCCGCCTGCGGCTTCGCGCTCGGCGTCACGATCGATCTGTTCCGGCCCGCCTCGCAGGCCCTGGTCGCCGACGCGGTGCCGTCCGCCGACCGCACGCGCGCCTTCGGGCTGCTGCTGTGGTCCGTCAACCTGGGCTTCTCCGCCGCCATGGTGATGGGCGGATACCTGGCGACGCGCGGGTTCCACCTGCTCTTCTGGGTCGACGCGGTGGCCTGCGCCGTCTTCGGCCTGCTCGTCTGGTTCGCCGTCCCGGAGACGCACCGGCCGGCCCGCGACCGCCCAGACGGTACCTATCGCGCCGTCCTCGCCGACAAGGTGATGCTCGCGTTCGCCGGTGTCGTCGTTCTGTACGCCACCGTGTTCCAGCAGGCGTTCGCCACCCTTCCGCTGGCGATGAGCGGCAGCGGACTGTCCAGCGGGGCGTACGGCACCGTCATGGGTGTCAACGGCATCGTCGTCATCGCCGTACAGCCACTGATCGGCCACCGGCTCGCCGCGTTCGACAGGAGCCGGGTACTCGCCTTCGGATTCACCGTCGCCGCCTGCGGCAACGCGCTGCTGGCCATCGCGTCCGGCACGGTGGTGTACGGCGTCGCGGTCGCGGTGTGGAGTCTGGGTGAGGTGCTCGTCTTCGCGGTCACCGCGTCCATCGTCGCCGACCTCGCTCCCGCCCATCTGCGCGGGCGCTACAACGGACTTCTCGGCATGGCGTGGGGCACCGGCTTCCTCATCGCCCCCGTCGTCGGCACCCGGCTGCTGGTCATCGGCGCGCCCGTGCTCTGGCTGTCGTGTGCCGCCCTGTGCGTCCTGGCCGCGGTGGCGCAGTTGGCGCTCGCGCCGGCCGTCCGCGGCCGCGAGGGCGACTTCGCGAAGGTCGCCGCATGACCCCGGCCGGCCCGTCCCACCCGCCCGGGCCCCGGCCACCACGGAGAGACGGATGACGAAGAAGATCCTGCTGCTCGAAGCGTGGGTCGCGGCCGGCGAGGGCCTGCTGCGCGCGGCAGCCGCACTGGGCGCCGAGGCGTACGTCGCCACGCACGAGAACGTCTACGCCACGCACTACCGGCCCGACCTCAAAGAAATGATCAGCGGTGTCGCCTTCACCGACTTCGGTGACCCCGCCGCCGCACTCGACGACCTGACCGCGTTCTGCCGGGCGAACCGCGTCGACGGAGTCGTCGCCTGCTGGGAGTTCCTCTCCCCCGTGGCGACCCTCCTCGCTGCCCGGCTCGGCCTGCCCGGTCATGACCCGGTCCGGGCGGCTGCCTGCCGCAACAAGCGGCTCATGGCCGAGATGTTCGCCGCCCACGACGTCCCGGCCCCACGCACGGTCACCGCTGCCGATCACCACACCCTCGCGCGTCGCGCCGAAGCGGCCGGCATCGGTTTCCCGCTCGTGGTCAAGCCCGCCGAGAACGCCGCCTCGATCGGCGTCACCGTCGTCAGCTCCGCCGAGGACCTCCCGGCCGCCGCGCGGCTGGCCGCGAGCGAGACGCACAAGCCGTCGCACGGTATCCCGCTGGACACCACGCTGCTGGGCCAGGAGTACGTGGACGGCGAAGAGTTCAGCGTCGAAACGGTCCTCACGCGCGGCGAGGTCCACCACCTGGCCGTGACCGAGAAGTTCACCACGCGGGACACGAGCCGCGCCGAGACCGGCCACACCGTGCCGGCCCAGCTCCCCCCGGATGTCCGTGCGGCCGTCCTCACCGCCACCACACACGCAGTCACCGCGCTGGGTCTGCGCGACGGCGTGGCCCACACCGAGGTGAAGGTGGACAGCCGGGGCCGGCCGCGCGTCATAGAGGTGGGCGCCCGGCCGCCGGGTGACAGCATCATGAAACTGATCGCCGAGGCCACCGGCATCGACCAGGCCCGTGCGTATCTGCTGACCGCACTGGGAGAGCGGCCCGACCTCGTCCCCCGGCACGAACGGGCCGCCGCCATCCGGTTCATCACCGCCCCTTGTGCCGGCACGCTCACCCGGGCAGAGGGCCTCCCCCAAGGGGATCACGTCGTGAGCACCGGGCTCCTGAAACACCCCGGTGACCCGGTCGGCGACCCGCGCGACAACCTCCAGCGCGTCGGCCATCTCATGGTGCGCGGTGACAACGCGGAGGCCGCCAACAAGGCGGCGGCCGAGGCGCTGAACGCCATCACCGTCGAGGTGTCACCGTGAGCAGCGCGCCGCTCGCCCTTCCCGGTCAGGGTTCACCGGACTCCCGCCATCGCGCTCCGCGCGGATGCCGCCGGGCGTCTCGGTGAGCCGAGCCAGATGCGCATGGCCAGGATGTGGAAGCGTTCGTCGCCGGCGGGAACGTTGACCACGAAGGTGGCGTAGGGGCGACCGTTCTTGTCCCGCGTGATGCGTTGGACGGATCCCAGTAGGGCGATCGGATGGGGACGTGAAGCTCTCC
The DNA here is from genome assembly GCF_000377145.1 of Streptomyces sp. CNT372. NCBI lineage: Bacteria > Bacillati > Actinomycetota > Actinomycetes > Kitasatosporales > Streptomycetaceae > Streptomyces > Streptomyces sp. CNT372. The sequence goes on along the minus strand of NZ_KB897795.1, from coordinate 35,973 downwards.
GGTGTGCGGGCCCGGGAGGCTCTGGAGCGGGCGCTCGCCCCGCTGGAGGCGGACTACGACGTCGTCATCATCGACTTGCCCGCCGAGCTTGGGGCTGAGCATGGAGGCCGCGGCTTACTACGGCCGGCGGCGCGACGGTGAGGTGCCGGCCAACTCCGGTGTCCTTGTCGTCGTTCAGGCCGAGGACAGCTCGACCGACGCCTACGGTCTGCTCACGACCCAGACGCATGAGCAGCAAGGCGTCCAGGCTCGGCACCGGCGCGTCGTTCGCGCAGACGGCTCAGTCGGTGAGTGCGCGCCGGCAGGCGATCGACGCCGCGACGAGTGCTCCGACCGCGGGGGCCACTCCCCCGGTCAAACTGCCGGTCGGCGTGATCAGTTTGAATCCTGCGAACCCGCGGAGTTCACTCGGGGACCTGTCGGAGCTTGCCGGGAGCCTGCGGGATCACGGCCAGAAGCAGGCCGTCACGATCATGTCCAGGTTCGCGTTCCTCGAAGCAAACCCGGAGCGGGCGGGCGATCTCGAAGAGGGTGCCAAGTACGTCGTCATCGACGGCAACTCCCGCCTCGCGGCCGCGCGGGAGGCCGGGCTGACCGACATCAAGGTGACCCTGGACGAGGACCTGGGCGCGAACGCCGAAGAGCTTCTCGAGTCGGCCCTCGTCGCGAACATCCACCGCAGCGCCGACCATGACGGCTGAGGAGCCCGAGCAGAGTCCGCCCTGGCCCGGTACGTCGAACTCGCCGGCGGCCCCGCGGCCTTCGCCGAGGAACTCCGTGCGAGCCCGGATCCGGAGTACCGGGCCGAGCTCGCCAAGCTGCTGACCTGACGCCGCCCGGACGCCACGAAGGGGCGGGCTTCATTACGCCGTAATGAGTGGTCGCTAGGTGTTGCGGGACATGACGTTGGTGACGCAGGCCGATGTCAGTGAAAGAAAGATGCTGCGACGGGCATCGGTCAGGTACCGTGCGGGCCATGTCGAGTCCTGAGTCGGACAAGGTGGGGGCTTTCGGTCACGCCGTCAGCCCCCTGAACCACTGAGCACGTAGCCCTGTCGTCCCGCCGCATTCTGCGGCCGGGCGAGTGTGGGTCCTTGGGGCTGGCCGCGGTGACGAGATGACCTTCTCGTGCTTCTCCTTACCTCGGAGCCACTCGATGCCTCTCCCGCTGTACCTGCTTGCCATGGCGGTTTTCGCCGTGGGCACCTCGGAATTCATGCTCGCCGGCCTCCTGCCGGACATCGCCTCAGACCTCGATGTCACGATCGGGGCAGCCGGAACGCTCACCTCGGCCTTCGCGGTCGGCATGATCGTCGGTGCCCCACTCGTGGCCGCGCTTGCCCGCAACTGGCCCAGGCGCTCCAGCCTTCTCGGGTTCATCCTCGCTTTCGCAGTAGCTCACGCCGTGGGCGCCGTCACCACCAGCTTCCCTGTCCTGTTCGCCACCCGGGTCGTCGCCGCGCTCGCGAACGCGGGGTTTCTCGCCGTCGCTCTGACGGCGGCCGCCACGCTGGTCTCACCCGACAAGAAGGGCCGTGCGCTGGCCGTGCTGCTCTCAGGCACGACGGTGGCCACGATCGCCGGTGTCCCTGGCGGCTCGGTGCTCGGCACGTTCCTCGGCTGGCGGGCCACGTTCTGGGCTGTCGCCGCTCTCTGCCTGCCGGCAGCTCTCGGCATCCTGAAGGGAATCCCAGCAGGGCGTGGTGCGGATGAGGTGACCGGCAGGCCGGCGTTGCGAGCGGAGCTCGCCCAGCTCGCACGGCCGCGGTTGATTCTGGTGATACTGCTCGGCGCGCTCGTGAACGCGGCAACCTTCGCAAGCCTCACCTTCCTCGCCCCCGTGGTGACCGACAGCGCCGGACTGGGCGACTTGTGGATCTCTGTCGCCCTGGTGCTCTTCGGCGCCGGCTCCTTCGTGGGCGTCACCGTCGCCGGCCGGCTGTCCGACCGGCGTCCCGGTCCAGTCATCGCAGTCGGCGGCCCGCTGCTGCTCATCGGCTGGCTGGCCCTGGCGATGCTGGCCAACGAGCCGGTCGTCCTGTTCATTCTCGTGTTCGTGCAGGGCGCACTGTCCTTCGCGCTGGGCAGCACGCTGATTACGCGGGTCCTCTACGAGGCCGCGGGAGCCCCCACCATGGCCGGCTCGTATGCGACCGCGGCGCTCAACGTGGGCGCCGCCGTTGGCCCCGTCATCGCTGCGGCCGCCCTCAGCACCGAAGCCGGGGACCTCGGGCCGCTCTGGGCAAGCGGACTCCTCGTCGCGGTGGCGCTGCTTATCGCATTCCCCCTCCTCACCACCATCACGGCCGGCCGGAGCACCGAGGTGCTCCAGTGACACACGCGAACGCCCCTTTGAACATCGAGGGACGCCGAAGGCTCGTGGCTCGCTGCCGCACCCGGCCGATCGCGCACGCCGCCGCCGAGGCCGGTGGCTGGCGCGCCCGGGCATCAACCATTGCCGGTTCCTCGACCCCGACGGCTCGGCCAACAGACGCCCGTCGAAACGGGTCCGTGGCCCGCTGCCCGGGCCACATGGTCCACCTGCACGTCAAGAAGGGCGGATCCCCGACGGCAGCAGGTGGCGGGCCCGCGGACGCGGCTCCGGGCAGGCCAGGGCAGCGGCCTGCGGCCTGCGGAAGACCGCCGCGGAGTAAAGCAGCGCAGCGGCGGGGGAGTCCGAGCGGTATTACGGCGTGATGAAAACGAGAGGGCGACTCCCTCGCCGATCTGACCTGCCGGATTCGCCCAGGAGCGGGATCTCGATGAGGCGACGTGGCGGGGCACGCCAACGCCCCGCTGACGCCGGAAGGGCGTCGTCGGCTCTGTGAACGCGTGGACGCCGGACGTCCGATCGCGCACGTTGCGGCCGAGGGCGGCATCTCACGGCGCTGCTTGGCCAAGTGGTACGCCCGCTGGCGCATTCACGGCGAGGACGGGCTGCTCGATCACTCCTCCCGGCCCGCAACGAGCCCGGCCCGGACGACGGAGGACATCGCGGGACCTGATCGAAGCGTTTCGGCGGCAGACCAAGCACGGGCCCGCGCGGCGCTCGCCAAGCTGCTGACCTGACACCGCCCGGACGCCACGAAGGGGCGGGCTTCATTACGCCGTAATGAAGCCCGCCCCTCGTCGTCTCTGGTGCCGACCGACTGTACCTTGTCTGCCGGGCGCGGCCATCGGCCGCTTCATTACGCCGTAATGAGTGCTCGCTGAAGGATCGAGGTCTGGGGGACTCATGGGTCGAGGGCGTTTGCTGCGTTTCACAGTTGCGGGGTTTGCGTGTGTTCTCGCTGCTGGGGCCGCCGGGTGTTCCGGTGGGGGTTCCACGCCTCCAGGGGCGGCAATGTCCGACGAGGCTCGGTCCTACCTGTCCACCGCCTTGACTATCATGGAAGAGAACGCGCTGCGCAGCGGTGACGTCGACTGGGCCGACGTGCGACAAACTGCCTTCACGCAGGCGGGTAACGCGCAGCGTTCTGCCGATACGTATCCGGCCATCAGGACGGCTCTGAGCAGTTTGGGAGACGGCCACAGCGGCTTCTACGACCCGAAAGGAGCGAAGGAGCTGTCTGGCGATGATCAGGTCCGCCAGCCTGTTGAAGGGCGAGCGTTGGACGGACGTTTGGGGTATCTGTTCCTCCCCGGAGTACAAGGATCCGAGAAGATCTACAAGGAGTACGTGCGGGAAGGCCGAGACGCTGTGGCGAAAGCCAATCGTCCGAATGCCTGCGGCTGGGTGATCGACCTCCGCCGCAACCGCGGTGGAAATATGTGGCCGATGCTCGCTGTGGTGGGACCGATCCTCGGGGACGGCGACGTCGGATCGTTCGTCGATGCGGACGGAAAGAAGAGGATGTGGTCCGTCGACGAGGGCAGCCCTCGACTGGACGGCGAATCGACCGGCTGGGGGGCAAGTTCTCCAGTAGGCGGGGGTTCAGCGCCCGTTGCGGTGCTCACCAGCCGTTCTACCGCCAGTTCCGGGGAGGCAGTGGCCGTGGCCTTCCGAGGTCGCCCTGAGACGCGGTCCTTCGGCGAGGCCACCACTGGCGTTCCCACCGGCAACAAGTCGCATCGCCTGGCCGACGGGGCGATCCTCAACCTGACCGAGGTTGAGGACGCCGACCGCACGGGGCGTGCATACGACCGCCCGATCCCACCTGACGAAGTGGTCGTCGACAACCTCGGGCGCGGGGGAAGCAGCGACCCGGTCCTGGACGCGGCAACTGAGTGGTTGTCTGAGCAGCCCGCCTGCGCCTAGTACTCCAGTCTGGTGGCGCGATCTGCCGGACGCATCGAGAACTCCCAGGTCAATGTCTTCCTCGCCTACGCCACCGGCCGGGGACGGGCGTTGATCGACCGCCGGCTCTACCCGCCTGAGCAGTCCTGGTGCTCCGATCCCGAGCGCCGCCGAGCGGCCGGGATACCCAAGGAGATCGAGTTCGCGACCAAGCCCCGCCTGGCCTATGACATGATCGCCGCCGCGCTGGACGCCGGGTTCAGGCAGCGTGGGTGACCGGTGACGGAGCCTACGGGCAGGACCCACAGCTGCGTGCCCGCCTGGAGGAGGCCGGCATCGGCCACGTGATGGCCGTCGCCTGCTCGACCAGGGTGCGGATCAACCAGGGCCGCACCCCCGTCCGCGCGGACCCCCTCGCCGACCGTCTGCCCGCCACCGCCTGGCAGTTGCACAGCGCAGGCCCCGGCGCGAAGGGCCCGCGCTGCTACGACTGGGGCTGGATCCACATCGGCACCGGCGAACACCGCCACCTGCTCGTCCGCCGCAACCGCACCAGTGGTGAACTGGCCTTCTGCATGTGCTGGTCCCCTACCCCAGCCACCCTCGCGGAACTCGCCCGCATCGCCGGTGTCCGCTGGAGCGTCGAGGAATGCTTCCAGGCCGCCAAGAGCCACGTCGGACTCGACCACTACCAGGTAAGGCACTGGACCTCATGGCACCGCCACATCACACTCGCCATGCTCGCCCTGGTCTTTCTCGCCGCCGACGCGGCGCCGAAGCGGCCCACCGATCCGCACCACCCAGTGCGCGGAAGCGAACCGATCTCCTTGACCGTCCCGGAGATCCGGCACCTACTCGTCACCGTCTTCGGCCCACCGGCTCTGACTGCTGCCAGGATGCTGCACTGGTCAATCTGGCGCAGACACCACCGGGTCTGTCAATCGGACGATTACAGTCCCCTCGTGGTCCGTGGTGCGCGGTGATGCCTCCCCGGCTGAGCCCCTGACAGGAGGCGGCCCAACTGTTCTCGGAGGCATGCTGACTGGCCGGGCGGCCATTAGTTTCATTACGCCGCGACGGATGCTCGCCCGGTGATCATCAGACGGCGCGGCCCGCCGGTACGCGGTGAGAGTGCGCAGGTCGACACGGGAGCAGTCGACAGTGCGTCGAGGCCGGCGCCTCGGACTGCGAGGCAGCCTTCGCGGAGTCGAGCATGCTGACGACGGGGGAGTCCAAGCCGTATTACGGCGTAATGAAGTCGGCGGACGACGATCCCGCCTGAGGCCAGCCTCTCCCGGTTTCGTGCCAGAGCCTCGCGCCACCCTGATGGAGCCGGCCCGGCCCGGCGGGCCCTGGGCCGTCAGCGGGCGCGGCGGATGCGGATCGGGCCGCGGGCCTCGTCCGGATCGACGGGTCGGCCGCGCTGGGTGATCTCCACCTCGCCGGCCGCAACCATGTGCCGGGCTACGCGGCGGACGGGCTCCATCAGGGCGCGCCAGCCGTCGTCGTCTCCCGGGTAGACCGCCCGGGCGGCGTCGGAGGGGCAGATCGTGCCGGACGGGCCGCGCTGCTCCAGCAGTTGGCGGATCGTCTGCTCCACATGCCGGTCCGTCCCGGTCTCGCCGCCCCTCATACTCCCAGTGTTCCACCGTCGGCGCGGCCTCGCTCCGCGTGAGGGTGAGGTGCGCGGGGCGTGGGTAGGTCGCCGGATCAGATGGTCATCGGGGTGGGGGCGTATGAGGATTTCGGCGGGCAGAGTGGCGTGGGTCGCGGCGGGCGTGCTGGGGGCGTTGGGGGTGATCCTCCTGACCCCGTTCCTGCTGAAGGCCATGGGCCCGAAGGACGCGGACTGGGAGCGGCTCAGCCAGATCAGTCAGGCGTACGGTGCGCTGTCGGTGATCCTCTCGGCCGGTGCCCTGGCGGGTGTGGCGCTCTCTCTGGCCCATCAAGCCCGGCAGAACCGCATCGCGACAGAGGAGACCACGTGGAGCGCCCACCGGGAGCTGCTGCTGCTGTCGTTGTCGGACACGGAGTTCCTGCCGTGCTGGGAGCCGCCCACGATGCCGGTGTCACAAGAGGATTGGCGCCGCATGGTGTTCACGAATCTGATCATCCAGGACTGGGAGAAGACCTACGTTTTCGGGTTGATGAGTGACGCCCAGTTGGCGAGGACCTTCGAGGTGCACTTCCAGGGGCAGACGGCACGTGATCACTGGCGCAACTCCCGGGTGCACTATCTGCGGCACGCCGAGGCCGGTACGAACAAGCGGACGCGGCGATTCGCACAGACCGCGGACCGCTGCTACGAGGCCGCGGTGGCGGCCGGTGAGGCTGTGGCGCCGACCGCCTACTTCCGTGCACGGCCGCCGATGCCGGGGCAGCCGCCAGCCGGGTAGGTCCGGCCGTCCCGCTGATTGCGCCGGACGGTCGGTCGGAGGGCAGGGACGGCGGACCGGCCGGTCTCAGTCCCCGGAGGGCTGGCGCCGGCCCGAGGCCTGGGGTGAGCCCGAGCTGGCCGCCTCCGCTTCGGCCTTGGCGTCGCTCACGGCTGCCGCGGCTTCCTGCGCGACCTGGTCGGCGGCAAGGGCGGCGTCCAGCGACAGCGGCGATCCGGCGGTGATCGCCGCTGTTCCGGCGTCGTCGGACGCGTCGTCCGTGCCGGCTGCCGCCTCGGGTTGCGCGGCGGCGGGCGGGGCGCCCGTCGCCGACTGGCTGCCGAAGGCGGTGGTCACGGTGCGGACGGCCTCGGTCAGCTCCCCCGGGATCACCCAGAAGGTGTTGTTGTCGCTGCTCGCGATGCTCGGGAGGGTCTCCAGGTATTTGTAGGCGAGGACCTTCGGGTCGGCGTTGTTGCGGTGGACGGCCTGGAAGACGCGCTCCACGGCTTTCGCCTCGCCGTCCGCCCGGAGGATCATGGCCTGCTGGGTGCCCTGCGCCTCAAGGATGTCCTTCTGCTTCGTGCCCTCCGCGGTGAGGATCTTTGCCTGCCGCTCGCCCTCGGCGTGGAGGATGGCCGCGCGCTTGTCGCGTTCGGCGCGCATCTGCTTCTCCATCGCCTCCTTGATGGTGTGCGGCGGGTCGATGGCCTTGATCTCGACGCGGTTGACACGGATGCCCCACTTGCCGGTGGCGTCGTCGAGGACCGTGCGCAGGCGGGTGTTGATCTCCTCGCGCGAGGTGAGGGTCTCTTCGAGGTCCATGCTGCCGATGACGTTGCGCAGCGTGGTCACGGTGAGCTGGTCGATGGCCTGGAGGTAGTCGGCGACCTCGTAGGCCGCGGCCCGGGGGTCGGTGATCTGGTAGTAGAGGACCGTGTCGATGTTCACGACGAGGTTGTCCTCGGTGATCACCGGCTTGGGGTCGGAGGAGTACACCTGCTCGCGCACGTCGAGTTTGGTGTTGACGCGGTCGGCGACCGGCACGACGAGGTTCAGGCCGGGTTGCAGGGTGCGGTGATAGCGGCCGAAGCGCTCGATGTTGTAGCGCCGCGCCTGCGGGACGATCCGTACCGCCGAGGCCACGAGGAAGACCACAACGATCGCCGCGACGAGAATCGGGATGACCACCGGATCCACATGTCCTCCCTGGGTGCGGTCGGCCGGGTAATGTCCGGCCGGAGTGTGTTCAGCCGTTCGGCGTTCGGTCGTTCATGGCGTTCTGGCGTTTCGTGGCATCGGGTTGTTTCACGGTAGGAGTTCGCGGGGGTAGACGACGGCGGTCGCGCCGTCGATCTCCATGACGTCGACGAGGGTGCCCACGGGGATCACATGGCTCTCGTCGAGGGCGCGGGCGGACCATGCTTCGCCGGCGAGCTTGACCAGGCCGTGCGTCGCGGTGACCTCTTGGACGACCTCCGCCGGCTTGCCGACCAGCGCGTCGCTGCCCTCGCGGGAGAGAGGTGAGCGGGCCATCTGCCGCAGCGCGACGGGCCGCACGAGGACGAACCCCGCGGCCGCGGCCACTCCGAGCGCCACAAGCTGTCCGAGGAATCCGACGCCGAGACCCGCGACGACGGCGGCGACCAGGGCGGCACCCGCGAGCAGCCCGAAGACGAGCGTCAGGGTGAAGAACTCCGCGACGCCCAGACCTGCGGCGGCGAGCAGCCAGATGAACCACGGCATGCGGTCACCCTCCCTGGTCTCTGGAGGGGGTCACTTCTGAAGGTACCCGCCGGAGCAGCGGACTGAACATACGTGCGCCTGTCGTGTTCCACGGGCGCACGCGATGTGACGCGGAGTGACGGCCAGCCCCTGGGCGACGCGGGCGGGGTCCGGGTGCCGTGCGGCAGTCGGGGCCGTGGCTTCCGGGAGACGGGGTGGCCTTCGGGGGCCTCGCGGCGCTTCTCCGCAGGGGACACGGGCAAGAGCGCCGGGCGCGATTCTGCTCCGGCGGAGCGGTACGGGGACGGCGGGCAGGGCAGGGACGTCGAGCAGGAGCGCGGCACCACCACGATCGCCGATGTCGTGGTGCAGAAGATCGCCGGACTCGCGGCCCGCGAGGTATCCGGGGTGCACGCGCTGGGCGGCGGCGCGGCACAAGCGTTCGGCGCGGTGAAGGGCCGCATTCTGGGGGCGTCCGCCGGGCCCGGGCCGGGCGTGTCCGTCGAGGTCGGCCGGAAGCAGGCGGCCGTCGATCTGCAATTCGTCGTCGAGTACGGCTCCGTCATACCCGGCCGGCCCGCGCGGTGCGGGACAACATCATCGACACCGTCGGGGATGACCGGGCTGGAGGTCGTCGAGGTGAACATCGACGTCGGCGACGTCCATGTCCCCGGTGACCCCGACGACGAGGACGAGGACGAGGACGAGGGTGGCGGGCGCGTCGCCCAGCCGGGGTGGCGCTGGGGGCCGGGCGGGTCGCGGGCTCCCGGCCGGACAGGGCGGGGGTTGTGCGCGGTGCTCCTCAGCGGCCCCGGCGGATCCGGGCTGCGGCGCGTGCCTCCGCTGCCTTGCGGGCTTCGGCGGCCTTGCGGGACTCCTTGGCGGGGCGGCCGGGGCGGGTGCCGATACCGCGGAAGGCGGCGTTGCCCTCGGCGGGCCGGGTTCCGGACGGAGGGCGCCGTGCGCCGGTGATCGCGGTGAGCTGTGCCTCACCGGAACGCACCTGGGTGACGGTGGGCCGGATCCGGGCCTCGGACAGCATCCGGTTCACCTCGCGGCGTTCGCCGGCGGTGACCAGGGTGACGACCTTCCCGGACTCCCCCGCGCGGGCCGTGCGCCCGGCGCGGTGCAGGTACTCCTTGGCGTCGGCGGGCGGGTCGACGTTGACGACGAGATCGAGCGCCTCGATGTGGATGCCGCGTGCCGCGACGTTGGTGGCGACCAGGACGTTCGTCGCGCCCTCCTGGAACTGGGCGAGGGTGTGGGTGCGCTGGGGCTGCGACTTGCCGCTGTGCAGGGCGGCGGCCCGGATGCCGCTGGCGCGCAGCTGCCGGGTGAAGCGGTCCACGGCGGCCTTGGTGTCCAGGAACATCAGGACCCGGCCGTCTCGTGCGGCGATCTCGGTCGCGGTGGCGAACTTGTCGGCGCCGTGGACGTTGAGGACATGGTGTTCCATCGTGGTCACCGCGCCGGCGGCGTGGTCGACGGAGACGGGCAGGGGGTCGTGGAGGTGCTCGCGCACCAGGCGGTCGACGTCGCGGTCGAGGGTGGCCGAGAACAGCAGGCGCTGACCGTCGGGGCGGACCTGGGCCAGGAGCTGTGAGACCTGCGGCAGGAAGCCCAGGTCGCACATCTGGTCGGCCTCGTCGAGCACGGTGATCCGGACCTGGCCGAGGTCGCAGTCCCGGCGGGAGACCAGGTCGGTCAGGCGCCCGGGGGTTCCGACGAGGACCTCGGCGCCGGCGCGGAGCTGGGCCGTCTGCCGGTTGATCGACAGGCCGCCGACCGCCGTGGCCAGGCGCAGGTCCAGGGCGCGGGCGTAGGGCTCCAGGGCGTCGGTGACCTGCTGGGCGAGTTCCCGGGTGGGCACCAGGACCAGGGCGAGCGGGGCCTTCGGCCGGGCGCGGCGGCCGGCGGTGCGGGTGAGGAGGGCGAGACCGAAGGCGAGGGTCTTCCCGGAGCCGGTCCGCGCGCGGCCGAGGATGTCCCGGCCGGCCAGGGCGTGGGGCAGGGCGGCCGCCTGGATGGGGAAGGGCTTCTCGACGCCGAGGCCGGTCATCGTGGTCAGGAGCGCGGGCGGCAGGCCGAGCCCGTCGAAGGATTCGGGGGGCGGCGCGTCCGGGGTGGCCGGCGTATCGGCGTTCATGGGGGCCTCTCTCGATCGTCGCCCGGAACGCGCCGGGGCCCGTACCCCTGCGGTACGGGCCCCGGCGGTGTCGAAGCGTGCCCCCATTTTACCAGCGGGAAGGCGGACCCCTGCCGGGGGACGGAGACGTTCATGACAGGTGCATGACTGGCGCGGCGGTGTGCGGGTAGGTTCCCCGGGCCCGGGGAGACGTGTCAACCGGCCGCCCTCTCACGTCAGTTGCCGGTGGTCGCGGCTCCCGCACTCTCGGCCCCGGAGCGGGCCGAGTCCCCCCATGAGTGAAGGGACGACCATGACCGACCACTCCCGCCGGCCACGCCATGCCTTCTGGCTGAAGGCCGCCGGCACCGCCGCCGCGTTCACCGTGTGCGCGGCGACGGCGGCCACCGCCGTACCGGCACCCCCGCCTTCGCCCGCCTCCACGCCGTCGGCCGCGGCGGTGACGATCACCTACGACGACAGCCGGGCAGGCGGCTGGGAGGCGGCCGTCGCCGCCGGCGTCGCCGCGTGGAACGACAACGTCGGCAACGTCGAGCTGGTCGAGGCCGCGCCCGGCGTCCGTGCCGAGATACAGATCGTGGCCACCAGCGGCTGGCCCCAGGCGAACCTCGGCCCGGTCCGGCCGGGCGGGCAGGTGCGCGTCGAGCTGGGCAGCCGGGCGGTCGCGGAGGGCCACGACAAAACCCGGATCGTCGCCCACGAGATCGGCCACAGCCTGGGCCTGCCCGACACCAAGCCGGGTCCGTGCTCGCAGCTGATGTCGGGTTCGAGCGCGGGCACCGCCTGCGCCAACGCGGTCCCGGACGCCGCCGAGCGGTCCCGCGTCGAGTCCGCCTACGGCGGAGGCTCCGCCTTCCGCGTCCCGGCGGACGGGCGTGTGGTGGTGGACGGGCGCATGGTGGTGGACGCGCCGTAGCACCGGCGGGCGCCGCGGACGGCAACGGCCCGGCGGGCGGCAACGGCCCCGCGGGCGGACACGAAGTCCCCCGCCGGGCCGTACCCGTTCGGCGCGCGCCGGCGGCTACTTCCAGATCTCGGCGACCCACTCGGGGTGGTCGATGAAGGGGTTGCGGTTCTTCTGGATCCCGAAGATCGCCTCGTTCCGCGCCTTCTCGAAAGCGTCCGGCGGGTCGGCCTCGTTCCACTGCTTCAGCACCGACAGCCGGCCCATCGCGGGCGCCGAGCCGTTGCCGACCTGGTCGTTGGGTTCGAGGTCGGCGAAGCCCTCACCGCCCTCGTAGCGGACGGTCATATAGAGGATCATGCGGGCGACGTCACCCTTGACCTGGTCGCGCGGTTCGAAGGAGTCCTCGTCGTACCGGCTGCCGGGGGCCTCGCCGACGGGCTCGCCACCGTTGTCGAAGTCCAGGTTGCCACGCGTGGAGTTGACGGAGGCGTCCTCGGGGCGCAGATGGTGGATGTCGGTGCCCGGGCCGGTCGATGTGCCGAAGCCGCCGTGGGACTTGGCCCAGACGTGCTCGCGGTTCCAGTCGTCGGCACCGCCGCCGTGGGCGGTCTTCGCCTGGGAGCGGCCGCTGTAGAGGAGGATGACGTTGTCGGGGTTCTCCGGGTCCTCGTCGGTGGTCTTCAGCGCGTCCCAGACCTCGTCGTAGGAGAGTTTGGTCTGCTCGCTGACGATGGTGTGCAGGGCTCCCTTCAGCTCGTCGCCGGTCTTGCCGAGCGCGCCGTCGTAGTAGGTGTCGTCGTAGGTGTGGCCGGGTGCCGCGGACGGGGCGGCGGGCGCATCGGCGCCCGATGCGGCGGGCGGGGCCGCGCCGGCGTACGCGGCCACGGGTATCAGGGTCGCGGCGGCCGCGGTGACGGCCAGGGCGGGGCGGCGCCAGGAAAGGCGCCGGCGGTGAGCGGACATGGTGTGGGGGGGTGTCCTCTCCCTCTCGACGGGCGCCGCGCGGAGGTTCGGGCGATCGGCCGTTTCCCCCGGCGGCGGGCCCGGCAGACGGTTCACGACGGATGGTTCACAGCGAATGGTTCACAGCAGATGGTTCAAGCCAAAGAGCTTGGCATGTCCCGGCCACCGGGGAGTGGACGCGGGGAGCCCGACCTGTGTCGACCCCGTGAAGGAACCGTTCTCCAGAGGCTGCCCGGGTCTCCAGAGGCGCCTGGGCCACCCGGTGAGAACCGGGCGGCCCGGTACCGGCCGGTGGAGAAGGAAGGGGGACCGGTTCAGCCGAGGGCGCGGCAGTACAGGGCCTCCGGGGTGCGCAAGGAGCCGAGCCGGCCGGTCCAGGCGACAGCCCCGCGTACTCGTGGTCGGCGCACTGGGCCTCGTACCGGCCGTGGGCAAAGTCCCCGCCGGCGGGGGCGGGGCCCGGGTTGTCCGGTCGTCGGTAGCGGCCGGGCCCCGGGCGCTGGGGCCGGTGACGGCGGCAGGCACGTCGACTGCCGGGGGGCGGGGGTTCGGCGGCGTGGCCGGGCGCGGCAGCACGGTGAGCACCAGCTGCGGCGCCGCCAGGACGGCGGTCAGGGCCTTGGCCGGGGATCCGCGCACACTGCCTCCTCCGTGGGCCCGGCGAACCGGGTGGGCCGCCGGGCTGTCATGGCAGGTTGATGACGAGGGTCAGCGCCCTCCGCACCACGGGGCGGCCCCGTCCGGGCCCACAACCGGGCCCGGTCCGGCCCGGATTCGCCTTTAGCAGAGGGAATGACCCACTCCGACCACAACACATGCGGACGACGGCTTTCGGCCAGAGTGGCGCCTGTGACTCTGGGTGCGGGACACCCCGCCCGGGGACCGCGCCGGGGGCGCGGTCCCCGCATGCCTTCGTGTGCCCGGTGTAGTGGTTCATCCTGTGACTACCTCCACATCGTGAAAAATTTCCCGCATTACCGCTGAAACACAGAAGGAAAATGGTCAAAAGTGAGCACGTCACTTTGACTACTGATCGGCCGTTCAGTGAGGGTCGTTCATATGTCCGTTACACGAACCGCCCCCGGGAACGGTGGCCCGCTGCGTCTGCGCGACTTCCGGCTGCTGCTCGCCGGTGCCGCCGCCTCCCAGGTGGGCGCGCAGGTCACCCTGGTCGCCCTGCCGCTCGTGGCGGTTCTGGTCCTCGACGCCTCCGCGTTCGAGGTGGGGCTGCTGACCGCCGCGGAGGCGGCGGCCTTCCTCCTGATCGGCCTGCCGGCGGGGGCCTGGGTGGACCGGATGCGCAAGCTGCCGCTGATGATCCGCGCCGACGCGGTGCGGGCAGTCGCCATGGCGAGCGTCCCCGTGGCGGGCGTCACCGGTGTGCTGACGATGGCCCAGCTCTATGCGGTGGCCCTGGTCACCGGCGCCGCCACCGTCTTCTTCGACGTGGCGCACCAGAGCTATCTGCCCCACCTCCTCCCCCGGGAGCACCTGGTCGCGGGCAACGGCGCGCTGGAGACGGTGCGTTCCTCCGCGCAGGTGACCGGTCCGGGCCTGGGCGGCTCCCTGGTGCAGCTGCTCGGCGCGCATCTGGCGATCGTGGCCGACGCGATCGGCTATGCCCTCAGCGCCCTGTTCCTGCTCGGCATCCGGCGCACCGAGGAACGTCCGGAGAAGGTGCCCGGCGCCTCGTTGCGCGGGGACGTCGCCGAGGGGCTGCGCTTCGTCGTCCGCCATCCCCTGCTGCGGGTGATCGCCGCCGCCACGGGTCTGGGGAACTTCTTCACGGCCGTCCTGATGGCCACGCAGACCGTGTTCCTGGTCCGGGTCCTCGATCTGCGGCCCGCGACGATCGGACTGATCCTCTCCGCAGCGGCGGTCGGCGGGCTCGCCGGGGCGCTGTGCGCGGGGGTGATCGGGCGCAGGTTCGGGCAGGCGCGGATCATCTGGCTGTCGGTCCTGGTGACGGGCCCGTTCGCGGTGCTGTGGCCGCTGTCCTCGCCGGGGGCGGGGGCGGTCCTCTTCGCGGTGGCCTCCGGGGCGGTGTTCTTCGGCTCCGTGGTCTACAACGTGGCCCAGGTGAGCTTCCGTCAGGCGCTCTGCCCGCCGCAGCTGCTGGGCCGGATGAACGCCACCCTGCGGTTCCTGATGTGGGGGACCCTGCCGCTCGGCGCCCTCGCGGGCGGGGCCCTGGCCGACGCGTTCGGGCCGCGCACGGCGCTGGTCTGCTGCGCGGCGGGCTTCCTGCTGGTGCCGCTGCCGCTGCTCTTCTCGCCGCTGCGCCGGATGCGGGACCTGCCGGCGCCGACGGACGGTGACCCGGCGGACGGTGACGGGGCCACGGGCGGGGGCGGTCCGGCGGCGGGGGACGCGGCCGGCGTTACGGCGGCGGGTGCAGGGGCGCCGGTACGGGCCGAGGCCCCCTAGGAGATGACCGGGCGCTTGCGCGCCGGGCTGCGAGAGACGAACCACGTCGAGAGAGGAACCCGTGCACAGCATCACGAGCCAGTACCTGGCCCGCTACCGGCGGCTCGACACCGGTGACGGGACACCGCACCTCCTTCCCGTCACCGGTGCGCAGCGCCGCTTCGTGCTGGTGCGGTCACTGGACCGGGCCGGACGGCCGGACCTCGTGCCGATGTTCTTCGCGTTCCCGGCCGGGGCGGTGGACCTCGCCCGGCTGCGTGGCGCGGCGCACCGCCTGGCGGCTCTGCACCCGGTACTGCGGGCCCGGCCCACCGTGCTGCGCGGTGCGCCCGTGCTCGCGCTCGCCGAACCGGACGTCCCCGTCACGCGCGTCGGCCTCGCGCCCGGGGAGAGCGCGGCGGCGGCGCTGCGGCGGGTGCTCGCGGCGTGGGAGGCGGACGGGCCTCCGATGCGGCTCTTCGTCGTCCGGGACGACCGGGACGAGGAGCGGGACGGGGGCCTGGAACGGAGCGCGGCCGACGGGCCCGGTGAGGCGCGGGAGATCCTCGCGGTCGTCCTCGACCATACCGCATGCGACGGACAGTCCCTCGCGCGCATCGTCACGGAGCTGACCGCCGCCTACGCCGAGCACGGGGGCGGGCAGCCCGGGGCCGGGGATGCGGCGGCCGAACTGGACGCCTACCGCTCGGCGGTGCTGCTGCACCTGGACGCCGAGGAGCGCGCGTCGTCACCCGAGGCGCTGGCCTACTGGGGCGACCGGCTCCGGACGGTGCGGGAGCACGCGCCGCTGCCCCGGCCCGTCCCGGCCGGGTCGGCGTCGGCGTCGGCATCGGCATCGGCATCGGCATCGGCATCGGGTGAACTTCCCAGTGGCGCGGCGGAGTTGCGGGTGCCGGTCGCGCCCGGCGGGGTCTCGTTCCCCGTGCTCCTCGACGCCTGCGCCGCCGCGGCCCGGGCGCTGTACCGGACGGACGCCACGGTGCCGCTGGGCTACCCGTGGGGTGGCCGGCCGCCGGGCGCGGCGCCGGTGCTGGGCTGCTTCCTGAACACCGTCGTCTTCCCGGCCGGGAGCGGGGCGCCCGCGGGGGGCTCCACCGCCGACGCCTGGTGGGACGATCTGGACCGGGCCGACACGCCGTTCGACGCGGTGGTCCGCGCCGCCCGGGCCGCGGGCTCGGGCTGGACCGGTCGGCTCGACGGGCTGCTGACCGTGGACGACACACGCGGCCGTCCCCCGCTCGTCCTCGGCGGGGTGACCGGCCGGGAGGTCCACATCGACGGACGCCCGGTGCGCGGGCCGTTCGCCGTCTCGGTCACCCAGGGGGCGGACCTCCATGTGCGGATGGTCTGGGACCGCGCGGTCCTGGCCGACGACGCCGCCACGGGGGGCTTCGACGCCCTCGCGGGCGCGCTGCGCGCGGCGGGGGCGGCGGCTGCCTGAAGCGGAATACGGGGCGGGGCAGGGCGGGGCCATGGTTCCTCGTCGTGTGTGGGTGCGCCGCATGTGTGGGCGGGAGCCATGTGGTCGCGCGGACGTGCGCGCGCCCTGCGTTGCCTCCCGGCACAGCTCCCCGGCCGACATATGTCCGCACCACGTGTGCCCGGACCACACAGGTCCCCGCCGCACAGACGCGCGCCACACAGGCCCCGGCCACATATGGCCCCGCCACACAGGCCCGGGCCACACAGCACCCCACCACACGGCCCCGCGCCCCCACCCCGCCCCCTGTCACCCGCTCGCCCCCGGACCACCGTCCACCCCCCTCAGACCACGCCCCCGGCCGACCAGCCGGGGTGCCCGCCTGGCAGGACCGCGCGACCCGCGGATCCGGCCCGGCCCGTCCGGCCGCGACCGTGCCCGGACACAGCCCAGATCCGACCCGACAACCCTCAGGGATCGCCCATGCTTCCGCTCTCCTCCTCGCAGGAGATCGTCTGGCTGCACGAGCAGGTACAGCCCGGCAGCCGCGCCTACAACTTCACCGCCTCGCTCGATCTGTGGGGCTCCCTCGACGCCGAGGCGCTGCGCCGCGGTCTCGCCGCCACCCTCGACCGGCACCCCGGGCTGCGCCTCGAACTGGTCCCGGTGCCGGGCGGGATGCCCGGCCAGCGCGTCGCCGACGCCTGCGCCCCGCGGCTGCGCACGGTGGACCTGAGCGGCGAGGCCGACCCGGAGGCCGCCTTCCGCGACCTGCTGCGCACCGAGGCGGAGACCCCCCTCGACACCGAGGAGGCGCCGCTGCTGCGCTGGACCCTGGTACGGCTCGCCGCGGACCGGCACCGGCTCATCCACGTCGAGCACCATCTGATCCACGACGGGCACTCCTTCGCGATCCTGCTCAAGGACGTGTTCTCGGTCTACCGCGCCCATGTCCTGGGCGAGCCCGTCACACTGCCTCCCGCCCCCTCCTACGCCGACCATGTGCGTGCCCAGGCGGCGGCCCGTACGGAGCGGCGCCGGCGCGCGGCGGCCGGGGCGGCGGACGCGAGCGCGGACACGGGCGCGGCCACGGACACGGGCGCGGACCCGGGCGTGGACGAGAGCCTGGCGTTCTGGAAGGCCGAACTGGCGGACGTCCCCCGCGATCTGCCGCTGCCCGGACTGGCCCGGCCGGGTGCCGCGCGCCGGCACCACGGCGGCCAGTTGCGCCAGTCGATCGGCGCGGACCTCGCGGATCGGCTGCGCGAGCACTCCCGCGAGCGGGGCCTCACCCCGTTCGCCGTCCTGCTGGGGCTCTTCGCGGAGTTGCTGCGCCGGCACAGCGGTCGGTCCCGGATGGTGGTGGGCACGGCGGTCGGCAACCGGCCGCGGGGCTTCGAGGACGCCGTCGGGATGTTCGTGAACACCATCCCGCTGGCGCTCGATCTGGACCCGGCGGCCCCGGCCGTGGAGGCGACGGAGGAGGTCACCGACACCCTGATCCGGGCGCTGCCGCACCAGGAGACGCCCGTCCAGGAGCTGACCCGGGCCCTCGGGCTGCACACCTCGGGTGCGGACAACCCGCTCTTCGCCGTCATGTTCAGCGCCCATGACGCCGTGCTGCCGGAGATCGACGTGCCGGGTCTGGACGTCACCCTGTTCGAGGGTTTCAACACCGGCACCACCCGTTTCGACCTCGATGTGGTGCTGCTGCCGGACGACCGGCGGGGTGTGAGTGTCCGGCACGGAGCCGCCGGGATGACCCTCGTCTGGGACTACGACGCCGACCGGTTCGGCGAGCCGGTGGCCACCCTGCTGGCGGAACGCCTCGCGGGCCTGCTGCGCGCCTATCTGGACGCGCCCGCCACGCCCCTCGCGAGCCTCGCGCCGCCGCCCGCTCCCCCGGCGCCCGCTGCCACCGCCATCGCCCCGGAGACCGGTTCCGTCCCGGACACCGGTTCCGCGACGGGAGCCGGTTCCGCGACGGGAGCCGGTTCCGCGACGGACGGCGCCGGACGGGACCTTCTGGACCCGGTCACCGCGCACGACCCCGACCGGCCCGCGCTGCTGATCGGCGCCCGGCGCGTCACCTACGGGGACCTGGACGCACGGGTCACCGGTCTCGCCGAGCGGCTGCGCGCCGCCGGGGTGACGGCCGGGCAGCCGGTCGCCTGTGTGCTGCCGCGCGGCGCCGAGTCGGTGGTCGCACTGCTCGCCTGCCTGCGCACCGGCGCGGTGTACTGCCCGCTCTCTCCGTCCGATCCGCCGGCCCGGCTGGAGCTGCTGCTGACCCGCCTCTCCCCCGCGCTCGTCCTCACCGCGCCCGGCACCTCGGTGGCCGTCCCGGAGGGCCTGCCCACCGCCGACACCGACGCCCCGCGTCTGCCCGCCGCCCGCCGGGCCGAGGAGGTCCCCGGGGCGGTGTACGTCATCCACACCTCCGGCTCCACCGGTACGCCCAAGCCCGTCGCGGTCGGCCGGGCCGCGCTGGAGAACCATCTGACCGGCACCGCCGTGCGGTTCGGCCTGGTCCCGGGCGACCGGGTGCTGCTCTTCGCTCAGCCGTCCTTCGACGTGGCCCTGGAGGAAGTCCTTCCGTCGCTGCACGCCGGGGCCTGCCTGGTGGTCCCGGACACCGACGTGCCGACCGGCACGGAGCTGGCCGGGCTGCTCGCCTCGGCGCGGATCACCGTCGCCAACCTGCCGACCAGCTACTTCCTGGCGGTCCGTGAGGACCTGGTGCCCGCGCTCCGCGAGGGCCGCTGGGCGCCCCGGCTGCTGGCCCTGGGCGGCGAGCGGCTCCCGGCGGACGTGATGCGGGCCTTCCGCGCGGAGACGGACGCGCGGCTGCTCAATGTCTACGGCGTCACCGAGGCCGCGGTCAGCAGCACGGTCCACGAGATCACCGCGGAGAGTCTGCGGGACGCGGCGGAGGTGCCGCTCGGCACCGAGCTGCCCGGGGAGCGCGTCCACGTCCTGGACGCGGGCCTGCGGCCGCTGCCGGACGGGGCGGTGGGCGAACTGGCCGTCGCGGGCGCGGGGCTGGCCGAGGGCTACCACGGCCACCCGGAGACGACGGCGGCACGGTTCGTCGCCCTCGACGCGCTCGGCGGGGAGCGCGTCTACCTCACCGGTGACCTGGGCTACCGGGGTCTCGACGGGGAGCTGTACTTCCTCGGCCGCCGCGACCACCAGGTGAAGCTGCGGGGCCACCGCATCGAGCTGGAGGAGGTGGAGGCGGCCGCCTCCGCCGCGCTCGGCGGCCGGTCCTGCGCGGTGGTGCTGGACCGCGAGGCACCGGGCGGTCCGCGCCTGGTCGGCTTCCTGGAGGCCGGTGACGGCGGGGCGGAGTGGGACGAGCGGGCGCTGCACGCGGAGTTGAGCCGGCGGCTGCCGGCCGCGCTCGTACCGGCGCAGTGGGCGCGGCTGGCCGCGATGCCGACGCTGTCGGGCGGCAAGCCGGACCGGGCGGCGCTCACCCGGGCGGCCGCCGGCCTGGAGCCCGCCCAGGAGAAGGAGCCGGACGGCTCCGGCACGCAGGCGCGCGGCGACGCGACGGCGGCGGACCCGATGACGGCGCTGCTCGCCGAGGGCTGGCGCACGGTGCTGGGCCACGACCGCTTCGACACCGGCTCGCACTTCTTCCATGCCGGCGGGCACTCACTGCTCGCCGCGCAGCTGGCCGCCTGGCTGGAGCCGCACCTCGGCCACCGGCCGCCGTTGCGGGTGCTGTTCCAGCACCCGGTCCTCACCGACCAGGCCGGCGCCCTCTCGGCCGCCGCCCCCGCCGCCCCGACCACTTCGACGGAGTCCCGATGAACGACACCACCGCACCGAAGGCCGCGACCGCCGGGGGCGGCAGCCCCGCCGTGGCCCACGGGCCCGGGGGCGGCGCTGCGCAGGCCGTCCTCGCCCGCTTCGAGGAGTGGGCGCGCACCGCTCCGCACGGCCCGGCCGTCACCGACGGCGCGCACCACTGGACGTACGAGGAGATATCCGCGGCGGCCGACGAGACCGCGGCCGTCCTGCGCGGGCGGGTGCGCCCGGGGGACCTGGTGGGCGTCTGCCTCGACCGGTCCGCGGCCCTCGTCGTCGCCGCCGTCGCCCTCGCCCGTCTGGGCGCGGTGTATCTGCCGCTCGGCCCCCGTCCCGGCGCGCGCCGCACCGAGGCGGTCGCCGAGGACCTCGACGTCGTCTGCCTCATCGGCGACCCGGGCGGGCTGCCGCCTGCGTACCGGGACGGCGAGCAGGTGAAGCTGCCGCTGCCGGACCGGGGCGCCAACGCCGTGGCCACGGTCGTGGCCGCGTTCGCCGAGGAGCGGGCGCCGGGGGCTCGCCGGGCGCCGGCCGGCGCGTTCTACGCCGTGCTGACCTCGGGTTCGACCGGCCGGCCCAAGGCCGTGGCGGTCGGCGAGCGGTCCCTCGCGGGGCTGCTGGAATGGTACCGGGACGAGACCGGGCTGGCCCCCGGAGACCGCCAGTCCCTGCTGATCGGGGTGGCGTTCGATCCGCATGTGATGGAGCTGTGGGCCGCTCTGACCTCCGGTGCGGCCCTGGTGCCCGCGCCGGACGAGGTGCGCTGGGACCCGGCGGTCCTCGCACAGTGGTGGCGGGACGCGGCCGTGACCGTGTCCGTCGCGGCCACGCCGATGGCGGAACCGCTGCTGGAGGGGCCCTGGCCGGCGGACCTGGTGCTGCGTCACCTGGTCGTCGGCGGCGACCGGATGCGGCGCCACCCCGGCGCGGACGTGACCGCGACCGTGCACAACGCGTACGGGCCGGCCGAGGCGACGGTGGTGACCACCGTGCACACGATGCGGCCGGGCGACCGGCCCGCGGACCTGTCGTCCGCGCCGCCGATCGGCCGCCCGGTGCCGGGCGCGACGGTCGCCGTCACCGGCCCGGACGGGCGTCCCGTGGCGGTCGGCGAGGAGGGCGAACTGCGCATCGGCGGCGCGCTCCTGGCGCTGGGTTACGTGGACCCCGAGCTGACGGCCCGCCGCTTCACGGCCCCGCCCCCGCGGGAGCCCGCCCCCACACCGGCCCCGGGCGTGCCCGCAGGTGACGAGGCCCCGGCCACCCCGGGCCCGGGCGGCGAGGCGTCCCCAGCGGTCACCGGCCCGTACGGCGGTGCGGCGGCCGGGACGCCGAACGGCACGGGCGCGGAGACCGCCGCGGCACCTTCGGCGGGCACCGCCCCGCGCGGCGGTGCCCGCCCGTCAAACACCACGGACACCGCCGCGGCCCCGGACGCCGAGGCCCCGGGCTCCCCCGGGGCGCCCGTGTCCGCCGTCCCCGGTGTGGACCGTCTCTACCGCACCGGTGACCGGGTCCGGATGCGCGGCGACGGGGTGCTGGAGTTTTTCGGCAGGCTGGACGACCAGGTGAAGGTCGGCGGGGTGCGGATCGAACCGGCCGAGGTGGAGGCCGCGTTCGAGCAGGACGCGGGTGTCGGGGGCGCCGTCGTCACCGCGTCCCGGACCCCCGAGGGACGCACCCGGCTGGTCGCCCATGTCCGGCCCGCGCCGGGCGCGCGGCCGGCCGGGGACGCGCTGCTCGCCGCCGTGCGGGCGTGGCTGCCGGAGCAGGCGGTGCCCGCCGCCGTGCGGATCGTGGACGCGTTCCCGCTGGACGCCAACGGGAAGGTCGACCGGGCCGAGCTGGCCCGGCGGTCGGAGGCGCCCGCGGGGGACCGTCCGGCCACTCCCGCCGAAGGGGCCACCTTCGGCGAGCGGCTGGTGCTCGCCGCCGTGCACGGTGAACTCGGCCTGCCGGAGGCCGGGTTGGACGACGACTTCACCTCCGCGGGCGGCACCTCGCTGGCCGCCGCCCGGCTGCTGGCCGTGATCCGGCGGGAGGCCGGGGTGCGGCTGCGCGCCCCGGAGCTGCTGCGCCGGCCGGACCTCCGGGCCGTGGCCGCCCTCGTCGACGAACGCCGTACCACCGCCCGCCGAACGGAAGGGACCTGAGATGACCGTCCTCGACCCGCGTCCCGCACCCGCCCGCCCGGCCTCCGCGCCCGCCTCCGGGCCGGACGGGGGCATGCCGTCGCGTACGCTGCCCGGCCTGGTGGCCCGGCACGCCGCGCGCACCCCGCACGCCCTGGCCGTCGTCGACGGCGACACCACCCTCACCTACGCCCAGCTGGTCTCCGCCGCGAGCACCCTCGCCGGTCATCTGCGGGAGCACGGTGTCGCCCCTGGGGATCCGGTCGGGCTGCTGATGCCCCGCTGCTCGGGTGCGGTCGTCGCCCAGCTCGCCCTGTGGTGGGCGGGCGCGGTGTGCGTGCCCCTGGACCCGGCGCATCCGCGGCCGCGGACCGGGGCGATGGCCGCCGACGCGGGCGTCCGGCTCACCGTCGGCGACGCCAAGCTGCTGGAGTCGGCCGGCCCGGACGGCCCGGCACTGTCCCTGCCCCGGCACGAACCGCTCGCGGGGATGGAGACGCCCGCGGCGGAACTCTCCCCCGACGCGACCGCGTTCGTGATGTTCACCTCCGGATCCACGGGCCGTCCGAAGGGTGTGGCCGTGCCGCACCGGGCGATCGCGGAACTGCTCACGGACCCGGAGTACGTCACGGTGACCGCCCGGGACCGGGTGCTGTTCCACTCCCCCGCGACCTTCGACGCGTCCACCTTCGAGGTGTGGGGCGCGCTGGCCAACGGGGCGGCCGTGGTGGTGTGCACGGTGGAGCGGCCCTCCTTCGAGGACCTGGCACGGCATGTGGAGCGGCACGGTGTGACCGTCGCCTTCTTCACCACGGCCCTGTTCCACCAGCTCGCGGCGCGCCGTTCCCGGGTGTTCTCGGTGCTGCGGAGTGTCGTCGTGGGCGGGGAGGCGCTGGCGGCGCAGCCCGCGCGGGAGGTGCTGCGGGCGTTCCCCTGGCTGGAGCTGGTCAACGGCTACGGCCCGACGGAGGCGACGACCTTCGCGACCGCCCACCGGGTGACCGACGCGGACTGCGACGGCCAGGTGCCGATCGGCCGTCCGGTCGCGGGCGCGGTGCCGCACGTCCTGGACGCCGAGGGCCGGCCCGTGGCGGACGGGGAGCGCGGTGAGCTGTGGATCGGCGGGAGCCGGCTGGCGCACGGGTACGTGGGCCGTCCGGAGCTGACCGCCGAACGGTTCGCCGAACGGCCGGGCGCGGGGCGGCTGTACCGCACGGGTGATGTGGTGTCCCTCGGCAGGGACGGGCTGCTGCACTTCCACGGCCGCACCGACGACCAGGTCAAGGTGCGGGGCCACCGCATCGAGCCGGGCGAGGTGGAGCACGCGCTGCGCGGGCTGGACGGGGTGGACGACGCGGCGGTGACCGTGCACCGGCCCGGTCCGGGTGATGTGCGCCTGGTGGGGTACGTGGTCGCCGCGCCCGGTCCCGTTCCGCGCGGCCAGGCGCTGCGGGAGCGGCTGGCGCTCACGCTGCCGGCGCATCTGGTGCCGGACGAACTGACGGTGGTGGAGCGGCTGCCGCTCACCACCTCGGGCAAGGTGGACCGCCGCCGGCTGGGTGAACTGCTGCCGGGCGGCGGGGACGGTGCCCCGGCGGAGCCGCTCACGCCGCTCCAGCAGGCGGTGGCCGAGGTGTGGGGGCGGGCACTCGGCTCCGAGGTGACCCGCGCGGACGCCGACTTCCTCGCCCTGGGCGGGCATTCGCTGCTGGCGCTGGTGGTCACCGACGACCTGCGCGAGGAGCTGGGGGTGGAGGTGGCTCTCGCCGACTTCTTCGCCGAACCGACCGTGGCCGCCCATGCCGCCCTGGTCGAGCGCGCCCTGCTCGCCGCGCACACCGATCTGCACCCCGAGACCGCGGAGGCGACGACCCATGGCCGCTGACACCACCCCTTCGGCGCAGGCCCTCCAGGAGGAGCTGCTGCGCCGGGCCCGCGCCCGTGCCCCGGGCCGCCCTGCGCCCGGGGCGTCCCCGCGCCGGGAGAGCGCGGAGAACCAGAGGGCTCCGCTGTCCCGGGCCCAGCGCCGGATGTGGCTGCTGGACCGGCTCGGCGGGGCCGGCGACTCCTACAGCGTCCCGTTCGCGACCCGGGTCCGGGGCGAGCTGGATCCGGAGGCGCTGGGCACGGCGCTGGGCGTGCTGGTCGGACGGCACGGGGCGTTGCGGACGCGGTTCGGGCAGGAGGACGGGGAGCCGTTCCAGGAGGTCCTGCCGGCGCCGGGCCGGATCGCGCCGGTGGTCCGGTCCTGCGATGCGCGGGAGGCTCCGGCCCTGCTGGCCGAGGAGGCGGGGCGGCCGTTCGACCTGGCGGCGGGGGCGCTGCCCCGGCTGCTGGTGCTGCGGCACGGCGAGCGGGACCACACCGTGCTGGTGACCTTCCATCACATCACGGTCGACGGCGGGTCCCTGGAGACGGTGGCGGCGGAGCTGGCCGCCCTGTACGCGGCGGCCGTGGGCGGGGGTGAGGCGGGGCTGCCGGCGGAGCCGCCGCAGTACGCGGACCACGCGCGGCGGGAGCACGCCGGTCTGGGCGGCTTCGAGGAGGGACTGCGGCACTGGGCGGACCGGCTGACCGGTGCGGCGCCCGTGCCCCTGCCGCGTCCGGCCGGTGAGGGGTCGGACGGGAACGTGACCCTCACCCGCTCGCTGCCGCCGGAACTGCCCGCCGCTCTGCGGGAGCTGGGCACCCGGCACCGCTGCACCCCGTTCACGGTCGCCCTGGCGGCCGCGTTCGCCTCGCTGCACCGGCTGACCGGCGCCGACGACCTCGTGATCGGTGTGGCGGGCACACACCGCCGGGGCAGCGCGATGCGCGGGCTGGTCGGACTGTGCGTCAACACCCTGCCCGTGCGGGTGGACCTTTCGGGTGATCCGGCGTTCGGCGTCCTGCTGGACCGGGTCCGGGACGCCCAGCTGGCGGCCCAGGAGCACGGCGAGGTCCCGTTCGACCTGGTTCTGGAGCGGCTGGGGGCGGCCGCCCGGGGCGCGGACGGGACGGCGCTGGTCCGGGTGACGGCCGACGTCCTCGGCGAGCCGGCCGCCCTGCGGCTGCCGGGCACCACCGGGGAGTACGTGGATGTCCCGGCGGGTGCGGCCAAGTTCGACCTGTCGTTCGGTCTGCTGGACACGGCCCGGCCCGCCGCGCTGGTGCAGCACGCGGGTGCGGCGCTGGACGAGGAGACGGGCACCGCCCTGGCCGAGGCGCACGCCGCGCTGCTGGCGGCGGTGGCGGCCGATCCCTCGCTGCCGCTGTCCCGGCTGCCGGACGCGACGCCTTCGGGCGGCCGGGAGGTGCATCCGGCGGAGGCGGCGCTGCGGTCGCACCCGGGGCTCGCGGACGCGGCCGTGGTCGCGCCCGAGGGCGGGCCGCTGCTGGGGTACGCGGTGCCGCGGGGTGTGTCCGGTCCCCCGCCCGCCGAGCTGCGGTCCTACCTGCGCGGCCGGGTGCCGGCCGCGCAGGTGCCCGCGGCGGTGACGCTGCTGGACGCGCTGCCGCGTACGGAAGACGGCTCCCCCGTGGTGTCCGCGCTGCCGGGCCTGCCGGCCGCGCCGGCTCCCGAGGGGCCGCGGGCCGAAGCGGTGACCGGGGGTTTTCGTGAGCTGCTGGGGCGTGTGCCGGGTCCGGACGACGACTTCTTCGCGCTCGGGGGCCACTCACTGATCGCGGTGCAGCTGGCCGAGCGGCTGCGGGCGGCGGTGCGGCTGCCGCTGACCGGTCTGGACATCCTCCAGGCGCGCACACCCCGGGCGATCACCGCCCTGCTGGACGCCCGGGAGGCGGAGCGGGCGGCGGCGAAGGCGTCCCCGGCTGCGGGCCGGGCGCGGCGCTCCCGTGAGGGCACGGTGCTGGTCACCGGCGCGACCGGCGGGGTGGGTGCGTTCGTGGTGCGCGAGCTGGTGGCGCGGGGCCGCCCGGTGCTGGCGCTGGCCCGGCCGGAGTCGGCGCATCTGGCCGGCGCGGAGGGCGTGGACGTCGTGGAGGGCGACCTCGCCGATCTCGACGGGCTGCGGGCGGCGGTGCGGGACGCGGACGCGGTCGTCCACGCGGCGTGCACCTTCACCCGTCACGAGGTGGACCGGGCGGCGGTGGAGGCCATGGCCGGGGCGTGGCGGCGGGGGCCGTTCGTCTTCGTCAGCAGCACGGACGCGTACGGGCGTCCGGCGGGCGCGGAGGTCGGGGAGGAGGACCCGTCGGTGGAGCCGCTGAGCCCGTACGGGCGGGCGAAGCGGGAGTGCGAGGCGGTGCTACTGCGCGCGGCCGGTGCCGGCGGGCGGGGCGGGGCGAGCGCGGTCCGCTCCCCGCTGGTGTGGGGCCCCCACGACCGGTTCCGGGAGCAGCTGCGCTGGGGGGCGACCGGGTCGCTGTACCAGGCGGCGGCGGAGGGGAAGCCGGTGGCGGTGCCGCGTGCGGGTGCGGGCGGCCGGTCCTGGTACGGGGCGCCGTGGGTGCACGCGGCCGCCCTGGCCCGGTCCGTGGTGTCCTGCCTGGAAGCCCCGGTGCACGGGGTGGCCAACGCGGTCGGGGGGCATGTGTCCTGG
This sequence comes from Streptomyces sp. CNT372, assembly GCF_000377145.1. Classification (NCBI taxonomy): domain Bacteria; kingdom Bacillati; phylum Actinomycetota; class Actinomycetes; order Kitasatosporales; family Streptomycetaceae; genus Streptomyces; species Streptomyces sp. CNT372. The sequence goes on along the minus strand of NZ_KB897795.1, from coordinate 9,284 downwards.
CTCGACTTCGCGACCGGGCTGACGGACCTGCTGGGCACCGGGGGCGGGGTCGTCGAGGCCGACGACGTGCCCCGGGACCTGGACCACCCCTGGCGCTACCGGGCCGACCGGCTCGCGCCGGAGCTGCGCCCCCGGCCGGGTGAGGACTGGCGCACGGCGCTGGCGGCCATGGCGTCGCCCGCGGGCCGCTGAGTTCACCCGTGGGGCCTTCGGGTTCACCCTTCAGGCCGGTGTCCGGGGTGTGAGAGCCGGACGAAAAGCGGGTAGACCGTGTGCCGGGCCACGTGGCACCGGCCCGTATCGCATCCCCTGCCGGGCACCCCGGCAAGAACGAAGGAACAGCACCATGGCCAGCGGCACCGTGAAGTGGTTCAACGCCGAGAAGGGCTACGGATTCATCGCCCAGGACGGCGGTCCGGACGTCTTCGCGCACTACAGCAACATCTCCGGGAACGGCTACCGCGAGCTGGCCGAGGGAGAGACCGTCACCTTCGACGTGTCCCAGGGCCCCAAGGGCCCGCAGGCGGAGAACATCGTCCGCGCCTGAGGGGCGCGCCCACCGGGGCCGTGGGGCCCGGCACACCCGTGCCGGGCCCCACGGCCCGCCCCGTGCCCACGGGCCGTCCCGTGCCCACAGGCGCTGCCGTGCCGACGGCCCGTCCCGTGCCCACGGAGTTCACGTCGTCCCCACGGCGTTCACGTCCCCACGGCCGGGCCGGGCGTACGGCACCGGTGCCCGGCCCCGCGTTGCGGCGTACGGGGGAATCCCGGCGAGGCGTGTTGGCGGGCGGCGCGGGCCCGCACACGATGACCGCGCCGGACCGGTACGAGAGTGGGCGACTTCATGGCATCCGACGCGCGCGACGACGACCGCACCCGTCCCCGGGGCGGCGCCGGGCCGGACCGGGAGGCGCCGCCGCGCTATCTGCCGATCGCCGAGCACGGCCTCATCGGCGATCTGCGCACCGCCGCCCTCGTCGGCACCGACGGGCGCGTCGACTGGTTCTGCGCCCCGCGCTTCGACTCTCCGAGCGTCTTCGGCTCCCTCCTGGACGCGGAGAAGGGCGGCTGCTGGCATCTGGAACCGCTCTGCCGGACCGCGTCCCGCCAGCAGTTCTACTTCCCGGACACCAACATCCTCATCACCCGGATGCTGACCGCCGACGGCATCGTGGAAGTGCAGGACTTCATGCCGGTGCTGCGCCCGCACGACCCGGGGCACCGGCAGCGGCTGGTGCGCCGGGTGGTCGCCGTCCGCGGCCGGATGCGGATGCGGACGGTCGTCGCCCCGCGCATGGACTACGGGCGTGCCCGCCACGAGCTGAGCCTGCGCGAGCACGTCGCCGAGTTCCTGACCGACCGGCTGGTGGTCAGTGTGCACAGCGGCGTCCCGCTGGAGCGGACCGGGGCGGAGGGGATCGACGCGGGGGCGGAGTTCCTGCTCACGGAGGGCGAGAGCGCGCTGTTCGTGCTGGAGACCCGTGAACCGGGCAGCGGCTGCCCGGGCGAGGAGCTGTCGGCGGAGGCCGCCGAGCAGCTCTTCCGGTCCACCGTGTCGTTCTGGCGGAAATGGCTCGGCCGGTCCTCGTACACCGGCCGGTGGCGCGAGACGGTGCACCGCTCGGCGCTCACCCTGAAGCTGCTGACCCACGAGCCCACCGGCGCGATCGTCGCCGCGCCCACCGTCGGCCTCCCCGAGGAGCTGGGCGGCAGCCGCAACTGGGACTACCGCTACGTCTGGATCCGGGACGCGGCCTTCTCCCTCTACGCGCTGCTGCGCCTCGGGTTCACGGAGGAGGCCGCGGCGTTCGTCGGCTGGCTCGCCCGCTGCGTGCGCCACAGTGACGGCGGCAGCGACGACGACGGCACCAGCGGCGGGGGCGACCGGGGCACCGGGCCGCTGCGGGTGCTGTACTCGATCGACGGCCACGCGGACCTCCCCGAGGAGGAGCTGCGCCATCTGGAGGGCTACTGCGGCTCCTCCCCCGTGCGCATCGGCAACTCCGCCGCCGGCCAGCTCCAGCTGGACGTCTACGGCGAACTCGTGGACTCCGTCTATCTGTTCAACAAGTACGGCGACGGCATCACCTGGGACACCTGGTCGGACCTGTCGGGCGTGCTGGAGTGGCTGCTCGGCAACTGGGACCGGACGGACGAGTCGATCTGGGAGACCCGCGCGGGGCGCAGACGCCACACCTACTCGCGGGTGATGTGCTGGGTCGCGGTCGAGCGGATGGTCCGGATGGCGCGCCAGCGGGGTCTGCCGGGCGATCTGGCCCGCTGGACGTCGGTGCGCGACGACATCTACCGGCAGGTGATGACGGAGGGCTGGAACGAGCGGCTCGGCAGCTTTGTGCAGCGCCTCTCGGACGCGCCCGGCGAACAGCCGCCGGAGATCCGCGACGCCTCGCTGCTGGTGATGCCGATGGTGAAGTTCTGCTCTCCGCAGGAGGAGCGGTTCCGTTCGACGATGCGCGCGATCGGCCGGGGCCTGGTGACCGACTCCCTGGTGTTCCGCTACGACGCGTCCGTCTCCGGGGACGGCCTGGACGGCACCGAGGGGACCTTCTCCATCTGTTCCTTCTGGTGGGTGGAGGCGCTGACCCGCACCGGGCGGATCGAGGACGCCCGGCTCGCCCTGGAGAAGACGTTCACCTATGCCAACCATGTCGGCCAGTACGCGGAGCAGATCGGTGTCACGGGTGAGCAACTGGGCAACTTCCCGCAGGCGTTCACCCATCTGGCGCTGATCAGCGCGGCGGTCAACCTCGACCGGGCGATGGGCTGAGCCGGTCACCGGTCGCCGGTCCGGCCGGGGCAGCGCCGCGTCAGGGCGGGCTGCCCCGGCCCGTCCTGTCCGCGGACGCGGCCGCGGAGTGGAGGGCGCGCAGGGCGAGCAGCAGGACGCCGATGTCGTCGAGGTAGACCGGGTCCGGGATCAGGTCGACCGGCGAGATCGTGTAGACGACGGCGGCCCAGAACAGGGCCTTGCTCTGCAGCGGGACGCCCGCGTCGAGGAGCAGCCTGCGGGCGCGGAAGACCCGGACGAGGAGGACGGCCGCGTAGACCGCCGCCAGGAGGGCGAGCAGGGCGGCGGCCACGAGAAGCCAGGGCACATGGTCCATGCCGTTCCTGTACCCAGTCTCCGGCGGCGGATCGCCCGTACGGGGCCGGTCACGCGGGGACGGCGGCCCCCGGGCCCGGTGCGGGGTCCGGCTCGGAGCCGGGTTCGCCGTCCGGGCCGGGGGACGGTTCCAGGGCCGGCGGGTCGCTGAGCTGCTCGCGGGTGTAGTTCCAGGCGACCGCGATCAGGGCGGCGGCGGGCACCGCGAGGAGACTGCCCACGACACCGGCGAGGCTGCCGCCCAGGGTCACGGCGAGCAGGACCACGGCCGCGTGGAGCCCGAGGCCGCGGCTCTGGATCATCGGCTGGAAGATGTTCCCCTCCAGCTGCTGGACCACGATGATGAGGGCCAGCACGATCAGCGCGTCCGTGAGCCCGTTCGACACCAGGGCGATGAGCACGGCCACGAAGCCGGCGAACAGGGCGCCGACGATGGGCACGAACGCGGAGACGAAGGTCAGCACGGCGAGCGGCAGCACCAGGGGGACGTCCAGGATCCAGAGGCCGAGGCCGATGAAGACGGCGTCGAGGAGTCCGACGAAGGCCTGGGAGCGGACGAACGAGCCGAGGGTCTCCCAGCCGCGTTCCGCGACGGCCGGCACATGGACGGCCATCCGGCCGGGGAGCTGGCGGGTCAGCCAGGGCAGGAACCGGGGCCCGTCCTTGAGGAAGAAGAACATCAGGAAGAGGGCGAGGACGGCGGTGACGACCCCGTTGACCACGGTGCCGACGCCGGTGACGACGGCGGTGACCATGCTGCCGAGGCTGTCCTGGATGCGGGCGGTCGCGGAGTCGAAGGCACCGGAGATCTGGTCCTCGCCGATGTTCAGCGGCGGGCCCGCCGCCCAGTCCCGCAGCCGCTGCACGCCCTCGGCGACGCCGTCGGCCAGCTCACCGGACTGGGAGGCGACGGGCACGGCGATGATGGCCGCGATCCCGCCGACGAGGAGCAGGAAGCCCGTGGTGACCACGGTGGCGGCCAGGGCGGGACGCCAGCCGCGGCGGCGCAGGAAGCGGGCGGCGGGCCAGGTCAGGGTGGTGAGGAACAGGCCCACTATGAGCGGCCAGACGACCGGCCACATCCGGCCGAGGACCCACAGGGTCACCCAGGTCATCACGAGGACGGCGAGCAACTGGACGGAAGTGCGCGCCGACGAGCGGAGCGCGGCACGGGTCCTGGTGGAGCTGAGCACGGCAGACATGGGGATCACCCTAAGGGCGCGGGCCGGGCGGCCTTCCCGCCCGGCTCCGGCTCAGCTTCCGGCGGGTGCGCCGGCGCAGGCGGGGTGGCCCCAGCCGTCGGTGTTCCTGGTGATCGTCTCGCCCTGCGCGTAGGGGCGGCCGCAGCGGCAGCGGCCGGGGAACTTCGCCTTCACCGAGGCTCCTGGGGAAGTCCCCTTGCCGGAGCGGGCACGCGGTGTCCCGCCGCCGGGGCGGCGGGTGCCTGCCGTGCCGCCGGTGCCGCCGCGGGCGGGACCGGACCGGGTGGGCGCCTCGGGCGGGGGCAGTACGGAGCCCCGGTCGGAACCGGCCGCCTCCTGGGTCCGGGCGGCGGCACTGGCCGCGGCGTCCGCGGCGGCGTTCAGCGGGTCGCCGTCGACCTGGTGGGCGGGCGTGTAGACGAACCGCACATCGCGTCCGGCGAGGAGGCCGTCGATCGCCACCACCAGATCGCGGTTGGCGACGGGCGAGCCGGAGGCCGTCTTCCAGCCCCTGCGGCGCCAGCCGGGGAGCCAGGTGGTGACGGCCTTCATCGCGTACTGGGAGTCCATGCGGACCTCCAGCGGTTCGGTCTCCTCGACCGACTCCAGGAGTTCGCGCAGCGCGGTCAGTTCGGCCACGTTGTTGGTCGCGCGTCCCAGCGGGCCCGCCTGCCAGGTCGCGACGCGTCCGTCCGCGCCGGCGACCACCCACGCCCAGGCGGCGGGCCCGGGATTTCCCTTCGACGCGCCGTCGCACGCGGCGATCATCCGTTGCACCATGCCCCGATGCTGTCATGTCCGGGCAGGTGCGAGGGCCGCCGGGGCGGCGGCGGCCGGTGCGCGCACCGCGCGCGTGCGCAGGTGCGGACCGGTCCGGGCGCAGGGCGGGTGAGTACGGCGGCGCGGGCCGGGTGAGTCGGGGTGCTCAGGCGGGCGCGGTGCAAACGGGCCGAGGATGGCGGCACTTCACCAACTCCGAGCTCCACCGACACCGACCCTCACCGTCACCCCACACCGACCGCGGTCACCGGCCGCCGTCGCCGCACACCGCCAGGAGACGCCCGTGTCCGCCCTCAGCCGCCTCGCCGATGTCCTCGTCCGTGCCTCGGGCGAACTCTCCGTGACCTGGGACGGCGGGCGGGAGGTCGCACCCGGCAGCATTCTCGCCGCGAACCACACGGCCCTGGCGGACCCGGCCGTGGTCGTCGCCGCGCTGCGGCGGCTCGGCGCCGAGCCGGTGGTGCTGGCGGCCGCGGGGCTGTGGCGGGTGCCGGTGCTCGGTCCCGCGCTGCGGCGCGAGGGGCACATCCCGGTGTACCGGGGCGGCAGCCGGGCCGCAGAGGCGCTCGGGCTGGCTGCGGCCGCGCTGGAGCAGGGCCGGACGGTGCTTCTCTACCCCGAAGGGGGCCTCCCCCGCCGGCGGGGCGCCGGCGAGCGGGCCCCGGAGAACTTCCGCAGCGGTCTCGCCCGCCTCGCGGCGCTCACCGGCGCGCCGGTCGTGCCGGTGGGTCAGGCGGGCGCGCGCCGGCTCACCTCGGGTGGCGCGGGCAAGCAGCTGGCCGGGGCGCTCACCGCGCCGCTGCGGCGGCCCAGGCTCCATGTGCACGTCGGCCGCCCGGTGGACCTGTTCCCGGCAGGCCCGGCGTCCGCGGGCGGGGCCGCGCCGGGCGCGGGGGAGCTGGGGACGGCCACGGCCCGGGCGCGGGAGGCGGTCACGGCGGCGTGGCGCGTCGCGGTGGGCCGCTGCGGCGGCGGGGTGCCGGCTCCGGCGCCCGCGGCGGATGGTGCGGCGCCGGCCGAACGGGCCGGGCAGGTCCGCTGAGCCGGGGAGGTCCGGCGAGGTGGACAGGTCGCGGGAGCCGGACGGGCCCAGCAACGTGGACAGGTCCGGCGAGGCGGTGCGCCGGCCGGGGCTGCCGCGTGTGTGGCGGCCGGCGGGGCTGATCAGCCGGCGCCGGGGCTGCCGGGCGTGTCCGGGCCGCTGCCGGGGCGGGCGCTGTGGTCGGGGTGGCCGTGCGTGCGGCGGGCCTCCTTCATCCGGGCCTCGTAGAGGTGGTCCCGGCCGTCCGCCAGCTCGGCCAGGGCCGCCCGTTCGAGCGTCCGGAACGGCTCGTAGTAGGTGGCGTTGTACTCCTCGACAAGCTGGAAGGTCCAGCGGCCGGGGATCACGTTGCGGCCCAGGATCTCGCGCTGGACCCGGTCGGCCCACCGGTCGTGCCCGGCGGCGCGCAGGAGTTCCACGGCCCGGTCCAGCTCCAGGTCGGCGGTGCCGGTCAGCTGGTGGAACGAGTAGAGGTGGCCGCGGGCCCGTTCGGTGGTCTCCAGCGCCTTGGACAGGGCACCGAGGGCCTCCACCGTACGGTCGTCGACGCCCTCGGGGCGGCGGTGGGAGCGGTCGGGCCCGTCGTCCTCGCGGCCCCGCTCCCGATGCGGTTCCCGGTCTGGTTCCTGATGCGGTTCCTGGTCTTGCGGTTCCTGGTGCGGTTCCTGGTGCGTCACGCAGCACACTGTGCCCCGGGGGCGGGCCGCCCTAACCCCCGGCGGGGCGGCCCGTGCCTCAGCGGCGGCGGCCCCGCAGGCGGTGCAGCAGGCCGCGGGCCTGGGTGCGGCGGCGCGGGTCGGCGGCCGCACGGCGGGCCGCGTCGATGGTCCGCCGGCCCTGGGGGCTGCGGCTGAACGCCTTGATCCGTGCCATCAGACGGGACATCTTGGACTCCTCGTGCTCCGGGATGCACTCCCGCGGTGGGCTGTGCCGGTGCGTGTACCCCGGTCCCGCCGCCCAACTCGCCCGCCCTCGCGCGGTTCCGCCTGCGGGAAGTACCGCCGGGGAATGAACCCCGGAGCGGATTTGGCGGTCTGGCTTGACGGCAGATGCCGGTCCCCGCCCGCCGAACCGGCGGCGGGCACCGGCAACCGATACGAGAAGCGGAGACAACCCCCCATGAAGGTATCCCCGTTCCGGTCCGGAACGGTTCGCGTCGCGGCGCTGGGCACCGTGTCCGCCGTGACTCTCGCCCTCACGGCGACCGCGGTCACGGCCGGCACCGCGCAGGCCGCCCCGAAGGACGACCGGGCCAAGCCCGGTGTCCGCGTCATCGGCGGCAAGGAGCAGGCCACCGGCGCCCATCCGTGGATGGCGGCACTGCTCACCAAGGGCAAGGAGAACCCGGTCAAGCGCCAGTTCTGCGGCGGCAGTCTGATAGCCGACACCGTGATCCTCACGGCCGCGCACTGCGTGACCGGGGTCAAGGCCAAGGACCTGGAGGTGACGGTCGGCCGCACGGTGCTGTCCAGCAAGAAGCAGGGTCAGCTGCGCAACGTGCTCAGCATCGTCTCGCACCCGCGGTACCTGAAGGGCAAGGAGGCGTACGACCTGGCACTGATCGAACTGACCAAGCCCGTCAAGGGCACGGCCGCCGTCAAGCTGCCCACCCAGGGCACGGACGCGCTGCTGCGCCCGGGCGCGAAGGCCACGGTCATCGGCTGGGGCAATGTGAACACGGAGGTCCCGCGCTACCCGGACCGGCTGCGCGGGGTGGACGTGCCCCTGCTGTCCCACCCGGAGTGCAGGGCCACTTACCGCGGCTACGACAGGGCCGTCAACATCTGCGCGGGCGTGGAGGGCAAGGACTCCTGCCAGGGCGACAGCGGCGGGCCGCTGTTCCGCAAGGTCTCGGGCCGTACGTACCAGATCGGCGTCGTGTCGTACGGCGAGGGCTGTGCCGAGCAGGGCGCGCCGGGAGTGTACGTGTCGACCAGCTCGGACAAGGTGTGGAAGACGCTCTCCGAGTCCCGTGAGGGCAAGCGCATCAAGCGGCTGCTGGGCCGCTGATCCCAGCGTACGCACCGCGTACACACCGCGGGCGGATCGCGCGCGCGACAGGGCCGCGGGCCGTTCCCGGAACCTTCCGGGGGCGGCCCGCGGGCCGTTGGGGCGGCCCTGCCCGGGTCCGGTGGCGAAACGGATGTGACGGACGGGTTGAACGCGACGCGCTCCGCATCCGTATGGAGCAGCGCGCCGGGCCGTCGGCCGGGCGCGGGCGCGCGCCCGACGGGCAGGAGAGCAAGGGATTCCCATGGGACAGGCAGTGCGAAGACGTTCGAGGCGGGGCAGCCGGCTGGCCGCCGCGTCGATCGCCCTCATCCTGGGCGGAGCCGGGCTGGTCGCCGTGAACACCTACGCGGCCGCGGGTGAGGGGCAGGGCCCCTGGCCCGGCGGGGACTCCGCGGCGCAGACGCGCAGCGGTCCGGCCGCGAGCACGATCAAGTGCCCGGAGGCGGCGAACGGACTGCCGGAGGTGCCTCAGGCCGCGCGGCCGGAGGTGGACCGGGAACTGGCCACGCTGGACACCCAGATCACCGAGGCGTACCAGCGTTTCGCCGCGGAACGGGAGAAGATCGCCCAGGACCCGGACTTCGCCGCCAACGCGATCCTGAACCCGCTGAAGGACAAGCGGGTCGCCGTCCTCGACCGGATCGCCCTCGCCATCGGCCGGGTGAGCGGGGAGCGCCCCGAGGGCCTGGAGGCGCTGGCCCCCTGCACCCTGCAGGCCGACGACACCGCTGAGGAGGGCGGTGGCCGGAACGGCGGTGGTGACCAGGGCGGTGACAACGGCGACGGCCAGGACGGTGGCGGGTTCGGCGGGCAGGCCGGCAACGGCCCCGTCGCGGGCGACTTCGTGAACATCCAGGACGTCCAGCCCAACGTCTCCCAGCCCCGCCAGAAGCGCGGCGCCTCCCGCGGCACCTTCACCACCGACTGCGGCGTCAACGCAGGCGGCCTCTTCAACCCCGACAACGTCATCGTCGCCCCCGGCGTCGCCAACGGCGCCCACCACATGCACGACTACATCGGCAACCAGGCCAACGACGCCTTCGCCAGCGACGACGACCTCGCCAACGGCGCCACCACCTGCCGCAACCAGGGCGACCGCTCCACCTACTACTGGCCCGTCCTG
>NZ_KB897794.1:0-55442 GCF_000377145.1 Streptomyces sp. CNT372 | reverse complement strand
CGCCCGCCCCGCGCCCCGCCACCCGCCACCGGCCGCCCGCCCCGCGCCCCGCCACCCGCCACCGGCCGCGCGCCGCGCGCCCCCGTCGGGGTGACCGCTCCCCGCTCGTGACGCACCGGTGAAAACTCTGTGGTCACCGTGTCGGTGGTGCCGCATATGCTGCACCCCGAAGATCGCGCGGGACCAGGGGAGGGGTCGGCATGTTCGGCAGGTTGTTCGGTGGTGGTGGGGAGAGACCTCCGGCGGATCCGCACGCCCTTCCCCCGTCCGAGCGGCGGCGCAGCGGTATGTACGTCCTGCGCGCGCTGGGCGACCGGCGGGTCCTCCCTGCCGTGGAGGCCGCCGAGTCCGGGAACTGGCCCGCCCTCAAGCAGGCCCTGGCCCCCTTCGACCTCGGCCGCGACCACCGGGTCCTCGGTGAACTGGTCTCCGTCGACGGCCTCCAGGACTGGATCGGCCGCCCCGTCGCGGAGGACAAGGAGCACCGGGCGACCGCGCTGCTGATATCCGGGGCCCGCCATATCGTCTGGGGCTGGGAGGCGCGCACCTCCGCCCGTGCCGTGGATGTCACGCGGGACCAGTGGCGGATCTTCCACGAGCGGCTGGAGCTCGCCGAGGAGCAGTTGCTGGAGGCCGCCGAGCTGGAGCCGGGGTGGATCACCCCGTGGCGCCAACTCCTCACCTCCGGAAGGGGGATATCGCGGGGCACCGCCGTCAACGAGGCTCGGTTCGAGGCCGCCCTGCGTCGCGACACCCTCTGCCCGGAGACCCATCTGGAGTGGCTGTCGCAGCTGCAGCCCCGCTGGGGCGGTGAGCCCGGCGAGGCCCTCGCGTTCGCCCGCAAGGCGCTCGCCCGCACCCCGCAGGGGCACCCCCTCGGCTCGGTGATCGCGATGGCGCACATCGAGGAGTGGGTCGAGTCCGACGACGCCGACTGCCTGGCGACCCCCGAGATCCGGGCCGAGCTGAGGAACGCGGCGGACCACAGCATCCTCCACCCGGCCTACCGACGGCGGCCGGGCTGGCAGCACGACTTCAACACTTTCGGCATGGCCCTGTGGCTGGCCGGTGAGCAGCACACGATCCAGCGCGTCTTCCGGACGCTGGACGGCGCGTACACCCGCTGGCCCTGGGTGTTCTTCGGCGACCCCGAGAAGGAGTTCGCCCGCGCCCACCGCCGCGCCGCCTGAGCACACCACCGCCGCACCCCGAGCCCTCCGCGCGCCCGACGACCGGGTCCGCCGCGCCCGCGAACCCGGGCTGCGCGCCCAAGAACCGGCCCGCAGCGCCCGAGAAACCCGGGCCGCGCCCCCCGGACCCGTCCGCGCCACACGCGTACGCCCGCGTCCACACCACCGCCCAGACCTCACCCACCCCGGACTGCCCGATGACTCTGCCCGACACCCCCGCGAACCCGGCCGACACCCCCGCGAACGCGGCCGGCGCCGACCGCACCTTCCAGGTGGATCTGCGCGGCCTCGTCGACCTCCTCTCCCACCACCTCTACTCCAGCCCCCGCGTCTACCTGCGCGAACTCCTGCAGAACGCGGTCGACGCGCTGACCGCCCGGTACGCCCCCGACCCCGCCCGGTACGCCCCCGACCCCGCCCGGCAGGCCCTCGACCCCGCCGGGCACACCGCGCCCGCCCCGGGACCGGAGGCCGCCGGCCCCGGCACCCCCGGCATCCGCGTGTACGCCGACGGCTCGACCGTCCGCGTCGAGGACGACGGCGTCGGTCTCACCGCCGACGACGTGCACACCTTCCTCGCCACCATCGGCCGCAGCAGCAAGCGCGCCGAGCGGATCGCCGAGCAACGCGGGGACTTCATCGGCCAGTTCGGCATCGGGCTGCTCTCCTGCTTCCTGGTCGCGGACGAGATCCACGTCCTCAGCCGCTCCGCCCGCACCCCCGACGCCCCCGCCGTCGAATGGCGCGGACGCGGCGACGGCAGCTACACCGTCCGCACCCTGCCCGCCTCCGCACGCCCCCGGCCCGGCACCACCGTCACCCTGACCCCGCGTGCCGACGCGACCGAGTGGACCTCCCCCGCCCGGGTGCACGGCCTGGCCCGCCACTTCGGCTCCCTGCTGCGCCACCCGGTGACCTTCGACGACGGCAGCCGCGGCCCGGCCGTCTCCGTCAACCCGGAACCCGCGCCCTGGGCCCGCGAGCACCCCACGCCCGGGGCCCGTTCCCGGGCGCTGGCCGCGTACGGCGAGGAGGTCTTCGGGTTCACACCGCTGGACACCATCGAGCTGGACCTGCCGGCCGTGGGCCTCAAGGGCATCGCCTGCGTGCTGCCCGAGGCGGTGCCGGCCGGGCGCCGCCACGGCCACCGGGTGCACGTCAAGGGCATGCTGTTGTCCGAGCAGGCCGAGGAGATCCTGCCCGAGTGGGCGTTCTTCGTCCGCTGTGTCGTCGACGCCGAGAGCCTGCGCCCGACGGCGTCCCGAGAGGCCCTGTACGAGGACGACACCCTCGCCGCCGTCCGGGACGCCCTCGCCGAACGGCTGCGGGACTGGATCGCCCGCGCCGCCGCCAGTGACCCCGAACTCCTCGGCCGCTTCCTCCAGGCCCACCACCTGGCCGTGAAGTCCCTCGCCGTGCACGACGACGAGATCCTGCGGATGCTGCTGCCCTGGCTGCCGTTCGAGACCACGGCCGGGCACACCACCCTCGACGAGTTCGCCCGCACCCACCGGACGGTGCTCGTCACATCGAGCATGGAGGAGTTCCGGCAGGTGGCGGCGATCGCCTCGGCCGCCGGGCTCGGCGTCGTCAACGGCGGGTACACCTACGACCGCCAACTGGTCCACCGGCTGCCCGAGATCAATCCCGCCGTCACCGTCGCCGACCTGGACCCGGCGACCCTCACCGCGCACCTGGACCCCGTCGACCGGGAGACCGAACTCGCCGCCGCGGCCTATCTCGCGATCGCCCGCGACGCCCTCGCCGTCTTCGACTGCGATGTCGCCCTGCGCACCTTCCAGCCCGCCTCGGCCCCCGCCCTCCTCGTGGACAGCCGCGAGGCGCGGCACGAGCGCACCCGCTCCCAGCTCGCGCGGGAGCAGGAGGGCGGTCTGTGGGGCGACATCCTCGGCGCGCTGCGCCAGGAGGCCCCCCGGGCGCAGCTGATCCTCAACCAGCTCAACCCGCTGGTCCGCACCGCGGTCGCCATCGACGAGCCCGAGCTCGCCCGCACCAGCGCCGAGGCCCTCTACGGGCAGGCCGCGCTGCTGTCCCGGCGTCCGCTGAGGCCCGCCGAGTCCAGCCTGATCAAGCGCTCCTTCCTCGACCTCCTCGCCCACGCCCTCCGCAAGGACTGACTTCCGCAAGGACTGACGATGCCGACCGCACCCCACCCCCAGAGCACGGACGAGCTGTACGCGGCGCTCCGGGAGAACGACGCGCGTCCCTACGGCCGCCCCCGCACCGTCACCGCCGAGGAACTGGTCGAGGCGGCGGAGCAGTTCGACGACCCGACCGCCCTCGTGCACGCCCTCCTCGAACTCCAGGAGGCGTATACCTACGGCTCCGAGCCCCGGAAGTCGCCCGTCGTCTTCGCCCGGCTGCTGAACCTCTTCGACGAGCAGCCCGACGTCTTCGACGAGCGCCTGCGCCACCTGCTCTTCTGGCGCTTCAAGTGGGTGGCCAACGCCCTGCGCGCCCTGCCCGAGGTGCCGCTCGCCAGCCTGCGCCAGTGGCAGAAGGAGATGCGCGAGCGGTACGAGAAGGCCGGTCTCGGCCTCCAGCCCTACTACGGGCAGGCGTACCAGCTGGCCGCCCATACGGGCGAGGACACCACCCGCGCCTACGAGCTGTGGGCGGGCCGCGCACGTACCCCGCTCAGCGACTGCGAGGCGTGCGAGATCTGCGAACGCGCCCTGTTCCACCTCGCGGCGGGCGACGACGGACGGGCGCTGACGGCCTGGGACCCCGTCCTGGCCGGGAAGGAGTCCTGCCAGGAGGAGCCGGCCCGTTCGGTCTCGTACGCGCTGCTGCCCCTGCTGCGCACCGGGCACGCCGACCGGGCCCGGGAGCTGCACCTGGCCGGGTACCGGGCCTGCCGCCGCAACCCCTCGATGGCCGGGGAGGTCGGCCGGCACCTGGAGTTCTGCGCGCTGACCGGCAACGAGGCGCGCGGCCTGGAACTGCTCGCCGAGAACCGGAACCTCTTCGACGAGGTGGACTCGCCGCGGGACCTGCTCGACTTCCTCACCGGTGTGCAGGTCCTCCTCCAGCGGGTCGAGACCCTCGGCCACGGCGAACTGCCCGCCGCCGGCTGGGCGGGCCGCGGCTGGACGGTGGCCGGGCTGCGCGCCGAGACGGCCGGGCGCGCCGACGACCTCGCCGCCCGCTTCGACGCGCGCAACGGCACCACCGCTCACACCGACCGCCGCCGGGTCCGTCTCGACCGGGCCCCGCTGGTGGACGCCCTGGAGCTGTCCCTGCGCACCCGGGCCCTGGACGAGGTGGCCCCGGCCGACGCGCCCGCGCCCGTCGCCGCTGCCACCGCCCGGACGGCCGACCCCGTCCCCGAGTCGCTGCCCGAACTGATCCGGCGCGCACGGGAGCTGGACGAGCAGGGGCATCCGGACGCGCGTGCCTGCTGGGCCCGGCTGCGTGCCCTCGTCGCCGCTCCCGGGTACACCCACCCCGAGGACCCGGAGGTCGGCCCCTACGTCCGGCTCTGCGCGGACCTGCTGGACGACGAGGCCGGCCGGGCGGGCGAACGGGACGAGTACGTCACCGCCCTCGCCCTCTACGAGGAGGCCGCGGGCCTGTACGAGGACGCGGGGGAGCCCGGCGACGCGGCGGTCGCCCGCGCCTGCGCCCTGCTCGCCGCCGCCGAACTCCCGCCGGGGGAGCGGCACGCCGCGGAGGCGGACCGCGGCGCGGAGACGGACGGCAGCGAGGAGGGCGGCAGCGAGGAGGGCGGCGGCGCGGAGGCGGACGGCAGCGGGGAGGGCGGCGGTGAGGAAGGCGGACCGGCGGAGGCCGAGGCGCGGGCGGCCGCGCTGAGTGCCGCCCACGCCGGGATGGCCGCGCTGCACGAAGAGACCTCCTCACTCGCGCCGTACCAGGAGGCGCGTCTGCTGCGGGTGCGGGCGACCGCGCTCGGACTGCGCCTCCAGGTCACGGGGAGCGAGGACCACATCGCGCCGGCCTTTGCCGAGGCGGAGCGGCTGCACGAGTTCGCGGTCCGGCACGACCTTCCCGGGCAGATCGCCGGCGCCGTGCTGCTGCGCGCCGGCACCCACGCCCTCTCCGGGAACCTGCCCACCGCGGTCGCTGAACTCGACGCGCTCCGGGCCCGGTTGACGGAGCACGGGCCCGCCTGGCACCTGCCCCGCACCCTCGCCCTGCGCGGGCGGCTGCGGCGCGGGCTGCGGGAGCCGGAGGCCGCCTACACGGACCTGTCCGAGGCGCTGCGGCTGGCCGCCGACTGGCCGAAGGGGGTGATCGCCACGGCCCGTGTCCACGGGGACCTCGCCGACACCTGTCTGCACCTGGGCCGCCCCGACGAGGCACTGCGGCACCTGACCCGCTCCGCCGAACTGGAACTGCGCCACGGCAGCCGGATCGACGCGTTCTGCGCCTACGGCAACGCCGCGCAGCTCAGCCTCGACCTGGGCCGGGTCGAGGAGTGCATCGCGCTGCTCGACTCCCTGCTGGCCGAACCGGACATCGCGGACGGGAAGCTGGACGACCGGCTGACCGCCCAGCTCCGGCTGACCCGCGCCCGCGCGCTGCACGCGGGGGACGACCTCAAGGCCGCCACGGCGGAGTTCCTCGCGCTGGCGGCAGAGTCGGCCGGCTGGGACGACGATCCCGGCAGCCACGCCATGATCGCGGCGGAGACGGCCGTACTCCTCGGCGAGGCGGGGGAGTTCGACCGGGCCCGGGAGGCGGTGGACCGGGCGGTCGCCGCGCACGGCCGGGCCCCGCGCTTCGAGCAGCTCAGCAACGCCCTGCGGGAACTCGCCCGTCTCCAGGCCGAGCGGCAGGGACCCGAGGGGCTGGCTGGCGCGCGTACCCACCTCGCCACGGCGGGCCGGATCGCCGACGAGGCCCGGGCCGCGGGGTACGTGGCCCGCGGCCGGTCCCTGGACAGCGCCCTGGCGTACGAGCACGGCCGGGTCAACGCGTACGCCGGGGAGTACGAGGAGGCGCTGACCGCGCTGGACCGGGCGCTCGGCCTCCTCGGCGAGCCGGGTGCGGACGCGGAGGTGGCCGGGGAGTGGGCCGAGTGCGTCCGCCTCGCGGGCGCCGTGGAGGGCATCTACCTGGAGCGCCCCGCCCCGGCCCTGAGCCGCCTCGACACGGCGGTCTCCCGCCTGACGGCCCTGGGCCACACCGAGGAGAGCGTGGCGCTGGCGTCCCTCGCGGGGCGCCTGCGCGACGAGGACTGACGGGTGGTGACGGCCCGGGCCCGGGGGCGGACACCCTGGGCCCGGGCCTTCACCGTGTGGCGGGGCAGTGTCTGCCGGGCCGCCGCGTGCCGGAGACTCACGTGTCCGGAGCCCATGTGGCCCGGCGCTATGGGCCGGCGGCCCATGTGGTGCGGGCCTGTGTGGGTTGTGGGCCCATGTGCTGCGAGTCCATGTGGCGCGGGCCCATGTGGTGCACGCACACGTGGTGCACGCACACGTGGTGCAAGCACACGAGGGCCCGCACCCCCGTCAGGACCCCTTCGCCGACGTCAGACCCGTGAGGCGGCTCAGTATGTCCGGCTGCTCGCCGCCCCCGTCGACCGGTACCGAGACGAGCTGGCTGGACACCCGCTCCTTGGTGATCGTGGTCTTCACCTCGCCGCTCAGCAGCGCCCGCACATCCGGAATGACCTTGATCTCCACACCGTCGGCGGCCGTCTGCCGTTCGAAGTTCTTCACGGTGAAGAAGACCATCGCCCCGCCGTCCTGGGTGGCGAGCCCGAGCGGCGCGAACGCCCCCGAGTCCAGGGGCTGGTCGAGATACTGCGTCGAGAGGCCCGGCCGGGAGGCGTTCTTCGCCCGGGTGGCGCGCCAGCCACTGGTGTGCGGCCCGGCCGCGAACCGCTCCGGCTCGCCGTCCTGGAGGTAGGCGGCGTAGTCGCGGCTCAGGTCGCGGGGCGCCGTCGCCAGCGCGGAGCTGTCCGGCGCGACCGGTTCCGCGTATCCGTCCGCGTCCAGCCTGACGGCCGGGATGTCCTTCGGCGGGACGATGGCCAGATACGCGGCCTTCCAGGTGTCGTCGACGCCCGCGCGCACGAACACCACCAGCCAGCGGTTGTCCAGGCGGCTGTCGCCGTCGCGGTCCCGGTTGGAGTCGGTGTCGGCGACGAACCAGCGCGGCCAGCCCGCCTTCTTCGGGATCAGGAACTTCGCGTCGGTCAGCTCCAGCGGCGAGTGGCGCGGGTTGCCGTCCGGGAAGTTGACCTGGCGGGCCCTGAGCCCGGCCTGGTTGATCGCACCGAGAGCGCCGGTGACGTGCCGGGCGTCCAGCGCCGGGTCGTACGCCTTGTCCGCCGCGTTGTACGCGGCGGTGAAACCGGCGAGCGCCTCGGCGGCCTCCTGCTCCGTGGCGGAGGGCACGACCTCCCGCTCCCCGTGGATCGTCACACAGCCGCTCGCCACCAGGGACAGCACCGCTGCCGCCGCGAGACCCGTCGCCGCCCGGCCCATCCTTCTCATCGGTCGCCTTCTGCTCCTCGCACCCCACTGACCGTCCGAACCCTACCGGGGCCCGGAACGCCCCGTGTGCCGGGAGCGGTTGTCACACTGGCCCGGGCGCGCCCGCCCCCGGCGCCCCCTGCGCCCCCGGCGGGTCGGGGCAGTGGCGCAGCGGCAGGACCAGCGGCACCCCGGTGACCGGGTGCGGCAGCACCTCGACGGGCTGCCGGTAGACCCGGCCGAGGAGCTCGCCGCGGAGCACCTCGGCGGGCGGGCCGTCCGCCACCACCGCGCCGTCCTGGAGGACGGCGACCCGGTCCGCGCAGGCGGCCGCGAGCGACAGGTCGTGCAGGACGACGACCACCGCGTCCCCGGCCGCCGCCCGGTCCCGGCAGATGCGCAGCACCAGTTCCTGGTGGCGCAGGTCGAGCGCGGCCGTCGGCTCGTCCAGCAGGAGGAGCGGAACGCGCTGGGCGAGGACGCGGGCGAGGGCGACCCGGGCCCGTTCGCCGCCGGACAGTTCGGAGAACGACCGGTCGGCGAACTCCTCGACCTCGGTCGCGGCCATCGCCTCGGCCACGGCCGCCTCGTCCTCGTCCTCCAGCGGCGTCCCGGACCACGGCGCCCGGCCCATCCGCACCACGTCCACGACGGTGAACGGGAAGGAGAGGGCCGCCGCCTGGGGGAGCACGCCCCGCCGCAGGGCGAGGTCCCCGGCGGACCACTCCCGGGCCTCGCGGCCCGCGATCCGCACCTCACCGCCGGGGCGGCCGCCGTCACCCGCGAGCACCGACAACAGGGTCGACTTGCCCGCGCCGTTGGGACCCACCAGGGCCAGTACCTCACCGGTGCGCACCCGCAGCCCGGCGCCGCGCAGCACGGGCCGGCCGCCGAGCAGCAGTGTCACGTCCCGGGCCTCGGCCACGACCTCGCCGCGGGGCACGGGAGCGGGCAGCTCGCGCCGCCGGCGGGGGAGCAGGGACATCACCATGGGGGCATCGCCTCGGGGTTCGGGCACACGGGAGTGCGGGCGGTGAGGGCAGCGCGGGTGCGGCGGGTGCGAGTGAGAGTGCGGGCGCAGGGGCAGATCCGGCTGCGAGTACGGGTGCAGGGGCGGCGGGCGCGGGGGCAGGACCGGCTGCGGGGCCGCGTCATGCCCAACCGCCCTGCCGACGGCGGGTCCTGCGCAGCAGCCAGAAGAAGAACGGGCTGCCGAACAGCGCGGTCAGCACGCCGAGCGGCAGTTCCGCCGGGGCCGCCACGGTGCGCGCCGCGAGGTCGCCGGCCGCGAGGACCAAGGCGCCGCCGAGCGCGCTGCCGGGGACGAGGAACCGGTGGCCCGGCCCGTTCGCCATCCGCAGCAGATGCGGGACGAGCAGGCCCACGAAGCTGATGACGCCCGCCACCGCGACAGCCGCCGCGGTGAGCAGCGCCACCACCAGGATGAGCACCAGGCGCAGCCGCTCCACGTCGACGCCCAGGTGACGGGCGGGGCGTTCACCGAGGGCGAGGAGGTCCAGCTTGCGCGCGTGGAAGGGAGCGACGAGCAGTCCGAGGAGGGCGAACGGCAGGACGGCGAGCACCTTGGGCCAGGTGGCCTGGGAGAGGGACCCGAGCTGCCAGAAGGTGATCTCGGTGATCTGGGCGTTGTCCGCGAAGAAGATGAACAGGCCGATCATCGCGCCCGCGAAGGCGTTGACGGCGATACCCGTGAGGATCAGGGTGACCACCTCGGTCCGGCCGCCCGAGCGGGACAGCGCGTACACGAGGAGGACGGTCACCAGACCGGAGACGAACGCGCAGGCGGTGACGGTCCAGTTGCCGAGGAAGGCCGGCCCGAGGGCGATGGCCCCGACCGCGCCGACGGCCGCGCCGGAGGAGATCCCGATGACGCCGGGCTCGGCGAGCGGGTTGCCGAACACGCCCTGCATCAGGGCGCCCGCGCAGCCGAGGGACGCGCCGACGAGCAGCGCCAGGACGACGCGGGGGAAGCGCACGTTCCACAGCACGCTCTCCCCGACGCGGTCCAGCGGCTGCCCGCCGAGGCCGGTCCGGTGGCCGATGGACGCGAGGATGTCCCCGAGCGGAATCCGGTACGCCCCGATCCCGGCGGACGCCAGAGCGACCACGACGAGCGCGGCCACCAGCCCGACCGTCAGTGCCCAGGCGCCGCCGCGCCCTGCGCGCGCGGGCCCGCCCGCCTTCCGCTCGCGTGCACCGCGCGCGTCCCCCTCCGGAAGCGCCCCGGTCGCCGGCGCGTCGCCTTTCCGGGCCAGCGGCCCGCCGCCTTCTGCGGTCGGCGGGCCCGCGTCCCCCTCCCGGGCCAGCGGCGCGCCGCCTTCGGCGGTCGGCGCCCCGCCGGTGGCGGGTGCGTCCGCCTTCCGCGGTGCCACGTCGGAGCGCCCGTCGCCGGGCGCGTGTGCGGCCCGCGCCGAGACGTCCCCGCCTCCGGCGGGCGTGCCCGCGCGGGCGGCCCCGCCGCCTTCGGCGGACCCGGCCGCCCCGGCCGGGCGCTGGGGTGTCGTCGTCACGAGGCCGCACCCTCGTCCGCGTAGAGCTGGTCGACGATCGAGGCGAGGACCTGGTCCGTGCGGGGGCCGTAGTTGAGGAGGACGCCGTCCTCGACGGAGACCACGCGGCGGTCCATGCCGGCCGGGGTCTGGGCGACACCCGGGATCTTGACCAGTCCGTCGACGCCGTCCACGGACTGGAGGCCCTTGGCCATGACCAGGATCGCGTCGGGCGCCGCCTTCGCCAGGGCCTCGCTGGTGAGGGGCGTGAAGTCCTTGTCCAGCCCGGACTCCTTGCCCGCGTCCACCGCCCCGGCCGCCTCCAGCAGGGAGACCGCGCCGGACTGCGCGCCGCCGATCAGATAGACCGCCGCCGAGCCCCGGACGTACAGGAAGGCGACGCGCGGCTTTCCGCCCTCGCGGGCGGGGATCTTCTTCTGGACGGCCGCGATCCGCGCCTCCGTACGCTTCTTCAGCTCCGCCCCCTGCGCCTCGACTCCGAGGATTTCGGCGACCCGCTCGATCCGCCTGCCGACGTCCGGGAGGCCCTTCGCCGGTTCGACCACGACGAGGGGGATGCCCGCGTCCCGGATCTGGTCGATGGCCTCGGCCGGGCCGGTGCTGGTCTCGGCGAGGACGACGGACGGCCGCAGGGACAGCACACTCTCCGCGGAGACATCGTGTGCCCGGGTCACCACCGGCAGTTTCCCGGCCTGTTCGAAGGTGGCCGTGATGTCCCGTGCCACCACCCGGTCGCCCAGACCGAGGGTGAAGACGATCTCGTTGAGGGAGCCGGTGAGCGGGACCACCCGGTCGGCGTTCCGGATCGTCACCCGTCGCCCGTCCGCGGAGTCGACGGTGACCGGCATCGCGGGCTGCGGGTTGCCGGCCAGCGGCTCGACCCGGTCGGCCGCCGCCTTCGCCGGCTGCTGCTGCTTCCCGCGCGGCGCGTCCGCTGCGTCCTGGCCCGCGCAGCCGGTGGCGGCGAGGGCGAGGGCAAGCACGGATATCAGTGCACCTGCCAGGCGTGGAGTGCGCACGTGGGGCACCGTCCTGTCTGTCCGTCATCCATATCGTCGTCGCCCCTGTGCCGGTACCACACGATTCGCACCGGTGATGTGTGTGGCTCGTGCGAGGTTCCCGTGAAGGAAGGGTTCCGGCAGGGCTGGAGGTAGCTTAGGTTAGCCTTACCTCACATGCCAGGTCCGGGCTGGTTCGGCCTGTGCCTTCTTGTCTCGTGCGGAGTGACCTCATGCTTCCCTTCAGACCGGCCCACGCCTTCGCGGTGGCGCTCCTCGCGGCGCTGCTCGGCGCCCTGCTCCCCGCGACCGCGGCCCACGCCGAGAACCGGACGGTGCAGGGCGGCAGACTCGACTGGGGCATCAAGGCGTCGTTCCAGAGCTACGTCACCGGGCCCATCGCCAACGGCAACTGGCGTCTCACCCAAGGCGCCGCGACCGTGGGCGGCAGCCAGTTCCGCTTCCACTCGGCGAACGGCTCCTACGACCCGGCGACCGGGGCCTTCCGCTCCGCATTCGCCGGCGGGGTCCACTTCCTCGGCCACAGGAAGCCCGACGGGGGCCATGAACTCGACCTGCGCATCAGCAACCCCACCGTCCGGATCTCCGGCGGCCGGGGCACGGTCCATGTCGACATGGTCAGCAAGGCGCGCGGCAGCGGGAAGTCGACGACCTACCATCAGGTCGCCTTCGCCGCCCTCAACCTCTCCGGCATCGACATGCGCGGCGGCGGCAGCCCCGTGGCGCTGGCCGGTGTCCCCGCCACCCTTACCGCGCAGGGCGCGACCGCCTTCGCCGGGTACTACACCGCCGGCACCCCGCTCGACCCGGTCAGCCTCTCCGTCGACGTCGCCGCCCCCGCGAAGAAGCAGCCCGCGAAGCCGTCCCCCTCCGCCGACGCCGGCAAGAACGACGACAAGGAGGGCGACACGAACGACGCCGAGGAGGGCAAGGGCGACGAGGCCCGGGGCGCGTTCCATGACGCGGCCGTCGACTGGGGCGTCCGCCGCACCTTCCGCGAGTACGTCACCGGCTCCATTGCCCAGGGCGAGTGGGCCCTCGCCGACGGGGCCCGGGACGGCGGCGCGCTGTTCCGCTTCACCGGCGGCAGGGGCTCCTACGACGCGAAGAATCAGACCCTGGACGCCGACTTCCGGGGCAGCGTCCGCTTCACCGGCAAGGACCTCGATCTGACCCTCGCCAAGGTCTCCGTCCGCGTCGAAAAGGGCGAGGGCACCCTCGTCGCCGACGTCACCAGCGCCGGGAAGAGCGAGAAGGCCGTGCCCCTCGTCACCTTCGAGGCGAAGCACTTCGCGCCGAAGGACGGCCTCGCACGGCTCACCGAGGCGCCCGCCACCCTCACCGAGGGCGGGTCCAGGGCCTTCGGCTCGATCTACCAGGCCGGCACCGAGATGGACCCGGTCTCCCTCGCCGTCGCCGTCGACGGGAAGGCGCAGCTCCCGGCCCTGCCCGACCTCGGCAGCGAGCCCACCGCACCGGCCTCCGCCGCCCCCGCGGACGCGAAGGCCTCCCCGAACCACACCGAGCAGGCGGACGACACCGCGAAGACCGCCTCGTCGTCCTCCACCGGTACGTACGCGGCGATCGCCGCCGCCCTGCTCGCCGTCGCGGCCGCCGCGGTCTACGTCGCCCTCCGGCGGCGCGGGGGGCCCGACGCAGGATCTCCGTCCAAGCCCGGAACCCCCGGCCCGTCCGCCGGCGACGAGCAGTGATCCCCGGCCCGTTCGCCGGCGGCGAGCACTGATCGCCGGTCCGTCCGCCGGCGGCGAGCACCGAAGCCACCCCCACTCCACCCCCGTTGAACCCATCAAGGAGACCCCCGACCATGGCAGCAGTTCGCCGCCCCCTCGCCCTCGGCGCAGTCATAGCGACCGCCGTCGCCCTCGGCGCCACCGGATTCGCCCTGCCCGCGCTCGCCGCCGGCCCCGAGGACGCTCCGGCCCCCGCGCCGAAACTGGAACTCGTGGACGGCACCCTGGAGTGGGGCCTCAAGGAGTCCTTCCGCAAGTACGTCGCCGGCCCGATCGCCAAGGGCAGCATCACCGTCTCCGACGGCGCCACCCAGGCCGACGGCAACGGCGTCTTCACCTTCACCGACGGCAACGGCACCTACGACACGGGCACCCACGCCTCGGCGACCGCCTTCAAGGGCCAGGTCCGCTTCCAGGGCCACGGCGGCATCCTGGACGTGCGGATCGGTGACATCAAGGTCGGCACCGGCCGCACCGCCGGCACCATCACCGCCGACTACACCAGCAAGAAGATGAACGGCACGGTGGTCACCAAGGACGACGCGGTCATCGCCGACCTGGACCTCACCGGCGTCCGCCCGGGCCGGGGCGAGGGCGGCGCGATGGTCTTCAAGGACATCCCGGCCAAGCTCACCGCCGACGGCTCCGAGGCGTTCGCCGGGTTCTACCCGGCCGGCGCCGAGCTCGATGCGGCCACCCTCTCGGTGAAGCAGGCGCCGCCGAAGCCCGACCCCTCGCCGTCCACCAGCCCCTCCACGGACCCGAAGCCGACGCCGTCCACGGACCCCGAGCCGTCGCCCTCTCAGCCGTCCACCGACCCGTCGACGGACCCGAAGCCGACCCCGTCCACCGACCCGTCCACCGATCCGTCGGACGACCCCGCCCCCGAGGAGGGTCCGGTCGTCGACGGCAACCTCGACTGGGGCGTGAAGGAGTCCTTCCGCAGCTATGTCGCCGGCCCGATCGCCAAGGGCAAGGTCGAACTCGGCGCCGGCGCCGTCAAGAACGGCGAGATCTACCGCTTCACCAAGGCCGGGGGCTCCTTCGACAAGGACGACCAGACCCTCGGCGCCGGCTTCGACGGCTCGGTCCGCTTCCTCGGCCACCCGGAGGCCGGCGGCGACTACACCCTCGACCTCAAGCTGAGCGACCTCAGGACCGAGGTGAAGAACGGCAAGGGCACCCTGCTCGCCGACGTCTCCACCAAGGACCAGAAGACCCACAAGGTCTCCGTCTTCGACGACCTGCCCCTCGCCGCCCTCGACCTGCCGAAGGGCGACATCGCCGCCAAGGACGGCGTCGTCACCCTGAGCGGCGTCCCGGCCGAGCTGACCGCGGACGGCGCCAAGGCCTTCGGCGGCTTCTACCAGGCCGGCGCCGAGCTGGACCCGGTCTCCCTCGCCGTCTCCCTCGACAAGGGCGCCGAACTCCCGGGCGGCACCGGCGGATCCACCGGTGGCAGCACCGGCGGTTCCACGGGCGGCTCGGCCGGCGGCAGCACCGGCGGCTCCGGCAGCACCGGCGGCACCGCGGGCGGCGGCACCGTCGGCGGCGGCACGGCCGGCGGCGGCACGGCCGGCGGCGGTTCGGCCGGCGGCTCGGGCGCCCTCGCCTCCACCGGCTCCGACGTCCCGACCGGCGCGCTGCTCGGCGCGGCCGCCGTGGTCGCGGCGGCGGGCGCGGGTGTCGTCGTCGCCGTCCGCCGGCGCCAGAACGGCGAGGACGGCCAGGACGCCGCCACCGCCTGATCCCCGGACCGGCCGGGGGCTTCCGTCCCCGGCCGGGCTGCGTCGGACACGGCCTTGACCCCCGACGCGCCGCGGCCGGGGCTTCCGTCGCCCTGTCCCGGCCGCGCGCCGGCCGCCGCCCCCGGCTTCCCGCAGGGGGCGGCGGCCGTGCGGGGGGAGGTGCTTCAATGCCGGGGTGAAGGAACTCGACGTGCTCCGCGTGTTCTGCGCCGGCGACGGCCGGTTCGGCAACGCCCTCGGTGTGGTGCGCGATCCGCGCAGCTGCCCGGACCGGGCGTCACGGCAGGCCCTGGCCGCCGAACTCGGCTACAGCGAGACGGTGTTCGTCGACGACCCGGAGCGCGGTGTCGTCGACCTCTACACCCCCGGCACCCGGCTCACCTTCGCCGGCCACCCCCTCGTCGGCACCGCGTGGCTGCTGGACCTGGAGTCCGTGCACCCGCCGGTGGGCGAGGTATGGGCGCGCCACGACGGGGAGTTCACCTGGATCACCGCCCGCGCCGACTGGGTCACTCCGCGGGTGCTGACGCGGTACGCGTCCCCCGCGGAGGTCGACGCCCTGCCCGCGCCCCCGCCCGGGGAGGGCTGGCTCTACGCGTGGGCCTGGGAGGACGAGGCGGCCGGCCGGGTCCGCGCCCGCGGCTTCCCCCGGCGCGGGGACGGCGTGGACGAGGACGAGGCGACGGGCGCCGCGGCGCTGCTGCTGACGGAGGCGCTGGGCCGGGCACTCAACATCACCCAGGGGCGCGGCTCCCAGATCCTCACCGCCCCGGGCCCCGACGGCATCGTGGAGATCGGCGGCCGGGTCCGTCTCGCGTCCCCCGCCGCCACCCGCCCGGCCCCGCCCGCCGCCGCCCCCGGCCTGCGTATCGCCCCCCTGACCCCGCGCACCTCGGGCCGCTCCCGCCTCCCGCACGCGGTGACCCTGCCGGACGCCACCCCGACGGGCTGACGCGCGGGTCGCGCCGGGCGCGCCGGACGCGCGTCGGACAACGAGTACGGCGCGGCCACCCCCTGGGGCGGCCGCGCCGAGGCGGTGTGGGCGCCGGTGCCTCCGTATCGGTGTTCGTATGTTTCTGCGGCGGTGGGCGCATGCCCGCGCGAGGGCGTCACGCGCTGAGCGGGAACTCCGTGCTCAGCTCGCGGAAGACGGCCCCGTTGCAGTCGAACGCCCGCTTGCACTCGTCGACGATCCGCTGCTTCTCCAGGTCGTCCGCCGGCACCGCGTCCAGCAGGGCGCGGTACTCGCGCTTGAAGGCCGCCGGGTTGCCGATCTCCTCGAAGACGTAGAAGCGGACGCCGTCGCCCTTGCGGGCGAAGCCCCAGGTCTTCTCCGCGCGGTCGCGGATGATCTGGCCGCCGGACAGGTCACCGAGGTAGCGGGTGTAGTGGTGCGCCACATAGCCGCCCGGCCAGGTGCGCGCGCACTCCGCCACCCTCGCCGCGTACGCCTCGGTGGCGGGCAGCGGGGCCAGACCCGCCGCCCAGTCGGGGCCGCGCAGATGCGCGAGGTCGCGCTCCAGCGCCGCCGTGCGCATCAGCTCCGGGCGGACGAACGGCCCGGCTACCGGGTCCTCGCGGAGCGCCTCGGCCGCGTCCTCCAGCGCGCGGTACACGAACCAGAGCTGCTCGGTGTAGCGGGTGTACGCCTCCACGCCCAGTTTGCCGCCGAGGAGGTGCCCCATGAAGGGCGAGGTCTCCGCCTCGGTGTGCTGCTCGTGCGAGGCGACACGGATCTGCGTGGAGAAGGGCGTGTCCAAGGCGGACCTCCGGGACCGGAAGGGAAGGGAACCAGCTACGATCCTCGTACTTAGGCTTACCTAAGTCAACTGGTTTCCGACAGGCTGTCGGTAAGTATCTTCCCCGACCAGCGCCCGGAAACGCCACCGCCGGAACGCCGCCGGCCGGAAACGCGTCCGGCCCGGGACGGCGCCGCGCGGGCGGGCCGTCCCGGGCCGGAGCCGGGCGGAGAAGGGGGAGGGGAGGAGGGCAGCGCGTCAGGGCAGGGTCAGGATCTCCGCGCCCGTGTCCGTCACCACGAGCGTGTGCTCGAACTGCGCCGTCCGCTTGCGGTCCTTGGTGACCACGGTCCAGCCGTCCTCCCACATGTCGTACTCGTGCGTCCCCAGGGTGAGCATCGGCTCGATGGTGAACGTCATGCCCGGCTGGATCACCGTCGTCGCGTGGGCGGCGTCGTAGTGCGGGATGATCAGACCGGAGTGGAACGAGGAGTTGATCCCGTGGCCGGTGAAGTCGCGGACCACGCCGTAGCCGAAACGCTTCGCGTACGACTCGATCACCCGGCCGATCACATTGACCTGGCGGCCCGGCTTGACCGCCTTGATCGCGCGGTTCAGCGACTCCCGGGTGCGTTCCACCAGCAGCCGGGACTCCTCGTCCACGTCACCGCAGAGGTAGGTCGCGTTGTTGTCGCCGTGCACACCGCCGATGAACGCCGTGACGTCGAGGTTCACGATGTCGCCGTCCCGCAGGACCGTGGAGTCCGGGATGCCGTGGCAGATCACCTCGTTGACCGAGGCGCACAGCGACTTGGGGAAGCCCCGGTAGCCGAGGGTCGACGGGTAGGCGCCGTGGTCGCACAGGAACTCGTGCGCGACCCGGTCCAGTTCGTCCGTGGTCACACCGGGCGCGATGTGCTTGGCGGCCGCCTCCATCGCCTGCGCGGCGAGGCGCCCGGCGACGCGCATCCGCTCGACGGTCTCGGCGTCCTGCACCTCCGGCCCGGTGTAGGGCGTCGGCGCGGGCTTCCCGACGTACTCGGGGCGCCGGATGGACGCGGGGACGGAGCGGGTGGGGGAGAGCGTCCCCGGTACGAGCAGCGACTGGCCAGACATGCGAGCGAGTCTAACCAGCCGGGGCGGGGCAGCATGGATCAGAGGAAGGAGCTCACCATGGCCCTGTTCAAGAAGCGCACGGTCGGCAAGCCGGGCGAGTGGTACTACTGCCTGGAGCACAAGAAGGTCGAGGAGGGGCCGGAGTGCCCCGCGAAGGACCGCTTCGGACCGTACGCCTCACGGCAGGAGGCCCAGCACGCGATGGACACCGCGCGCGAACGCAACCTGGAGTGGGAGAACGACCCCCGCTGGCACGACGCTCCCCGGCCGGGGGAGGGCCCCCGGTCCGGCGGGGAGTGACCGGGGGAGTGACCGGCAGGGCGGCGCGCCGGTCCGGGGAGCGAGTCCCGGGCCGGCGCGCCGCCCGCGTGCTGCGGGCTCGCGCCCCGGTTCCGCCCGTGGGTTCCGCGCTCGCTCCCCGGCCGCGCTCGCGCGCCCGGTTCCGCCCGTGGGCTCCGGCTCCGCCCGTGGGCTCCGGGCCCGCCCGCGGGTTCCGGGCCCGCGCGGTCAGGCGTCGCGGTCAGGCGTCCGCCGCCTCGCCTTCCGCCGCCTCCTTCTGGGCGCGCCGCCGGACCGCGTCCTCGTCCGTGGTCGCGTCGTAGGTCACCAGCTTCGGCAGCGCCGCCGTCAGCAGGCCGACGGCCGCCACGCACGCCAGGCCGCCGCTCCAGATCGCGGTCCGGGTGCCCGTCCAGCCCGCCGTCGCACCCGCGCGGACCTGCCCGAGCTGCGGGCCCACGCTGTACGACAGCACCTCGATGCCCGCCAGCCGGCCGCGCAGCTCCTCGGGGATCGTCTGGTTCCAGATGGTCGAGCGGCCCAGCCCGCTGAGCATGTCGCCCGCCCCGGCGAAGGCCAGACAGAGCAGCACCAGCCAGACGTTGGAGAACCAGCCCGCGGCGAGGATCGCCAGGCCCCAGCCCGTCGCCCCGAAGACCACCAGCAGCCCGTGCCGGCGGACCCGCGAGGTCCAGCCGCTGGTCAGGCTGAGCACCACCGATCCGACCGACCCCGCCGCGTACATCAGGCCGAGCGACCACTCGGCGTCCAGATCGTCCGCGAGGAAGGGGAAGATCGTGTTCGGGAAGGCGAAGAACATCGCGGCCAGGTCGATCGCGTAGGTGCCCAGCAGCACCGGACGGCTCCACGCGTACCGGGCGCCCTCCGCGATACCGCGCAGTGAGGGCTTCTCCGCGTCGTGCGCGGGCGGCGCGGGGGCGAGGCCCAGGCAGAGCACCACGGACGCGGCGAAGCCCACGACGGTCACCGCGTAGGCCGTGGCGTGGCCCGCGTAGGCGACCACCACACCCGCGAGGGCGGGGCCGGCGATGGCGCCGAGCTGCCAGCGCAGGGCGTTCAGCGCGGCCGCCGCCGTGAGCTGGTCGTGCGGGACGATCCGGGCCAGCAGGGAGTCCAGCGCGGGACGCTGGAGACCGGCCAGCGCGGAGACGCCCGCCGCGACGACGTACAGGGGCCACAGCAGCGGCTCCGGGAGCATCGCGTTGACCAGCAGGATCACCGCGAGGACACCGAGACCGGCCTCGGTGCCGAGGATCAGCCGCTTGCGGTCCACCGCGTCGGCGAGCGCCCCGCCGTACAGGCCGAACACGACCAGCGGCACCAGTTCCACCGCGCCCATGGCACCGACCGCGAGCGGCGAGCCGGTGAGCTCCTTGATCTGGAGCGGCAGGGCGATGAGCGCCATGAAGCTGCCGAAGTAGGTGACCAGCCCCTGTACCCACAGGAGGCGGAAGTCGCGCGACGAGCGCCAGGGGGAGAGGTCGGGCAGGACCGCGGTGAGCTTGGATGTCACAACGGGTCATGTTCGGACGGTGGAGACCCGGGCGGCAAGCCGTTTTCGTCCGAGCGGGATGCGGCTCCCGGCGCGGGCCCCGGGGCGGGTTCGGCGGACGGCCGGTCGGCGAGCACGTGGAGCGCCGGCCGGCGCGGACCGCGGGGCCCGGGCTACCAGGGGTCCGGGCTACCAGGGGTCCGGTGGCGGGGCGGTGAGCTGGTCCGCCAGACGGGAGAGACGGTCGCGCAACCGCCGCCGCCCGCTCCCGCGCGGCACCGGGACGCCGTTCTCCCCGACGGCGGCGCTCACCAGATGCTGCACCACGTCGATGTCCACCTCGGCCCCCGGCCCCACCGTCAGCGCCTCGTGCGCCAGTCCGCGCACCTCCGGCTCGCCGCCCTCCAGCGCCAGGACCGTCGCCCCCGCCCGGCGGGCGTCGTGCACCCGCTCCAGCAGAGCCTCCCCGGGCAGCCCCGGCGCCACCACCAGCAGGGTCTCCCCCCGGCGGGCCGTCTCCAGCCGGCCCAGCCCCACCGCCAGATGGGCCGGGTCGCCGGGGCTCACCCGGTGCCGGACCAGGACCGGCTCCAGCTCCGGACGCCCCGACCAGGCCGCCTCGTCCACCAGGTGTGCCGCCATGTGCCACGGCTCGTACGCCTCGGTCCCCACCAGCAGCAGCCCGCCCCGGCGGCGCCCGGCCGAGGCCCGCAGCGCCCGCGCGAAGTGCCGGGCGGCCCACGGCCACTCCGTCCCGGCGAGCACCTCGCGCAGCAGCGCGACCCGTACGGCGTCCATGCCTCCGTATCCTCCGGCCCGCCGGGAGCGCCGGGGCCGGAACCGGGGGCGGGCTCACCCGTTCGTGTGCGGACGGCCACGGATAGGCTCGGGCCCATGACTTCCGACAACACTGCGGGCGCCCCCGCGAAGGCCCCGGCCAAGGACCCCTGGGACCTCCCCGACGTATCCGGACTCGTCGTCGGCGTCCTCGGCGGGACGGGCGACCAGGGCCGGGGGCTGGCCTACCGGCTGGCCCGCGCCGGCCAGAAGGTGATCATCGGTTCACGGGCCGCCGAGCGGGCCGGGTCCGCCGCCGCCGAGCTGGGTCTCGGCATCGAGGGCGCCGACAACGCGGAGTGCGCGCGGCGCAGCGACGTCGTGATCGTCGCGGTGCCGTGGGACGGCCATGCCAAGACCCTGGAGAGCCTTCGCGAGGAACTGGCCGGCAAGATCGTCGTCGACTGCGTCAACCCGCTCGGCTTCGACAAGAAGGGCGCCTACGCGCTCAAGCCGGAGGAGGGCAGCGCCGCCGAGCAGGCCGCCGCCCTGCTGCCGGACTCGCGGGTGACCGCCGCCTTCCACCACCTCTCCGCGGTGCTGCTCCAGGACGCCTCGATCGAGGAGATCGACACCGATGTGATGGTGCTCGGCGAGTCCCGCGCCGACACCGATGTGGTGCAGGCGCTCACCGCCCGCATCCCGGGCATGCGCGGGGTGTTCGCCGGGCGGCTGCGCAACGCGCACCAGGTGGAGTCCCTCGTCGCCAACCTGATCTCCGTGAACCGCCGCTACAAGGCACACGCGGGCCTGCGCGTCACCGACGTGTAGACCGCGCCCGGCCCGGGCGCGGTCGGTGCCCGGCCCGTCCGTGGCCCGCTGCGGCGGGCCACGGACGGGTGCGCGCCGGGCATGGGGGACACTGGACGGGACGTATCCCCGCGTACCCCTCGGGGAACCCCGACCGCAGGACCCGGACAGGAGCCGTACCCCATGCCCCGCCTCGCTCTCTACGCCCTCGTCGTCTGCGTGCTCGCGGTCGTCGCCGCCGTGGTGTCCTTCGCACAGGGCATGTGGCTCGGCATCGTGTGGGTGCTGCTCGCCGGGGTCTCCTCGAACATGGCCTGGTACTACGTGCGCCGGGCCCGGGCCGAGCGCGAGGCCGCCTCCGCCTGACCCGGGCGGCCCCGGCGCCGACCGCGGTCCGCCGGCCGACGGCAGGCCCGCTCACGGGCCCACCGGCTGGTCCTGCCCCGGCTCAGTCCACGGGCGGTGGCTCAGTCCACCGGCACGGCGCAGAAGCCGGACTGCCCCTCCCAGAACTGGAACAGCTCCCGGCCGCAGTAGACCGCCTCCCGGGGCACGCCCAGCCCGTCCATCAGCGCGTACACCGCGTCGAAGAAGACCGCGTTCACCCCCGGTATCCACAGCAGGGCGAAGACCGCCAGCAGGCCGAACGGGGCGAAGGGCTCCACCTGGCGGCGCAGCCGGTGCGGCAGCCAGGGTTCGAGCACGCCGTAACCGTCCAGGCCCGGGACGGGCAGGAAGTTCAGGATCGCGGCCGTGACCTGGAGCAGTGCCAGGAACGCCAGGGCGAGGACGAAGGGCAGCGGCACCCCGTCCAGAGCGCCGAGCCAGAACGGCGCGGTGCACACGACGGCGAACAGCACATTGGTCAGCGGCCCCGCGGCCGAGATCAGGCTGTGTCTCCAGCGCCCCCTGATCCGGTGCCGCTCGATGAAGACCGCGCCGCCGGGCAGACCCAGCCCGCCCATGATCACGAACAGCACCGGCAGCACGATGCTCAGCAGGGCGTGGGTGTACTTCAGCGGGTTCAGCGTCAGATAGCCCTTGGCGCCGATCGACAGGTCCCCGCTGTGCAGGGCGGTGCGGGCGTGCGCGTACTCGTGGAGGCAGAGGGAGACGATCCACGCCGAGAGCACGAAGAGGAACACGGCCACGCCGGGCTGCGCCGCGAAGCCCGTCCACACGGCCCAGCCGGAGACGGCCATGACGGCGAGGATGCCCAGGAAGACAGGGCTGATCCGTCGGTCGCTGTGGCGCCTGGCGGTGGCGGTGGACATGGACGCGGCTCCCGTGCTCGGCCGCCACGGCGGCGGCCGTGACGGAGTGTGACAACGGGACAACGTCCACGGGGTCGCGCCGGTTCCTGGAGACCGGGACGGGTTTCGCGGGCGCCCGGGAACGGCGACAGCCCGCCGACGGGGGAAGATCGGCGGGCTGTCGTGGTGCCGGAGATGGTCAGTGGAAGGCGTGCTCCTCGGCGGGGAAGGCCCCGCCCGCGACGTCCTGGGCGAAGGCCCTCGCCGCGTCGCCGAGGGTCTGCCGCAGGTTCGCGTACTGCTTGGTGAAGCGCGGGACCTTGCCGCCGGTCAGACCGGCCATGTCCGTCCACACCAGGACCTGGGCGTCCGTGCCGTCGCCCGCACCGATGCCCACGGTCGGGATGTGCAGGGAGCGGGTCACCTCGGCGGCCAGCTCGGCCGGCACCAGCTCCAGCACCACGGCGAACGCGCCCGCGTCCTGCGCGGCCTTGGCGTCCCGCAGCAGCCGGTGCGCCGCCTCGTCGCCGCGGCCCTGCACCCGGTAGCCCATGGTGTTCACGGACTGCGGGGTCAGACCCAGGTGGGAGACGACGGGGATGCCGGACTCGACGATCAGCTCGGTCTGCGCGAGCGAGCGCTCGCCGCCCTCCAGCTTCACGGCCCCGACCCCGGCCTCCTTGACCAGCCGGGTCGCGTTGCGAAGGGCCTGGACCGGGCCCTCCTGGTACGAGCCGAACGGCAGGTCGCCGATGACGAGGGCGCGCTTGGTGCCGCGTACCACCGCGGCGGAGAGCAGGGTCATCTCGTCCATGGTGACGGGCACGGTGGTCTCGTAGCCGAGGTGGCAGTTGCCCATGGAGTCGCCGACCAGGATGACCGGGATGCCGGCCTCGTCGAAGACGGACGCGGTCATCGCGTCGTAGGCGGTGAGCATGGGCCACTTCTCACCGCGCTCCTTGGCGGCGGTGATGTCGTGGACGGTGATGCGGCGGGTCTGAGCGCCCCCGTACAGCGCCTTGCTGTCGGTCTTCCCGGCGGCCGGGCCGCCCGTGCTGCCGGCGGAGGGCCCCGCGGGCTGGTTCTGCGCAGCCTGAAGCGTCATGGCTGATCGGCTCCCTGTTCGTCATCTCGAGGCGCCCTGACGGCGTCCCCGGATCCCCTCCATGGTGGCACTTCGTGCCGCCCGCGCGGAAGGGGGCCGCCGCCGAGGGGTCCCCCGGGCCCGCCACGCCGAATGTGCGCGTTCTGTCACAGCGTCCCGACCAGGGCGGACGCCAGGAACCCGGGAGGAGGGGCGCTCGTCCTGGAACGTGTGACGCCGTCCCCTCGGGGCCGGGCGGACGCGATCATCGCCTAGGGTCTCTCCCGGGGCGGGCCCGGCGGGATTCCCGGGACGGACCGGGGGGCGCGCAGGGGCTCCCGACGTCCGCACGGCGCTCCCGGTCCGGCCCCGCGGGGTCGTCCGACGGACCCGTGGGCGGCGGCGCTGCGGGACGCCCCACGGCGGACCCGGTGGTGTGGCAGCACAGCAGTGAGGACAGCTCTATGGCGCAGGCGTACACGGCGGAGACGGACAGCGACACGACGGGCACCCGGCCATCGGGACCCCGCCTGCGGGTCCTGCTCGACCGGTGGCGCGGCGACCGGGGCATCTGGCGGCGCGGGGCGCTGCTCGCGGCCCTCGCCGTGGTGGTGGCGCTCACCATGATCCTGCACGCCCAGATTCCCAACCGGATCGGCAACCTCGGCAGTCTCACGGAGACCTTCCTCCCGTGGCTCGGCCTGTTCGTGCCGGTGATCCTGGTGGGCGCGCTGGTGCGCCGCTCGGCGACGGCGCTGGTGGCCCTGCTGCTGCCGGTGGTCGTCTGGCTGAACCTCTTCGGCGGCCTGCTGACGAGCAAGTCCTCGGCCTCCGACGGCGAGCTGATGGTCGTCTCCCACAACGTGAACGCCGAGAACCCGGACCCGGCCGGCACCGCCCGCGAGATGGTCGATTCGGGCGCCCAGGTCCTCGCCCTCCAGGAGCTGCCCGCCGGCAAGGTGGCCGCCTACGAGCGGGCCCTGGCCGAGGAGTTCCCGTACCACGTGGTCAAGGGCACGGTCGGGCTGTGGAGCACGTACCCGCTCACCGGGGTGTCCGCCGTCGACATCCGCCTCGGCTGGGACCGCGCCCTGCGCGCCACGGTCGCGGTGCCGGACAAGCCCGTCGAGGTGTACGTGGCCCATCTGCCCTCGGTGCGGGTGAAGATGAACGCGGGCTTCACCGCCGGGCAGCGGGACGCCAGCGCGGACGCCCTCGGCGAGGCCATCGCCCGCGCCCGCCACGAGCGGGTGGTCCTCCTCGGCGACCTCAACGGCACCATGAACGACCGCGCGCTGAACGCGGTCACCTCCCAGCTCCGCTCCACCCAGGGCGCGGCGGGCGACGGGATGGGCTTCAGCTGGCCGGCCTCGTTCCCGCTGGCCCGGATCGACCAGATCATGGTGCGGGGTGTGGAGCCGCTCGCGTCCTGGACCCTGCCGCGCACCGACAGCGACCATCTCCCGGTGGCGGCCCGCGTCACCCTCTGAGCCCGGTCGGCTCAGAGGGTGACGCGAGGCGAGTCCGGCGGCGAGCCGGCCGGGACCGGTGTCAGCCGCCGGTCGTCTCCCGCCAGCGGTTCGTGATGGGCAGGCGCCGGTCCTTGCCGAAGCCCTTGGCGGAGATCTTGGTACCCGGCGGGTACTGGCGCCGCTTGTACTCGGCGGTGTCGACCATCCGCAGGGTCTTCGCCACCAGCTCCTCGTCGAACCCGGCCGCCACGATGGCGTCCTTGCCCTGGTCCCGGTCCACGTACAGCTCCAGGATCCGGTCCAGGACGTCGTAGTCGGGCAGCGAGTCGGTGTCCACCTGGCCGGGGCGCAGCTCGGCGCTCGGCGGCTTGGTGATGGACGCCTCCGGGATCGGCGGGGTCTGGCCGCGCTCCCCGGCGGCCCGGTTGCGCCACTTCGCGAGCCGGAACACGGTCGTCTTGTAGACGTCCTTGATCGGCCCGTACGCGCCGACCGAGTCGCCGTACAGGGTCGAGTAACCCACCGCCAGCTCGGACTTGTTGCCCGGCGCGAGGACGATGTGCCCCTCCTGGTTGGAGAGGGCCATCAGCATCGTGCCGCGCAGCCGCGACTGGAGGTTCTCCTCGGCGAGACCGGTCAGACCGAGGGACGTCATGTACGCGTCGAACATCGGCTCGATGGGCACGGTGCGGAAGTTCAGCCCGGTGCGGCGGGCCAGCTCGGCCGCGTCGCCCTTGGAGTGGTCCGAGCTGTACTTGGACGGCATCGAGACGCCGTACACGTTCTGCGCGCCCAGGGCGTCGCAGGCGATGGCCGCGACCAGGGCCGAGTCGATACCCCCGGAGAGGCCGATGATCACCGAGCGGAAACCGTTCTTCGCGGCATAGGCGCGCAGCCCGACGACCAGGGCGGTGTAGATCTCCTCGTCGTCGTCCAGGCGCTCCGCGTACCCGCCGGTCAGCTCCGGCTCGTAGGCGGGCAGCGGCTCCTCGGAGAGGACCACCCGGTCGATGCGCAGCCCGTCGTCCACGGTGCCCGTGACGGGCAGGGCCGCGGCGGCGGGCAGGTCCAGGTCGATCAGGACGCTGCCCTCGGAGAACTGCGGGGCCCGCGCGATCACGTTGCCGTCGGCGCCCACCACGATCGAGTCGCCGTCGAAGACCAGCTCGTCCTGTCCCCCGATCATCGCCAGGTACGCGGTGGTGCAGCCCGCCTCCTGGGCGCGCTTGCGCACCAGCTCCAGCCGGGTGTCGTCCTTCTCCCGCTCGTACGGGGAGGCGTTGACGGACACCAGCAGGCCCGCGCCCGCGCTGCGGGCCGCCGGGACCCGGCCGCCGTCCTGCCAGAGGTCCTCGCAGATCGCGAGGGCGACGTCCACACCGTGCACGCGGATCACCGGCAGGGTGTCGCCGGGCACGAAGTAGCGGAACTCGTCGAAGACGCCGTAGTTCGGCAGGTGGTGCTTGGCGAAGGTGAGCGCGACGGCGCCGCGGTGCAGCACGGCCGCCGCGTTGCGCGGGGCGCCGGCCGGCTGGCCGTACTTGGGCTGCGCGGTCTCGGCGCGGTCCAGATAGCCGACGATCACGGGCAGTTCGCCGAAGCCCTCCGCCGCGAGCCGTGCGGCCAGCTCCTTGAGCGTGGCGCGGGAGGCGTCGACGAAGGAGGACCGCAGGGCGAGGTCCTCGACGGGGTAGCCGGTCAGCACCATCTCGGGGAACGCTACGAGGTGCGCTCCCTGCTCGGCGGCGTGCCGGGTCCAGTGCACGACCGCCTCGGCGTTGCCGGCGAGATCGCCGACGGTCGAGTCGATCTGGTTCAGGGCGAGGCGTAGTTGAGGCACGGGAATCAGTGTAATCGTCTTTCTGACGCGATGTCCCGGGGTGGGGGCGGGGGGCGGGCGTGACCTTCGTCGCGGGGCCTGGCCGGGAGGAGCCTGCCCCGGCGGGGCCGGGGCCGCCCCGGCAGGGCCGGGCGCGGCCCGGGTCCCGCCGGGGTTTCCGTGGGGCGGACGGGGGCGCCGGCGCGTGGCGCGGTTCCGGTGCGCCCGTGGGGCTCCGGGACCCGGTCGTGGGGCGCGGTCCCGCCGTCCCGCGCGCGGGGGTGCTCCACCCCGTGCCGGCCACTCCTGGTCGCCCCGCCGTCCCGCGCGCGCAGGCGGCTCGCTCGGCGACGTCGCCGCCCGGGCCCCTGCGCTCCCGCCGTCCCGCGCGGGGTGGCTCAGCGCGGGCCGGAGGCCGCGTAGACCTGCTCGGCCAGGCCGCGATCTGCGGTTCGCTCAGATGCCGGGCGAGGTCCGCCTCGCTGATCATGCCGACCAGGCGCTTGTCCTCGACGACCGGGAGCCGGCGGATCTGGTGGCCCTGCATCTCCCGCAGTACCTCGTCCACGTCCGCGCCCGCGTCGATCCAGCGCGGCGTCCCCTGCGCCATGTCACCCGCCGTCACCTTCGACGGGTCGTGCCCCACGGCCACACAGCCCACGACGATGTCGCGGTCGGTGAGGATGCCGCACAGGCGCTCGTCGGCGTCGGCGATCGGCAGGGCGCCCACGTTCAGCTCGCGCATCAGCTGCGCCGCGCGGTCGAGGGTCTCGTGTGCGGGGATCCACTGCGCCCCGGGGTGCATGATGTCCTTCGCCGTGGTCATCGGCTCCGCCTCCTGCGTGCTGCGTCGGATCGTTCCCCGAGCCCCTGCCATTCTCGATGGGCCGTCCGGGGTACGCGACCCCTGGACCCGGCGGGAACCGGCGGGCCCCGGACCCGACGGGACCCGACCGGACCGCTGGACCCGACGGGCCCCCGGCCGGACCCTCGGACGGCGCGGAACCCGGCCGCCCCGCCGCGCGTCCTTACGGGTGCGCGCCCCGGAACGCCCCTGCGCGGTCCGGCGCACCCGACCACCGCTGTGCGACGAGGGGAGCCGTCCGTGCCCGTGAGCCTGGGTGAAGAGATCATGCTGCTGTCCCTGGACGACGAGTCGGGCGCCGCCAAGGAGCTGTCCTCGGCCTCCTGGGCCGTCGCGGGCGGCATCGTCCTCGACCTGGCCCTCGCCGGCCGGGTGAGTGTCACCGGCAAGCGCGTCGCCGTGACCGACCGGACCCCGGTCGGCGACGCGCTGCTCGACGGACGGCTGACCGCCCTCGCCGACTGGTGCGACAAGCGCCGCGCCCCCAAGGTCGCGAGCTGGCTGACGAAGGACCAGGCCAGGGCCCCGCGTGCCGCGATCGAGAGCATGGTCGGGCGCGGGCTCGTCACCGAGCAGCGGCGCAACGCCCTCGGCATATTCATCATCCGCCGCTACCCGGAGGCGGACGGCACGGTGGAACGCGAGCTGCGCGCCCGTCTGAAGGACACGGTCCTGGCCGGGGCGCGGCCGGACGACCGCACGGCGGGGCTGGTCGCCCTCCTGCAGGGCGCCAAGCTGCACCGGATCGCGTTCCCCCGGGTGCCGCGCAAGGAGGTCGAGCCGCGGATGAAGGAGATCGCGGACGGGCAGTGGGCGGGACGCGAGGTCCGTGAGGCGATCCGGGAGATGCAGGCGGCGATGCTGGCCGTGACGGCGGCGACGGTGGCGGTCGCCGCCGGCTGAGGCCCGGCGCCGGCGCCGGGGCCGGCGCCGCGCACCCGCCCCGCGCCCGGCCCGACACCGGACGCGCACCCCGTCCCGGGCCCGGGACAGGGTGCGCACCCCGTCGCGCGCCTCGGGCGCCGGACGCCGGACGCCGAGGGGCCGGCCACCCCCGCGAGGGTGACCGGCCCGTCCGGCCTTCGGCCGCGACCGCGATCGGGGTCCGACCGGCCTTCGTGTCCGGGCCCTTCGTGTCCGGGCCCTTCGTGTCCGGCCGGCCTTCGTGTCCGGGCCCTTCGCGTCCGGGCCCTTCGTGTCCGGCCGGCCTTCGTGTCCGGGACCTTCGATTCCGTCCGGCCGGCCGGACACGCCGTGGCCGGGTCCCGGCTCAGAGCTCCGGCCGCGCGCCCCGCTTCTTCAGCAGGCCCACCATCAGCTCGACCTCCGATTCCTGCCCCTGCACCATCGTGCCGGCCAGATTCCGCTCGGCGCCGACCTCGCAGCGCTCCACGCAGCCCTCGGCCATCGCGATGCCGCCGTTGTGGTGGGCGATCATCAGCCGGAGGTAGAGGACCTCCGCCTCCTTGCCGCTCAGCCGGCCGAGCTCCTTCAGTTCCGCCTTGGTGGCCATACCCGGCATCAGCCGCCCCTCGTCGTCCGGGGAGCCGTGGCCGTTCGCACCCCCGTGGCCGCCGTGTCCGGAGCCCTCGCCGCCGCCGTCACCGCCCCGGCCCGCGTCCGGTCCGTGCATCCACGCCATCGGCTCGGTGCCCGCCTCGACCTTCGGCAGGCCCCACAGGTCCAGCCAGCCCAGCATCATCCCGCGCTGGTTGGCCTGGGTGTTGGCGATGTCGTACGCGAGCCGCCGGATCTCCTCGTTCTCCGTCCGGTCCCGGACGATGAACGACATCTCCACGGCCTGCTGGTGATGGACCGACATGTCCCGGGCGAACCCGGCGTCCGCCGAGTCCGGGGCCGGCGTGCCCGCCCCGGACCTGCCGCCGCCGTCGCCCGCCGTGGCCACCGTGGCGGCCCCGGCGAACAGCAGCGCCAGCACCACCGCCGTGATCGCGGCCCAGTGCGTGCGCGTCATCCCGTTCACGTCCGGATCACTTCCCGTCCAGGCCGCCCGTGCAGGCCGCGCCCGGCTCCGGGGTCTGCGGGCCCTGCACGTACTTGGTGAAGAACTGGTTGACCCGCGGGTCGTCGGCCGAGTCGACCGTCACCTGCTTGCCCCAGGCGCTGAGCATGATCGCGCCCTTCTGGTCCTTGTACGGGCTCATCAGCGAGTACGGGGTCTCCTTGACCTTCTCGCCGAGCTTCTTCACATCCGCCTCGGGGGCCTTGTCGGTGTAGGTGACCCACACGGCGCCGTGCTCCAGGGAGTGGACCGCGTTCACCTCGGGGATCTCCTCGGTGTAGACGTCACCGTCGCAGTTCATCCACACCGGGTTGTGGTCGCCGCCCACCGGGGGCTTCATCTCGTACGTGACGGGCGTGTCCACGTGCTTGTTGGTGAGCTTCTTGGCGTCCCAGCTCTGCTCCTGCCCGATGGGCGCCTTGGCGGCGGCCTCCGCCGCGGCCTTCTCGTCGGACTCCTTCTTGAGCACATAGCCGCCGAAGCCGACCAGCCCGGCGACCACGACGGCGCTGACGCCGATGGTGATGACGCGGTTGCGGCGCTCACGCGCCTGCTCGGTGCGGCGCATCTGCTCTATTCGGGCCCGGCGCTCGTTGGTGGTGTTGCGGGAAGCCATGGAGGTCGTCCTTCGTAAGACGGGGGTCTGTGGGGGTGGTGCGCGCGGCGCGCGGGTGCGCGGCGCGCCTCGTGCCGTGGTGCGGCGTGCGGGCCTCTCAGGCCCGCAGCACCTGAAGGACGTGCAGATCCGGGGCGCGGGGGAGTGCCCCGGAACGTCGCGGCCCGCCGGGGGCGGCGGGCGGGACGGTGTACGGGGGCTCGGAGGCCGCCTGGAGCGGGGCGTCGAGCGGGGGCGCGCTCAGCACCGCCGGGTTCAGCACGGGCATCAGCCCGCAGTCGCCGCGGTCGTACGGGCAGGTGAACGCCGGCCCCCGGTCCGCGCCGTGCCCGTCGACGGCGGTCACCCCGTGGCGCTGCTGCTCCTGCGCGCCGTGGTGGGAGACCGGCCCGGACGGGCCGAGGCAGAGGAACAGCGCGCCGAGGAGCGTCACCACCGCGCTCAGTAGAGCCGTGGGACGCGCGACGCGCGAGACGC
Source organism: Streptomyces sp. CNT372 (assembly GCF_000377145.1). Lineage (NCBI taxonomy): Bacteria > Bacillati > Actinomycetota > Actinomycetes > Kitasatosporales > Streptomycetaceae > Streptomyces > Streptomyces sp. CNT372. The sequence goes on along the minus strand of NZ_KB897794.1, from coordinate 24,896 downwards.
GGTGACCCCGCGAACCCCTCCTCATGGGCCGAGATCGTAGTCGGGGAGCGGCACGCGGGGACCACATGGTGACCGATCCGGCGGCGGGGCCACGGGACGAAACGGTCCGGGTACGGGCGAAAGGGTGTCCGGGCACCCCGGAGCGGGGGTGCCCGGCCGTCACCGCCGTGCCGATCCGCGACCGGACGGTGCCGGACCCACCGCGACGGTGCCGACGGAGGCGGGAGTTGCCGCTCCTGGCCGTACGGGTGGGCCCTGACCCACAATGGTCACAGCCGCGGTGCGCAACGCGCCGGAAACCGAGGGATGGCATGCTCGGGGCGGCAGCACGCGGCGCGACCGGCAACGATGGGTGGAATTCTCGAATGGACAAGCAGCAGGAGTTCGTGCTCCGCACGCTCGAAGAGCGCGACATCCGCTTCGTGCGCCTGTGGTTCACCGATGTGCTCGGCTTCCTGAAGTCCGTCGCCGTCGCCCCCGCCGAGCTTGAGCAGGCGTTCGACGAGGGCATCGGCTTCGACGGCTCCGCCATCGAGGGCTTCGCGCGCGTCTACGAGTCGGACATGATCGCCAAGCCGGATCCGGCGACCTTCCAGATCCTGCCCTGGCGCGCCGAGGCCCCCGGCACCGCGCGCATGTTCTGCGACATCCTGATGCCCGACGGCTCCCCCTCCTTCGCCGACCCCCGGTACGTGCTGAAGCGGGCCCTGAACAAGACCTCCGACCTGGGCTTCACCTTCTACACCCACCCGGAGATCGAGTTCTTCCTGCTCAAGGACAAGCCCGTCGACGGCAGCCGCCCGACACCGGCCGACAACTCCGGCTACTTCGACCACACCCCGCAGAACGTGGGCATGGACTTCCGCCGCCAGGCCATCACGATGCTGGAGTCCATGGGCATCTCGGTCGAGTTCAGCCACCACGAGGGCGCCCCCGGCCAGCAGGAGATCGACCTCCGCTACGCCGACGCGCTCTCCACGGCGGACAACATCATGACCTTCCGCCTGGTCATGAAGCAGGTCGCGCTGGAGCAGGGCGTCCAGGCCACGTTCATGCCGAAACCGTTCTCGGACCACCCCGGCTCGGGCATGCACACCCACCTCTCCCTCTTCGAGGGCGACCGCAACGCGTTCTACGAGTCCGGCTCGGAGTACCAGCTCTCCAAGGTCGGCCGCTCCTTCATCGCGGGCCTGCTGCGCCACGCGGCGGAGATCTCCGCGGTCACCAACCAGTGGGTCAACTCCTACAAGCGCATCTGGGGCGGCTCCACCCGCAGCGCCGGCGCGGGCGGGGAGGCCCCCTCGTACATCTGCTGGGGCCACAACAACCGCTCCGCCCTCATCCGGGTCCCGATGTACAAGCCGGGCAAGACGGGCTCCGCCCGCATCGAGGTCCGCTCCCTCGACTCCGGCTGCAACCCCTACCTCTCCTACGCGGTCCTCCTCGCCGCCGGCCTCAAGGGCGTCGAAGAGGGCTACGAACTCCCCGCCGGCGCCGACGACGACGTCTGGGCCCTCTCCGACGCGGAACGCCGCGCCATGGGCATCACCCCGCTCCCGCAGAACCTGGGCGAGGCGATCGACCTGATGGAACGCAGCGAACTGGTGGCGGAGACGCTGGGGGAGCACGTCTTCGACTTCTTCCTCCGCAACAAGAAGCAGGAGTGGGAGGAGTACCGCAGCGAGGTCACGGCCTTCGAGCTGCGCAAGTCCCTGCCGGTGCTGTAGGCGCGTCCCGTCCGGACGCAACCGGCGTGCCCCTTCTCGGCGTTCATGTAGGCGAGAGTGCGCGCCCGGTCGGGCGCCGGGGGCAGCCCCCGCCGGGGGCCGCCGGCGGGGTACGGGGGAGAGGGGTCGGGATGCGGCGGCGCAGGGAGCGCAGGTGCAAGTGGTGCGGGCGGGAGCTGGCGCCCGGAGGGTGGTGGCGGGCGCGGCGGTACTGTCGGCGGCGGCATCAGGTGTACAACTGGTTCACGTCGGTGTTCGAGACGGTGTTCGATTGCCTGCCGAGCTGAAACCGCAGGTCAGTGCCGGATCGCTGGTCTGGAGATGCGGTCCTCCCGCGCCCGGCCGACCCTGGAGGGACGGCGATTCCTGCGTCGAGGAGGAGACCACATGTCCATGATGGACAAGATCAAGAACAAGCTCAAAGGTCATGAGGACCAGACCGGCAAGGGCATCGACAAGGCCGGCGACACGGTCGACGACAGGACCCAGGGCAAGTACAAGGACCAGGTCGACACGGCACAGGACAAGATGAAGGACCAGTTCGGCGGCCGGCGCGAGGAGCCGCCGCAGCAGTGACCGAGCGGTGACGGTGTGCGGCAGGCGGACGGGACCCATGAAGCGCCCGGCCGCCCCCGGCCCCGGTGCCCGGCGATGCCGGGACCGGGGCCGGTGCGCGCGACGAGCGCGCCGGGTCCGCCGGGGCATCGGCCAAGAACCCGCCCGGGCGTCAGGTGAAGAAGAAGTAGATCGTGTCCTCGGTCCGGCCGCGCGCCTTCGCGTGCGCCCACTCCTCCGCCTCGAAGCGCATCAGCTTCGCGAAGTGCTGCGCCGTGTGCTGGAACTCCGGCGCCAGCCGGTGCAGCACCGCCTCGTACGCGTCCGCCAGCGGGCCCGCCAGAGCGGTGGCGAGGGTGCCGATGGACGGAAAGGCGTCCCCCGGGTGCGGGAGCCGGATCGGCGGGCCGGCGAAGAGGAAGTCTCCCGGCCGCAGCGGGGGCGGGACACCGCAGCCGGCCAGCTCCGCGTCCATCGCGTAGAACCACGACGGACGGCGCCAGGCCCCGAGGTCGACCGGGTCCGAGAAGTGGCGGGACACCAACGCGTCGAAGGCGTAGGTGTATTCGGCGCCCATCTCCGAACCGGGCGTGCCGTCGAGCAGTTCCTCCAGGGCCTGTTCGACGGTGAGCCGCAGGCGGACGCCCTCATGGGCGTGGCGCGCGTCCCGCTCCCGGCAGTGCTGGCGGATGCTCTCCAGCACCCGTTCCTGGTCGTCGGTCCGCTCGACGGAGGTGAGCAGCCGGATCACCTGCCGCATGTCGCCGGTGCTCATCCGCAGGCAGTAGCTCACGAGCCTTCCTTCCCCCCGCGCGGTCGCGCGTCCGTGCGTTCGTGCGTCGTCCTCGGTCCCACCCATGATCCCTGACGGGGGCGGTGCCGTCGCCCGGTCCGTTGGTCCGTTGTCCCTCACTACGGCCGGTGGGGCGTGGTTGCTCAGCCGGGCGACGGTGGATCAGCCGGCCGGCCGGCGGAAGAGGGCGGCCCAGAGGAACGGTTCGCCGAAGTGCGGGGAGTCGGCCGGCTCGTCGCGCATCCGGCGCAGTTCGACCTCGTCGAGCAGGGGGAGGGTGCCGGAGCCGGAGAAGATTCCGCGCAACTCCTCGGCCCCGTAGGCGAGTCCGCCGCCCAGCCCGCCGTCCCGGTAGAACGCGGTGTCCGGCAGTTCGGACCCCATCGCGCCCGAGGCGAAGCAGGTGAGGGAGAACAGGCCGCCGGGCGCGAGCAGGCGGTCGGGCAGGGCAAGATGACTGATGCGGCGGTGCGGCGGCAGATGGTGGAAGCAGCCCGAGTCGTGGATCAGGTCGTACGGGCCGTCCAGCTGTGTGGTGAACGCGTCGCCCTGGATGAACCGGACATCGACACCCGCGTCCCGCGCACGTTCCCGCCCCCAGGCGACGGCGGTCGGCGAGAGGTCCACGGCGTCCACGGCGAACCCGGCGGCGGCGAGGTGCACCGCGTTCCGGCCGGGACCGCAGCCCAGGTCGAGGACCCGCCCGCCGGACGGGACCAGCCCCCGTTCGAGGGCCGAGACCAGGCTCTCGTCGGGCTTGGGGACGAAGAACGGCACCGGCCGGTCCCGGTCCGCGTAAAAGCCGTCCCACCAGTCGGTGCCGCGCTCGCCCCAGCGGTCGGCGGCGGGGGCGAACAGGTCGTCCAGCAGGGTGAGTACGTCCTCGACGGTACGGATGCCGCGGTGCCCAGTCCGGTCCGCGCCGGTGCCCGTCGTGAGGTCCCTCGTGGTGTCGGTGCCATGCATGCGAGTCCCCTGTTCCGCGCGTTGCCGTAGGGCCCAACGGTACGCGGTTCAGGGGTGTTTGCCCAGGTCAGGCGGGGTTCGGGGCGGGCTTCGACGGGCTGCTGGGGGCCTGGCGGAGGCGGGTGGGCCCCCGGGTCCGGCGGGCGGGGCGGGGCCCGGGGAACGGCCCTGAAGGCCCGCCCCGGGGTCGTTCCGCGGCGACCCGGGGCGGGTTTCCGGGCGTTCTTCAACGGGGCTCCCCGGCAACCCCGTCCGAGGTCGCCGCCCGGGAGGAAGCGGCCGTAGGGGGAGCCTCCGCCCTCACTCCGGTGTGCGGGTCGAGCCCGCCCGTCGCAGGGGCCCCGACGGCCCTGGGCCGGCCCCGGCGTCAGCGCTCCGAGAGGGGTGACGGCGCTTCCTGGACGCACCAGGTGTTGCCGTCCGGGTCCTTGAAGAACATGAACGCGTTCCACTCCTGGCCGCTCGGGCCGTCCTCCCAGCCCGTCTCGCCGACGTGCTGGACCGGCGTGACGGGCACGCCCCGGGCGGACAGCTCCTCGTGGGCCCGGGCGATGTCGGTCACGCAGAGCTGGAGGGAGTGCAGGGAGCCGGGGGCCATCGCCGGCTGCTGCGGGTGCTTCGGCATGCCGGACATCAGGGCGACGGAACAGCGCGAGCCCGGCGGGGTGAGCTGGATGATGCGCATGCCCGGGGCGACCTCCTGGTCGAGGTCGACACGGAAGCCGACGGCGTCCGCGTAAAAGGTCTTGGCGCGGTCGATGTCGGTCACCGGGATCGTGGCGACTTCGAGGGTCATGTCCATGGCGTCAGGGTCCTCTCGGAGGGAGCGGGTGCGGGAGCGGGCGGGGCGGTCTGCGTCGGGACGCGCCGGCGCGGGTCGCGGACACGAAGGAGACCTGCCTTCCGGGCGTCGTGCACGGGGCCGCCGCCCGTGCGTTCTCCAAGGGGGACCGTACGAGCCCCCGGAACTCATCGCACCCGGGGCCGCCCGCCCCGAACTGGGTCGGTCCCGCCACCCCGCCGGACCCCCGGACCGGACCGGGTGCCGTCACCCCGCTGGACCGCCCCGGACCGGACGGGTGCCGTCACCCCGCCGGGACCGCCCGCACCGGACCGGATACCCGTCAGCCCGCCGGGACCGCCCGCCAGCCGCCCCCCGCGCCCGGCGCGGTCCAGTACAGCCGCCCGTCCAGGCCGATCGCCCCCGCCCCGGCCTCCGTCCCCGAGGGTGCGCCCGCGAAGAGGGGGGCGTCCGGGCCGGTCTGCCAGCGTGGGGAGCCCGCCGCGCGGCCCGCCGTGCCCGGGCCGGGGGCGTACGTACCGGGGGTGCCGGTGCCGGAGCGGACCGTGAGCCAGGTCCCGGCCGGGCCGGAGGCGCTCACCGGGCCGAAGCCCGAGACACCGCCGAGGTCGGTGACGGCCGGCGCCGTGACCGTGCCGTCCGCGAAGTGCGCCGAGCGCACCGCGCCCGAGGACGGCTTCCGGAACAGCAGCCGCACCCCGTCCCCGTTGCCGTCCGGGGCCGCGCTCAGCGCCAGGGTCGTCGGGGGCAGGCCGGTCGCCGTCGGGCCGGACAGCGGCGCGCCCGCGCGCGGCTGCGCCCACGCGACCACGCTCAGCGGCGTACCCGCGAACACGTACTGGCGGCCCTGCGCGTCCGTGGCCACCGCCGGGTCCCCGTGCAGATCGCGCCCGCCCCGCCCGCGCCACCGCGCCCAGCTGCCGTCGGCGTGCTGCGCGGTGGAGCTGAGGCTGTAGCGGCCGTTGCGCACGTACACCGTGATCCGGCCCGCCGGGTCGACGGCCGCCGCCGGGGCACTGATGTCGGACAGGGCGTGCGCGTCGCCGTGCTCCGGGGTGCCGAGGGAGGTCCACGGGCCGAACGTGCCGTCCGCCGTGCGCTGCACCGCCGTGACGACCTCGCGCCGGTAGTCCGCCGGGCCGCCGTCGAGGACGGTACGGGTGCCGAAGACCGCGATCCGCCCGTCCGGCAGGCGCAGCGAGCTCACCCCGCTGTCCAGGCCCCGGCCGGGCAGCAGCCGGGGGCCGGTCCAGTCGCCGCCGGCCGGGCGGTGCCAGACGGCGAGCCGGGTGTCCAGCACCGAGAACGCCCACAGGCCCCCGTCCCGGCCGGGCTGCGTCCAGGAGACCGACTCGCCCCGGGAGTAGCGGATCGACTGCGTCCAGCCGTGGCCGCCGGGGCGGGAGGCCACCTTGCGGTCGCCGCAGCCGGCGGGTGCGCCGCAGTAGTTCTCCGTGTCCATCCAGGCGTAGGTGTGCATGGTGCGCAGCTTGGCCGCCGCGGTCTCCGGGTCGAGGGTGCGGGGGAGGCCACCGTTGAGATAGCCGAGGTAGTTCTGCACCCCGAACGCGGGCCGGTCCCGGACAGCCGCGTACTGGGCGAGGGCCGCCTGCGCGAACCGGGCGCCGTACATGTGGTCCTGGTGGTCGGTGGCCCGGCCGGTCTTCAGCGAGCGGCCGGGGGTCGGGTCCTGCATCCGGACGTGGGTGGGCCGGAACCGCTCCAGCAGGCCGGCGACCGTGTCGACGACGTCCTGCTTGGAGTACGCGAAGCCGTGCCGGACGGGGGAGCCGGAGGCGAGCTGGGAGGGGAGTTCGGTGATCCGGCCGTCCCACAGGCCGTGCAGGCTGACCGGCCGGTCGCCGGAGACCGAGCCGGCCTCGCGCAGCTGCACCCACACCAGGGAGATCTCGGGCCGGGCGGCGAGCACGTCCAGCTCGGCGGTGGCGCCGCCCGCGGTGGGTATCTCGGTGCGGCGCCAGGGGCTGGTCCGGTCGCCGGTCGCCATCTCGGCGTAGGCGGCGCGTATGCCGTTCTGCCGGGCCTCCGCGTAGTGCGCCTTGTCGGCGGCGGGAACGGCGTCGGGGGCGAACGGGCCGGTGCGGGCCGCGTTCACGCCGTCCGACTCACCGGCCGTGAGGTACACCGAGGTCAGCCGGGTACGGGCCTCGACGGACTGGCGGGTGTCGGGGTTCATGAAGAACAGGTCGTCGTCCGGGTGAGCCACGATCTGCACGACGGAGGCGGGGACGTGCGCGGCGGGCACGGGCCGGGCCTTCGGGGCCGCCTGCGTCGCGCCCTCGCGGGCGTCGCCGGAGGACGCGCCGGGTGCGGCGAGAAACCACCCGGCCACCGCGACCGGGACGATCAGCAGAGCCGCCGTCGGGCCTCGACGGGACAGCAGGGCAGGACGGCGGCGGGACCCGGACGAGCGCATGGCGGTGGTGGTGCTTTCGGTGTTCAGGTGGCAAGACGCGGGCGGGCCCGGCCGCGTGGACTGCGAACGGGATTCCGCGGTCCGACCGGCGGACATCGGCGTGATCGACGCTGATCGGCCGGGAAGACGGAAATACCGAGGATGCGGTTCAGTGGGGCGTCCATGCCAGGAACATGGCGAATCTCACGCGGCGCCGGGACCTCACGCGGGGCGGGGCCCGGCCCCCGCGTGAGGTCCCGCCCGTCCCGGGGCGCGGGCGCCCGTCCCGGGGCGCGGGCCCCCGGGCGGGCCCGCGCCCAGCAGCGGGGCCGCACGGCGGGCCCGGGCCCGGTTCGCGCTGCGGGGGTGGCTGGGGCGCGGCGGGTGGGAGCCCGTGCCGGGCCCTCGGCGGGATCGTGCCGTTCCGGGGGGCGCGGACCGGGACCTCGTGCCGCCCGTCCGGGGCGGCGACGCCGCCACTCCCGTCGTCCCGGCGGGTCGTTGCCGGGAGCCGAGGGCTAGGCTCGAACTGGCGGCATGATCGGCGGGGTCGGGCGGGCCCGCTAGGTCGTGGGTGGGTCAACGTGAGATCGGGAGAGCGGGATGACGGCGGTTCCGGGGCGCAGAAGCAGCACCTTCACGCGACTTCTGCGGCACGGATTCACCGACCCGTCCGCCGCCGAGCGGCTCCTCGATCTGCCCGCCGTGTCCGCCGTCCGCGGCGACCCCGTCCTTCTCGACGCCCTCGGCGGCACCGCCGACCCCGATCTCGCGCTGCGGTCCCTGGTCCGGATCGCCGAGGCCCACGAGGAGGAGGACGAGCGGCGCCGGTTCCTGGACACCCTCGTGGCCGCCAAGCCCCTGCGCGACCGGCTTCTCGGGGTGCTCGGCGCGTCCGAGGCGCTCGGGGACCATCTGGTGCGGCACCCGCGCGACTGGCAGGCGCTCTTCACCTACGAGTCGGCCGACCTGCACCCCGGCGTCGCCGAGTTCGAGCGCGGCCTCGCCGACGCCGACGACCCCGTGTCCCTGCGGGTCGCCTACCGGCGCTGCCTGCTCGCCATCGCCGCCCGGGACGTGTGCGGCACCACCGACGTCGCGGAGACCGCCGCCGAGCTGGCCGACCTCGCCACCGCGACCCTGCGCGCCGCGCTCGCCATCGCCCGCACCGCCGCGCCCGAGGACGCCGCCGCCTGCCGGCTGGCCGTCATCGCGATGGGCAAGTGCGGCGGCCACGAGCTGAACTACGTCTCCGACGTGGACGTGATCTTCGTCGCCGAGCCGGCCAACGGCACCCACGGCGGCGGCCCGCGCAACGGCACCCACGGCGGATCCGCGACCGGCACCCGGGGCCCCCACGCCACCGACGGCGTCCCCGACGAGGCCAAGGCCCTCCAGGCAGCCACCCGGCTCGCCTCCCACCTGATGCGGATCTGTTCCGAGACCACCGTCGAGGGCACCATCTGGCCGGTCGACGCCAACCTCCGCCCCGAGGGCCGCAACGGCCCCCTCGTGCGCACCCTCTCCAGCCACCTCGCCTACTACCAGCGCTGGGCCAAGACCTGGGAGTTCCAGGCCCTGCTGAAGGCGCGGCCGGTCGCCGGGGACCCGGCGCTCGGCGAGGAGTACATCGACGCCCTCGCGCCCCTGGTCTGGCAGGCCGCCGAGCGGGAGAACTTCGTCCCCGACGTGCAGAGCATGCGCCGCCGCGTCGTCGACAACATCCCCGCCGCCGAGATAGACCGCGAGCTCAAGCTCGGCCCGGGCGGGCTGCGGGACGTCGAGTTCGCCGTCCAGCTCCTCCAGCTGGTGCACGGCCGCAGCGACGCGACCCTGCACAGCGGCAAGACCCTGGACGCCCTCCAGGCACTGGCCGCCGGCGGCTACGTCGGCCGCGTGGACGCCGCCCAGCTCGACGACGCCTACCGCTTCCTGCGCGCCATGGAGCACCGCATCCAGCTCCACCGGCTGCGCCGCACCCACCTCGTGCCCGAGGACGAGGCCGATCTGCGCCGCCTCGGCCGCTCACTGGGCCTGCGCACCGACCCCGTCGCCGAGCTGAACCGCGAGTGGCGCCGGCACGCCTCCGTGGTCCGCCGGCTGCACGAGAAGCTGTTCTACCGGCCGCTGCTGGACGCCGTCGCCCAGCTCGCCCCCGGCGAGACCCGGCTCAGCGCCAAGGCCGCCGGCCAGCGCCTGGAGGCCCTCGGCTACGCGGACCCGGCCGCCGCCCTGCGGCACCTTGAGGCACTGTCCTCCGGCGTCAGCCGCAAGGCCGCCATCCAGCGCACCCTGCTGCCGGTGCTGCTGGGCTGGTTCGCGGACTCCGCCGACCCGGACGCGGGCCTCCTCGGCTTCCGCAAGGTCTCCGACGCCCTCGGCCAGACCCCCTGGTACCTGCGGCTGCTGCGGGACGAGGGTGCCGCCGCCGAGAACCTGGCCCGGGTCCTGTCCGCCGGCCGGCTCGCCCCCGACCTGCTGCTGCGCGCCCCCGAGGCGGTCGCCATCCTCGGCGACCCGGAGGGCCTGAAGCCGCGCGGCCGGGAGCACCTGGAGCAGGAGGTGCTGGCCGCGGTGAAGCGGGCCGGTACCCCCGAGGCCGCGGTAGCGGCCGCGCGCGGGGTCCGCCGGCGGGAGCTGTTCCGTACCGCCGCCGGCGATCTGATCGGCTCCTACGGCACCGAGGACAGCCCCGCCGAGGCCGATCCGGGGGCCCTGGTGGACCGGGTCGGCACCGCCGTCACCGATCTGACGGCGGCCACCCTCGCGGGCGCCCTGCGGGCCGCCGTCGCGAACGGCTGGGGCGACACCCTGCCGACCCGGTTCGCGGTCATCGGCATGGGCCGCTTCGGCGGCGGGGAGCTGGCCTACGGCTCCGACGCGGACGTCCTCTTCGTGCACGAGCCGCGCGAGGGCGTGGACGAGCAGGAGGCGGCCCGCGCGGCGAACACCGTCGTCGCCGAGATGCGGCGGCTGCTCCAGCTCCCCACCGCCGACCCGCCGCTGCTCATCGACGCCGACCTGCGCCCCGAGGGCAAGAGCGGCCCGCTGGTGCGCACCCTCGCCTCCTACGCGGCCTACTACCGCCGCTGGTCGCTCGTCTGGGAGAGCCAGGCGCTGCTGCGGGCCCGGCACATGGCGGGCGACGCCGACCTCGGGGCCCGCTTCATCGACCTCGTCGACCCACTGCGCTACCCGGCGGAGGGCCTGGGCGAGGACGCGGTACGCGAGATCCGGCGGCTGAAGGCCCGCATGGAGTCCGAGCGCCTGCCGCGCGGTGCCGACCCGACGCTGCACACCAAGCTGGGGCGCGGCGGGCTCAGCGACGTCGAGTGGACGGTACAGCTCATCCAGATGCGGCACGGCTGGGCCGAGCCCGGTCTGCGCACCACCCGCACCCGGGAGGCCCTGGCCGCCGCGCAGGCCGCCGGGCTGATCGCCACCGAGGACGCGGCCGTCCTCGACGAGGCGTGGGTGCTGGCCGCCCGGGTGCGGAACGCGGTGATGCTGGTGCGCGGCCGGGCGGGGGACACCTTCCCCTCGGACGGCCGGGAGCGTGGTGCCGTGGGCCGCTACCTGGGCTACGGCACCGGCCGGGTCGGGGACATGCTCGACGACTACCGACGGGTCACCCGCCGGGCCCGCGCCGTGGTCGAGGAGCTGTTCTACGGCGGGTGAGACCCCGGCGGCGACGACGCCGGGGAGGCGCCCCCTCCCATGTGCCCCGCGGGCCTCCTGCCCGGTGCCCCGCGGTCGCCCCTCCCCGGCACCCCGCGGGCGCCTTACCGGCCGCGGGCCGGCGGGACCACGCGGATGCCGAAGCCGTAGTCGCCCAGCGCCTCGGCCACACCCATGAAGAGCAGGCTGAAGTGCTCCTGCCCGCGCGCGGTGCCGATGCCGCCCAGGTCGAGCAGGGAGTCGTCCCGCCAGCCGAGGTCGTGCAGCAGCCCGCGGACCGTCTCCTTGGCGCCGGTGTCCTCGCCGGAGAGGAAGAGGGTGCCCGGACCCTCCAGCGAGTCCGGCGCCACCATCAGGTTCCGGTCCACGGTGCAGAGGGTCTTGACCACCCGGGCCCGGGGGAAGGTCCGCTGGATCTCCTCGCCCAGGCTCTCCCCGGGGTGGGAGAGCGAGAAGTCCTCCGTGAAGCCGACGGCGACGTCCAGCAGCACCCGGTCCGCCAGGGCCGCCTCCCCGATCGCGGAGAGCAGTCGCACCGAGACCGTGCCGGGGGTCGCGTTGACCACGACGTCCGCACCGGTCACGGCCGCCGCCGAGTCCACCAGGGCCACCCCCTCGCCCGCCTCCCGGGCGGCAAGGGCGCGGAGGTCCGGGTCGTCGGGCCGCCGGGAGCCGAGGAGGACCCGGTGGCCCGCCTCCGCCCAGGCGCGTGCGAGGGTGCGTCCGACCGTCCCCGTGCCGAGGATGCCGAGGGTCCTGACCGTCTGCGATGTCGTCGTCATGCCCGTGACGCTACGGACGCCCACCGGCCCGCCGCCTCGGGCGCGGGACGCAATCCGGCTGCACCGCAGGCCCTACGTCCCCGGCCGGGCGACCCGCACCCGTGACCCGGAAAGCAGGGCCCGGACACCAGGACCCGGAAAGCAGGGCCCCCACACCAGGACCCAGGCATCAGGGCCCTGACATCAGGACCAGACATCCGGACGCGGGACTCAGGACCGGAAGCGCGCCAGCCTCGCGGCGAGGGCGCCGCCCGGGCGCTGCGCCGACGCGTCGACCAGGCGCGGCAGCCGGTGGGGGAGGGCCCGGTACCAGGCCCAGGAGACCGCGAAGCCGAAGGCCAGGCAGATCATGCCGCCGACCGCGTCCAGCCAGAAGTGGTTCGCCGTCGCCACGATGACGACCAGGGTGAGCGTCGGGTACAGCACGCCGAGGACCCGCACCCACGGCACCGTCGCCAGCGCGCAGATGACGATGCCGGACCAGAGCGACCAGCCGATGTGCATGGAGGGCATCGCCGCGTACTGGTTCGACATGTTCTTGAGGTTGCCGGAGGCCATCGAGCCCCAGGTCTCGTGGACGAGGACGGTGTCGATGAAGTTCTGCCCGTTCATCAGCCGAGGGGGCGCGAGCGGATACAGGTAGTAACCGACCAGGGCCACACCGGTGGTGGCGAACAGCACCAGCCGTGTCGCGGCGTAACGGCCCGGGTGCCATCGGTACAGCCACACCAGCACACCGATGGTGACCACGAAGTGGAGGGTGGCGTAGTAGTAGTTCATCGACACGATCAGCCATGTCACCGAGTTCACGGCGTGGTTGACCGACTGCTCGACCGCTATGCCGAGGGTCTGCTCCGCCCGCCAGATCCAGTCCGCGTTCCGCAGGGCCTCGGCCTTCTGCTCGGGGACCGCGTTGCGGATGAGGGAGTACGTCCAGTAACTCACCGCGATGAGCAGGATCTCGAACCAGATCCGCGGACGGCGGGGTGCGCGGGGGCCGCGGGAGCGGGGGGAGCGGGGGGCGCCCGTGTCCGGGGCAGCGCTCGCGGCGGCCTCGTCGTCCACGATGGGTGACGGGGTCGCTGTTCGGCTGTCCAGAGTCTTCACAGTCGCTTCACCCATGGGACGAGAGTTTGCCAGAAACACGGCCCACCCTGATCATCCCTCGGTCGGGTCCCGGCCGCACCCGCTCCACCTTAGGGACGAGGTACGTCCCGGGGGTGCGGCAGGGCGGCCGTCCGGGGCGCGGAGGCGGTTGAACCGCGGACGACCAGCTCCGGCATGAAGACGAACTCGCCGTGCACCGGGGCGCGGCGCCCGTCGCTGCCGACGCCCGCCGAGTGCACGTCCCCGATCTCCTCCAGCAGGGCGCGGACGGCCGCCTGCCCCATGGCCGGTACCGGCTTGCGCACGGTCGTGAGGGGAGGGTCGGTGAACGCGATCAGCGGGGAGTCGTCGAAGCCCACGACGGAGACGTCCCCCGGCACGTCCAGACCGCGCTGTCGCGCCGCCCGGATCGCGCCCAGCGCCATCATGTCGCTCGCGCAGACAACGGCCGTGCAGCCCCGGTCCATCAGCGCCGAGGCCGCCGCCTGCCCGCCCTCCAGGGTGTAGAGGGAGTGCTGCACGAGCTCGTCCTCGACGGTGTCCGCCGGGCTGCCGAGCTGGTCCCGCACCGCCCGGGCGAACCCCTCGATCTTGCGCTGTACGGGGACGAAACGGCGCGGCCCGACGGCCAGGCCGATCCGGCTGTGGCCGAGGGAGACCAGGTGGGTCACCGCGAGCTGCATCGCCCCCCGGTCGTCCGGGGAGATGAACGGCGCGCGCACATGCGGCGAGAAGCCGTCCACCAGGACGAACGGGACGCCCTGGGCGCGGAGCCGCTCGTAGCGGTCGGTGTCCGCGTTGGTGTCGGCGTGCAGGCCGGAGGCGAAGATGATGCCCGAAACGCCCCGCTCCACCAGCATTTCGGTGAGTTCGTCCTCGGTGGAGCCGCCCGGGGTCTGGGTGGCAAGTACCGGTGTGTAGCCCTGCCGGGTCAGCGCCTGCCCGATCACCTGGGCGAGCGCGGGGAAGATCGGGTTCTCCAGCTCGGGGGTGATCAGGCCGACCAGCCCCGCGCTGCGGCGGCGCAGCCGCACGGGCCGTTCGTAGCCGAGGACGTCGAGGGCGGCGAGGACGGACTGGCGGGTGGTCGCGGCGACTCCGGGCTTCCCGTTGAGAACCCGGCTCACCGTCGCTTCGCTGACCCCCGCCTGGGCGGCTATGTCGGCCAGGCGTGCGGGTGCGGTCACGGATTGGACTGTACCGGTCGCGCCCGCGTCTGCACACACCGCCACCGCACCGCCACCGGCCGCCGCCCGGGGGTGCCCGGGGCGGCGGCCGGCCGAACCGCGCAAGGTCCGAAACACGTGTCACGGGCGAGTGGTTCGCCGGAGCTGCACCCGGCGGATCGACCTGCCCGCCGAGGGCGGCAAGGGCCGCGTCCAGGGCTCGCTCACCGTCACCGTGCACCGCACCGAGGCCCTGGCGGACCGGGAGATGAAGGACACCGTCCAGGAGAGCTTCCGCTGCCCCGTCCAGCAACTCGGCGGCGAGCAGCGGCTGGACGGCCTGATGTCCATGCACCTCGACCCGAAGGACGTCAAGAACGCCGACGCCACCCTCTTCGAGTCCGGCACCTGCACCGGCCCCGGCTCGGGCGGCCCGCAGCCCTACGTGTGGACCAAGTCCCGGATCGGCAGTGTCACCACGGCCGTCTCCGTCAAGGGCGCCAAGCGCCGTACCGTCTCCGACCTGATCCGGCTCGCCCCGCGGGAGCGGGCACGACGGTGCCCGGTGCCGTCCCGCCGCCCGGCCGGCGCCGGATGCTGACCTGGCTCGGCGCGGGGGCGGCGGCAGGTTCCGCTACCTGGGGACGGACGCGCGCAAGGTCTGAACCGAGGGGCCGGGGGTGCTGCTCAGGAACCGGCGCGCTGAGCCGGGACCTTGATGACCTCGGGCGCGAGCCGGGCCAGCCGCACCACCAGGTCCCCGAACGGGCCGTCGGCCGGCTCGTCGGCGAGTATGCCGACCAGGACGGCCGCCATCTCCTCGTCGTACGCGGCGCTCACCGCCGCCAGCGCCGCGAAGTCGTGCACCAGCTGCAACTCCAGCTCGGCGCGCGGCACCGCGCGCCCGTCCAGCCAGATCAGCGCCGTGGACTCGGCGAGCGACACCCAGGAGCGGACCACCAGCGCGAGCCGGGGGGAGGGCTCGGCGACCCGCAGATGGGACAGGATCTGCTCGTACGCGGCCTGCCGTACGTCGTCGATCATCGCGGTCGTGGTGGAGGAGCCGACCGCCGGGCCGCCGCGCATCAACGCCGAGAAACCCGGGCCGTGTTCGTCGACGAAGTCGAAGAACCGGCCCATCACGCGCAGCAGCCGCGCCCCGAGCGGACCCTCGTGCGGCTCCTCGAACCGGGCGGCCAGCTCCTCGGCCGCCCGGCGCAGCGCCGCCTCGTACAGGCTCTGCTTGCCCGGGAAGTAGTGGTAGACGAGCGGCCGGGAGATCCCGGCGGCGGCCGCGACCTCGTCGATCGAGACCTCGTCGGGGGAGCGGTGGCTGAACAGCTCCAGCGCCACACCGATGAGCTGCTGCCGGCGTTCCTCGACGCCCATCCTCCTGCGCACCCCGGTCGTCATACGAACACCCTACCGACTGACCGGAACGCGCCCCTCCCCGGAGCGCGCCGGCCGGCACCCGGGCCGTCCCCGCTTTCGGCCCGGGCGGCACCCGTTCCGTCCCCGCTTTCGGCCCTGGCGGCACCCGGGCCGTCCCCGCCTTCGGCCCGGGCGGCCCCGACTTGGCTACAGATCCAGGACCAGCCGCCTCCCGTGGCAGCGGGAGACGCAGAGCAGCATCGCGTCCTTGCGCTCCTCCTCGCCGAGGAGTTCGTCGCGGTGGTCGACCTCACCGTCCAGGACCCGTTGGCGGCAGGTGCCGCAGAAGCCCTGCTCGCAGGAGTAGAGGACGTCCGGCAGCCGCTCGCGCACCGCGGCGAGCACCGACTGCCCGGCGGCCACCGGCACCACCGCCCGGGTGCGCCGGAGTTCGACCTCGAACGCCGTTCCCGGGTCCGCGGCGGCGGCCGAGGCCCCGGCGGCGAACCGTTCCAGCCGCAGGGTGCAGCCGGCCGGGAGCAGGTCCCCAGCTGCCGCCATCAGCGGCGCGGGGCCGCAGGTGTGGACGGCGGTGCCGGGGGCGGCACCGGCCAGGAACGCGGCCAGGTCCGGGAGACCGTCCTCGTCCTCGGGCACCACGAGCAGCCGGCCGCCGGCGCCCGCCGTCCCGGGTGACCCTGCCAGTTCCGTGAGTTCGTCCAGGAACGGCATCGAGGCGCGGGAACGCCCGCAGTACAGCAGCCGCCAGGGCAGGCCGGACGCGGCGACCGCCCGCACCATCGGCAGGACGGGGGTGATGCCGATGCCGCCCGCGACGAAGAGGTACGCGGGCGCGGGCGCAAGCGGGAAGCGGTTGCGCGGGCCCCGGATCTCCAGTTCCGTGCCCTCGGTGAGCTGTTCGTGCACCTCCCGGGAGCCGCCGCGCCCGTCCTCGGCCCGCCGGACCGCGACCGTGTACACGTCCGGCTCGGCCGGGTCGCCGCACAGCGAGTAGGGCCGGACCAGGCCCGAGGGGAGCACCAGGTCGATGTGCGCCCCGGGCTCCCACGCGGGCAGCCCGGGGGCCTCCAGACGGAGCCGGACGACCCCCTCGGCGGGCTCGGTGCGCGCCGTGACGACCGCACGGCGTACGGCCGTACGCGGGCGGCCCCGGCCGGAGACGGGCGTCGCCAGCGCGGGCATCGGCCACAGCGGGGACCGCCGGATACGGTGGCGGGCGGCCCGCCGGGCGAGCAGGACCGCCCCGGCGACCAGGACGGCGGTGCGCGGCCGGGGCATCTCAGCGGCCTCCGCGCGCGCCGGGCGAGGTGGCCAGATAGGCCACCGCCTGTGCCGTGCTGCACTCCTGGGAGGGGTGGTAGGCGCGGCTCAGGTAGCGCGGGATGGACCGGATCATGTCCTCGGTGCGCGGCAGGACCCCGTGGCGCCCCGCCCGGTGGAACCGGCCGAAGCTCGCCCGGCCGTCGAGCAGGGTCGGGTCGTTCTCCATGAAGAAGCGCGCGCCCCGCTGCCACAGGAACACCAGGGTGGAGAAGGCGACGGCCCACGTGCGGACACGCCGGCGGTAGCCGCCGTCCACGTGCATGAAGAGGTCGAAGGCGACCGAGCGGTGCTCGACCTCCTCTGCGCCGTGCCAGCGCAGCAGGTCCAGCATCACCGGGTCCGCGCCGCGCCGGTCCAGTTCCTTGGCGTTGAGCACCCAGTCGCCGAGGAAGGCGGTGTAGTGCTCGATCGCCGAGATCAGCGCGACCCGCTCCATCAGCCACCAGCGGCTCGCCCGGCCCGGCGGCAGGGTCCGGTCGCCGAGCAGCTTCTCGAACATCCAGTCCACCTGGGCGGTGTACGGCGTGGGGTCCAGGCCGAGCCGGCGCAGATGCGGCAGTACGTCGTCGTGCGCCTGGGAGTGCGTCGCCTCCTGGCCGATGAACCCGATGACGTCCTGGCGCAGCCGCTCGTCGCGGATGTACGGCAGCACCTGCCGGTAGACGTGCACGAACCAGCGCTCGCCCGCGGGCAGCAGCAGATGCAGGACGTTGACGGTGTGCGTGGCGAACGGCTCGCCCGGTATCCAGTGCAGGGGCGTGTCCGCCCAGTCGAAGGAGACCTTGCGCGCCGTGAGCGTGGTCCGCTCCGAAGCAACCGGCCGGGGCCGCGTGTTGGACATGGTGTCAATGTACTGAGGAGTACGCCGGGGTGACAGGGGTCTGCGCGGACTTCCTGCCGGGCGGGGCGGTCACCGGGGCGGGCGTGCGTCCGGGGCGCGTGGGCCCTGCCGTGCGTGCCGGGTCAGCGCAGGGCGCCCTCCCACGTCCCGTCGGCCAACTCCCCGTCCAGCCCGGCCCGGGCGCCCTCCCGCGCCCGCACGGCGAGCGTGGGCCCCTCGCCCTCGCCCGTCACCCCGCCGGACAGTCGCAGCGAACGGTACGGGCCCCCGCCCGCGGCCAGGGCGTACCACTGGCCCGCCCGCGACTGCCACAGCACCCCCGCCAGCACCCGCGGCCGGCGCACCCCGCACGCCGGGGAACCCTCCGCGCGGGCCACCACCGTGGCCGGGGCGGACGACCGGGCGGCCGGCGGCAGGAACTGCGCCATGACCCGGTTGCCCGGCCCGCGCCAGGTCTCGCCCCGGGTGCACAGCCACACGGCCGTCCCGTTCGCCTCGGGCAGCCGCTGGCGCGCGTACGCCCAGCCGTTGACCTCCCGCACCCCGTGCGAGCGCAGCGCGGTCAGCGAGCACGCGGCCCGGGCCCAGACGGCGCGGGCGGCCGTCCCGTCCGCGTCCCGTGCCGCGCCGGGCGGGCCGAAGGTCAGCCGCGCCGGGGCGAGTTCGCCGAGGTCGGTGAGGAGCCGGGTGCCGCCCTCCGCGTCCTCGACGCGCAGGGTCTCCCACGCCTCGCAGGAGTCCTCCCGGCCGACGGTGCGCAGCGGCTCCGTCACACCGGCGCCGTCCCGGCGGAGGGGGCGCGGCCGGGCGTCCGGGTCGAGCAGGTCCCGTACGGACACCTCCCGCACCCAGGGCGCGGTCAGATAGCGCACCGAGCCGCCGGTCCGGCCCGCCAGCAGGGCCGCCGCCGAGGCCGCGTCCGCGCCGTCCGTGCGGGCGAAGTCCAGGGCGGACGCGCCGCCGGGCCGCAGGGACTCCGCGTACCGCACGATCCGCAGCCCGTCGTGGAGCAGCACCACCCGCGCGCGGCCGACCTCCCCCGCGAACAGAAGCTGCGCCGGGCCGGCGGGCGGCCCGGAAGGGGTCCCGGGGGTGGCCGACACGGTGATCCCGCCGGACGGCTCCGCCCACATCGCCAGCGCCCGGCCCAGCAGCGCGGTGTCCTCGGTGAGCGTGCCGCGCACCGGCCACACCGAGAAGTCCCGCCGGGTGGACGCCTCCCAGACCGACCCGGAGACTCGTGTCAGCGACTGGGGGGTCAGCGCCCGCGCCGCGTCGTCCGGGCGGCCGTCGCCGCCGGTCCCGGTGCCGGGCAGGGCGAGCAGGGTCCCGCAGAC
This sequence comes from Streptomyces sp. CNT372, assembly GCF_000377145.1. Taxonomy (NCBI): domain Bacteria; kingdom Bacillati; phylum Actinomycetota; class Actinomycetes; order Kitasatosporales; family Streptomycetaceae; genus Streptomyces; species Streptomyces sp. CNT372. The sequence continues at coordinate 6,011 of NZ_KB897794.1, read as the reverse complement.
GGCGAGCGCGGCGAGGGCCGCCGCGCCCGCCCGCAGCCGCCGTCCCCGGCGTGCCGCGTCGGGCGGGCGCACCTGGAGCGAGCAGGCGTCGAACCCGGAGGACAGGAACAACTCCCCGGGCAGCTCCCGCGCGGGCACCGCGTCCGCCTCCGCGACGGCGGCGGCCGGGTCGGCCACCCCGGCGGCCGCGAGCAGGTCCCGGACCCGGGCGTCGTCCAGCCTCTCCAGCCCGCGCAGCACACACACCGCGCGGCCCGGCCCGGAGAGCTCCGACAGGCGCTGGTCCAGGGCGAGTTCCCCGCCGCCACCGGGCCGTGGGAACACCCGCAGCCCCCAGACGCGCGGCAGCGGGGACGGCAGCAGCCGCCCGCGCAGCGCCCCGCGCACCACCCGCGCCCGGGCGAGCGCGTACGCCGCGTCCACGGCCCCGCCCTCCTCCTGCGGCCGCCGCGCCCGCGGCACCCGGACCACCGCCTCCCGCCCACGCGGCAGCGCCCGCCGCGCCACGGCATGCGCGGCGAGCACCCGCCGGCGCCGCCCGTACGCCGCGGGCAGCAGCAGATAGGCGAGCCGCACCAGCCGCGGGTACTCCCCGCACACCCCGCTCGCGCCCACGGCACCGATGCCCTCGACGACGGATGGGGAGACGGTCGGAGACTCGGCCGGCTGTCGCTGCATGCCCTCAGAACGAGCCACGGGCTTCCTGGTCACCACCGGGCCGCCGGGCCCGGCGCGGCGCGCGGGTCCGCCGCCGACCGTCCCGGCCCGGGGCTCCCCGGCCGTGCGCCGCGACGGGTCGGCGGCCCCGGCGGGGCCCGGCCGGGCTGCCCCGGTGCCGGGGGCCGCGCGGGGTTCGCCGCGTCGGGCAGGGGTGCAACCCGCCCGGCGGAGCGGTCTGTCGGGCCGGCTCCCCACGGGCACCGAGCGCGAGCCCGGCCCGCCGCCTGGGCCGGAGGGGCCGGGGCCCCGGGCTCGGGGCCGAGCTGCGGCCGGACACGGGCCCACTGGTCACCACCGGCCACCGGCCCGGCGTGGCGCGCGGGTCCGCCGCCGACCGTCCCGGCCCGGGGCTCCCCGGCCGTGCACTGCCATCGGCCGGCGGCCCCGGCCAGGCCCGGACGGGCCGCCCCCGGATCGGGGCCCCGGTGCGGCCGGACACGGCACCCGGGCCCGGGCGGCTACACCCCCGTCACCGACCACCCGCTGAAGCGCGCCGTCCCGCGCGCCCCTCCGCCGCCGTTGGCGGCCGACTGGAAGAAGCCCGCGTCCTGGGCCGGGGACGCGCCGGGGACGGTGGCCGTGGCCACGGTGCGCCACGCGGACCCCCCGTCGGTGGAGAACGCGCCCGTGAAGGTGCCGGAGGCGTCGCGGGTCAGGCGGAGGAGGACCGGGGCGCGGACGCCCGCGACCCGGCGCTGGGTGTCCAGGGAGCCGTCGCCGTTGGTGTCGTACGCCATCGCGACGCCCCGGCCCGGCGTCACCGAGAGGGTGACGAAACCGGTACCGCCGGGCGTGGACAGGTCGTCGCGGACGGTGATCCCCGCCCGCGCCCATGGGCCGGTGTCGTCCTGCGCGTCCACCCGCAGCAGTACGCTCCCGCCCGGGCGCAGCGCCCCCGGCCGGTACGCGGTGCCGAACTCCACCGTGCCGCGCCACAGGTCCGCCCCGCCGCCGGCGATCGCGAACCGGTCGCCGAGCTGCCCGAACACCGCCTCGTTGGAGGTGTACGTCCGCCAGACCGCCTCCAGCGGAGACGCCAGGTGCAGATCGCCCCGCCGGGTGACCGCCACCGGCTCCTCGCCCAGCGGGCCGTAGCGGGCCGTCAGCGCGTACGGCAGCGGCACCAGCGGCTCGGCCGGCTCCACCGCCGGGGCCGTCACCCGCCAGACCGCCTCCCGCGTGCCCCCCGCCGGGACCCCGTCCAGACGGGCCGGACCCGGCCGGTCGGTGTCCGGGCCGGTCAGCTCCAGCTCGATGGGGCCGGTGGCCCGCAGCCCGTTGAGGTTCCGGAAGGTGACCGTCACCCTGCCCGTTCCGCCCGGTGCGAGCCCCGGCGGGTCGGAGCGCAGGGAGACCGCGCCCTGGTACGGCGCGACGGCCAGCGCGTCCCGCACCCGCAGCGCCGTCCGGTACGCGTCCCCCGTCGCCCGCACCGGGTACGGGGTGCGCTCCCGCGTCCACGCCTCCTCCGCCGGGTACCAGTCGAAGGACTTCGGCGCCCGCCCCTCCGCCAGCGCGTCCCCGTACTCCGTGAGGAACGCCTCCCACTGCGGCACATGGACGTCCTCCATCAGCCCCTGCCAGTCGCGGTTCGCGTAGTTGCTCAGCGCGTTCGCCGCCGACCGGTCCGCCCAGGTGGTGACCAGCGCCCGTGCCGTGCGCTCCAGCTCCACCGCCTCAGCCGGCGAGGTGGCCAGCCGCTTGGCGTCCTCCAGCCACGGCCCGAGCAGGAACTGCCGGTGGCAGCCTGCCACCGTCCCGCTCAGCCGCATCAGCCGCAGCCACAGCGCCCCGATCGCCCGGAACGACTCCGCGTCCTTCTCCCGGTACGCGGCGCGCAGCGGCACCTGGAGGGTGCGCGAGCGGTTGGCGAGCGCCTGCCGTGCCACATCCGTGAGGTCGTGCCGGTACGCGTCCGAGTCCCGCAGCTCCGGCCGCACCCGCAGCAGCGCGTCCAGCGCCCGGTCGAACCCGGCCTGGTCGAAGGCCGTGCCGACCGCCGAACCCAGCGACGGCCGACGCGAGAACAGCGAATCGTGCGGCCGCCCGTCACTGCTGGTCAGCCGGTACGCGGTGGCCGCGAGCGCCGCGAACGCCTCGCGCGCCGCCGGGTCCTCGCCGCCGTAGCGCACCTGAGCGTACGAGGCGAACCACGCCTCCCGGTCGATCGTCTCCTCACGCCAGGCAAGTTCGCTGAAGAGCTCCAGCGCCGCCGGGTCCCGCTCCGCCGCCTCCGGCATGTACGCGGTGCCCACCAGGGCGCTGCCCGGCCGGTCCCGCCAGGCCGTGAACTTCGCCGTCCAGCGGTCGGTGTTGGCGCCGATCGTCGTCCGCCCGCCGAAGTTGGGGATCGTCCCGAACGCGTACGGCGCCCCGCGCCACTCGGTGTCCCGGTCGGTGACCGTGTCCAGGTCGGAGAGCCCGTCCACGATCAGCATCCGCGAGGTGTCCACCGATTCCAGCAGCGCCGGGCGCGGGTTGGACTGCCAGCCCAGGATGACCCAGGTCGCCCCCGGCCGGGCCTCCTGGAGGGACCGCTCCACCGCCCGTGCCGCGTCCGGCACGGGCACGTCCCCGGCGGTGCCGCCCTCGTGGAGGAGGTCCATCTTGAAGTACCCGACCTCCCCGAACAGCTCGCCCTGGTGCCGGTAGAAGGCCCGGCCGGCGTCCGCGAAGGCGCGGGTGCGCGGGTCCAGCCAGTCGGGACGGCGCAGCCCGTTCCAGGTGCCCTGCGGTACGACCCGGGCGTCGCTCCCCGGATTGCGGGCCGCGAAGCCTTCCGGCACCGTGCCGAACCAGCCCGGCAGCACCGGCCGCATGCCCAGCTCCCGCAGCCGGTCGCAGATCCGCCGCCCCAGCTCACCGCGCCGCTCCAGCAGCGCCGCCGACATGGGGCCGCCGTACTCGCTCATGTTCTGGAGCAGCCACCACGGCTGGTGGGACGGGGCGGGCAGCCAGGTGCGCGCCTCGGTGTCCGAGTAGCCGAAGTCCATGAGGAGGCGGTGGTAGACGGCCTCCTGCCCGGGTGTCACCAGGACCTCGTTGCAGCCGTGCAGCGCGAGCACGTCGATCAGCCGCTCCCAGCGCGCCCAGTCGGCGTAGGGGGCGGTGTAGCCGTCGTGGGTGTCGTTGTACGCGAACCGGTGCGGGACCGTCGCCCTGCGCTCCAGCGGGCCGGCCGGGGCCGCCAGGACGGCGGGCAGGTCGAGCTGGGAGCCGGACCACGAGATGTGCGTCCGGCAGACGTACTTGAGGTACCAGTGGACGCCGGTGAGCAGCACGGCCGCGTCCGTCCCCGCGACCCGGATCCGCCCGGCCGTGCCGGTGACCCGGAACCGCTCGGGGCCGGTCAGGGCGCGCAGCGCGAACTGGTGGGCGTGCCCCGGCAGCAGGCGTTCCAGTGCGGCCCGGGCGGGCGCGAGGGTGTCGGCGCGACCCCCGCCCGGCGGGGGCGGGGACGGTGCCGTGACGGCGGGGGAGGCGGCCGCCGCGCCGGGGGCGGCGAGTACCGCGCCGGCCCCGGCCAGCCCGGCGGCGCCCAGCAGCGTACGTCTCGTCAGCTCGGCCATATCCCGTTCCTCCGTGGTGCGGCGGGGACTTCTGGTGCGTGCGGGAGCGCACGTTACTCGCGGTTCACTCCCCGAACGGGGACCTCTGGGGGCACCATGGCCGCATGCGGACGACCACGAACACGAGTACGGCACGGGTGGCCCGGACAGGACTGGCGGTTGCGGCCCTGGTCCTCGCGGCTGCCTGCTCATCGGGTGAAAAGGACAACGGGCGTGTCGCGGACGCGCCCGAGGCGGCCACCGGGAGCCTGGAGGAGATAGCGGAGCGGGCCGACTGCGAGCCCAACATCCAGACGGACGCGGCCGAGCTGCGGCAGGCGAACTGCGCGACCGGGGACGGGCGCTACATCCTGACGACCTTCGCCACGGACCGCGGCCAGCGCGAGTGGATCAACGAGGCGAACGACTACGGCGGCGTGTACCTGGTCGGCCGGAAGTGGGTCGCGACCGGCGACGAGAAGGTGGTCGCCGCGTTGCGGGGGCGCCTGGGCGGCGAGGTCGAGAGGGGCACGGACCACGGCTCGCACGAGAGCGGCGGCCAGGACGAGGACCACCAAGACCACCGGGGCCACCAGGACGGCGAGAAGCACGAGGAGCACGGCGAGGGGCACGAGGGGCACGGCGGCTGACCCCCGCCCCGCGCACGGTCCCGGGCCGGCCTGCCCGGGACCGTGCGCGGCACCCGTCCGTGTTCCGTCCGTCCGCACGCACACCGGGGCCGGGACCGGCTGGAGGAGTCCAGTCGGTCCCGGCCCCGGCGCGTCCCGCGGGTTACCGGTGGTGGGGTGTCACCGGCACCTGCGGTTGCCGTTGATGCAGTTGACCATCTTGTTCATGAGCCTCTCGTCGAAGACGTTGATGAAGTCGCCGTGGTCGGTGACGGGCTTGTGGAGTTGTTCGGGGAAGGAGTCGACGGCGAAGACGACGGGGTTGTCGCCGTCGAGGACGGGCGGGGGCACGTCGTAGACGATGCGCTGGACGAGTTGGGGGATGGCGCGGAAGCCGCTGGGGCACCGGCCGTTGGCGTCGGCGAAGGCGACGTGGGTGCGGTGGTTGGCGCTGTCGGTGTTCTGGCCGTCCCAGCAGCTCTGGAACGTGAAGGTGCGGACGACCTGGCTGCCTTCGGGGCAGATGGGGTACTTGTCCTTGAGTTGTCGGTCCTCGAAGCCGGTGCAGCTCCAGGAGGCGTTGGCGTTGGCGTTGCCGTTGACGAAGGCTTTGGCGTCGCCGGTGATGATGCGCAGGAAGCGGGGCATGGCGGTGACTTTGCTGCGCGGGTTGCCGACGAAGTTGAGGGTGACCTGGGTGGGGGTCTGGATTTCGCCGACGTTCTGGTCGTTGCCGCCGCCGTCGGCCTGGGCGTCGTTCTCCTGCTGTCCGTTCTGGAGGCGCAGGACGGGCCAGTAGTAGGTGGAGCGGTCGCCCTGGTTGCGGCAGGTGGTGGCGCCGTTGGCGAGGTCGTCGTCGCTGGCGAAGGCGTCGTTGGCCTGGTTGCCGATGTAGTCGTGCATGTGGTGGGCGCCGTTGGCGACGCCGGGGGCGACGATGACGTTGTCGGGGTTGAAGAGGCCGCCTGCGTTGACGCCGCAGTCGGTGGTGAAGGTGCCGCGGGAGGCGCCGCGCTTCTGGCGGGGCTGGGAGACGTTGGGCTGGACGTCCTGGATGTTCACGAAGTCGCCCGCGACGGGGCCGTTGCCGGCCTGCCCGCCGAACCCGCCACCG
>NZ_KB897793.1:0-99709 GCF_000377145.1 Streptomyces sp. CNT372 | reverse complement strand
CAGGGAGCGGAACCAGCCGGGCGGAAAATACCCGACGGTTCACAGCGTCCTCGCTGTTGTGTTTCTTCAAAGGAACCTCGACCAACCAACAACTCACGTCGGCTGGACGGGGTATCAACTAATCTGGCGTTGATTTTTGGCACGCTGTTGAGTTCTCAAGGAACGGACGCTTCCTTTGTACTCACCCCCAGAACTTCTGCGGGCTTTCCTCCGGGCGCTTCCCTTCGGTCTTGCGTTTCCGACTCTATCAGACCGTTTCCCGATCCGATTTCCTCGGTTTCACTCTCCGCTTTCCGGCCCTTTCGGCCTTCCGGCGGTTCCGACTCTATCAGACTCTTTCGGGCCTGATTCCCAGTCAGCGGGGTTCGCCTTCCCGGCCGTTGAGCCGTTCCGACGAGGTGAGACCTTAGCGGATTCCTTCGCCCCGAAGCCAATCGGGGCCGAATCCTCGGACAGTGCGCGAATCGAAATTCGAACGCGCCGACCGCATTTCGCAGGAGTGCACGAAAGGACGGGCGACAGTGAATGCCGCTCGTTCTCGGTGGTCTTGCGGAATGGCTGTCCGGGGCCGACCGGGGTCGGTGCTCACGTCGGACAACTCGGAGAACACTACGGATCTGGTCCGGCGGTGTCAAACCCGCACCTGGGAGCCGCGCGACGAGTAGCCTGAGGCGCATGACCTCGCGTACGTGCCGCACCCTCTGGTGGGCCGCCTGACGGCGGCCGGCGCTCACGTACGCACTCAACGGCCGCCGCCTCGGCGGCCGTTCGCGTTTCTCCCTCCCGAGGGGGCCGGCCGCCGGTGCGGCGGCTCCGACCAGGACGATCACCACGATCGGGAGACGGAGCCAGGAATGACGCGCATCTTCAGCGGGATCAAGCCGAGCGGGCACCTCACTCTGGGGAACTACCTCGGCGCGATGCGGCGGTGGGCCGAGGTCGACCAGCACGGGACGGACGCCCTGTTCAGCGTCGTGGACCTGCACGCCCTCACCGTCGAGCACGATCCGGCGCGGGTCCGCAGACTCACCCGCCAGTCGGCGACGCTGCTGCTGGCCGCCGGGCTCGACCCGGAGCTGTGCACCCTGTTCGTGCAGAGCCATGTCCATGAGCACACCCGGCTGTCGTACCTGCTGGAGTGCACGGCCACCGACGGCGAGCTGCGTCGCATGATCCAGTACAAGGAGAAGGGGGCGCGGGCGCAGAGCGCGGGGCAGGGGGTGCGGCTGTCGCTGCTCACCTATCCGGTGCTGATGGCGGCCGACATCCTGGCGTACCGGACGGACGAGGTGCCGGTCGGCGAGGACCAGACGCAGCACGTGGAGCTGACCAGGGATCTCGCGGTGCGCTTCAACCAGCGTTACGGGCACACCTTCACCGTGCCCCGGGCTACCCACCCGCCGGTCGCCGCGCGGGTCATGGACCTTCAGGACCCGACGTCCAAGATGGGCAAGTCCCATGAGCCGGGGACGGGGATCGTCTATCTGCTGGACGAGGCGGACCTGGTGCGGAAGAAGATCATGCGGGCGGTGACCGACAGCGGGACGGACGTGGTGTACGACCGGGCCGAGCGGCCGGGGCTCGCCAATCTGCTGGAGGTCCTGGCCGCGTGCACGGGCGCCGACCCTGCGGTCCTCGCGGGGGACTACAGCTCGTACGGGGACCTGAAGCGGGACACGGCCGAGGCGGTGGTGGAGCTGCTGGCGCCGATCCGGAAGCGGCACGCGGAGATCGCCGCGGACCACGGGTACGTCGACGCGGTGCTGCGTGAAGGTGCCGAGCGGGCCACCGCTCTCGCGCGTCCGCTGGTCGACGACGCGTACCGGGCGATCGGGCTGCTGCCGGCGGGCTGAGAGAGGCGGGCGGCGGGGCCGGGGGCCCGCCGCCCGGCCCCGCCGGACCCGCCGGTCAGCCGTTGCCGGAGGCCAGCTCGCGGCTGCGGTCGCGGGCCGCCTCCAGCGCGGCGATCAGGGCGGCCCGCACCCCGTGGTTCTCCAGCTCCCGGATGGCGCTGATGGTGGTGCCCGCCGGGGAGGTGACGGCCTCGCGGAGCTTGACGGGGTGCTCGCCGCTGTCGCGGAGCATCACCGCGGCGCCGATGGCGGCCTGCACGATCAGGTCGTGCGCCTGCGCGCGCGGCAGGCCGAGCAGGATGCCCGCGTCCGTCATCGCCTCGACGAGGAAGTAGAAGTACGCGGGGCCCGAGCCGGAGAGCGCGGTGGCCGCGTCCTGCTGGGACTCGGGGACGCGGAGCGTCTTGCCGACGCCGCCGAAGATCTCCTCGGCGTGGGCCACATGCGCGGTGGTCGCGTGACTGCCCGCGGAGATGACGGACATGCCCTCGTCGACGAGGACGGGAGTGTTGGGCATGACGCGGACGACGGGGGTGCCGGCTGCGAGGCGCTCCTCGATGAAGGCGGTGGTGATGCCGGCCGCGGCGCTGACGACGAGGCGGTCCGGGGCGACGTGGGGACCGAGCTCGTCGAGCAGTCGGCCCATGTCCTGGGGCTTGACGGCCAGGATGAGGGTGTCGGCGCGCTTGGCGGCCTCGGCGTTGGTGACGGGCTCGACGCCGTAGCGGGCGCGCAGTTCCTCGGCGCGGTCGGCGCGACGGGTGGTGACCAGCACGTCGGCGGGCCGCCAGCCGGCTCGGATCATGCCGCTGAGCAGGGCCTCGCCGATCTTCCCGGTACCGAGGACTGCGACTGTCTGGGTCATTGCTTCGTTCACCTCGCCGGTGGGGATGCGTCCACGCACATCCTTTCACCGGGGGCGGGCGGGCGGCGGGGCTGTCCGGACGGCGGACGGGCGGCAGGCGGACGGGCGGCAGGCGGACGGGCGGACGCGGGCCCGGGGCCGGGGCGTTTCAGGCGGTGCGCCGGCGGAGGGTCGCGGCGCCGAGGACGAGGACCAGGGCCGCGCAGCCCGCCACCACGAGGACGTCCCGCACGAAGACGCCTGTGGGGTCGGCGTTGCGCAGGACCTCGTTCATCGCGTCCACCGCGTAGGACATGGGCAGCACGTTGGAGATCGCTTCGAGGACGGGCTGCATGGTGTCGCGCGGGGCGAACAGGCCGCAGAGCAGCAGTTGGGGGAAGATCACGGCCGGCATGAACTGGACCGCCTGGAACTCGGAGGCGGCGAACGCGGAGACGAACAGCCCGAGGGCGGTGCCGAGGAGCGCGTCGAGCAGGGCGACGAGGAGGAGCAGCCAGGGCGAGCCGATGACGTCGAGGCCGAGGGCCCAGAGGGCGAGGCCGGTGGCGAGGAGGGACTGGAGGGCGGCGACCAGGCCGAAGGCGAGGGCGTAGCCGGCGATGAGGTCGCCCTTGGCGAGGGGCATGGCGAGCAGGCGTTCCAGGGTGCCGGAGGTGCGTTCGCGCAGGGTGGCGATGGAGGTCACCAGGAACATGGTGATCAGGGGGAAGATCCCGAGCAGCGAGGCGCCGACCGAGTCGAAGGTGCGGGGGTCGGCGTCGAAGACGTAGCGGAGCAGGAAGAGCATCACGCACGGCACGAGCAGCATCAGGGCGATGGAGCGCGGGTCGTGGCGGAGCTGGCGCAGTACGCGGGCGGCTGTGGTGAGGGTGCGGGAGACGCTCATCGGGCGCTCTCCTTCGGGGTGTCGGCGGGGGCCGGGGCGGGACGGGTGCCGTCTTCGCCGCCGGGGGCGGCCGCGGCCTCGTCGACGAGGCGGAGGAACGCTTCCTCGACGGTGGCGCTGCGGGTGCGGGTGCGCAGGTCCCCGGGGGTGTCCTCGGCGAGGATCGTGCCCTCGCGCATGAGGATCAGCCGGTGGCAGCGCTCGGCCTCGTCCATGACGTGGGAGGACACCAGGATCGTGGTGCCGCGCTCGTCGGCCAGGCGGTGGAAGAGGTTCCACAGGTCCCGGCGGAGGACGGGGTCGAGGCCGACGGTCGGTTCGTCGAGGACCAGGACCTCGGGGGTGCCGAGGAGGGCGACGGCGAGCGAGACCCGGCTGCGCTGGCCTCCGGAGAGCCGGCCGGCCAGGGCGTCGGCGTGTGCGGTGAGGGCCACGTCCTCGATGGCGCGGGCCACGGTCTCGCGGCGGGCGTCCCGGGCGGCGCGGCCGGGGAGCAGCACGGCGGCGAAGTAGTCGAGGTTCTGCCGGACGGTGAGGTCGTCGTAGACGGACGGGGCCTGGGTGACGTAGCCGATGCGGGCGCGCAGCCCGGCGTCGCCGGCGGGGCGGCCGAGGACCTCCAGCGTGCCGGTGACCTTGGCCTGGGAGCCGACGACGGCGCGCATCAGGGTGGACTTGCCGCAGCCGGAGGGCCCGAGGAGGCCGGTGATGCGGCCGGGGTGGACGGTGAAGTCGAGTCCGCGCAGGACGGTGCGGTCTCCCCGGGCGACGGTGAGGCCGCGGGCGAGGACGGCGACGCGGGAAGAATTCATCATGTGATGAATACTGCTCCTGCGTGTGCCGTGCGTCAAGGGACGCGCCCGGGCCGAGCTCGGCCAGGGGAGGGCCAGGGGGGCGGTGGAAAGGGGTGGTGCAGGGGATCGGTGGCCGCAGGGGGTTCGGAGGTCGCAGGGGCTGGGGTCAGTCCGCCGGGCGGCGGGTGGCCATCAGCTCCACCGCGTAGACCTCCTCGACCGTGTCGTCCGGAAAGTCGCGCAGCAGCAGTTCGCGGGCGAGGGCGCGGGCACGGAAGGCCGGGGCGCAGCTGACGAGGTCGAGGCTCGACGAGGCGAGGGGCGGTGCGTCACCGAGGCCGCCGGTGACGGGGATACCGGGGGTGGCGCGCCGGAGCTGCGCGGCCGTCCCGGCGCCCGGTTTCCCAGGCCGCCGGGGTCCGCACCGCCCGGGGGTTCTCAGGACTGCTTGCGACGGGCCCTGCCCGGCGGCCGGTCGCGGTTGGCCGGGTTGCCGGAGCGGGTGGTGCGGCGCTTCTCGTACTGGCGCAGGGCCGCCTCGTACTCGGTGCGGCGCAGCTGCTCGCCGGGGGCCTCCTTGAGGCAGCGCAGGGCGTAGGCGATGAGGGAGCCGATGAAGCCGATCGCCTTCAGGCTGCGCAGCGCGTCCTCCGAGGTGGAACCGGAGGGGCGGCGGGTGTAGCTCTCCCAGGTCTTGCGGAAGGCGATGGCGCTGCACACCGCGAACATGACCACGACGATCGCGTTGACGAAGCCGCCGACCTGCGCGATGGACAGCCCGTCGTAGGCAAGGCGCAGGATCAGGGCGGCCGCGAAGGCGGTGACGAGCGAGCCCGTGAAGACGGCGGCGCGGCGCAGGGCGTAGTGGCCGTCGTGGTCGACCCAGGTGGTACCGAAGTAGCGGATCGGCTCGGGCTGCGGACCGGTCGGCGCGGTGGTGGCGCCGGGCTTGTCGTAGGCGCCTGAGGTGTTCCGGGAGTGCTCGCTCACGGAATCGATTATCCCCGGTCCGCTCCCCCGGCCGGCCGCGCGGCACACGGCGGCGGTCGGCGAGCGGACCCGGGAGCGGGCCGGGGAGGGGAAGCGGGTGGCCGGTCAGGCGCAGCGGATCGCCACGTAGCCGTCGCTGCCCGTGCGTACGTACGCGTCGGAGACGAACTCGCCGTTGCCGATGTTGTCCCAGATGTTGGAGGTGCCGTAGGTGCCGGTGACGCGCTCCCCCGGGCACTGGCAGTTGATCGGGACGGAGGCGCCCAGGGGCAGTACCCGGACCAGCGCGTACTGCGTCCCCGGTCCGGAACGCACATTGAGCCGCACGCCCGGGGCGACCGGGTAGCGGCGCACGCCGGAGGCGGCGGCCGTCTCCGCGGCGGGCCCGACTCCCGTGTGCGCGGACGCTGTTGCCGCGGTCCGCGTCCCGTCCTGCACCGCGTCCCGTGTCCCGTCCTGTACCGCGTCCCGTGTCTCTTCCACGGCCACTGGCCGACCCCCGTCACTACACAGGGCGGGCCGGTGTGCCCGCCGCGCGCAGGCTAGCAAGCGGTGGCTGGATCGCACGCATCATCGACTAGGCTCCGAGCGTCGCGAGTGGGCACCATCGGACGGGGGTGGAGATGCCACCGCTGCGGAGCGCCGGGCCCTTCCCGGAAGCGGAACATCCGGAACAGGCCGGGCAGTACCGGCTGGAGGGCTGTCTCGGCACCGGGGGCATGGGCGTCGTCCACCTCGCCACGTCCGCCTCGGGCCTGCGGCTCGCGGTCAAGGTCATTCACGCGGAGCACGCCTCGGACCCCGAGTTCAGGGCGCGTTTCCGGCAGGAGGTGGCGGCGGCGCGGCAGGTGAGCGGGGCGTTCACCGCGCCGGTCGTGGACGCGGACCCGGACGCCGGGCGGCCCTGGATGGCGACCCTGTTCATCGACGGCCCGACGCTGGCCGACGAGGTGAAACGGAACGGGCCGCTGGACCCGGTGCGGCTGCGCCGGGTCGGCGCGGGGCTCGCGGAGGCGCTGCGGGACATCCACCGGGCCGGTGTGGTGCACCGGGATCTCAAACCCGGCAACGTCATGCTGGCCCAGGACGGGCCGAAAGTCATCGACTTCGGGATCTCCCGGCCGCGCGACAGCGATCTCCGCACGGAGACGGGCAAGTTGATCGGCACACCACCGTTCATGGCGCCCGAGCAGTTCCAGCGGCCGCGTGAAGTGGGGCCGGAGGCCGACGTGTTCGCGCTGGGCGCGGTGCTGGTCCACGCGGCGACGGGGCGGGGGCCGTTCGACTCGGACAGCCCGTACATCGTGGCGTACCAGATCGTCCACGACGAGCCGGACCTCACGGGGGTGCCGGACGACCTGGTGCCGCTGCTGTCCCGCTGCCTGGCGAAGGATCCGGCGGACCGGCCGGCGCCGTACGACCTGATGGTCGCGCTGCGGGCGGCCTCCCCCTCGGCGGTCTGCGACACGGAGGCGCACATTCCCGCGCAGCGGGAGGCGGTGGGGGACGGAGTTCCGGGCCCCGGCGAGGCCCCGGGCCGCCCGGAGGGCCCGGGCCGGACGTGGCCCGGCGCCGACGGGGGCGCGGGCCCGCGGGGCCGGGACGCCTACGGGACGGGCACGGGCCGGGGGGTCTCCGGACGCAGGCCCGGTTCGGCCGGGGGCCGCGGGACCGAGAGCCGCGGGGCCGGGAGTGCCGCCCGGGTGGGCGCGGACCCGGCACGGCGTGATCCGGGCGGAACCGGCCACCCCGGACCGGCTGCGGACGCGGGCCCTCGGGGCTTGGCGTCCGGGGCACCCGGCGGAGGGCGTACCCGGCGGCGACGCGTCGCCGTGCTCGGGGTGCTCGGGGTGGCGGTCGCGCTCGCCGCCGCGGGCACCGTCACCGCCGTGACGATGACGGGCGGGGACGAGGGGCGGGCCGCGGCTCCCCGCTCGGCGGCCTCCGAGCCTCCCACCGCCTGGGACGTACCGCTCGGCGACCGGGAGGCGAACCGCGTTCCCGTGTGCACAGCCGCGGACAAGGCGGTCTACTGCGCGGCCCCCGGGGTCGCGGCCGCCCGGCTGGACCCCGGCACGGGTGCCGTGCACTGGTCCGTCCCGTGGCGGGCCGGCGCCGCGGGGCCCCGGGACGCCGACGGCTCCGCCCCCGTGCTCGCGGGCGGGCTGCTCCAGGTGACGACCCCGGGCGGGGCCCGCCACGAGGCGCGGGACCCTGCCACCGGCGCGGTGCGCTGGCACCGGGACGTGTCGGGGCGGGCCGTAGCGGTCCGGCAGGACGGCGGCACCGTGCTGCTGGCCTCCGCCGACGGCCGCGTCCGCGCACTGGACGCGGCGACCGGCGCCCAGCGGTGGACGCGCCCCGGCCCGCCCGGTGCCCAGTGGATGCTCCCGCCGGGCCCGGACGAGCCCGCGCTCGCGGTCGCGCCGTCCGCCGACGGAACCTCCACCGTGCTGCGCGCCCTCGCGCCCGACAGCGGGCGGACGCTGTGGGAACGCCGGCTCCCGGGGCTGCTCACGCCGGTGGAGAGCACGGGCGAGGGGCTGTACCTGCTGGCCTCGGACCACGAGGGCTACACGACCGCCGTCGTCCGGGTCGGCACCCGCGGCGCCGGTGGCACGGTCCGGCGTGTCCTCCTGGACGCGCCCGTGGACCAGGCGCAGGCCGCCGTCGTCGGCGGCACCGCCTATGTGACGGGGCGCGGCGGCTCGCTGCTCGCCGTGGACACCGGCACCGGCGGCGGACGGGGCGCCGAGCGCTGGCGGCTGGAGACCTCGGTCGCCCAGCTGTCCCGTCCGGTGGCGGACGCGCGCACGGTGTACGTCTCCGCGGGCGACGGACGCCTGCTGGCCGTGGACGCGGTGGACGGGAAGCTCGTCGGCCAGAGCCGGCCGCGCATGGGCGACGGGCGCTACCCGCCGCTGCTGCCCGCGCCCTCGCTGACCCCGGGCCGGGTCCACGCGGCCGCGCCGGACGGCACGGTCTTCTCCCTGAGCACCGCGGCGCCCGCCGCCTGGTGACGCCGCCCGCGCGACAACGGCCGGGCGACAACGGCCGCGGGCCCGGAGGCCGGAGCGAAGCGGCGGCTCAGCCCAGCTTGGAGACGTCCCGCACCGCGCCCTTGTCCGCGCTCGTCGCCATCGCCGCGTAGGCGCGCAGCGCGGCCGAGACCTTGCGCTCCCGCTGCTTCGGCGCGTACACCCCGCCCAGCGCCTCGCGGCGGGCGGCGAGCGTCGGCTCGTCGACGAGCAGGTCGATCGAGCGGTTCGGGATGTCGATGCGGATGCGGTCGCCGTCCTCGACGAGGGCGATCGTGCCGCCGGACGCCGCCTCCGGTGAGGCGTGGCCGATGGAGAGGCCCGAGGTGCCGCCGGAGAACCGCCCGTCGGTGACGAGCGCGCACGCCTTGCCCAGGCCCCGGCCCTTCAGGAAGGAGGTCGGGTAGAGCATCTCCTGCATACCCGGTCCGCCGCGCGGGCCCTCGTAGCGGATGACGACGACGTCGCCCTCCTTCACCTCCTTGCGGAGGATCTTGTCCACGGCCTCGTCCTGGGACTCGCAGACCACGGCCGGGCCCTCGAAGGTCCAGATCGACTCGTCGACGCCCGCCGTCTTCACCACGCAGCCGTCCTCGGCGAGGTTGCCCTTGAGCACCGCCAGGCCGCCGTCCTTGGAGTACGCGTGCTCCACGTCCCGGATGCAGCCGCCGGCCGCGTCCAGGTCGAGGGAGTCCCAGCGCTCGGACTGGGAGAACGCCTCCGCGGAGCGCCTGCAGCCGGGGGCCGCGTGCCACAGCTCGACGGCCTCCTCGGAGGGGGAGCCGCCGCGCAGGTCCCAGGTGTCCAGCCACTCCTTGATGGAGGGCGAGTGGACGGTGTGCACGTCCTCGTTGAGCATCCCGCCGCGGTACAGCTCGCCCAGGATCGCGGGGATGCCGCCGGCCCGGTGCACGTCCTCCATGTAGTACGTGCCGCCGGGGGCGACGTTCGGCGCGACCTTGGCCAGGCAGGGGACGCGGCGCGACACGGCGTCGATGTCGGTCAGGTCGTAGTCCAGCTCGGCCTCCTGCGCGGCGGCGAGCAGGTGCAGGATCGTGTTGGTGGAGCCGCCCATGGCGATGTCGAGGGCCATGGCGTTCTCGAAGGCGGCACGGGTCGCGACCGAGCGGGGCAGGACCGAGGCGTCGTCGTCCTGGTAGTACCGGCGGGTGATGTCGACGACGGTGCGGGCCGCGTTCTCGTAGAGGGCGCGGCGGGCGGTGTGGGTGGCGAGGACGGAGCCGTTGCCCGGGAGGGAGAGGCCGATCGCCTCGGTCAGGCAGTTCATCGAGTTGGCGGTGAACATGCCGGAACAGGAGCCGCACGTGGGGCAGGCGTTCTCCTCGATGCGGAGGATGTCCTCGTCCGAGACGTTCTCGTCGACCGCGTCCGCGATGGCGTTGATCAGGTCGAGCTTGCGGACGGTGCCGTCGACCAGGGTCGCCCGGCCGGCCTCCATCGGGCCGCCGGAGACGAAGACGGTCGGGATGTTGAGGCGCATCGCGGCCATCAGCATGCCCGGGGTGATCTTGTCGCAGTTGGAGATGCAGATCAGGGCGTCGGCGCAGTGCGCCTCCACCATGTACTCCACGGAGTCGGCGATCAGGTCCCGCGAGGGCAGGGAGTAGAGCATGCCGCCGTGGCCCATGGCGATGCCGTCGTCCACGGCGATGGTGTTGAACTCGCGCGGCACCGCGCCCGCCGCCTTGATCGCCTCGGAGACGATCCGGCCGACCGGCGCGAGATGGGTGTGGCCGGGCACGAACTCGGTGAAGGAGTTGGCGACGGCGACGATCGGCTTGCCGATGTCCTCACTGGCTACGCCCGATGCCCGCATAAGGGCGCGCGCGCCCGCCATGTTGCGGCCGTGGGTGACAGTGCGGGACCTCAGCTCGGGCATCGTCGCTCGCTCCTCGTCGTGATGGGTGTACCTGCATCGAGCGTACGCCGCCACTCCAAGATCTGGACACCTCGTCCGGAATGCGGGACGCGCTGCTCAGTCGGCGGTCGCTTCGCCGGACCCGGGGTCCGGGCCCGGGGGCGCCCCGGGGGCGGGTGTCGGGTCCGGCGCCGGGCCCCGTGCCGGGTCCGGCTCGGTCAGGTAGCGCTGGAGGGTCGGCGCGACGGTCCGCACGATGTCCTCCGGGTCCTTCGACGCCAGCGGCTCGACCTTCAGCACGTACCGCAGCAGCGCGATGCCCAGCATGTGCGAGGCCGCCAGCTCGGCCCGGAACCGCGGGTCCGGCACGTCCAGCTCACCGGCCACCCGCTCCAGGAGCCGGCGGAGCACGAAGCCGCTCAGCACCTTGGCCGCCGCCTCGTTGGTGAGCGCGGAGCGCAGCACGGCCAGCAGCGGGGCCCGGGTGGACGGGTTCTCCCAGATGCCGATGAAGAAGCGGGCCAGCCGCTCGCCGATGCCCTCCGGTCCCCCGCCGATGATCTGCGGGACGACGAGGGCGGGCTCGAAGGACAGCTCGATGGCCGCCGCGAAGACCTCGTCCTTGGTGCCGAAGTAGTGGTGCACCAGGGCCGCGTCGACGCCCGCCGCCCGGGCGATCCCGCGCATGGTGGCCTTGTCGTAGCCCCGGTCGGCGAACTCCGCGCGGGCGGCCAGCAGGATCCGCTCCCGGGCGCCCGGCCCCTCGGCCGCTGCCCCGCGGGCGGGACGGCCGCGCCGCTTCGGCTCGCCGCCGGTCACCGGAGGCACCTCCGGACGGCCCTGCTCCGTGCGCGGGTCACCGGACGCGGCCGGCGGAGGCCAGATGGAGCCGGGTGAAGGCGAGCGCCTCGGCGAGGTCGGCCTCGCGTTCGGCGGCGGACATCGCACGGCGGGTGTTGACCTCGATCACGACATGGCCGTCGAAGCCGGTGCGTGCCAGGCGCTCCAGCAGCTCGGCGCAGGGCTGGTCGCCGCGGCCGGGCACCAGGTGCTCGTCCTTGGCGGAGCCCTTGCCGTCGGCGAGGTGGACATGCCCCAGCCGGTCGCCCATCCGGTCCACCATGGCGAGGGTGTCGGTGCGGGCGGTCGCGGTGTGGGACAGGTCGATCGTGAAGTGGCGGTAGTCGTCCTTGGTGACGTCCCAGTCGGGGGCGTACGCGAGCATCTCGCGGTCCCGGTAGCGCCACGGGTACATGTTCTCCACGGCGAAGCGCACCTCGGTCTCGTTCGCCATCCGCCAGATGCCGCTGACGAAGTCCCGCGCGTACTGGCGCTGCCAGCGGAACGGCGGGTGGACGACGACGGTGGAGGCGCCCAGCTTCTCGGCGGCGGCCCGGGCGCGCTGGAGCTTGGCCCACGGGTCGGTCGACCAGACCCGCTGGGTGATCAGCAGGCAGGGGGCGTGCACGGCGTGGACCGGAACCTGGTGGTGGTCGGAGAGCCGGCGCAGCGCCTCGATGTCCTGGCTGACAGGGTCCGTCCAGACCATGACCTCGACCCCGTCGTAGCCGAGACGCGCCGCGATCTCGAAGGCCGTCGCCGTGGACTCCGGGTAGACGGAGGCCGTGGACAGGAGGACCTTCGCGTCGGGGATGCGCACCAGGGGGTCGGCCGCCGTGCCTGCCGCTGGGTCTGCCGATGGATCTGACACGCACCACAGCCTACGGGGCCGAACTGGCCGGTAGGGAGGCGATCGCGGGCCCGGGGGCCCCGTCCGCCTCCCGGGGTGGGAGGCGGGCCACCAGGCCGGGGTCGCCTGAGCTGGGCGACTAGGCCGGGAGGTGGTCGAGGCGGCGCAGGATGACGCCCTCACGCAGCGCCCAGGGGCAGATCTCCAGCTCGTCGGCGCCGAAGAGGTCCATCGCCGCCTCCGCGACCAGCGCTCCCGCCAGGAGTTGCGCGGCCCGGCCCGGGGAGACGCCGGGCAGCGCCGCGCGCTCCTCGACGGTCATCGCGGTGAGCCTCGGCACCCAGTCGGCGAGTGACGAACGACTCAGCTCCCGCTGCACGTACAGGCCCTCGGCGGAGCGGGCGGCGCCGGTGATCCGGGCGAGCTGCTTGAAGGTCTTGGAGGTGGCGACCATGTGGTCCGGCCGCCCGAGGCGGCTGAACTCGCCGACCGTACGGGCGATCTCGGCGCGGATGTAGCGGCGCAGGGCGCGTACGTCCTGCGGGTCCGGCGGGTCGCCGGGCAGCAGGCTCGCGGTGAGCCGCCCGGCGCCCAGCGGCAGGGAGACGGCCGCGTCGGGGTCCTCGTCCTGGCCGTAGGCGATCTCCAGGGAGCCGCCGCCGATGTCGAGGACCAGGAGCTTTCCGGCCGACCAGCCGAACCAGCGGCGGGCGGCGAGGAAGGTGAGCCGGGCCTCGTCCTCGCCGGAGAGGACGGTCAGGTCCACCCCGGTCTCCTCCTTCACCCGGGCCAGGACCTGGTCCGCGTTGCCCGCCTCGCGCACGGCGGAGGTCGCGAAGGCGATGACCTCCTCGCAGCCCTTGTCCTCGGCGGCCTGGACCGCCTCGGCGATGGTCTTCGACAACAGGTCGACCCCGGCGCAGGAGATGGCGCCCTCGTCGTCGAGCAGCTCCGCGAGGCGCAGTTCGGCCTTGTGGGAGTGGGCGGGCAGGGGACGGGCGCCGGGGTGCGCGTCCACCGCCAGGAGATGCACCGTGTTCGAACCGACGTCGAGGACTCCGAGTCTCATGGACGGAACGCTACTGCGATTGGCGCATACGCTGGAGTCGTGCCTAAGACGAAAAAGACGAAGCCGGGCAAAGCAGCACCCGAGGCGAAGCCGGCCGTGCCCGGGGCGGCCCCGGCGGCCGTCCCGGACGGGAAGGGCCCGGACCACAAGGGGCCGGACGGGACGGGCCCCGACGAGAAGGGCCTGGACTTCGCCCGCGCCTGGGTCGAGTTCCCGGACCCGGCCGACGAGGAGCAGGTCTTCCGCTGCGACCTGACCTGGCTCACCTCCCGCTGGACCTGCATCTTCGGCAGCGGCTGCCAGGGCATCCAGGCGGGCCGCGCGGACGACGGCTGCTGCACCCTGGGCGCGCACTTCTCCGACGAGGAGGACGAGGAGCGCGTGGCGGGCCATGTCGCGCGCCTCACCCCGGACCTGTGGCAGTTCCACGGCGTCGGCACCAAGTCCGGCTGGGTGGAGGAGGACGAGGACGGCGAGCGCCAGACGCGGCGCTGGCAGGGGTCCTGCATCTTCCAGAACCGCCCGGGGTTCGCGGGCGGCGCGGGCTGCTCGCTGCACATCCTGGCGCTGCGGGAGGGCCGGGAGCCGCTGGAGACGAAGCCGGACGTGTGCTGGCAGCTCCCGGTACGGCGGACGTACGACTGGATCGACCGGCCGGACGACACACGGGTGCTCCAGATCTCGATCGGCGAGTACGACCGCCGGGGCTGGGGCCCGGGCGGCCACGACCTGCACTGGTGGTGCACCTCGGCGACCTCGGCGCACGGCGCGGGCGAGCCGGTGTACGTGACGTACCGGCCCGAGCTGACGGAGCTGATGGGCAAGGCGGCGTACGACGTGCTGGTGGAGCTGTGCGAGGCGCGCCTCGCCTCCGCCCTGCCGCTTCTCGCCCCGCACCCGGCGGACCCGCCGGCCCACCCCACGGCGCGCTGAGGCGCGCCCCGGCCCCGGTGCGCGGGCACCCGGCCCCCGGCCCGCGTCATGGCCCGCGTCATTCCGGTGGCGGCGGGGAGCCCGGGCCGGACGGCGGCTCCGAGCCGGACGGGCCCGGGTCCCCGGACGCGGGCGGCGGCTCGGACGGCGGGGGCTGCGAGGACGGCGGCGGCTCGGACGGGTCCGGGTCGCCCGACGAGGGCGGCGGGCTGGTCGGCGGCGGCGTGGGGTCCGGGTCCTGGGAGGACGGCGGCGGGCTCGACGGCGGGGGCGTGGTCCCGGGGCGGGTGGGCCGCGGCGGGCGGTCCGTCGGCGGGGGCGGCGGACCGCCGTTCCCCCGGATGACGACGGCCTCGCCCGAGGGGTCGACGCCCACGGTGGCCCGCCAGGGCCCGGCCGGCTCTAGGGAGGTGTCGACCCGCACGTACAGAGTGATCGTTTCGCCGGGTTCCAGGGTGCCCGAGGAGAGGCTCGGGACCAGCCAGTACGCGTCCGTCCACAGCGTCCAGGTGACCGGTGCGTCACCGGAGGCGGTGAGGGTGAGCAGGGTGGTGTCCCCGGCGGACCGCGCCGCCACCGCGAGGCGGCCCGCGCCGAGGCCGGAAGGGGAGTCGGGGCGCGGGGAGCCGGTGCTGATCACCTCGACGGAGACGGCCGGCGCGTGCCGCCCGGCCGTGAAGCGGGGGTCGGGCTCGGCGCTCGCGTTGCCGGCGTTCTCGTAGCGGCCGTAGGGGCCGCTCTCGCCGGCCGCTTCTCCGTCGGCGGCGTCGGCGGCGCTCACCGAGGGGCCGCGCTCCGCCTCGCCGGTGAGCGGCGCCCCCCGGTAGGCGGCCCAGAGGGCGAGGACGGGCGCCGCGACGACCGTGGCGACCACGGTGGTGGTCACCGCGCGGGCCCGCAGCCGGTCACGCCGCGCCGCGTGGTCCTTCGGGTCGAGCGGGAAGCCGTCCGCGCCGAAGCGCGGGCCGCCGGAGCGGGCGCGCGGGAGGTGCTGCTGGGCGAGGCGGACGGCGGAGCGCGGCGCGGGGACCACCGGGAGGGCGGCGGGGGTGACGCCGGTACCGGGCCAGGGCCCGCCCGCGCCCTCCCGTTCGGCGGCGCGGCGGCAGCGGGGGCAGTCGTCGACGTGGCGGACGAGTTCCCGGCGCAGGGCGGCCGAGAGCAGGACGCGGTTGTCCCCGGTGAGCCGGGCCACGGCCGGGCAGGTGCCCCGGTCGACGACGGCGAGCGCGGCGCGGGTGCGCTCCACCTCGCACGTGGCGGCGGCCAGCAGTTCACGCGCGGCGGCCGGGCCGAGACCGAGGACGGCGGCCACGCCGGCCGAGTCCAGCCCGTGGCGGACGGACAGTTCCAGGGCCTCGCGCTGCTCGGGGGTGGTGCCGGCGGCCTCCGGCCAGGCGAGCCGGGCCAGTTCGGCGCGGCGGTTCTCGTCGCCGGGGGTGGCGGGCGGGGCGGCCGGGGCGCGGCCGGTGTGGGCGCCGGGGCGGCGGCGGCGGTCCTCGGCCATACGGCGCAGGCAGGCCCAGCGCGCGAGGGCGTAGAGCCAGGCCTTCTGCTCCCCCTCGCCCTCGGGGTGGCGGCCGCGCTGTCGCTCGGCGACGGCGAGGACGTCCCCGAGGACGGCGGTGGCCGCCTCGTGGTCGCAGAGCACGGAGAGGCAGTAGGTGAACAGGCCGTCGAGATAGGGCTCGTAGCGCCCGGGCCGGCGCTCCGACGGCGCCCGGACCGGGCGTCGGCGCGCCCGGTGTGCGCCGGTGGTGTGGGTCGAGGATTCCAGCCTGCTGCTCGTCACTCCGTGACCGTAGGCGGAAACGAGAACCCGGTTCGCACCACTTGAACACTTTCCATCCCTACGAGTGAAGAGCCGCCCCGAGGAGGTACGGGAGAGACAGATTCCACGCGACTTCCGATCACCGGTGCACACCGGGGCGCACGGGGGCGCGACGGAGTGCGCCGAAGCTTCCCGCCCGGTCCGGCCGGGGCCGCCGCGCCCCGGGCGCGGGGCGGGCGCCGTGCGCCCCGGTGCGGAGGGGCCGCCGGGCGCGGGGGCGGGGGCGCGGGGCGCGAGGCGCGGGGGCGGAACCGGACCGAGCCCGCCACGCACCGCACCGCACCCCGGAACCGGACCGGGACGTACCCCGGAACCGGACCGGGACGTACCCCGGAACCGGACCGGACCGCCACGCACCGCACCCCGGAACCGGACCGGGACGCCACGCGCCGGACCGCCACGCACCGGCCCGCCCCGGCGCGAGCACCGCGTCCGGCGGACCTGCCGCCGGGGTCCGGGACCCGGCCCGCGTCCGGCGGCCCGGCAGCCTCGCCGGCCGGCGGCCGGGACTCGGGCCGGTGCACACGGCGGACGGCTGCCGGCCGCGGGCCGTGCCCGGCCCACGGGCAGCCGGCTCGTGGCACCCGGTTCGTGGCACCCGGTTCGGGCTCGGCCCCCGGGCCGGACCCCATGCCCGAACCGGAGCCCGAGCCCCGAACCGGAGCCCGCACGCACGCCGCACGCCGCACGCCGCACGCCGCACGCCACCCGGACCGTGACGTACCCGCCGCCCGGCCGCGTTGTCGGCGGCCCCCGCTACGGTTTGCGCATGGCTGCCCGTACGAAATCCGCGAAGGACCGGCCGTCCTACCGCTGCACCGAATGCGGCTGGACCACCGCGAAGTGGCTCGGCCGCTGCCCCGAGTGCCAGGCCTGGGGCACGGTCGAGGAGTACGGCGCGCCCGCCGTCCGCACCACGGCCGCGGGCCGGGTCTCCACCGCCGCCCTGCCCATCGGCCAGGTCGACGGGCGCCAGGCCACCGCCCGGCCGACCGGGGTCGACGAGCTGGACCGGGTCCTCGGCGGCGGCCTGGTGCCCGGTGCCGTCGTCCTCCTCGCGGGCGAGCCCGGCGTCGGCAAGTCCACCCTGCTGCTCGACGTGGCCGCCAAGTCGGCGAGCGAGGCGCACCCCACGCTGTACGTCACGGGCGAGGAGTCGGCGAGCCAGGTCCGGCTGCGGGCCGACCGGATCGGCGCCCTCCACGACCACCTCTACCTCGCGGCGGAGACCGACCTCTCCGCCGTCCTCGGCCATCTCGACGCGGTCAAACCGTCGTTGCTCGTGCTGGACTCCGTGCAGACCGTGGCCTCCCCCGAGATCGACGGCGCGCCCGGCGGGATGGCGCAGGTCCGCGAGGTGGCGGGGGCGCTGATTCGGGCGTCCAAGGAGCGAGGCATGTCCACGCTGCTGGTCGGCCATGTGACGAAGGACGGCGCCATCGCGGGCCCCCGGCTGCTGGAGCACCTGGTCGACGTGGTCCTCCACTTCGAGGGCGACCGCCACGCCCGGCTGCGTCTGGTCCGCGGCGTCAAGAACCGCTACGGCGCCACCGACGAGGTCGGCTGCTTCGAGCTGCACGACGAGGGGATCACCGGGCTCGCGGACCCCTCCGGCCTCTTCCTGACCCGGCGCGCCGAACCGGTGCCCGGCACCTGCCTGACGGTGACCCTGGAGGGCCGCCGTCCGCTCGTCGCCGAGGTGCAGGCCCTCACCGTCGACTCGCAGATCCCCTCCCCGCGCCGGACCACCTCCGGGCTGGAGACCTCCCGGGTGTCGATGATGCTCGCGGTGCTGGAGCAGCGTGGCCGGATCTCGGCCCTCGGCAAGCGGGACATCTACAGCGCCACGGTCGGCGGGGTGAAGCTCTCCGAGCCCGCGGCGGACCTCGCCGTCGCCCTCGCGCTCGCCTCGGCAGCCAGCGACACGCCCCTGCCGAAGAACCTGGTCGCGATCGGCGAGGTGGGCCTCGCGGGCGAGGTCAGACGGGTCACGGGCGTGCAGCGGCGGCTCGCCGAGGCGCACCGCCTCGGCTTCACCCAAGCGCTGGTGCCCACCGATCCGGGCCGGGTCCCGGCCGGGATGAAGGTCACCGAGGTGGCCGACATGGGCGATGCCCTGCGGGTCCTGCCGCGTGGCCGAAGGAGGGCCACCGAGGGCGCCTGACACGTACTCCCCACGGGACGAGGAGCCTCGCCGGTAGACTTTGCCCTGGTCTCGCCCACCCGTACGAGCCGGAGGAGTGCAGTGGCAGCCAAGGACGGGGCAGCAGCACCCGGAAAGTCCGGCCAAGGCACGGGCAACGAAGCGCAGATCCGGGCCGCCCTCAGCGCGGTCGCCCCGGGCACCGCGCTGCGCGACGGCCTGGAGCGCATCCTGCGCGGCAACACCGGAGGACTGATCGTCCTCGGGATGGACAAAACGGTCGAATCGATGTGCACCGGCGGCTTCGTGCTGGACGTGGAGTTCGCCGCCACCCGGCTGCGCGAGCTGTGCAAGCTGGACGGCGCGCTCATCCTCGACAGGGACATCACCAAGATCCACCGGGCCGGTGTGCAGCTCGTCCCGGACGCCTCCATCCCGACGGAGGAGACCGGCACCCGGCACCGCACCGCGGACCGGGTCTCCCGGCAGTGCGGCTTCCCCGTCGTCTCGGTGTCCCAGTCGATGCGCCTGATCGCCCTGTACGTGGGCGGCGAGCGGCGCGTCCTGGAGGAGTCGGCGGCGATCCTGTCCCGCGCCAACCAGGCCCTGGCCACCCTGGAGCGCTACAAGCTCCGTCTCGACGAGGTCGCCGGCACCCTCTCCGCCCTGGAGATCGAGGACCTGGTGACCGTCCGGGACGTCACGGCGGTCGCCCAGCGCCTGGAGATGGTCCGCCGGATCGCCACCGAGATCGCCGAGTACGTGGTGGAGCTGGGCACCGACGGCCGGCTGCTCTCCCTCCAGCTCGACGAGCTGATCGCGGGCGTGGAGCCGGAGCGCGAACTCGTGGTCCGCGACTATGTGCCCGAGCCCACGGCGAAGCGCGCGCGCACGGTCCACGAGGCACTGGCCGAGCTGGACGCGCTCAGCCACACCGAGCTGCTGGAACTCCCTGTGGTCGCACGGGCCCTGGGCTACAGCGGCTCCCCCGAGACCCTCGACTCGGCGGTCTCGCCGCGCGGTTACCGCCTGCTGGCGAAGGTCCCCCGGCTGCCGGGCGCGATCATCGAGCGGCTGGTGGAGCACTTCGGCGGTCTCCAGAAGCTCCTCGCGGCCAGTGTGGACGACCTGCAGGCGGTCGACGGCGTGGGCGAGGCCCGGGCGCGCAGCGTCCGCGAGGGCCTGTCCCGGCTGGCCGAGTCCTCCATCCTGGAGCGCTACGTCTGACACCCCCGGCTCCGGCGCCCCGGCCCGTCAACGGGCCGCCGGCGGGCGGCGGGCCGGGCCCGGTCCCGCCGGCCCGGGTCCCGTCTTCCCGGTTCAGTCCTTCTCGATGCGGAAGGTCGCCGGCAGCACCTTCACCCCGGGGAAGACGGCCTCGACGAGGTAGGTGCCCGCACCCGCGCTGCCCGCGTCGGGGGTCGCGCACCGTTCGGTGCTGCGCTTGCGGTCCCAGTCGACGGTGTGCGTGATGGTCCCGTTCGCCGGGACGCGCAGCAGCCGGGGCGGTGCGCTGCGGGGGCAGTCGCGGGAGGACCAGACGTCCTCGTCCTCGGCGTCCACGACGGTGATCACGGCGGCCTTCGGCCCGAAGTCCGCCTTGCAGGTGGTGGCCGAGGAGTTGGTGACGACGAGCCGGAACGAGGGCTTCTCGCCCGGTCCGTAGGAGACCTTGGACGTCTTCAGTGTCAGCTTCAGCGCGCCCGGGGCGCAGTTCGGCAGCGAGGATCCCGCCGGGACCTGCTGGCCGGCTCCACCCGTGGCCCCGCCCGCGCCACCCGTACCGCCGCCCGCTCCGGCGCCGCCGGGGGCGCCGTCACCGTCGCCGCCGGTGGAACCACCCGCTCCGGTGCCGCCGGAACCCGTGCCGCCACCGGAGCCGTTGCCTCCGTCGCCGGTGCCGCCCGCGTCGTCGCGGCCGCCTGGCTGCTCGCTGATCGCGGGGCCGGAGGGGTCGGGGCCGGCGGAGATGGTGGGCGCCGGGTCCGGGTTCTTGCCCTCCGACCGGCCCTGGGAACCGTCGCCGCCGCCCGAGGTGACCGCCCACACGACCAGCACCACCAGCAGGGCGACCAGGGACAGCGCGACTGCCCTCCGTCGCCAGTAGATGGAGGAGGGAAGCGGCCCGATCGGATTGCGCAGAGATCCCACGCACCGAACTCTACGAGAGATCCGGCCCAACTCCCGCCCCACCCGCCGCCGGAGAGCGAAGTTCTGCCGATCATCCTTCTGCTGATGATCATTTCGGCGCGCCCGGACGTGACCCGGCAGCCCCGGGCAGTGTCCCGGGCTCAGCCCCGGCCCTGACCCGGCGGCGCTCCCGTGACGCTCCGGAGGCCGCATCCCAGCACCCCGGAACAGCCTTCGGCGAACGCCGGGTGGACCGCGCGGAACGGCCGGATGACGGCGCAGGGTACCGTCCGTGCCCATGGACAGCAGCATCACCCGCGGCCTCTACCGCGACATCACCGAATTCGCCCACGGCACCCCCGAGTGGGTGCACCTCCTCGCCCAAGTGTGGACGGAGGCAGGGCTGTTGATCTTCGGTGCCCTGTTCGTCGTGGGCTGGTGGCAGGGCCGCACCCGGGACGCCCGGTTCATAGCGGTCGCCGTGCTGGCCCCGCTGGCGACGGCCGCGGGCTACCTGTTCAGCGAGACCTTCAAGTCCGTGGTGGACGAGGAACGCCCCTGCCGCACCGTCACCGAGGCCGCGCCCTCGATCGTGACCTGCCCGCCCACCGGGGACTGGTCCTTCCCGAGCAACCACTCGGCGATCGCCGGGGCGGCCGCGCTCGCCCTCGTCCTGGTCTGGCCGCGGATCTGGCTGCTCACCGTGCCGATGGCCGTGCTCATGGCCTTCTCCCGGGTCTTCGTCGGCGTGCACTACCCGCACGACGTCGCGGTGGGCCTGGTCGTCGGCGCGCTGGTCGCCTGGGTCTTCGTGCTGCTGCTGCGCCGGCCCGCCGAGCGGCTGCTGACCACGATGCGCACCAGTCGCAACGGGCTCGTCCTCTGGTTCGCCGGACCCGGGCCGCTGACCGCGGCGGGCCCCGTCCCGCCCCAGTCCCCCGCACCGGGCCGCCACCGGGCGCACCGCGGCTGACCCACCCGGCGGGCAGCCGGCACCTGGCGCACCGGGCCCGACCCAGCCTGCGGCACACGCCCGCCGGAACGTGCCAGGATCGGAAGGCCATGACTGCCACTCACGCATCCCAGACGTCCGACACCCCCTCCGCCCCCGCCGCCGACGCGTCCGCCGCCGGCACCTCCGCCGCCGTCGATCCGGCGGCTCTGCACACCCCGGTCATCGCCTGGTTCGAGCAGCACGCCCGCGACCTGCCCTGGCGCCGGCCCGAGGCCGGTGCCTGGGGGGTGATGGTCAGCGAGTTCATGCTCCAGCAGACACCGGTGTCCCGGGTCCTGCCGGTGTACGAGCAGTGGATGGCCCGCTGGCCCCGCCCCGCGGACCTGGCGGCCGAGGCGCCCGGCGAGGCCGTGCGCGCCTGGGGCCGGCTCGGCTATCCGCGCCGCGCGCTGCGGCTGCACGGCGCGGCCCAGGCCATAGCGGAACGGCACGGCGGCGAGGTGCCGAGCGAGCACGCGCAGCTGCTCGCGCTGCCGGGCATCGGCGAGTACACGGCGGCCGCGGTGGCCTCCTTCGCGTACGGCAGGCGGCACGCGGTCCTGGACACCAACGTCCGCCGGGTCTTCGCCCGGGCCGCCGGCGGCGTCCAGTACCCGCCCAACGCGACCACCGCGGCCGAGCGCCGGCTGGCGCGGGCGCTGCTTCCCGAGGACGAGGCGACGGCGGCCCGCTGGGCGGCGGCCTCGATGGAGCTCGGGGCGCTGGTGTGCACCGCCCGCAACGAGGACTGCGGGCGGTGCCCGATCGCGGAGCGCTGCGCCTGGCGGCTCGCGGGCAAGCCCGCCCACGACGGGCCCGCGCGCCGGGGCCAGACGTACGCGGGGACGGACCGCCAGGTCCGGGGCCGGCTGCTGGCGGTCCTCCGGGAGGCGGCCGGGCCGGTGCCGCAGTCGGCGCTGGACGCCGTGTGGGAGGAGCCGGTGCAGCGGGCCCGGGCCCTGGACGGGCTGGTCGCGGACGGGCTGGTCGAACCTCTCGACGGCGCCCGCTACCGGCTCCCGGCGGGCCGGCCGGTCACCGGACCGGGCAGCGGCCCCGTCGCCGGCCGGCCCTGACCCGGGCGGGGCCCCGGCCCCGCCCGCGCACCACGCCGCCGGCCGGCGCACACCCCGCCCGCGGACCACACCCGTCCCGCCCGTGAACGCCCGCACGGCACCACCGCACCACGCCGCCCCACCCGCGCACCCGCGCACCCGCGCACCGGCGCCCCCCCAGCCGTCCCGCGCACCCCCCGCCCGCGGACCACACCCGTCCCGCCCGTGAACGCCCGCACGGCACCACCGCACCACGCCGCCCCACCCGCGCACCCGCGCACCCGCGCACCCGCGCACCACCAGCCGTCCGCCCCACCGCCTCCCGCCCGCACCGCCTCCGCACACCCGCGGCCCCCGCCGGACACGGACCGTGGCCGGTGCGGGACGCCCCCGTTACACAACCGATGGATGCCCGTGCGTCCGCCGACGGCTGCCCCGCACAACGCCGTGACAACGCCTCCGTAGCGTCCTGTTCCGCACGACCACACGGGGATTCACGGGGACGGAGGCGGTACGCATGGCGCACGGAGAGGTGCTCGAGTTCGAGGAGTACGTACGGACCCGGCAGGAGGCCCTGCTGCGCAGCGCGCGCCGCCTCGTGCCCGACCCGGTCGACGCGCAGGATCTGCTCCAGACCGCGCTGGTGCGCACATACGGCCGCTGGGACGGGATCGCGGACAAGTCCCTCGCCGACGCCTACCTCCGCCGCGTCATGATCAACACCCGGACCGAGTGGTGGCGTGCCCGCAAGCTGGAGGAGGTCCCGACCGAGCAGCTTCCCGACGCGAGCGTGGAGGACGGCGCCGAGCAGCGCGCCGACCGCGCGCTCCTGATCGAGCTGCTGGACGTCCTCGCGCCCAAGCAGCGCAGTGTGGTGGTGCTCCGCCACTGGGAGCAGATGAGCACCGATGAGACCGCCGCCGCGCTGGGGATGTCTGCGGGTACGGTGAAGAGCACGCTGCACCGGGCACTCGCCAGGCTCCGCCAGGAGCTCCAGTCGCGCGACCTGGACGGCCGCGCCGGCGAGCGCGAGGCGTCGCGGCGTATCCAGGAACCGCGGCGCGTCCCGCGGCAGGGCGGACGGGAGCGGGAGCGGTGCGCGGCCTGAGAGGCAGAGGCACGGACAACGGCGGCGACAGCGGCCTCAGCGGCAGGGCGGGTGGTACGGCGGCGGCCGTGCTGGCCGCCCTGGCCGTGTTCTCCGCCGCCTGCTCCACGGGTGGTTCCGGGGTGCAGGACGAGGGAGCGGCGCCCTCCGACACGGCCGCGAAGGCCACCCCGTCCGCCGCGCCGTCCCCGGACGCCAGCCGCTTCACCGAGGCCGTGGACGCGGTCCGGCTGCTGAAGAGCGACCCGAAGGTCAGCGACCGGGTCAAGGCGGACCTGCGGCCGTGCGCCCGGGACTCCTACCCCGTGGACACCTCCTACGGCACCCTGACCGGCGCGGGCGCCCCCGATGTCGTGGTCAACGTGATGACCTGCGGGGACGCCGTCGGCATGGGCACGTACGTGTACCGCGAGGACGGCGACGGCTACAAGAACGTCTTCACCGCCGAGGAGCCCTCCGTGTACGCGGCGATCGACCGGGGCGACCTGGTGGTGACCCGGCCGGTGTACGCATCGGGCGATCCGGTGGCCGAGCCCTCGGGCGAGGAGGTCACCACGTACCGCTGGTCGGGCGACCGCTTCGCCCAGCAGTACTGGGTGCGCAACGAGTACAGCCGTTCCGTGGGCGAGGGCGAGGCCCTCCCCACGGAGGCCCCCGACCCGGCGGACGAGAGCTGACGATGGCCGAGACCCATGTGCTGTTCGTCGAGGACGACGACGTCATCCGCGAGGCCACCCAGCTCGCCCTGGAGCGGGTCGGCTTCACGGTCACCGCGGTGCCCGACGGGCTGCTGGGCCTGGAGGCGTTCCGGGCCGACCGGCCGGACATCGCCCTGCTGGACGTGATGGTGCCGGGCCTGGACGGCGTGAGCCTGTGCCGCAGGATCCGGGACGAGTCCACGGTCCCGGTGATCATGCTCTCGGCGCGCGCGGACGCGATCGACGTGGTCCTCGGCCTGGAGGCGGGCGCGGACGACTACGTCACCAAGCCCTTCGACGGCGCGGTCCTGGTCGCCCGGATCCGCGCGGTCCTGCGGCGCTTCGGGCACGCGACCGGAGCGGCCGGCGAGACGGGGGACGAGGGGGAGCGGGACGGCGCCCTGGTCTTCGGGGACGTGGAGATCGACACCGAGGGGATGGAGGTGCGCCGTGCCGGGGAGCCGGTCGGGCTCACCCCGACCGAGATGCGGCTGCTGCTGGAGTTCTCGGCCGCCCCGGGCACCGTCCTCTCCCGCGACAAGCTGCTGGAGCGTGTGTGGGAGTACGGGTGGGGCGGCGACACACGCGTCGTGGACGTGCACGTGCAGCGGCTGCGCACCAAGATCGGCCAGGACCGGATCGAGACGGTCCGGGGCTTCGGCTACAAGCTCAAGGCGTGAGTGCACGGCTCATGAGACGACCCGACCTGCGCACCGGGGTCCGCTGGAAGATCAGCGCCGCCATCGCGGCCGTGGGCGCGCTGATCGCGGCGGCGCTCAGCCTGGTGGTGCACAACGCGGCCCGTGTCTCGATGCTGGACAACGCGCGCGATGTGCAGATGGACCGGATCCTGCTCGCCCAGCGCTGGTACGAGTCGTCCAAGAACCGCGACCCGCGCTTCAGCAGCAAGGTCAACGACCCGGCGCTCCCCGCGGAGCTGCAGAAGCTGATGCGTGAGAACCGGCGCGGCACCTATGTGGACGACAGCGGGCGGACCCCGGAGATCTGGGCGGCGGTGCCGCTGGCCGACGGGGACGTCCTCTCGCTGCGCACCGAGTTCGCCGGCCGCAGCGCCACCGTGATCAAGGACCTGGACCGGGCGCTGGTGATCGGCTCGGTGTCGGTGGTCTTCGCCGGCTCGGCACTCGGCGTCCTGATCGGCGGGCAGCTCTCCCGCCGGCTGCGGAAGGCGGCCGCGGCCGCCCGGCATGTGGCGGCGGGCGACACCGAGGTCCGGGTCAAGGACGCGATCGGCGGTGTGGTGCGGGACGAGACCGACGATCTGGCCCGCGCGGTGGACGGTCTGACCGACGCCCTCCAGGCCCGGATCGAGGCCGAGCGCCGGGTGACGGCGGACATCGCGCACGAGCTGCGGACGCCGGTGACCGGTCTGCTGACGGCCGCCGAGCTGCTGCCGCCGGGCCGGCCGACCGAGCTCGTGCGCGACCGGGCGCAGGCCCTGCGCACCCTGGTCGAGGACGTGCTGGAGGTGGCCCGGCTGGACAGCGCGTCGGAGCGGGCAGAGCTCCAGGAGATCCAGCTCGGCGAGTTCGTCGCCCGGCGGGTGCGCGTGCTGCACCCGGACGCCTCGGTGAACATCGTCCACGAGTCGTGGGTGAACACCGACCCGCGGCGGCTGGAGCGCATCCTCGGCAATCTGCTCACCAACGCGGTGAAGTACGGGCGGGACCCGGTCGAGGTCACGGTCGAGGGCCGGGTCGTCCGCGTGCGGGATCACGGCCCCGGCTTCCCGGAGGCGCTGCTGCGCGAGGGCCCGTCCCGCTTCCGTACGGGCGCGAGCGACCGGGCCGGGACCGGGCACGGCCTGGGCCTGACCATCGCGGCGGGCCAGGCCCGGGTCCTCGGCGCGCGGCTGACCTTCCGGAACGCGGCTCCCCGGGGGGCGACGCCGCCGGGCGCGACGGGCGGGGCGATCGCCGTCCTGTGGCTGCCGGAGCACGCGCCGACGACGACCGGCAGCTTCCCGGTCCTCTCGCTGGGCGACTGACGGGCGCGGCCCCGCGCCGGACGCCGGGTCCGCTGCTGCCCGGCCCTCCTCACCGCGCACGCCCCGGTGGACGCGACGAGAGACGTCGGGGGCGACCCCGGGGAGCGGCGTGAAGCCGTCCTCGAAGTCGCCCTCGATCCGGTCACCCGGGCACATCACGCCCGGGGGTGAGCCGCTGACATCAGCGTCAGATGGTGACGCCGACACCCCGCAGGAAGCTGGCCGGGTTGAGCGCCGAGCCGTAGTTCGGGGTGGTGCGGATCTCGAAGTGCAGGTGCGGGCCGGACGAGTTGCCGGTGTTGCCGGACTTCGCGATGAGCTGGCCGGTCTTCACCTTGGAGCCCACGGAGACGTTGATCTTCGACAGGTGGGCGTACTGCGAGTACTTGCCGTTGGCGTGCTTGATCACGATCGCGTTGCCGTACGCCGGGCCGTCGCCGCCGCCGTTCGGGCCGGCCTTGACGACGGTGCCGCCGTTGACCGCCTTCACCGGGGTGCCGGTCGGCACGGCGAAGTCCTGGCCGGAGTGCTTGGCCGACCACATCGCGCCACCCTGGGCGAAGCTGGCGGTCAGCGTGTACTTGCTGACCGGCTTGACCCAGGACGGGGCCTTCTTGGCCTTCTTCTTCGCGGCCTTCTTGGCGTCCGCCTTCTTGGCGGCGGCCTTGGCCTGCGCGTCGGCCTGGGCGGCGACGGCGGAGGCGGCGTTCGCGGCAACCGGCTTGGCCGCCTTGCCCGCATCGGCGGAGGCGACACCCGCACCGGCTCCGACGACCATCACGGCGCCCATTCCGGCGGCCACGACAGCCCCACGGGTACGGAGCACGGACGGGCGGAGACGGTGGATCATGGTGCGCTTCGACATACGGGAGAACCTCCGGGCATGAATGGACCCGGCGTGCTCGCCGGGCTGGCTCCACATTGGTAACCCGCCACCCCAACTCGCCCAAAACGCCCTATCTACGACATCGCCTCGTAGGACGAACCGGGGGAATCGGACTTCCGGCGCCCCGGGCACCCCCCGCTCATGGGCTTGGGAATGATGCCGACATGTCCACCTTGAGACAGGTTTAGGCGCACGTCGGGGCCCGACGGAGCCAGGAACGACCGGGCGCGCGCCCTCCCGGCCGGCCCGGGGGCCGACGATCCCGCTCCGCCCGGGGCCACGGCCCGGGCAGAACCCCGCGCGGCCGCACTATTCCGCGTAGTAGGTCCGTTTTGCCCTGTGCGCCTTGTCACGGCGACCTCTGCCCCGGAGGCCCGAAAAGGTGACCCGGGCCACCCGGAAGACCCGTTCGAGTGAACCCAACCCCTGTCCGTTTTGGGCGATTTGAGGGTGACCGGGGCCACATGACACGACTGTCCTCGGCGTCCTTCCGACGGGTGCCGGGGTGCGGGATCCTCCCGTGCCATGAGGAGACCCCTGAATCCCCCGCTCCCCCACCCCCCGTCACCCCGTCCCGGCGCCCCCGAACCCCGTCCCCGCGCCGTCCTGCCCCACCGGCCGCGGGCCGTCCCGCGCCGCGCCTGGGGCTGGACCGCGGCGGCTCTGGCCTGCACCCTCCTGTGGAGCTCGCCGGCAGGCGCGGGCCCCTCCGGCACCGGGCTGAAGAAGGAGATCGACGCGATCCTCGCCGACGCCCGGCTGGACGGCGGGGCCGCGGGCGTCGTGATCGCCGACGCCACCACCGGTGAACGCCTCTACCGGCGCGACGGCGGCGACCGGCTGATGCCCGCCTCCAACACCAAGATCGCCACCTCGGTGGCCGCGATGGACCTGCTCGGACCGGACCACCGCTGGACCACCGACGTCCTCTCCACCGGCAGCCGCCAGGGATCCACCCTCAAGGGCGACCTGTACCTGCGCGGCAGCGGCGACCCGACCCTGCTGGCCACCGACTACGCACGGCTGGCCGCGCGGGTCGCCGCCACCGGGGTCAAGCGGGTCACCGGCCGCCTGCTCGCCGACGACACGGCCTTCGACGCCCAACGGCTCGGCCGCTCCTGGGCCGCGGACGACGAGTCCGCGTACTACTCCGCCGGGATCTCCGCGCTGACCCTCGCCCCGGACACCGACTACGACGCCGGAACGGTGATCGTCGAGGTCACCCCGGCGGACCGGCCCGGCGCCCGGCCACGGGTGCGGACCGTCCCCGCCACCGGCGGCGTCCGGGTGGACGTACGCGCCACCACCGTCCCCGAGGGTTCGCCGGACACCCTCTCCGTCGGCCGTGAGCACGGCTCGGCGACCGTCACGGTCGCCGGGGGCGTGCCCGTGGGTGCCGCGACCGCCAAGGAATGGATCGCCGTCCAGGACCCGACCGGCTACGCGACCGCCGTCTTCGCCGACGCCCTCGCCGCCCACGGTGTCCGGATCGCGGGGACGCCCCGCCTCGGCGTCCCCGCCCCGCCCGGCGCGCGCGTCCTGGCGGAGCACCGCTCGATGCCGCTCAAGGAGGTGATGCACCCCTTCATGAAGCTCTCCAACAACATGCACGCCGAGGCCCTGGTGAAGACGATCGGCCGCGAGGAGTCGGGCCGGGGCACCTGGGCCGCGGGCCTGGCGGCCGTGCAGGGAGCCCTCGCGGAACACGGGGTGCGCACGGGGGCCCTGCGGCAGACGGACGGTTCCGGCCTCTCCCGGATGAACCTCTTCCCGGCCGAGGAGCTGACCGGCCTGCTCCTCTCCGTCCGCGACGCCCCCTGGTACGCGGACTGGCACGCCTCCCTGCCGGTGGCCTGCGCCCCGGACCGGGCGGTGGGCGGCACCCTGCGCACCCGGATGTGCGGTACCCCGGCGGCCCTGAACGCCGGCGCCAAGACGGGCTCCCTCACCGGCGCCTCCGCCCTGTCCGGCTATGTCACGGACGCGGCGGGCCGGGAACTCGTCTTCTCGATCGTGCTCAACAACTATCTGGCGTCCTCCGTGAAGAGCGTCGAGGACGCGGTCGTGGTGACCCTGGCCTCCTCGGACACCGCCGGGGGCGTCATCCGGGCCGCCGCCCCGCCCGCGGCCCGCACGGCGGAGCCCGGCACCACCGTCGAATGCTCCTGGCGCAAGCCCGCCCCCTGCTGACACCCGCCGCGGCACACGCCCGCCCGGGCGCGCGGACCGTCGCGGTACGGCGGCCCGTGCCGGTACGGCGGCCCGTGCCGGCAGTGGCACACGGAAAAGGGTCGGCCCCGGATCCTCTCGGATCCGGGGCCGACCCTCACGTCAGCCGGCCTGCGGGGCCGTCACGCGTCCTTCGACAGGTTGGGCCCGGTGCTGCCACCGGCCGCCTGCTCGATCGGCGGGACGTCGGGCAGCGCCGCCTTCTCCTCGCCGCGGAAGGTGAACTTCTTCTCCTCACCCTCGCCCTCGGTGTCCACGACCACGATGTGACCGGGGCGCAGCTCGCCGAAGAGGATCTTCTCCGACAGCACGTCCTCGATCTCGCGCTGGATCGTCCGGCGCAGCGGCCGGGCGCCCAGGACCGGGTCGTAGCCCTTCTTGGCGAGGAGCGACTTGGCCGTGGAGCTGAGCTCGATGCCCATGTCCCGGTCCTTAAGCCGCTCGTCCACCTTGGCGATCATCAGGTCGACGATCTGGATGATGTCTTCCTCGGTGAGCTGGTGGAAGACGACCGTGTCGTCGACACGGTTGAGGAACTCGGGCCGGAAGTGCTGCTTGAGCTCTTCGTTGACCTTCGCCTTCATCCGCTCGTAGCCCGTCTTGACGTCGCCCTGCGCCGCGAAGC
This sequence comes from Streptomyces sp. CNT372, assembly GCF_000377145.1. Taxonomy (NCBI): domain Bacteria; kingdom Bacillati; phylum Actinomycetota; class Actinomycetes; order Kitasatosporales; family Streptomycetaceae; genus Streptomyces; species Streptomyces sp. CNT372. The sequence goes on along the minus strand of NZ_KB897793.1, from coordinate 70,005 downwards.
CCAGGTTGAAGCCCTTGGAGATGTCCCGGGTCCCGAGGTTGGTCGTCATGATGATGACCGTGTTCTTGAAGTCCACGACGCGGCCCTGGGAGTCGGTCAGACGACCGTCCTCCAGGATCTGCAGAAGGGAATTGAAGATATCGGGGTGGGCCTTCTCGACCTCGTCGAAGAGGACGACGGAGAACGGCTTCCGGCGGACCTTCTCGGTGAGCTGGCCGCCCTCCTCGTAACCCACGTATCCGGGCGGGGAACCGAAGAGACGGGAAACCGTGTGCTTCTCGCTGAACTCCGACATGTCGAGGGAGATCAGCGCGTCCTCGTCGCCGAAGAGGAATTCGGCGAGCGTCTTGGAGAGCTCGGTCTTACCGACACCGGACGGGCCGGCGAAGATGAACGAGCCACCGGGGCGCTTCGGGTCCTTCAGACCGGCCCGCGTACGGCGGATGGCCTGGGAAAGGGCCTTGATGGCGTCCTTCTGACCGATGACGCGCTTGTGGAGCTCGTCCTCCATGCGGAGCAGACGCGAGGACTCCTCCTCGGTCAGCTTGAAGACCGGGATACCGGTGGCCGTGGCCAGGACCTCGGCGATCAGCTCGCCGTCGACCTCGGCGACGACGTCCATGTCGCCGGCCTTCCACTCCTTCTCCCGCTTGGCCTTCGCCGCCAGCAGCTGCTTCTCCTTGTCACGGAGGGAAGCCGCCTTCTCGAAGTCCTGGGAGTCGATCGCCGACTCCTTGTCCCGGCGGACACCGGCGATCTTCTCGTCGAACTCGCGCAGGTCCGGCGGCGCGGTCATCCGGCGGATGCGCATCCGGGAACCGGCCTCGTCGATCAGGTCGATCGCCTTGTCCGGCAGGAAGCGGTCCGAGATGTACCGGTCGGCCAGCGTGGCGGCCTGGACCAGCGCCTCGTCCGTGATGGAGACCCGGTGGTGCGCCTCGTAGCGGTCGCGCAGACCCTTGAGGATCTCGATGGTGTGCGGCAGCGACGGCTCCGCGACCTGGATGGGCTGGAAGCGGCGCTCCAGGGCCGCGTCCTTCTCCAGGTGCTTGCGGTACTCGTCGAGCGTGGTGGCGCCGATGGTCTGCAGCTCACCACGGGCCAGCATCGGCTTCAGGATGGACGCCGCGTCGATCGCGCCCTCGGCGGCACCCGCACCCACGAGGGTGTGGAGCTCGTCGATGAACAGGATGATGTCGCCGCGGGTGCGGATCTCCTTGAGCACCTTCTTCAGGCGCTCCTCGAAGTCACCGCGGTACCGGGAGCCGGCGACCAGGGCGCCCAGGTCGAGGGTGTAGAGGTGCTTGTCCTTGAGGGTCTCGGGCACCTCGCCCTTGACGATGGCCTGCGCCAGGCCCTCGACGACCGCCGTCTTGCCGACGCCGGGCTCGCCGATGAGCACGGGGTTGTTCTTCGTGCGGCGGGACAGCACCTGCATGACCCGCTCGATCTCCTTCTCGCGCCCGATGACCGGGTCGAGCTTGGACTCGCGGGCGGCCTGGGTGAGGTTCCGGCCGAACTGGTCGAGGACGAGGGAGGTCGAGGGCGTGCCCTCGGCCGGGCCGCCCGCCGTGGCGGCCTCCTTGCCCTGGTATCCGGAGAGCAGCTGGATGACCTGCTGCCGCACCCGGTTGAGATCGGCGCCCAGCTTCACGAGGACCTGGGCGGCGACGCCCTCGCCCTCGCGGATCAGGCCGAGCAGGATGTGCTCGGTGCCGATGTAGTTGTGGCCGAGCTGGAGGGCCTCGCGGAGCGACAGCTCCAGGACCTTCTTGGCACGGGGCGTGAAGGGGATGTGCCCGGACGGGGCCTGCTGGCCCTGGCCGATGATCTCCTCCACCTGCTGGCGGACCGCCTCGAGCGAAATCCCGAGGCTCTCCAGGGCCTTAGCGGCGACACCCTCACCCTCGTGGATAAGGCCCAGGAGGATGTGCTCGGTGCCGATGTAGTTGTGGTTGAGCATCCGGGCTTCTTCCTGAGCCAGGACGACAACCCGCCGCGCGCGGTCGGTGAACCTCTCGAACATCGTTAATCGCTCCTCAGAGCGGTCAGGCAGTAAGGGGTCGGTCCCCTCCCTGTCCTTCCGCAGCTTAGTCCCGCAAGCGGGGACCGCTCATTCCAACTGCCGACACCCGTCTGTGGCCTCCTGACCCCTGAACGCCGACAACTGCTCCAACCCGATGGTGCGAGACGATGTTCCCGCAGGCCAGGCAGTTACCCCCACCATCAGTACGCCGATGGCGAACGCGAGACGGCCCGGCGAGCGTGTCGCCCCTCCCCACTAGGAATGTCTTACCCGCCGCCACCGACAGTCCATGCCGCGCACACCCCTTCCCTCAGCTACGGGCGAACAACCTTGCGCCGCTCCGCACGCCGGGACACTCCCGCCTCCGGCACAACGGGCGACGCCTCCCACACCCTGCGTAACCATCGGGCGCCCGGGAGAGTTCCCGGGGCATGGCCCTCACCGTCCCGCACCCCCGGTCGTCCCCCGAGGGGGACGCCGCGCACTGGTACCGCACGGCGCTCGGCTGGGAAACGGCCGAGGGGCCTCCCCTTCAGCTGCCGACCGGGGAGGCCTTCGACGTGCTGGAACTGCCCGCGGACGCGGGAGCGGCCGTCCTGGCGCGCGTACCGGCGACCGGGCCGGTGGCGCTGGAGGGGGCCGTGATGCGCCTGCTGGTGGCCGCGGGGGGCGCCGAGGAGCTGCCGGGGCTGCTCCAGTGGCTCGACTGGGACGGTGTGGCCCTGGACCTCGCCGCGATCGGCGCGGGCGGGCGGATCACCGCCCCGCCGCCGCCCGGGAGCGTCCGCCCCGCCGCCGCCCGCTGGCTGCGCCCGCCCCGGCGGGATGCGCGGCTGCCAGCTCTCGCCGGCCCCGGGGGCGGCGGCGAGACGGCCCCCGATCTGGTGCGTCTGGTGGCCACCGCGGCCGGCGAGTGCCACCGCTTCCGGCTGCTGCGCGCTCGGCGCGCACCCGCCGGAAAGCCGCGGAATCAGCCGTTGGCCTTCTCGTACGCCTCACGGATGTCCGCCGGGACACGGCCGCGGTCGTTCACGTTGTAGCCGTTCTCCTTGGCCCACTTGCGGATCTCGGCGGTGTCCTTGTTCCCGCCCGCCGCCGCACGGCCCTTGCCGCGGCCGGCCGAGGCGCGGCCGCCGGTGCGGCGTCCGTTCTTGGCGTAAGGCTCGAGCAGACTCCGGAGCTTGTCGGCATTGGCGGTGGTGAGGTCGATCTCATAGGTCTTGCCGTCCAGCGCGAACGTCACCGTCTCGTCCGCCTCGCCGCCGTCGAGGTCGTCGACAAGAAGGACCTGAACCTTCTGTGCCACCGGATTTCCTTTCATCGAAAAATGCGGTACGCGGAAAGGAAACCGCTTTTCCCCGGAAAACACAAACCCCTGGCAGAGGTTCAGAACCCCGAGAACACGGGAAACGTGCGCGATTCGGACATAGGGATCCCGGCTTCACGCGATCCCCGCACAGGACCCGGGGCTCCCCGTACTGCCGGCCTCACAGGTGCAGAAGCATCCGGCTGTTGCCCAAGGTGTTCGGCTTCACTCGTTCGAGACCCAGGAACTCCGCGACTCCCTCGTCATAGGAACGCAGCAGCTCCGCGTAGACATCGGTGTCCACGGGAGTATGGGACTCCCCGATCTCGGTGAAGCCGTGCTTCTCGAAGAAGTCCACCTCGAAGGTGAGGCAGAAAACCCGGCGCACCCCGAGCCAGCGCGCGGTCCGCAGCAGCTCGCCGAGCACGAGGTGTCCCACCCCGTGGCCGCGGAACTCGGGATCCACCGCGAGTGTGCGGACTTCCGCGAGGTCTTCCCACATGACATGGAGAGCGCCGCATCCGACAACCCGGCCGTCCGCGTCGTGTTCCGCGACCCAGAACTCCTGGATGGCCTCGTAAAGGGTGACGGTGGCTTTGTCGAGCAGGATGCCTTCACTCACGTACGGATCGACGAGGCGGCGGACATCGGGAACATCGCTGGTCCGGGCCCGCCGCACGGTGACGGCATTTGCTGCGGGATAAGGCATGGGGTGACGCTATCGCCCCGGGCCGTCCGCCCGGTCCCCGCCCTCGGCGCCCTGGACGATGCGCACCGCGGCTTGCAGGGAGTCCCGCTGTTCCGGCGACATCATGCCGAAGAAGGCGACGAGTGCCGCCGCGGGGTTGTCACTCTTGGACCAGGCGTCGTTCATCAGTGCGGCGGCGTAGGCGGCGCGGGTGGACACCGCGGTATACCGATAGGCGCGCCCGTCGACTTCCCGGCGCACCCAGCCCTTCTGATGGAGATTGTCCATTACCGTCATGACGGTCGTGTAGGCGATGGAGCGTTCCTGCTGGAGGTCTTCCAGGACTTCCCGCACCGTGACCGGCCGGTTCCATTGCCAGACCCGGGTCATGACGGCGTCTTCGAGCTCTCCCAATTGACGGGGCACACGGCCACCATAGTGGGAGAAAGCGCCCAGGAAGCCCATTGACGTAACACGAAGGACGTACGGCACGAAGCGTGCCGTACGTCCTCGGTGGTCGTGCGCTCAGGCGTCGGTGGCCTGCCGCGTCGCTTCGGCCCGGCTCAGCGCGGCGTCGACGGCCGCGTCCTCCTTGGCCTTGTTCGGACCGCCCTGGCTCTTGACGATCGTCACCACGAGGGTGATGAAGAAGGCGGCCATCACCACGGGGGGCAGAAGCGCGGAAACGTAGTCCATGCCGACCAGGGTAGCTATCCGGCGGCGCGGCGCTCCGGCGGGGGCGCCGGTTTCCGGCGCGGCGGGAAGACCTCCGAGGGCTTCGGCACCGGCTTCTCCTCGGGGGCCGGCGGCCGGGGCCGGGGCTGCTGCGGGGCGGGCTTCGGCTCGTCGTCCGCGCGGCCGCCGGGCAGGGCGTGGAGCCGGACGCGGCGCACGGCCGGCGAGGCGGCGGCCATGTCCGCCGTGGGGGCCGGTTCCGCCGCCGGGGCGGGGACGCGCGCGGTGGCGGGCACCTGCTGTCCCAGACGGGCCCGGACGGACTGCCCGGTGACGTCCAGGCAGCGCCGCAGCACGGCGGCGGCGACCGGGTTGCCGCTCAGCGCCCGCAGGGCGGCGAGGTCGTCGGCACGCGGTTCGTAACCGGCCCCCAGGGCCTCCTGGAGGAGTTCCAGATAGCCGGCGGCCGAGCCGGGCAGAGCGCGTCGGTAGCGACCGAGATCGCTGACGAGGAAGGCACGCAGCCGGCCGGCCTCGTGCACCGCCTCGTCCACGGAGTCGGCCAGTCGCAGGCACTCCCGGACGTCCTCGTCGGCGAGCGGGACGGGATGGAGGGCGGCGGCCAGGGCGCGTCGGAGCACACGCAGCTCGTCCGCGCCGAAGGTCATGCCGCCGTGGGGTCCGTATGGCGTGGGCATGGGCCGACCATACGAGCCGACCGACCAAATGTCGCTTAATGGTACGAAAGGGGGCGTTGCGTGCACGGGCCGGACCCGCGCGCACCCCGGAGACCGCCGTACGGGAACGGCCCCGGCCGGGACCGGGGCCGTGGGGCGGCGGGCACGCCCGACGGGCGGCGACCGGCGCGCCGGGTCACATGCGCGCGATGTTGCGCTCGTAGACCAGGCGCAGGCCGATCAGGGTGAGCCACGGCTCGTGCTCGTCGATCGCGGAGGACTCGCCCAGCACCATGGGCGCCAGCCCGCCGGTCGCGATCACCGTCACGTCGTCCGGGTCGTCCGCGAGTTCGCGCTTCATCCGCTGGACCACGCCGTCGACCTGGCCGGCGAAGCCGTAGACGATGCCGGCCTGCATCGCCTCCACGGTGTTCTTGCCGATCACGCTGCGCGGGCGGACCACCTCGATCTTGCGGAGCTGGGCGCCCTTGACGCCCAGCGCCTCCACCGAGATCTCGATACCGGGGGCGATCACCCCGCCCACGTACTCCCCGCGCGCGCTGACCGCGTCGAAGGTGGTCGCGGTGCCGAAGTCGACGACCACGGCCGGGCCTCCGTACAGCTCGACGGCGGCCGCCGCGTTGATGATCCGGTCGGCGCCGACCTCCTTGGGGTGGTCGGTGAGGACCGGGACGCCGGTCTTGATGCCGGGCTCCACCAGGACGGCCGGGACGTCGCCGTAGTAGCGGCGGGTCACCTCGCGCAGCTCGTGCAGGACCGAGGGGACGGTCGAGCAGATGGCGATGCCCTCGATGCCGTCGCCCAGCTCGACCCCGAGGAGCGGGTGCATGCCCATCAGCCCCTGGAGGAGGACCGCCAGCTCGTCGGCCGTGCGGCGGGCGTCCGTGGAGATGCGCCAGTGCTCGACGATCTCCTCGCCGTCGAAGAGTCCCAGGACGGTGTGCGTGTTGCCGACGTCGATGGTGAGCAGCATCAGGACCCGACCTCCCGCAGGTCGAGACCGATGTCCAGGATCGGCGAGGAGTGGGTCAGCCCGCCGACCGCGAGGTAGTCCACGCCCGTCTGCGCGTACGCCCGCGCGTTCTCCAGGGTGAGGCGGCCGGAGGACTCCAGGATCGCGCGGCCGGCGGTGAGGGTGACCGCCTCCGCCGTCTCGGCCGGGGTGAAGTTGTCCAGCAGGATCAGGTCGGCGCCCGCGTCCAGGACCTCGCGGACCTGGTGCAGGGTGTCCACCTCGACCTCGACCGGCAGGTCCGGGAAGCGGTCGCGCACGGCCTTGAACGCCTCGGCCACACCGCCCGCCGCCACCACGTGGTTGTCCTTCACCAGGGCCGCGTCGGAGAGGGACATCCGGTGGTTGACGCCACCGCCGCAGCGGACCGCGTACTTCTCCAGGGCCCGCAGGCCGACGGTCGTCTTGCGGGTGTCGCGGACCCGGGCGCCGGTGCCCTCCAGGGCGTCCGCCCAGGCCCGGGTGGCGGTCGCGATGCCCGAGAGGCGGCAGAGCAGGTTCAGGGCGCTGCGCTCGCCGGTAAGCAGCTCCCGGGTGCCGGCGGTGACGGAGAGCAGCTTCTGGCCCGCCGCCACCCGGTCGCCGTCCTCGACGTGCCGCTCCACCTCGAACGCGGACGTGCACACGATCGACAGGATCGCCTCGGCGACCCGCAGGCCCGCGACCGTACCCGCCTCGCGGGCGGTGAAGTCGCCGGTGGCGACGGCGTCCTGGGGGACGGTCGCCACGCTGGTCACGTCCACACCGCCGTCGAGGTCCTCCTCGATGGCGAGGTGGGCGATGTCCTCGACCTGGACGGGGTCGAGACCGGCGGCGGCCAGCAGCTCGGCGAGGGCCGGGTCGAGGCCGCTCTCGTAGGTCTCGTCGCCGCCGCAGCCGCAGCCGTCGCCGCAGCCCGTCCCGGCGGCGGGGGCGCCGATCTGGATGAGCGGGACGTCCACGGGCTCCGGACGTTCTTCTGGCGTGGTCACGGTTGCGGCTCCCTGGGGGCGTCGGTCGGTGTGCGGGTGGTGGGCGTCACGGGCGGGAACGCGGCGGAGGCGGTGCGGCGGACGACGAGCCTGCGGTCAGGGGTGAGCCGGGCGACCAGATGACGGCGCCAGGCGGCGTCGTCGCGGTCGGGGTGGTCCTCGCGCCAGTGGCAGCCGCGGGTCTCGGTCCGCTCCCGGGCCGCGTCGACCAGGACCCGGGACACGAGGAGGAGGTTGGTGGCCTCCCAGGAGTGGACGCCGGGCTCGGCGGGCTTGGCCTCGCCGGCGTCGTGCGCCGCGTCGAGCGAGAGGGCTTCGAGGGCGTCTGCCGCGTCGTCCAGGCTGGTGGCCGTGCGGATCACCCCGGCGCCGTGCGTCATGATCCGCTGGATCTCGCGGCGGGCCTCGGGGGCGAGCAGGGGGACGCGCTCGCCGCCCTCCACGGGCGGGCCGCTCGCCGGGCGCTCGGCCACGTCGGCCGCGATCCGCTCGGCGAAGACCAGGCCCTCCAGCAGGGAGTTGGAGGCGAGCCGGTTGGCGCCGTGCACGCCGGTGCAGGCGACTTCGCCGCAGGCGTAGAGGCCGGGGACGGTGGTACGGCCGTGCAGGTCGGTGCGGACGCCGCCGGAGGCGTAGTGGGCGGCCGGGGCGACCGGGATCGGCTCGGTTACCGGGTCGATGCCGTGCGCCCGGCAGGCGGCGAGGATCGTCGGGAAACGCTGCTCCCACATCGCCGCGCCGAAGTGCCGCGCGTCCAGGTACATGTGCTCGGTGCCCTGCTCCCGCATCCGGCGCGTGATCGCCTTGGCGACGATGTCGCGCGGGGCGAGTTCGGCGAGCTCGTGCTGCCCGAGCATGAAGCGGACGCCGTCGGCGTCGACCAGATGGGCGCCCTCGCCGCGGACCGCCTCGGAGACCAGGGGCTGCTGGCCCTCGCTGCCCGCGCCGAGGAACAGCACGGTGGGGTGGAACTGGACGAACTCCAGGTCGGAGACCTCGGCCCCGGCGCGCAGGGCGAGGGCCACGCCGTCGCCGGTGGAGACCGGGGGGTTGGTGGTGGCGGAGAAGACCTGGCCCATGCCGCCGGTGGCGAGGACCACCACGGGGGCGTGGACGGCGCCGACGCCGTCGTGCTGGCCCTCGCCCATCACGTGCAGGGTCAGGCCCGCGGTGCGGCCCTCGGCGTCGGTCAGCAGATCCAGCACCAGGGCGTTCTCGACGGTGCGCAGGCCCTGGGAGCGGACCGCGTCGACCAGGGCCCGGGAGATCTCGGCACCCGTCGCGTCGCCGCCCGCGTGGGCGATGCGACGGCGGTGGTGGCCGCCCTCCCGGGTCAGTTCTATCTCGCCGGAGGCGGGGTCGGTGTCGAAGCGGGCGCCCGTCCCGATCAGCCGGTGGACCGCTCCGGGGCCCTCGGTGACCAGGGCGTCCACCGCCTCCTCGTCGCAGAGGCCGGCGCCGGCGACGAGGGTGTCGTCCAGGTGCTGGGCGGGGGTGTCGCCCTCACCGAGGGCGGCGGCGATACCGCCCTGCGCCCAGCGGGTGGAGCCGTCGTCGAGACGGGCCTTGGTCACCACCACGGTGCTCAGGCCGCGGGCGGCGCAGCGCAGCGCGGCGGTCAGACCGGCGACGCCGGAGCCGACCACCACGACGTCGGCCTCGATCGCCCAGCCGGGGGCGGGCGCGGTGAGGCGGGCGGCGGGCCCGGTGGAGCCCGGGGCGGGCCCGTCGGCAGCACGGGCGGCGGACGCGGGCGGGCCGCCGGCGGGCGCGGTGGGCCGTATACCGGTCACTGCCGGCCTCCGAAGGTCAGGGGGACGTTGTCGATCAGGCGGGTGGTGCCGACCCGGGCGGCGACGGCGAGGACCGCCTCACCGGCGTGGTCGTCGGCCACCTCGGTGAAGGTGGCGGGGTCGACGAGGGCGAGGTAGTCCAGCTCCAGGGGCGGGGCCGCGGCGGCGGCCTCGGCGAGGACGGCGCGAGCGGCGTCGCGCACCGCGTGGGCGCCGCCGCGCGGGACGGAGCGGGCCAGAGCGTGGGCGTCGGCCGCGGCACGGGCCTCGCCCATGGCGGACAGGGCGGCGGCCCGGGAGGGGGCGGCCGGGACGGCCTCGGCGCGGGCGTGCAGCGCGTGCTGGGCCGCGAGGCGGTCGCGGGCGGCGAACAGGGCCCGGGAGAGCGCGAGGGCGGTGGTGCGCTCGGCCGGGGAGAGGTACTGGTTGCGGCTGGAGAGGGCGAGGCCGCTCTCCTCGCGCACGGTGGGGACGCCGACGATCTCCACGGGGAAGTTCAGGTCGCGGACCATACGGCGGATCAGGGCGAGCTGCTGGGCGTCCTTCTGGCCGAAGAGGGCCACGTCGGGCGCGGTGAGATGGAGCAGCTTGGCGACCACGGTGAGCATCCCGTCGAAGTGGCCGGGCCGGGTCCGGCCCTCCAGCAGGGTGCCCATTGGGCCCGCGGTGATGCGCACCTGCGGGTCCCCGCCCGGGTAGACCTCGTCGGCGGACGGGGCGAAGACGGCGTCGGCGCCGGCCGCGGCGGCGGTGCGCAGATCGGCGTCGAGGGTGCGGGGGTAGCGGTCCAGGTCCTCGCCGGCGCCGAACTGGAGCGGATTGACGAAGATGGTGACGACGACGAAGCCGTCCGCGCCGACGCGGGCGCGGGCGGCGCGGACCAGGCCGGCGTGGCCGTCGTGCAGGGCGCCCATGGTCATCACGACGGCGGTCCGGCCGGGGGCCGGGGCCCCGGGTGCCCGGTCGGTGCGGGTGGTGCGTGTGGTGCGCTCGGCGAGGGCGCGGCGCAGGTCCTCGCGGGTGGGGAGGAGCAGGATGCCGTGGGCGTCGGACGCGGACCGGCCGGGGGCGGCCTCGGGGGCGGGCGCGCCGGTGGGGCCGGGGGCGCCGCCGTCCGGGGCCGGCGCGGCCTCATGGGCGCGGCCGGAGGCGGGGTCCGGGGTGGGGCCGGAGGCGGGGTCCGGGGTGGGGCCGGAGGCGGGGTCCGGGGTGGGGCCGGAGGCGGGGTCCGGGGTGAGGTCGGGCTCGGTGGTGCGGCTCATCTCTGGTCCCCCTCCGCGAGGACGCCCAGCAGGTCTTCGGCGAGCTCCGGCTTGAGCAGGCCGTGGGCCAGCGCCCGGTCCGCGGTGGTCCGCGCCATGGCCAGGTATCCGGCGACGGCGCCGGGCGCGTGGGTGCGCAACTCGGCGACGTGCGCGGCGACCGTGCCCGCGTCGCCCCGGGCCACCGGGCCGGTGAGGGCCGCGTCGCCCGAACGCAGGGCGTTGTCCAGGGCCGCGCCGAGCAGGGGGCCGAGCATCCGGTCGGGGGCGGACACCCCTGCCGTACGCAGCAGCTCCATCGACTGCGCGACCAGCGTGACCAGGTGGTTCGCGCCGAGGGCCAGCGCCGCGTGGTACAGCGGGCGGGCCTCCTCCTCGATCCACTCGGGCTCGCCGCCCATCTCGATGACCAGCGCCTCGGCGGCGAGACGCAGTTCCTCGGGCGCGGTCACGCCGAAGGAGCAGCCCGCGAGCCGCTGCACGTCCACGGCCGTACCGGTGAAGGTCATCGCCGGGTGCAGCGCGAGCGGCAGCGCGCCGGCCCGCGTCGCCGGGTCGAGCACCCGCGCGCCGAAACGGCCGGAGGTGTGCGCCAGCAGATGTCCGGGCCGCACGGACCCGGCCTTGACCAGCCCCTCGACGAGAGCCGGGAGGGCGTCGTCGGGCACGGTCAGCAGCACCAGCTCCGCCCGGTCGAGGACCTCGGCCGGCGGCAGCAGCGGAACGTCGGGCAGCAGGGCGGCGGCCCGCCGGCGGGAGGCGTCCGACACCCCGGAGACGGCGACCGGGCGGTGCCCGGCCAGCGCGAGGGAGGCGGCCAGGGCGGGCCCGACGCGCCCGGCGCCGACCACGCCCACGGCGAGCCGGGCGGGGCGGTCCCGTGGGTCGAGCGGTTCCTGTGGTGGTGTGGCGTTCACGCGCGGGTGCCTTCCGTTCCAGTCCGCGACGGGTACCGGACGATTTCTCGTGCACGATGCTACGCCAGCGGCCGCCGCGCCCCGGAAAGTTGTCCACAGGCTGTGGGCGATGATCGGACCGTGACGGATACGAAGCAGCAGCAGACAGCCCACGGGCCGGACCACCGGCCGGACGCGCACGGCGAGGGGCCGGGCGGCCGCGCCGGGGGCGGCGGTTCCGGAGTCAGGGGCGGCGGTTCCGGGGCCGGGGCCGGGGGCGGAGTCGGGGCGGGGCCGCGTGACGGGGGCGGCGGCGCCACGTCGGACGACGAGGACGGGACCGCGCCGGAGGGCCACCCGGAAGAACCTCCCGCCGCGGAACCGGACGAACCGGCGGCGGGGGCGGTGTCCCGATCGACCCCCGGCCGGGACACCGCCCCCGATCCCGACGCGGGCCCCGGCCCCGGCCCGGGTACCGCCACTGACACCGACCCCGACGCGGCCCCCGGCTCCAGCACCGGCCCGGACCCGGACACCGGCCCCGGCTCCCGCACCGACCCGGACCCGGGCACCGACTCCGGCCTCGGCACCCGCCCGGACACCGACCCCGACGCCGACCGGCGGCGCCGGACCGCCGCCTGGCGGGGCTCCCACCGCGTCCTGTGCCGCACCTCCGCCGAACGCACCGTCCGCCAGGGCCTGGCCGTCCTCACCGAGGCCGCCGACGCCGTCTGCGCCCCGGACGAGCCGGTGGACCTCTACGGCGACGGCCTGGTGGCCGAGCTGGAACGGCGTACCGCCGAGCTGCTCGGCTTCCCCGCCGCGGTCTGGTTCCCCACCGGGACCATGGCGCAGCAGGTCGCGCTCCGCTGCTGGGCCGGCCGGACCGGCGATCCGGCGGTGGCCCTGCACCCGCTGGCCCACCCGGAGGTGCATGAGCGCTCCGCCCTGTCCGCGCTGAGCGGCCTGCGTACCGTCCACCCCACCGACGCGCCCCGCCTCCCGACCGCCGGGGAAGTACGCGACTGCGAGGAGCCGTTCGGCACGCTGATGCTGGAACTCCCCCTGCGCGACGCCGGGTTCGTCCTGCCGGAGTGGGACGAGCTGGTCGACGTCGTGGCGGCGGCCCGGGAGCGGGACGCGGTGGTGCACTTCGACGGCGCGCGGCTGTGGGAGTGCACCGCGCACTTCGGCCGCCCCCTCGCCGAGATCGCGGGCCTCGCGGACAGCGTGTACGTCTCCTTCTACAAGTCCCTCGGCGGCCTCTCCGGCGCGGCCCTGGCCGGTCCGCCGTCCCTGGTGGATGAGGCACGGGCCTGGCGGCACCGGTACGGCGGCCAGCTCTTCCAGCAGTACCCGGCAGTGCTGTCGGCACTGGTCGGGCTGGAGCGCGAACTGCCCCGGCTGCCGTCGTACGTGGCGCACGCGCGCATGGTCGCGTCCGCGATGGAGGAGGGTCTGCGGGAGGCGGGCGTGCCGTGGTCCCGCGTCCATCCGCGGGTTCCGGCGACCCACCAGTTCCAGGTGTGGCTCCCGTACGACAGCGAGGTGCTGGACGCGGCGGCCCTGGCGCAGTCGGAGGAGACGGGTATCACCCTCTTCCGCCGCTGGCTCTCGGACGGCAGGCCGCCGGGGGTCTCCGCGACCGAGGTGACGGTGGCGGCGGAGGGCCTGGAGTGGACGTCCCGGGACGTCCACGAGGCCGTCGCGGACTTCGTCCGCCGCCTCCCCTGACCCCCGCCCGCGCCCTGCCCGCGGGCGTCGTGGAGCGGCTGCGCGGCCCGGCGGGGCGCGGACGCCGCCACCGCGGGCGCGAGCCGTGCTCCCGGGCAGCGCGCGGACGCGCCCCGCGCGCCGCGGACCGCAGGTCCCGCAGGGTCCGCGCGTCGTGGCGGCCCGGGGGCGGGGGCGGCGGGGCGCCCGTGCGGGTCGCGCGGTAGGTGTCGAGGAGGTGCTGCTGCGTCGCGCTCATGACCCTCACGCTGCGCCCGCCCGCCCCGCCCGTCGTCCCGATTGACGGGCATCGTCAAACGACGCCCGGCCGCCTCGCCGCGACCCGCACCATGGACGGCGTGAGTGTGAACATCGAGATCGCGGGGCTGCCTCCCGAGCGGATCGTCTTCGACGTGTCCCCCCTGGCCGAACTGGGCGTCGCGCTGCACGCGCTGGACGAGGCAGGGCACCACCCCGGGCTGCACGGCTGGGCCACGGCCACCGCCGCCGCGCTCAAGCCGGACCTCGCCGACCGGATGCGCGAGGCGGACTTCCTGTGGCGGACCACGTTCTCGGACGTGTTCCTGCCCTTCGCGGGGCTCGCGGGCGCCGACCGCCCCGGGGCCACCCTCGCCGAGGACCTGGACCTGCTGGACCGGCTCGACGACGAGCGCTTCGTCTCCGCCGCGCTGGAGTTCACCTGCGCCGCCGCGTACGCGAACGGGGGACCGTCGCCGCTCAGCGACCCGGTGCGCAGGGACCGGGCGCTGGACCTGGCCGCGACCCGGGGGCCGCGCCAGGTGGACTTCACCCGGCGGCTCCTGGACGACCCGACGGCCGTCCGCGCCTGGGTCCGCCGTCTGTGCGAGGACTGCGACGAGGCGTTCTTCGCCGACACCTGGCGGCGCGTCTCGCCCCAGCTCACCGCCGACGCCCGCCACAAGACCGAGCTGCTGCGCCGCAAGGGCCTCACCGAGACCCTGCACGCCGTCTCCCCCGCGCTCACCGTGGACGAGGCTCGCACCGTGGTCAGCGTGGACAAGCTGTCCCAGGCCCGGGCCACGGCCGTGGACCCCGCCGCCGGGCCCGGTCTCACCCTCGTCCCGTCCGCGTTCGGCTGGCCGCATCTGATGGTGCTGCACGCCCCGGGGTGGCGGCCGGTGATCCACTACCCGGTCGCCTCGCCGGGGGTGCCGGAGCCCGGCCGGGTGGAACTGCTCCAGCTGCGGATGGAGGCGCTGGCGCACCCGATGCGGATGCGGCTCTGCCGCCACCTCGCCCGCGCCGCGTACACCACCAGCGAGCTGGCGGAGACCTGCGGCATCACCGCGCCCGAGGTGTCCCGGCATCTGTCCGTGCTGAAGAGGGCCTGCCTGGTGACCACCCGCCGCCGGGGCCGCTACGTGCTCCACCAGCTGGACGTGACCGCGGTCGCGCGGATCGGCAGCGACTTCCTGGAGACCGTCCTGCGCTGAGACACCCCCGTCGGGGTCTCAGCGCGCCCCCGGCGGGGCCTCAGCGCGCCCCGCCGCCGCCCGCCCGGACCAGCCCGGTCTCGTAGGCGAGGACGACCACCTGGACGCGGTCGCGCAGGGAGAGCTTGGTGAGGATGCGCCCCACATGCGTCTTGACCGTGGCCTCGGAGAGCACCAGCCGGGCCGCGATCTCGCCGTTCGACAGGCCCTGGGCGACGAGCAGCATCACCTCGCGCTCCCGCTCGGTCAGCCGGCTCAGTTCCTTGTGCTGCGGCTCCTGGCCCGAGCTGGGCAGCATCGGCGAGAAGCGGTCCAGCAGCCGGCGAGTCGTGGACGGCGCGACGACCGCGTCCCCGCTGTGCACGGACCGGATCGCGCCGAGCAGCTCGCCCGGCGGCACGTCCTTGAGCATGAACCCGCTGGCGCCCGCCTTGAGCCCGGAGAACGCGTACTCGTCGAGGTCGAAGGTGGTGAGGATGAGGACCTTCGGCGGATTGGACGCGGCACAGATCCGGCGGGTGGCCTCCACCCCGTCGAGCCGGGGCATGCGGACGTCCATCAGCACCACGTCCACCGCGGTGGAGCGCAGGATCTCGATGGCCTCGGCGCCGTCACCGGCCTCGGCGACGACCTCCATGTCCGGCTGGGCGGCGAGCACCATGCGGAAGCCGGTGCGCAGCAGCACCTGGTCGTCGACGAGCATCACACGGATGGACATCACGGTCGGTCCTCGTTCTCTCGGTTCGGAGCGAGCGGTGCCCGGTTCGGTCGGTTCGGGCGAGGGGTGCCCGCGCGGCCGGGCGGGGTCAGTTCGCCGGTTTCAGGGGCAGCAGGGCGCTGATACGGAAGCCTCCGCCCGGCCGCGGCCCCGCGTCCAGGGTGCCGCCGACCATACCCACCCGCTCCCGCATGCCGATGAGACCGTGCCCGCGGCCGTCCGCGCCGCCGTCCTCGTACAGCTCGTGCGAGGAGCCCCGCCCGTCGTCCTCGACCAGCAGCCCCAGCCCGTCGTCGAAGTAGACGAGCCGGACGCTGGCGCCCGCCTCCGGGCCGCCGTGCTTGCGGGTGTTCGTCAGCGCCTCCTGCACGATGCGGTACGCGGTGAGCTCCACCCCGCTCGGCAGCGGGCGCGGCGTCCCCTCGACCCGGAAGTCGACCGCGAGACCGGCCTCGCGTACCTTCTCGACCAGGTCCTCGATCTGCCGTACGTCGGGCTGCGGGACGTACTCCCCGCTCTCCGGCCCGTCGCCGGTGCGCAGCACGCCCAGCAGGCGGCGCATCTCGGCGAGGGCCTGGCGGCCGGTGCCGGAGATGGTCTCCAGGGCCTGCTTGGCCTGGTCGGGCGCGGCGTCGAGGACGTAGGCGGCGCCGTCGGCCTGGACGACCATGACCGACACGTTGTGCGCGACGACGTCGTGCAGCTCCCGGGCGATCCGGGCGCGCTCGGCCGCCACCGCGACCTTCGCCTGCGCCTCGCGCTCCTTCTCCAGCCGGGTGGCGCGCTCCTCCAGCTGCGCGAAGTAGGCCCGCCGGGTGCGTATCGAGTCGCCGAGGACCCAGGCGAGCACGAACGGCACGCTCATCACGATGGTGAAGAACACCTGGCCCCCGCGGCCGGTCTCCTCCAGCGGCCAGCGGATCTGCGCCAGCGGCGCCGCGCAGATGCCGCCGACCAGGGCCAGCCGGGAGGCCCAGCGGGGCCCGCCGTGCGCCGCCACGGTGTAGATGATCACCAGCATCGCGAAGTCGGCGGGCATCACCTCGATGTCCAGCACCAGTTGGGCCACGCCCAGCACGGCGGTGAGCACCAGCATCCGCTCCGGCATCCGGCGGCGCAGGGCCACCACGGTGCACAGCAGCGCGGCGATTGCGGCCGCGGCCCACCGCTCGCCGGCGGTCGCGTCCGGCCCCCCGACCACCGACAGCAGGGTGAACCCGAAGAGCGCGACGGCCCAGAAGGTGTCGGTGCCCGTCGGGTGTCTGCGGATGAAGTCGTAGAGGCGCTGCACGCAACCAAGCGTAGGGACAGCGGATAGGTGCCGGAGTCAACCGGAGGGGCGATCCGTCTCCCGGACGCGTACTCCCCAAGGTGGAGACTGTGTGCGTGATGCATGCGACGGACGGGACGGTTGGCTGGCGGGACGCGGCGGAGGCCGCGCTGTACGGGCCGGGAGGCTTCTACCACCGGCCCGAAGGGCCCGCCGGACACTTCCGGACCTCCGTCCATGTCTCGCGGCAGGGTTCCGGACTCTTCGCCTCCGCCGTCGCCCGGCTGCTGGTCGCGACCGCAGGGGAGCACGGCCTCGACGAGCCCGCCCTGATCGACGTCGGCGCCGGGCGGGGTGAACTGCTCACCGGCGTCCTCGCCGCGCTGCCGCCCGGTTTCCGGGTGCGCGCCCACGCGGTGGAACGGGCCGCCCGCCCCGACGGGCTGGACGGCAGGATCGCGTGGCACACCGAGATCCCCCGGGGCGAGAGCGGGCTGCTCTTCGCGAACGAGTGGCTGGACAACGTGCCCGTGGACGTCGCCGAGACGGACGAGGACGGCCGGCGCCGGCGCGTGCTGGTGGACCGGTCCGGCGGGGAGCGCCTGGGCGGGGAGGTCGACGGCGCGGACGCGGTCTGGCTGGACCGCTGGTGGCCGTCGGCCGGTCCGGGGTCGCGGGCGGAGATCGGCCGGCCGCGCGACGAGGCGTGGGCCCGGGCGGCCGGGTCCCTTGCGGCCGGGCTGGCGGTGGCCGTGGACTACGCCCACACCGCCGCCGCGCGGCCCCCGTTCGGCACGCTGACCGGGTTCCGGGACGGCCGCGAGGTGCGCCCGGTCCCGGACGGGACGTGCGACCTCACGGCGCATGTCGCCCTGGACTCCTGCGCGGGCCCGGGGTCGCGGCTGATCACCCAGCGGGAGGCGCTGCGGGAACTGGGGGTGACGGGCGAGCGGCCGCCGCTCTCCCTCGCCTCGGCCGACCCGGCGGGATACGTCCGGGCGCTGGCCCGCGCGGGCGAGGCCGCGGAGCTGACGGCCCGGGGCGGTCTCGGCGACTTCCTGTGGCTGATGCAGCCGGTGGGCCCCGGTTCCGGTCCGGTCGGCTGACCCGGCCGATGGGCCCCCGGTCCGGTCCGGTCTCGGCCCCGGCTGCGGCTCCGGCTCCGGTGGCGGCCCCGGCCCCGGTCCCGGTGGCGGCGGTTGACGGTGGCTGACGCTCCCGTGGCACCCGGCGGCGGCCTCCGGCCGGAAGACGGGCGGGGGCGGCGCTCTGACAGACTGGGCCGCATGACGGAGACCACGGTCGGCATCGGCGGTGCGGCGGAGAGCACGGACATGGTGCTCAACATCGGCCCCCAGCACCCCTCCACGCACGGGGTGCTGCGCCTGCGGCTCGTCCTGGACGGCGAGCGGATCCGGCACGCCGAACCGGTCGTCGGCTACATGCACCGCGGCGCCGAGAAGCTCTTCGAGGCGCGCGACTACCGCCAGATCGTGATGCTGGCCAACCGCCACGACTGGCTGTCCGCGTTCTCCAACGAGCTGGGCGTGGTCATGGCCGTCGAGCGGATGCTCGGCATGGAGGTCCCGGAGCGGGCGGTGTGGACGCGCACCCTCCTCGCCGAGCTGAACCGCGTGCTCAACCACCTGATGTTCCTGGGGTCCTACCCCCTCGAACTCGGCGGTATCACCCCGGTGTTCCACGCCTTCCGGGAAAGGGAGGAGCTCCAGCACGTCATGGAGGAGATCTCCGGCGGGCGGATGCACTACATGTTCAACCGGGTCGGGGGCCTCAAGGAGGACCTGCCGGCCGGCTGGCTCGGCCGCACCCGCGCCGCCGTCGCCGACGTCCGCTCGCGGATGGACGTCTACGACCGGCTGGTCCTCGGGAACGAGATCTTCCGGGGCCGCACCCGGGGGGTCGGCGTGCTGTCGCCGGAGGCGGTGCACGCGTACGGAGTGAGCGGGCCGGTGGCACGCGCCTCGGGCGTCGACTTCGATCTGCGGCGGGACGAGCCGTACCTCGCGTACGGGGAGCTGCGCAACACCCTGAAGGTCGTCACCCGGGCCGAAGGGGACTGCCTGGCCCGGTTCGAGGTGCTGCTGGAGCAGACGCACAACGCCCTGGACCTGGCGGACGCCTGCCTGGACCGGATCGCCTCGCTGCCGCCCGGCCCGGTCAACCAGCGGCTGCCCAAGGTGCTGAAGGCGCCCGAGGGGCACACCTACGCGTGGACCGAGAACCCGCTGGGGATCAACGGCTACTACCTGGTCTCCAAGGGCGAGAAGACCCCGTACCGGCTGAAGCTGCGCTCGGCCTCGTACAACAACATCCAGGCGCTGACGGTGCTGCTGCCGGGGACCCTGGTCGCCGACATGGTGGCCATCCTGGGGTCGCTCTTCTTCGTCGTCGGCGACATCGACAAGTGAGGCGGGCGCCCCGCGGGGCGCCCGTCCGGTGATCCGTCCACGTCTGCCGCGGGCCGGTGCCGCGGGCCGGGCGGTGGCACGAGGCCGGCTGCTGCCCGCCCGGACCGCAGCTGCCGCTACGAGACCGCGTTGCGCAGCCGGGCCACGTCCAGCTGCTCCGTCTCGTCGTGCGCGGTCAGGTCGATGACCTTGCCGACCGCGCGGGAGTCCTTGGCGCGCACCGCGGCGAGGGTCTCCTCGCCCACCACGTCGGCCAGGTCCTCGTCCTGCACCGCCTCGATGGCCTTCGGCCCGGGGCGCGCGGCGGGCAGGGCCTCCGGGGCACGGCGGGCCCGGGTGGCCTGCTCCGCGGGCGCCGCGTCCGCGGCCTCCGCCGGGGTGCCGGACGCGGCACCGGCCGTACCGGCCGCCGCGCCGTCCGCGCCGCCCGTGCCGAAGAAGTCGAAGCCGCCCTCGGGGCGCTTCACCCGGGAACGCTGCGCGCCGTAGGGGACGATGGCCGAGGCCGCCGGGACGGTCCGGCGGGCGGGGAGGGCGGACGCCGGGCGGACGCGCTCCTCGGCCCCGGTGCCCGCCGCGTGCTTCCCCTGGGGCTCCTCCGCCTCCCGGGACCGCTCGGCGAGGTCGCGGGCGCGCGCCTCGTCGACGGTGCGCCGGGCCTCCTGGGCCGCGGCGTTGCGCGGGAGGTCCCGCAGGGCCTCGGCCGCACGGGCGAACAGGGACGCCGTCGGCGCGGAGCCGGCGGTCAGCTCCCGGGCGGGCGCGGCGGCCTCGATCGCGAGCTGCCGGCGGCCCTCCAGCGCGCTGGCCCGCTCGGTCTCGGCGGTCGCGTACCGGCGGAGCAGGGCGGCGTGCTCCCCCCGCAGCCCGGCGAGTTCGACGCGCTTGGCCCGCAGCTTGGCGTCCAGCTTCATGCGCAGCTCGCGCGACTCGTCGATGTCCGCCTCGAGTTCGGCTATGCGCTCCTCGGTCTTCCACTGGTCGCTGGCCCGGGCGCGGGTGAGTTCGGCGACGCGGCGGCCCGCGCTCCGGTCCCAGCTGCGCATCAGGACCGCGCCGGTGACGGCGGCCCCGGCGGCGGCCGCGACCAGGAGGCGCAGCACCACCGCGTCCCCGGCCAGCCACGCGCCGGCAGCGCACAGCACCGAGGCTCCGGCGACCGCCGAGGGCGGCAGCAGCTTGTGCAAGGGCGGGGAATGGCGGTGGCGTCCTCGTGGCATGGCCCGAAATTTACCGTGCGTAGGCGCGGAATGGGGTGTCGGCCCGGCAAATCATTGGACGCGAACGGGACACCGTCTCCGGGTCCGCCGGGCCGCCTGTCCCCTTCCTTGTCGAACGGCCCCTTTACTTCTTGATCAGCCCCTTGGCGACGAGATACTCCCGCGCCGCGTCCTGCGGCTTGGCGCGCTCGGCGTCGACCTTGCGGTTCAGACCTGCCAGGTCCTCGGTGGTCAGGACCTCGGTGAGGCCCCCGAGGACCTCGGCTATCTCCTTGTCCCCGGCGTCCTTCGCATTGACGACGGGCAGGATGTTGTCCGCGTTCTGGAGCTTCTTGTCGTCCTCCAGCAGAACGAGGTCGAAGCTCTCCAGGGTGGCGTCGGTCGTGGTGGTCAGGACGAGCTGGTCCTCCCCGTCCTGCACTGCCTGCTTGGCCTGCGGGGTGCCCACGCCCTTGGGGTCGATGCCCGCGACGTCGATTCCGTACGTCTTCTTCAGGCCGGGCGCGCAGAACGGCCGCACCTCGCACTCGTCGCCCGCCGCGATCTTCACCGAGATCTTCGACTTCCCGAGATCGGAAAGGGTCTTGAGCTTGTTCTTCTCGGCGAACTCCCGGGAGGTGGCGAAGGCGTTCTGGTCGACGGCGCGGCCCGCGTCCAGCACCTTCAGACCGAGCGGCTCGGCGAGCGCGGTCAGACCCTCGACCGTGGCGTCCACATCACTGGAGGCGACGGGCTTCTCCTCGGGGGCCTTCGGGCCGTTCACCTTCGCGTTGAGGAATTCGGCGAGTGTCGCCGCGTATTCCGGGACGATGTCTATCTCACCCTTCTCCAGGGCCGGTTCGTACAGTTCGCGGTTCTTCACCGTGGTGACCGAGGTCTTCCAGCCGGCGTCGTCCAGGAGCTGGGCGTACAGCTCGGCGAGCACCTTGGACTCCGTGAAGGCCGCGGCGCCGACCACCAGGGTGCCCTTGCCACCGCCCGAATCGCCCGAGCCGGAACCGCCGCCCTCCTGCTGCTCCAGGCTGTCGCCGCCGCACGCGGCGAGAGAACCCGCGAGGGCCACCACACCGAGTACCGCGCCCGCGATGCGCGAGGTCTTGCTCATCAGGTTCTCCGTCCATGTGATCGATACAGCCGTGCAACCGGAACAGCCGCGCGGCCGGCCGTGCGGCCGAATACAGCGAACAGTCCGTCAGCGGGCCGCGGCGGGCGCCCGCCCCGCCCGGCCCCCGGGGGCCCGCCGGCGCAGCGGGCTGAAGGCCCGGTCCGCGGCGATCAGCACCCCCTCCACCAGCAGCGCGAGCAGCGCCGCCAGCAGCGCGCCCGCCACGACCTGGGGGGTGTCGTAGGTGTTGAACCCGGCCGTGATGATCCGGCCGAGGCCCCCCTGCCCCACCATCGAGGCGATCGTCGCCGTGGCGACCACCTGCACGGCGGCCGACCGCAGCCCGGTCATCAGCAGCGGGTACGCCAGCGGCAGTTCGACGCGCCGGAAGACCTGGCCCCCCGACATGCCCATCCCCCGCGCGGCCTCCACCACCGCCCGGTCCACCTCCCGCATCCCGGTGTACGCGTTGGTCAGCAGTGGCGGCACGGCGAAGAGGACCAGGGCGATGATCGTCGGCAGATAGCCCGCGCTGCGCAGCGGTGTGAGCATGAACAGGGCGAGCACCGCGAACACCGGGATCGCCCGGCCCGCGTTGGAGATGTTGACCGCGAGCGCGCCGCCCTTCCCCAGGTGGCCGAGCCACAGGGCGACCGGCAGCGCGACGGCGCAGGCCAGCACGAGGGAGACCCCGCTGACGAAGACGTGCTCCCCCAGCCGCTGCCAGGCCCCGCCGTCCCCGGACCAGTTGGAGCCCGTGGTCAGCCAGGTCCACGCATCGGCCGGAACGCTCATCGGGCCTTCGCCTCCACCGCGCGTATTCGGGTCCAGGGGGTGAGCAGCCGCTGCGCACCGAGGAGCAGCAGGTCCGCGACGGCGGCCAGCAGCACGCACAGCACGGACGCGGTCAGCACCTGCGCCTTGAACGTGGTCTGGAGCCCGTCGTCGATGAGGTTGCCGAGCCCGCCCTTGCCCACCAGGGCGCCGACCGTGGTGAGCGCGATCGTCGACACCGTCGCGATCCGCACGCCGGCCATCAGCGCGGGCAGCGCCAGCGGCAGTTCGACCTCGACGAGCAGCCGCACCGGGCCGTATCCCATGCCGCGGGCGGCCTCCCTCGCCTCGGCGGGCACCGCCTCAAGACCGGCCAGGATGTTCCGCACCAGGATGGTGAGGGAGTAGAGCACCAGCCCGGTGACCACCAGCGCCGCCGACAGTCCGAACAGCGGCAGCAGCAGCGAGAACATGGCCAGCGACGGGATCGTGTAGAGCAGGGTCGTCAGCCCGAGCACCGGGCCGGAGAACCCCGGCCGGGCCCGCACCAGCAGAGCGAGGGGCAGCGCGACGGCGAGACCGATCAGCACCGAGACCACCGTGATCCAGACGTGCTGGACCGTCGCCTCGGTCAGTTCCTCGCTCCGGCTGCGGAGATACTCGCCGCAGATCCAGTCGTTCGCCACGAGACAGCCGTCCGCGGCCCGTCGCAGTGCCACCCTCCCCGCCTCCCCCGGAATTCCCGACGCATGCCGAACACCTGTCCGGCGATCTCCTGCGACCCTAACCCCGGCCACTGACAATCGCCGAAGGCCACCACGGTCCGGCAACACGGCCTTCACGCGCCCGCCGGTCCAGCAGCGCCGCACTGCCGTCAGAATGGGGAGTCATGATCCGGTTCGAGCACGTCACCAAGCGGTACGCGGACGGCACCACGGCTGTCGACGACCTGTCCTTCGAAGTCGCCGAGGGCGAACTGGTCACGCTCGTCGGCCCCTCGGGCTGCGGCAAGACCACCACCATGAAGATGGTCAACCGCCTCATAGAACCGACGAGCGGGCGCATCCTCGTCGACGGACGCGACATCGCCGACGCCGACCCGGTGAAACTCCGCCGCGGCATCGGCTACGTCATCCAGCAGGTCGGCCTCTTCCCGCACAGGACGGTCCTCGACAACACCGCCACCGTCCCGCACCTCCTCGGCACCGGCCGCGCCAAGGCCCGGGCCCGCGCCGCCGAGCTCCTCGAACTCGTGGGCCTCGACCCGTCCGTGTACGGCGACCGCTACCCCGACCAGCTCTCCGGCGGCCAGCGCCAGCGCGTCGGCGTCGCCCGCGCCCTCGCCGCGGACCCGCCCGTGCTGCTGATGGACGAACCCTTCGGCGCGGTCGACCCGGTGGTGCGCGAGCACCTGCAGAACGAGTTCCTCAAACTCCAGTCCCAGGTGCGCAAGACCATCCTCTTCGTCACCCACGACATCGAGGAGGCCGTCCGGCTCGGCGACCGGATCGCCGTCTACGGCGAGGGCCGCATCGAGCAGTTCGACGCCCCCGCCACCGTCCTCGGCGCCCCCGCCACCGACTACGTGGCCGACTTCGTCGGCGCGGACCGCGGCCTCAAGCGGCTCTCGGTCACCCCCGTCGAGGAGGGCGACCTCGAACAGCCCCCGGTCCTGCGCCTGGACGACCCGCTGCCGCGCTCGCTCGACGCCCGCTGGGCCGTGGTCCTCGACACAGGTGGCGCGCTGCACGGCTGGATCTCCGCCGAACAGGCCGGCGGCACCGGCACGGTGCGCGACCGCGCCCGCCGCATGGACGCCCGGCTCCCGGTCGGCGCCTCCCTCAAGCAGGCGTTCGCCACGATGCTCCAGCACGACGCGGGCTGGGTCGCCGTGGTCGACCCGGAGGCGGAGGACCGTTTCCTCGGAGTGCTGACCCCCGCCCGTCTGCACACGGCACTGCGCCGGTCCATCGACGCGGACGCGCAGGACGTGGCGCGGGCGGATGTGCGGCTGGAGTCCGTCGCCAAGGACTGACCCGGGCCGGGCCCGCCCGCGGACCGGGCCGAACCCGCCGGAGACCCGGCCCGGACCCGCCGCCGACCCGGCCCGGACCCGCCGCCGACCCGGCCCGGACCAGGAGCGTGAACCGGAACCGGGCCCGCGCACGCGGACCCGGCCCGCCCCTCCGAACCACGCCCGGAGGGCGAAGCGGAACCGGAGCCGCCTCGTCGCCTTCGCCGAGAATTTCCCGGTTGCGGATGAACCGGCCCCCTCCAAGCCCCGTCATAGAGGGCGCACATCGCCCGGACCGCACGATCCGAGGGACCGGGCGCACAATCTCATCCACGGTCACGGGAAGCGATGTCAGCGACGCCAGGCGGGGACACCACACCATCGAAGAAGCCGGACCCGGCGAAGCCGGCGTCGCGCCGCCCGCCCGCGCACCCGGGCGGCGCCCCGGAACCCGGCACCCCCGGACCCGCTGCCCCAGAACCCCGCGCCCAGCGTGCGGGCACACCGCGGCGCTTCCCCGCCGCCCTGCGCCGCCTGCTGCGCGGCCCCCGCCCCGAGGCGGTCCCGGCCCTCGTCGGCACCGCCTGCACCTTCGTCGGCCTGCTCGACATCGCCGCGGGCGTCTTCCCGCGCTTCCGGTACAGCCGGATGCACACCGTCGCCGAGGTGCTGCCCGGGGCGCTCGGTCCCTTCGCCGCCGCCCTCTCCCTCAGCGCCGGCGTCCTGCTGCTCCTCCTCGCGCACGGCATCAAACGCCGCAAGCGCCGCGCCTGGCGGGCCGCCGTGCTCCTGCTGCCCGCGGGCGCCGTCGCCCAGTTCGCCTACCGGCACTCGGCCCTCGGCGTCCTGTTCTCCCTTGCCCTGCTCTGGCTGCTGCTGCGCCACCGCGACCAGTTCGCCGCCCTGCCCGACCCGCGCAGCCGCTGGCGGGCGCTGGCCAACTTCGTCTCGATGGGCGCCGGTTCACTCGGCCTCGGCCTGCTGCTCGTCAGCACCCACCCCGACCGGGTCGTGGGCAGCCCCGGCCTCACCGACCGCCTCGAACACGTCCTGCTGGGCCTCTTCGGCTTCGAGGGGCCGCTGCGCTGGACCGGCAACGTCTCCTGGACCGTGGCCTACTCCCTCGGCGCGCTCGGCCTGCTGACCGCCGTCACCACCATCCACCTCGCCTTCCGCCCCGAACACCCCGCCGCCCGCCTCACCGGGGACGACGAGCGCCGGCTGCGGGAACTCCTCGCCGCGCACGGCGGCCGTGACTCCCTCGGCCACTTCGCCCTCCGCCGCGACAAGGCCGTCGTCTTCTCGCCCAGCGGCAAGGCCGCCGTCTGCTACCGCGTGGTGTCCGGGGTGATGCTCGCGAGCGGCGACCCCATCGGGGACGTCGAGGCGTGGCCCGGCGCGATCGAACGCTTCATGGACGAGGCCCGCGCCCACTCCTGGACCCCCGCGGTGATGGGCTGCTCCGAGACCGGCGGTGAGGTCTGGACCCGCGAGACCGGGCTCGACGCGCTGGAACTGGGCGACGAGGCGGTGGTGGACGTCGCGGATTTCTCCCTGTCCGGGCGCGCGATGCGCAACGTGCGGCAGATGGTCGGCCGCATCGAGCGAGGCGGGTACTCCACCCGCGTCCGCCGCGCCCGGGACGTGCCCGCTGAGGAACTGGACCGCATCCGCCGCGCCGCCGCCGACTGGCGGGGCACCGACACCGAACGCGGCTTCTCCATGGCCCTCGGCCGGATCGGCGACCCGGCCGACGGAGACGCGGTCATCGCCACCGCGCACCGGGCCTGCGACGCCGGCCCGCAGGACCCGCACCGCCCGCAGGGCTCCCAGGGCCCCCACGGCCCCTACGGCCCTCACGGCGACCTGAAGGCGGTCATCCACTTCGTCCCCTGGGGCCCCGACGGCATGTCCCTGGAGCTGATGCGCCGGGACCGCTCCGCCGACCCCGGTATGAACGAACTCCTGATCACCGCGGCCCTGAAGGCCGCCCCCGCCCTCGGCGTCACCCGCGTCTCGCTGAACTTCGCCATGTTCCGCTCCGCCCTCGCCCGCGGCGAACGACTCGGCGCCGGACCGGTGCTGCGGCTCTGGCGGGGCCTGCTGGTCTTCCTCTCCCGCTGGTTCCAGATCGAGTCGCTCTACCGCTTCAACGCCAAGTTCCGGCCCCGCTGGGAGCCCCGTTTCGTCGTCTTCCGCAGCACCCGGGACCTGCCCCGCATCGGCCTGGCCGCGATGCGCGCCGAGGGCTTCGTGAACGTCTCCCTCCCGAGGCCGTTCGCCCACCGCCGGCCGCCCCGGCCGGCCCGCCCCTGTGCCCACCTCACCCCCCTCGACGACCCGGCGGGGCCCGGCCCCGGCCCCCACCGCACCCGCGCGGCCTGAGACACCTCGCGCCTCCCGCGCACCCCGCACCACCTAGGCTGGAGACATGAAGACCTTGCGCGGACGGGGCACGGCCAGCGGCCTGCCGGAGTGGGACCGCTGTGCGGTCATGGGCGTGGTCAATGTGACGCCCGACTCCTTCTCCGACGGAGGCCGCTGGTTCGACACCGGCGCGGCGGTCAAGCGCGGGCTGGACCTGGTCGCCCAGGGCGCCGACCTCGTCGACGTCGGCGGCGAGTCCACCCGGCCCGGCGCCACCCGCGTCGACGAGGCCGAGGAGCTCCGCCGCGTCGTCCCCGTCGTACGCGGCCTCGCCGCCGAGGGGGTCGTCGTCTCGGTGGACACCATGCGGGCCTCCGTCGCCGAGCAGGCCGTCGCCGCCGGGGCCGGCCTCGTCAACGACGTCAGCGGCGGCCTCGCCGACCCCCGGATGGTGCCCGCGGTCGCCGGCTGCGGGGCCCCGTTCGTCGTGATGCACTGGCGCGGCTTCAGCGCGGACATGAACAGCCGCGCCGTGTACGAGGACGTCCTCGCCGAGGTCACGGCCGAACTGCGCGACCGGATCGACGCGGTCGTGGCCGGCGGCATCGCCCCCGAACGGATCGTGGTCGACCCCGGCCTCGGCTTCGCCAAGAACGCCGAGCACGACCTCGCCCTCCTCGCCGGCCTCGGCGAGCTGCGCGCCCTGGGCCGCCCGCTGCTCGTCGCCGCCTCCCGCAAGCGCTTCCTCGGCCACGTCCTCGCCAAGGAGGGCACCGCGCCCCCCGCCCGGGAGCGGGACGCCGCCACCGCCGCGGTCTCCGCCATCGCCGCCCACGAGGGCGCCTGGGCCGTCCGCGTCCACGAGGTCCGGGCCACCGCGGACGCGGTCCGCGTCGCCCGCGCCGTCGAGGGCGCCCGGTGACCGCCGGCGCGAGCGACGCCGAAGAGGTCGAGAAAGCCAACACCGCCTTCTACGAGGCGATGGAACGCGGGGACTTCGACCGCCTCTCCGACCTGTGGCTCGACGAGGACATCTCCTGCGTCCACCCGGGCTGGCCCGTCCTCAGCGGCCGCGGCGAGGTGCTGCGCAGCTATGCCCTGATCATGGCGAACACCGAGTACATCCAGTTCTTCCTCACCGACGTCAAGGTGTCCGTCACCGGTGACACCGCGCTCGTCACCTGCACCGAGAACATCCTCAGCGGCGGCCCCGCCGAGGAGGCGGGCGAGCTGGGGCCCCTGGTGGGCCAGCTCGTGGTGGCCACCAACGTGTTCCGGCGCACACCCGGCGGCTGGCGGGTCTGGTCCCACCACGGCTCCCCCGTACTGGCCGAGACCGGCCCCGACGAGGACGAGGACACCCCCGCGTAGCCCTCGCCCAGCACCCGGCACGAACCCCGCGCGGCCCCTGGGCAGGCCCCGGCCGCGGCCTCCCCGTGTCCTCGTAAGTCCCCCCGTAAGTGGGTATGGGCCCAGCGGGAGGTTCGCCCGGCCCTCCCCCCGGGTATGCGCGGATTCCACCGCACGGAGCCATGCCGAGCACCCCGTGCGCAGGGGCCACCGGCACCCGCGGGTAGATTCGCCTGCGGGTCCGCGCCACCCGCACGTGGCGGGCGACCCGTCCGCCAGCAGAGAAAGCAGGAGTGATTCGCGTGGATCGTGTCGCGCTGCGCGGCCTCAAGGCCCGTGGGCACCATGGCGTCTTCCCCCGGGAGCGGGAGGAGGGCCAGACGTTCATCGTCGACCTGGTGCTGGGGCTGGACACCCGCCCGGCGGCGGCCGACGACGACCTGGCGAAGACCGTGCACTACGGGGTGGTGGCGGAAGAGGTCGTCGCGGTCGTCGAGGGCGAACCGGTCGACCTCATCGAGACGCTGGCCGAGCGGATCGCCCGGCAGTGCCTCAAGCACGACGGCGTCGAGGAGGTCGAGGTGGTGGTGCACAAGCCGGACGCCCCGATCACGGTGCCCTTCGACGACGTGACCATCACGATCACCCGGAGCCGAGTATGAACCAGGCAGCCAGCGACCCGACCGTGCAGCCGGTGCCCACCTCCGTCGTGGCCCAGGTGGACGCCGCCGACAGCACGCTCTCCAACCCGAAGCAGGCCGTGATCTCCCTCGGCTCGAACCTCGGCAACCGCCTGGAGACCCTCCAGGGCGCCGTTGACCTCCTGGAGGACACCCCCGGCCTGCGGGTCAAGGCCGTCTCCCCCGTCTACGAGACCCGCCCCTGGGGCGTCGACCCGGACAGCCAGCCCTCGTACTTCAACGCGGTGGTCGTGATCCGGACGACGCTGCCGCCCTCCTCCCTGCTGGAGCGCGGGCAGGCCATCGAGGAGGCGTTCGAGCGCGTCCGCGAGGAGCGCTGGGGACCGCGCACCATCGACGTGGACATCGTCTCCTACGCGGACGTGGTCTCCGACGACCCCGCCCTCACCCTGCCCCACCCGCGCGCCCACGAGCGGGCCTTCGTCCTCGCCCCCTGGCACGACGTGCAGCCGGAGGCCCGGCTCCCCGGCCGCGGCCCGGTGGCCGACCTGCTGGCCGGCGTCGGCGCCGAGGGCGTCGAGGCCCGGGGCGACCTGGAACTGCGACTGCCCGAGTAGTCGTTAGTCTCGTACGGAACGATCACCGGGGCGCCCGGCCCCGGTGCCATCCGATCGACGAAGGGCGGCTCGCCGCGGTGAAGCAACTACGGCTCGGGGTCCTGGCCGGTCTGTTCGCCGCGGCGGGCGTCCTGTCCTGGGGCGGCGCCCGCCTGTGGGACTCCTTCGGGACGCTGCCGAGCGTCCCGCTGGCCGCGCCCGTCGTCCTCGGCGCGATCGCCGCCGTCCTCGCGGCCACCGCCCTCTCCCTGCGCAACCGCCTCAAGGCCCAGCGCGAACGACGCCCGGGCGCCAAGGGCGTCGAGCCCCTGATGGCCGCGCGCGCCGTGGTCTTCGGCCAGGCCAGCGCCCTGGTCGCGGCCCTGGTCAGCGGCATGTACGGCGGCACCGGCGTCTTCCTGCTCGGCTCCCTGGACATCCCGGCCCGCCGCGACCAGGCCATCTACGCCGGCTTCGCCGTCCTCGCCGGCATCGCGGTCGTCGCCGCCGCCCTCTACCTGGAGCGCGTCCTCAAGCTCCCCGACGACGGCGACGACGACACCCCGGGCCCCACGGCTCCGACCACCTGACCCGACGGGGTGCCGGCGCGCCCGTCAGCGCGCCATGATCAGGCTCATCGCCTCGTTGCGGGTCGCCACATCCCGGAGCTGGCCGCGGACCGCCGAGGTGAGGGTCTTGGCGCCGGGCTTGCGGATGCCCCGCATCGACATGCACATGTGCTCGCACTCCACGACGACGATCACCCCGCGCGGCTCCAGGATCTCCATCAGCGAGTCGGCGATCTGCGTGGTGAGCCGCTCCTGGACCTGCGGGCGGCGGGCGTAGACGTCCACCAGCC
This sequence comes from Streptomyces sp. CNT372, assembly GCF_000377145.1. NCBI lineage: Bacteria > Bacillati > Actinomycetota > Actinomycetes > Kitasatosporales > Streptomycetaceae > Streptomyces > Streptomyces sp. CNT372. Next base: position 40,147 of record NZ_KB897793.1, on the reverse strand, counting down.
GGGCCAGCTTCGACAGCCCGGTGATCTTGCCGGTGGTGGACGGGATGTACCCGACGTGCGCCACGCCCCGGAAGGGGACCAGATGATGCTCACACGTGCTGTAGACCTCGATGTCCTTCACGAGCACCATCTCGTCGTGCCCGAGGTCGAAGGTGGTGGTCAGCACGTCCTCCGGCTGCTGCCACAGGCCCGCGAAGATCTCCCGGTACGCCCGCGCCACCCTCGCCGGGGTCTCGCGGAGGCCCTCGCGGTCGGGGTCCTCGCCGACGGCCAGGAGGAGTTCGCGTACCGCGTTCTCGGCCCGCTTCTCGTCGAACTCGGCGATCGAGCGCTCGCCGTCCAGCGTCACCGGGTCGGTCATCTGTGCCTCGTTCCTCTGTGCTCCGGCCGTGGTCATATGAGGTCATATGAAAAGCCGCGTCCCCCAGGCTAGAACCTGGGGGACGCGGCAGTCATTCCGGGGCGGCCTCGCGACCTGGGATCACGCCTCGGGGCGCTCCTCCGCGACGGGCTCGGCCGGGGTCTTGGTGATGTCGGTCACCGAGGGGGCGGAGCCGTTCGCCGCGCCGTTCGTCAGGGCGAGCTCCTTGGGGGAGAGCACCGGCGGACGGGTGGAGGGGGTGCGGCGGGAGGAACCGGTCCACGCCGGGCGGGCCGGGCGCTTCACGATCGGGGCGAAGATCTCCGCGATCTCCTCCTTGCCGAGCGTCTCCTTCTCCAGGAGCTGGAGAACGAGGTTGTCGAGGACGTCGCGGTTCTCGACGAGGATCTCCCACGCCTCGTTGTGCGCGGCCTCGATGAGCTTCTTGACCTCCTCGTCGACCAGCGCGGCGACCTCTTCCGAGTAGTCGCGCTGGTGCGCCATCTCGCGGCCGAGGAAGGGCTCGCTGTTGTCGCCGCCGAACTTGATGGCGCCGAGGCGCTCGGTCATGCCGTACTGCGTGACCATGGCGCGGGCCGTCGCCGTCGCCTTCTCGATGTCGTTCGCCGCGCCGGTGGTCGGATCGTGGAAGACGAGCTCCTCCGCGGCCCGGCCGCCCAGCATGTAGGCGAGCTGGTCGAGCATCTCGTTGCGGGTGGTCGAGTACTTGTCCTCGTCCGGGAGCACCATCGTGTAGCCCAGCGCCCGGCCGCGGGAGAGAATCGTGATCTTGTGGACCGGGTCGGAGTTCGGTGAGGCCGCCGCGACCAGGGCGTGTCCGCCCTCGTGGTACGCGGTGATCTTCTTCTCCTTGTCGGACATGATCCGGGTCCGCTTCTGCGGGCCCGCCACGACGCGGTCGATCGCCTCGTCCAGCGAGTGGTTGTCGATGAGCTTCTTGTCGGTGCGCGCCGTCAGGAGCGCGGCCTCGTTCAGCACGTTCGACAGGTCGGCACCGGTGAAGCCGGGGGTCCGGCGGGCGACGGCGCCGAGGTCGACGTCCGGGGCGACCGGCTTCCCCTTCTGGTGGACCTTGAGGATCTCCAGCCGGCCCTGCATGTCGGGACGGTCGACGGCGATCTGCCGGTCGAAACGGCCCGGGCGCAGCAGCGCGGGGTCGAGGATGTCCGGGCGGTTGGTGGCGGCGATCAGGATGACGCCGCCCTTCACGTCGAACCCGTCCATCTCGACGAGGAGCTGGTTGAGGGTCTGCTCGCGCTCGTCGTGCCCGCCGCCGAGGCCCGCGCCGCGGTGCCGGCCGACGGCGTCGATCTCGTCGACGAAGACGATCGCCGGGGCGTTCGCCTTGGCCTGCTCGAAGAGGTCCCGGACACGGGAGGCGCCGACGCCGACGAACATCTCGACGAAGTCGGAGCCGGAGATCGAGTAGAACGGCACGCCGGCCTCGCCCGCGACGGCGCGCGCGAGGAGGGTCTTGCCGGTGCCGGGCGGGCCGTAGAGCAGCACGCCCTTGGGGATCTTGGCCCCGACGGCCTGGAACTTCGCCGGCTCCTGGAGGAACTCCTTGATCTCGTGGAGTTCCTCGACCGCCTCGTCCGACCCGGCCACGTCGGCGAAGGTCGTCTTGGGGGTGTCCTTGGTGATGAGCTTGGCCTTGGACTTCCCGAAGTTCATGACCCGGGAGCCGCCGCCCTGCATCTGGTTCATCAGGAAGAGGAACACCACAACGATGAGGACGAAGGGCAGCAGGGAGAGGAGCACCGAGAGGAACGGACTCTGCCGCTCGGGCGAGACCGTGTAGCCCTCCTCGATCTCACCGGCCTCGAACTTCTCCTGCAGCCTGTCGGCCAGATCGACGCCCTGGGTGCCGATGTAGCTGGCCTGCACCTTGGTGCCGCCGTCTACCTTCTGGCCCTCTTTGAGCTCGATCTTGATGATCTGCTCGTCGCCAGTGGTCAGCTTTGCCTGCTTGACCTGGTTCCTGTCGATCGCCTGGACGACCTCGCCGGTGTCCACCGTCTTGTAGCCGCCGGACGAGCCGACGACCTGCATCAGCACGACCACGGCGAGGACGGCCAGCACGATCCACATGACCGGCCCACGGAAGTATCGCTTCACGTCCATCCATACGGAGCGAGAACGCCCCGTCCCTCCTGCCCGTAGGTTTGCCGCTGAGTGGGACTTCTTGTGTGACTGCTTATGTGACTGCTATGAGAAAAGACAACTGTTCCTCGGACGGTACCCCAGCATTGTCACAGGCGACCGCCTTCCCTTGCACCAACGGCGGAAAGGCGGGCTGGGTTCCCCAGCGTGCCTGTGGCGTCAGCCTCCGTAGACGTGCGGCGCGAGCGTGCCGACGAACGGGAGGTTGCGGTACTTCTCGGCGTAGTCGAGGCCGTAGCCGACGACGAACTCGTTCGGGATGTCGAAGCCGACCCACTTCACGTCGATCGCGACCTTGGCCGCGTCCGGCTTGCGCAGCAGGGTGCAGACCTCCAGGGACGCGGGTTCGCGCGATCCCAGGTTGGCCAGCAGCCACGACAGCGTCAGCCCGGAGTCGATGATGTCCTCGACGATCAGGACGTGCCGGCCCTTGATGTCGGTGTCGAGGTCCTTGAGGATCCGCACGACACCCGAGGACTGCGTGCCCGCTCCGTAGGAGGAGACGGCCATCCAGTCCATCGTGACGGGGGTGGCGAGCGCACGCGCCAGGTCCGCCATCACCATCACGGCGCCCTTGAGGACTCCGACGATGAGCAGGTCCTTGCCCGCGTACTCCGCGTCGATCTTCGCGGCCAGCTCTGCCAGCTTGGCGTCGATCTCTTCCTTGGTGATGAGCACCGACTGGAGGTCGTCGCCCATGTCCTTCTCGTTCACCCGCGTCGCTTTCTGTCTCGGCGGTTCACCCTTGCCGAATGACCAGTCTGCCACCCTGCCGGTGGACCTGGACCCGGCCGGGCAGATTGATGGCCCGCTGGCCGCGCCAGCCGGTGATCAGCCGGTCGACCTCCTCGACGTGGCGGGCGAAGAGGGAACCGGCCGGTGAGCCGGCGTCGATGACGGCCCGGCGCAGCACCCGGCGGCGTACGGCGGGCGGCAGCGCGAAGAGTTTGGCGCACTCCAGGCCGCCGTTCTCGTCGCGCACGGTGGCGGCGGCCTCGGCGGCCCAGCCGTCGAGGGCGTCGGCGTCGTCGCGGGAGAGCTGGGCGGTGCGGGCGAGGGCCTCGACGACCCCCTTGCCGAGCGCCTTCTCCAGGGCGGGCAGGCCCTCGTGGCGGAGCCGGGAGCGGGTGTAGGCGGGGTCGGAGTTGTGCGGGTCGTCCCAGACGGGGAGGGACTGGACCATGCACGCCTTGCGCGCGGTCTGGCGGTCGAGCTGGAGGAAGGGGCGGCGGTAGCGGCCGGCCGCCCCCGAGACGGCGGCCATCCCGGACAGGGAGCGGATGCCGGAGCCGCGGGCGAGGCCGAGGAGGACGGTCTCGGCCTGGTCGTCGCGGGTGTGGCCGAGCAGGACGGCGGCGGCGCCGAGGCGTTCGGCGGCCTCGTCGAGCGCTGCGTACCGGGCGTCGCGGGCGGCGGCCTCGGGGCCGCCCTCGCGGCCGACGCGCACGGCGGCGGACTCGACGGGGTCGAGGCCCATGGCGGCGAGGCGGGCGACGACCTCGGCGGCGCGCAGGTCGGAGCCGTGCTGGAGGCCGTGGTCGACGGTGACGCCACCGGCACGGACGGCGAGTTTGGGGGCCTCGAAGGCGAGGGCGGAGGCGAGGGCCATGGAGTCGGCGCCGCCGGAGCAGGCGACGAGGACGAGCGGGGCGCCGTCGCCGGGGGGCGCGGTGGCCGGGGCGGCGGGGCGGGGGGCGCCGGCGGGGGCGCCCTGCACGGCCCGCCCGGCGTGCTGGGCGTGCTGGGCGTGCTGGGTGAGGACTTCGTGGAGTACGCGGCGGACCGCCAGGCGTATCGCCGCGACCGCAGGATGGGGACCCATGTCCGGTGCCCTTCGTGGAGTTCGGGAGGGGGGTGTCTCGGCCGAGGCGGAAGGCGGCCGGCCGTGGGGCCGGCCGCTCGCATCGGTCACTCAGAGTGCGTCGATGGTGACAGAACCGAGCCAATACCCGAGCATTGCACGCCTATCCAGTGCCCACGGTCCCTCGGACGGGTGATTGGAGGGGCGCTCCTGTGCCATCGGCGGCCCGCCGTTTCCGGCACTGCTCTACGGTGCGCCCCCGTGCCCCGCCCCGTGCGCCGCCCGCCCCCCGGACAGCACACCCAGGAGGTGTCCGGCTAACCCGTGCGGTGCACCCGGGCGACCCAGTCCGCCGGCGACGCGATCTCCGCCTTGGTCGGCAGGGTGTTCGGGGACGTCCAGACCCGGTTGAAGCCGTCCATGCCCACCTCCTCCACCACGGCCCGGACGAAGCGCTCGCCGTCGCGGTACTGGCGCAGCTTGGCGTCCAGGCCGAGGAGCTTGCGCAGCGCCAGGTCCAGCCGGCTCGCGCCGCGGGCCCTGCGCTGCTGGAACTTCTCCCGGATCTCCGCCACCGAGGGGACGACGTCGGGGCCGACGCCGTCCATCACGAAGTCCGCGTGCCCCTCCAGCAGGGACATCACGGCGGTGAGCCGGCCGAGGATCTCACGCTGGGCGGGGGTCTGGACGACCTCGACGAAAGAGCGGCCCTCGTCGTCCTCACCCTCGGGGCGGGCCCCGGCGAGGGACTGGGCGGCCTCCCGCAGGCGCTCCAGGACGGTCATCGGGTCGACGTCGGTCTCCGCGAGGAAGGCCTGGATCTCGCTCTCCAGGTGGTCGCGCAGCCAGGGCACACCGGTGAACTGGGTGCGGTGGGTCTCCTCGTGGAGGCAGACCCAGAGCCGGAAGTCGTGCGGGTCGACCTCCAGTTCGCGTTCCACGTGCACGATGTTGGGGGCCACCAGCAGCAGCCGGCCGCCGCCCCTGCCGTCCGGGCCGGGGTCGCCCGCGGGCAGGTCGCGGGTGTCCGGGGCGAAGGTCTCGTACTGGCCGAGGACCCGGGAGGCGAGGAACGACAGCAGCATGCCGAGTTCGACGCCGGTGACCTTGCCGCCCACCGCGCCCAGCACCGCGCCGCCCGGTGCTCCCGAGCGGCGCTCCTGCATCTTGTCGAGCAGGGGGCGCAGCAGTTCGCGGAAGCCCGCGACGTTCGCCCTGACCCAGCCGGCGCGGTCGACGACGAGGACCGGGGTGTCCCGGGGCCGTACGTCGTCGGGGATCATCCGGGTGAAGGCGCGCACATGTTCCTCGGACGCCTTGGCGTGCCGGCGCAGCTCGGCGACGACGGCGCGCGCCTCGTCCCGGCTCACGTCGGGACCGGGCCGCACGAAGCGGGTCGCGGTCGCCACGGCGAGGTTCCAGTCGACCATCTCGGCACCACCGATGCTCGTCATGCGTCAACCGTACGTTCTCGACCGGCGACGCACAGCGGTGCGGGCGTACCCGGGTGCGGGCGGGGCCGGGCCCGGGGGACGCCCCGGGGCGGGTGCTCAGCCGGCGAGGGCGGCGGCGAGGCGGTCGAGGGCGGGGCGGGCCTCGGCGGCCGATCCGGTGCCGTTGGCGAGGAAGGCGAAGCCGATCAGGCGGCCGTCGGGGGTGGCGACCGTGCCCGCGAGGGAGTCGACGCCGCTGAGGGTGCCGGTCTTGGCGCGGACCAGGCCGGAGCCGGGGGACGTCTCGTCGTAGCGGGTGCCGAGGGTGCCGGTGAAGCCGGCGACGGGCAGGCCGGTGAGGACCGGGCGGAGCTCGGGGCGGTCGGGGTCGGCCGAGCGGGCGAGGAGGGCGGTGAGAAGTCCGGCGGAGACGCGGTCGCGGCGGTCGAGTCCGCTGCCGTCCGCGAAGCGGGCGCCCTCCAGCGGGAGGCCGAGGCGGCGGAGCCGGTCGGTGACGGCCTTCCCGGCGCCCGCGAAGTCGGCCCGGCGGCCGGCCGCGACGGCGGTCTGGCGGGCGAGGGACTCGGCGATGTCGTTGTCGCTGCTGGTCAGCATGCGCTCGACGACGGCGGAGAGCGGGGCGGAGAGCACCTGGGCGAGGGGGACGGCCTCCTCGGGGGCGCGGCCGGGGGCGGGGCTGCCGGTGACCCGCACACCGCGTTCGCTGAGCAGGTCGGCGAAGACGCGGGCGGTCTCGCCGGCGGGGTCCTTGGCGCGGGTGGCGTCGCCGGTTGTCCGGGGGTCGTTGCGGCCCTGGTCGACCATGAGGGCGCTGACGGGGGCGAGGTTGCCGTTGGGGCCGATGGAGTGGAGGAGGGGGCCCGCGTAGAGGGAGCTGTCGTGGGTCAGACGGACGGCGGCGGTGCCGCGCTCGCGCAGGGCGGCGGCGGTGCGGTCGGCGAGGGTGGCGAGGCGGGCCCGGTCCAGGGTGGCGTCCCCGCCCCCGACGAGGGTGACGCGGTCGCCCTCGGGGGGCGCGACGACGGTGGTGGGGATGCGGTGGTCGGGCCCGAGGGCGGAGAGGGCGGCGGCGGCCGTGGCGATCTTGATGGTGGACGCGGGCGTCATCGGCGTGGCCGGGCCCCTGGCCCAGAGGCGTTCGCCGGTGGCGAGGTCGATGACGCTGGCGGTCGGCGCGGGGCCGAGGGCGGCGTCGCCGAGGAGGGGGCCGAGGGTCCCGGCGAGGCCGGCGGGGGGCCGGGCGGGGGCGTCGGCGGTACGGGGGCCCGTGGTGCCGAGGGCGGCCAGCACGGGAGGCGCGCTGGGGGCGGCGGGCGGGCGCTCGCGGGCGGAGGACTCGTGATGTGCGCCACCCGTCGGGTCCTGGGCCGCCGCCCACTGGCGCTCGGCCTTACGCTGACCGGTGTCCCAGGGTCCCGCCGCGGCCACCGCCCCGGCGGAGACGACGAGGCCGAGCGCCGCGGCACCCGTCGCGAGCTGCCACGTCCTGACCTTCGGCACCCCGCACCAGCCCCTTTCGCGATCACACCTCTGCGTGAGGGACACTTAACCACCAGATTCGCGTCTTGCTATGTCTTGATCATGGAGGAGCCACCCGTGGAGTTCGACGTCACCATCGAGATCCCGAAGGGTTCGCGGAACAAGTACGAGGTGGACCACGAGACCGGTCGGATCCGCCTGGACCGTCGACTCTTCACCTCGACCAGCTACCCGGCGGACTACGGCTTCGTCGAGAACACCCTCGGCGAGGACGGCGACCCGCTGGACGCGCTGGTCATCCTCGACGAGCCGACCTTCCCGGGCTGCCTCATCAAGTGCCGGGCCATCGGCATGTTCCGGATGACCGACGAGGCCGGCGGCGACGACAAGCTGCTCTGCGTCCCCGCCTCGGACCCGCGCGTGGAGCACCTGCGCGACATCCACCACGTCTCCGAGTTCGACCGCCTGGAGATCCAGCACTTCTTCGAGGTCTACAAGGACCTGGAGCCCGGCAAGTCCGTCGAGGGCGCCGACTGGGTCGGCCGCGCCGAGGCCGAGGCCGAGATCGAGGCCAGCTTCAAGCGCCTGGAGGCGCAGGGCGGCGCGCACTGACGCCCCCCGGAAGGCCCTGACGCGGGCGGGACACCGGTGGTGTCCCGCCCGCGTCGCGTCTCCCCCCATGTCCGTGCCCATACTGGGCAGAAGCGCCGGGCAGAGGGCAGGTGCGACAGGGAGCGAGGACGGCGAGTGGTGGCGGAACCCGAGGGTCCGGAAGACCGGAAGCCTCAGTCCGACGAGGCGCACAGCGCGTTCACCCCACCCCTGGGGGTGGAGCAGCCGGAAGCCCCCGAAGAGGACCACCCGAGTTCGGAGTTCGCCGTTCCGCAGGGGCTGGTGCCGGAGGCGCCGGCCGAGCCGGAGGGCTCCGCGTTCGCCCCGCCGTCCACCTACAGCGCCCGGAACTCGCCGCCCGCGTTCACCCCGGCGCACGGCATCCCGGCGGTGCGGCTGACGAAGGGCGCGCCGTGGCAGGACCGGATGCGGGCGATGCTGCGGATGCCGGTGGGCGAGCGCCCGGTGCCGGAGACACAACAGCGGCAGGACGACGCCGGGCCGGCCGTACCGCGCGTGCTCGACCTGACGCTGCGTATCGGGGAGCTGCTGCTCGCGGGCGGCGAGGGGGCCGAGGACGTCGAGGCGGCGATGTTCGCCATCTCGCGCTCGTACGGCCTGGACCGGTGCGAGCCGACCGTCACCTTCACGCTGCTGTCGATCACCTATCAGCCGTCCCTGGTGGACGACCCGGTGACGGCCAACCGCACGGTGCGGCGGCGCGGCACCGACTACAACCGGCTGGCGGCGGTCTACCGGCTGGTGCACGACATCAGCGCGGACGAGTCCGAGGTGACGCTGGAGGAGGCGTACCGGCGGCTCGCGGAGATCCGGCGGAACCGGCACCCGTACCCCGGCTGGGCGCTGACGGTGGCCGGCGGGCTGCTGGCGGGTTCGGCGTCCGTGCTGGTCGGCGGTGATGTGCTGGTGTTCATCGCGGCGGCGGTGAGCGCGATGCTCGGCGACCGGCTCGCGTGGCTGGCGGCGGGGCGGGAGCTGCCGGAGTTCTACCAGTTCGTGGCGGCGGCGATGCCCCCGGCCGCGGTCGGGGTGGCGCTGACGCTGTCGCCGCTGGACATCCGGGCCTCGGCGGTGATCACCGGTGGGCTGTTCGCGCTGATCCCGGGGCGGGCGCTGGTGGCGGGCGTCCAGGACGGGCTGACCGGCTTCTACATCACGGCGGCGGCGCGGCTGCTGGAGGTCGGCTATCTGGTCGTCGGCATCGTGGTGGGCGTGCTGAGCGTCCTCTATCTGGGCTTCGCCCTGGACGCGGGGCTCCGGCCGGAGACCGCGATCCACAGCGTGGAGCGGCCGGTGACGCAGACGCTTGCGGCGATGACGCTGTCGCTGTGCTTCGCGGTCATGCTCCAGCAGGAGCGCTCCACGGTGTGGCTCGTCACGCTGAACGGCGGCGTCGCGTGGGTGGTGTACGGGGCGCTGGCGGACACCGCCGGGGTGTCGCCGGTGGCGGCGACGGCGGCGGCGGCGGGGCTGGTGGGTCTGTTCGGGCAGACTCTGGCGCGGTACCAGTTCGCGTCCGCGCTGCCGTATGTCACGGCGGCGATCGGGCCGCTGCTTCCGGGTAGCGCGACGTACTTCGGGCTGCTGTCGATCGCCCGCGGCGACCTGAACCCGGGGCTGGCCTCGCTCAGCAAGGCGGCGGCGCTGGCGCTGGCGATCGCGATCGGGGTGAACCTCGGTGCGGAGATGACGCGGCTGTTCCTGCGGGTGCCGGGGGTTGCGGGGGTGCCGGGGGAGCAGCCGCCGGGTGGGCGCCGCGCGGCGAAGCGCACGCGCGGCTTCTAGCGGGCCCGGGCCGCGCTTCGGGCCCCGGCGCGGGGCTGGGCCGGGGTCGGCCCGGGCCCGGCTGCCCGGGCGCCCGGTCGCCGCCGCTTCGGGCTCGGGCCGGGCCCGACTGCTCAGCCCTGCCGGCGATCGAGGCGCGGAGTCCGGGGCGGAGCCCGACGCACCCGGCCGGCGGCCGGTGGTCGCCGCACGGCCTACGGCCGTGTCCTCAAACGCCGGACGGGCCGAAACAGCGCACCCAGCCCGACAGGCTGGAACGACGGGACCGGACGGACAGAAAACAGCACGCCCCAGCCGGGCAGGCTGGGGCGGCGGGCCGGGCCCGGACACGGGCCGGAGGGACGCGCGCGAGGAGTCAGCGCTTCGCGTGGCGGCCGCGCGAAGCGGGCGGCGGGGGCGGCGGGGTCTCGCCATCGTCCACCGCGTCCCCCACCGCCGCGGACTTCTTGTTCTGGGAGCGCGCGCGCAGGACCTCGATCACGATGGGGAGGACCGAGATCAGCACGATCAGGATCAGGATCTTCTCGATGTGCTCGTGTACGAAGTCGATCTTGCCGAGGGCCGCCCCCAGCAGCGTCACCCCCGCACCCCACAGCACACCGCCGAGGATGTTGAAGGTCACGAAGGAGCGGTAGTTCATCCGGCTGACGCCCGCGATGATCGGCGTGAACGTGCGCACGATCGGCACGAAGCGGGCCAGGACCAGGGACTTCGGGCCGTACTTCTCGAAGAAGACGTGCGCCTTCTCCACGTTCTCCTGCTTGAAGAAGCGGGAGTCGGGGCGCTTGAAGAGGGCCGGCCCGACCTTGCGGCCGAAGAGGTAGCCGACCTGGTCGCCGACGACCGCCGCGATGACGATCAGCGTGCACACCAGCCACAGCGGCACGTCGATCTTGCCGGTGGTCACCAGCAGCCCCGTGGTGAACAGCAGGGAGTCGCCCGGCAGGAAGAAGCCGATCAGCAGACCGGATTCCGCGAAGACGATGACCAGCACGCCGATGAGCCCGAAGGTGGTGATCAGATAGTCCGGATCGAGCCAGCTCGGTCCGAGCGCAAGGGTGTTCACGGGGTCCGGACTCCTGTTGGTGTGGTCGATCGGGACGGTCGGCTGACCAAAGCTATCAACGCACATTCCGGGGGCCCGGTTCCACCGCCTCGGGGATGCGTTCCGGGCGCTCCGCGAGCACGCTGTGACCATGGGTATCGAGGAGTACGGCGGCGGCCAGGGCCCGGAGACCGATGTGCTGGTCGTCACGACCAACGACATCCCGGGCCACCGCGTGGAACAGGTGATCGGCGAGGTGTTCGGCCTCACCGTGCGCTCCCGGCATCTGGGCAGCCAGATCGGCGCGGGACTGAAGTCGATGATCGGCGGCGAGCTGCGGGGGCTGACCAAGACCCTCGTCGAGACGCGGAACCAGGCCATGGAGCGTCTGGTGGAGCAGGCCCGCTCGCGCGGCGCCAACGCCGTGCTCGCCTTCCGCTTCGACGTGACGGAGGCGGCGGACGTGGGCACCGAGATCTGCGCGTACGGGACGGCCGTGGTGGTCTCCCGCGTCTGACACCGGTCCGGTCCCCCCGTGCCCCGGGCGGGCGCGGGAGGGGCGCTTTCGCGTTGCGGCGGGTGGGGGCCGGGGCGAGCCTGAGTCCCATGGCACTCCACCAGGGCACGAACAGGGACGACGACGGCGCGGAGCGTTCCCGCCTCTCGCTCAACCCCTTCTACGGCGTCGCCGACCCGGTGGCCGGTATGACGTCCGCACCGCCGGCCCACCGGATGCCGGACGGCCCCACCCCGCCGATGACCGCCTACCAGCTGGTCCACGACGAGCTGATGCTCGACGGGAACTCGCGGCTCAACCTGGCGACCTTCGTCACCACCTGGATGGAGCCGCAGGCGGGCGTCCTGATGGGCGAGTGCCGCGACAAGAACATGATCGACAAGGACGAGTACCCGCGCACGGCCGAGCTGGAGCGCCGGTGCGTGTCGATGCTCGCGGACCTCTGGCACGCCCCGGACCCATCGGCGGCGGTCGGCTGCTCCACCACCGGCTCCAGCGAGGCGTGCATGCTCGCGGGCATGGCCCTCAAGCGCCGGTGGACGACGAGGAACACCGACCGGTATCCCGCGAAGGCCCGGCCCAATCTGGTGATGGGCGTGAACGTCCAGGTCTGCTGGGACAAGTTCTGCAACTTCTGGGAGGTGGAGGCCCGGCTGGTGCCGATGGAGGGGAACCGCTTCCACCTGGACCCGAAGGCCGCCGTGGACCTCTGCGACGAGAACACCATCGGTGTGGTCGGGGTGCTCGGATCCACCTTCGACGGCTCCTACGAGCCGATCGCCGAGCTGTGCGCGGAGCTGGACGCCCTCCAGGAGCGCACCGGTCTCGATGTGCCGGTGCATGTGGACGGGGCGTCCGGGGCGATGGTCGCGCCCTTCCTGGACGAGGACCTGGTCTGGGACTTCCGGCTGCCGCGGGTGTCCTCGATCAACACCTCGGGGCACAAGTACGGTCTGGTCTACCCGGGCGTCGGCTGGGCGCTGTGGCGCTCCCCCGAGTGCCTGCCCGAGGAGCTGGTCTTCCGGGTGAACTACCTGGGCGGGGACATGCCGACCTTCGCGCTGAACTTCTCCCGCCCGGGCGCGCAAGTGGTCGCGCAGTACTACACCTTCCTGCGGCTGGGCCGGGACGGCTACCGCGCGGTGCAGCAGACGGCGCGGGACGTGGCGACCGGGCTGGCCCGGCGGATCGGGGCGATGGACGAGTTCCGGCTGCTGACGCACGGCGACCAGCTGCCGGTGTTCGCGTTCACCACGGCCGACCACATCACCGCCTTCGACGTGTTCGACGTCTCGCGGCGGCTGCGTGAGCGGGGCTGGCTGGTTCCCGCGTACAGCTTCCCGGCGAACCGGCAGGACCTGTCGGTGCTGCGGGTGGTCTGCCGCAACGGCTTCTCCGCCGACCTGGCGGACCTGCTGCTGCGGGACCTGGAGCAGTTGCTGCCCGAGCTGCGGGAGCAGCCGGGCCCCCTGGGCAGGGACGAGGCCGCGGCGACGGCGTTCCACCACTGAGACCCCGCGTGCGGGTCACGGCTCAGCGGGTGTCGCCCTCGTGGGGGATGCCGGTGGCGTAGGGGTTCTCCTCCCCCTCGGCGAGAACGGCGGTGAACGGCTCGCCCTCGCCCGCGAAGGTGTACGCGCCGGCCTCGATGCGGGCGATCAGGCCGAGGGTCCACTCCGCGCCGAAGTCCGCGGAGGCGACCCAGAAGTTCATGATCTCGCCGATGTGGCCGATGGACTCGGGGCCCTCCTCGGGCGTGTAGTACTCGGTGACGGAGCGGCGCCACTCGCGCATGCCGCGCACCCGCTCCCGCAGCAGCTCCACCGCCTCGGCACGCGGCAGGTCCACGATGAAGCCGATCGCGGCGGAGAGGACGTCGGTGCCCTCGTCGTAGGCGGTGAGGGCCTTGCGCAGCAGGGCGAGGTACTCCTCGGTGCCCTCGGGGGTCACCTCGTACTCGGTGCGCGGGGGGCCGCCGGCCGTGGAGGGGGCCGTCTCGTGGGCGCGCAGAAGTCCCTGCTTCGCCATCTGCTTGAGGGCGTGGTAGATCGAGCCGGGCTTGGCGTTCGACCACTCGTGCGCGCCCCAGTACTCCAGGTCGTTGCGGACCTGGTAGCCGTGGGCGCGGCCGTGCTGGCGGACGGCGCCGAGCACCAGCAGGCGGATCGCTGACATCGACCGGGACCCCTTCCTATTCAAGTTTGACTAGACTACCGGCCATGACCGAGAAGACCATCCCGCTCCTCCCGTGCCGGACGATTCAGCCGGTGGTCGATTTCTACACTGCCCTGGGCTTCGGGACGACGTACCTCCAGAAGAGCCCCTACGCCTACGCCGTCGTCGAGCGCGGGGAGGTAGAACTGCAGTTCTTCGGCATGAAGGCCCATGACCCCGCCGCCTCGGTGGCCGGCTGCTATGTGCTCACCGACGACGTGGACGGCCTCTACACCGCCTTCCGTACCGGCCTGAAGGAGGCGTACGGGCGGATACCGCAGCGGGGCCTGCCCCGCATCGGCCCCCTGAAGGACATGTCCTACGGGATGCGCCAGTTCCTGATGACCGACCCGGCGGGCAACTCCATCCGGGTCGGTCAGCGGATCGGCGAGGACCAGAGCATGCGGCCGGTCCCCAGGGAGCCGTACGCCAGGGCCCTGCATCTGGCGGATCTCTACGCGGACTCCAAGGAGGACCTGCCCGGCGCGGCCCGGATCCTGGACCGGGCGCTCGACGGGCGCACACCCGGGGAACCGACGCCCGTGCAGTCGTTGCGTCTTCTGGTGCTCCGCGCGGACCTGGCCCGGCGGCTCGGCGAGGACGCGCTCGTGGCGGAGCTGACCGCGCGGGCGGTCGCGGTCGAACTCGGGCCAGACGAACGGGAGTCGGCGGGCGACGCGCTGCGGCGGCTGGCGGAACTGAGGGACTGAGGAGCCGGGGGGCGGCCGTCCCGGGCCCGGATCGGCGTGCCGGGCCCGAGGCGGCGGGGCCTCACCCGCCGCCGCTCTCGCCGCTCTCCAGGGCGATGAGGTCGAAGGCGCCCTTGCCGTCCAGGGATTCGCGGATGATGTCCGCGTGGCCCGCGTGCCGGGCGATCTCCTCGATCAGGTGCAGCACCAGCCAGCGCACGGACACCCGCTCGCCGTCCGGGTACCAGGGGGCGTCGGGCAGCGGGAAGGTGTCGTCCAGACTGGGCACCGAGCGGACGAACTCCTCCGTCTCCTTGGCCACTTCGTCCCAGCGGGCCAGCATTCCGGCCGTGGTCTCCCCCGCGACCAGGCGGAAGCCGTCCTCCCCGTTCGCCTCCTCCTCCTGCCCGCCGCCCTCCTCGGCGGAGCCCTGGCCGTAGGAGGCGCCCACCCCGCGCCTCGCCAGCACGACCCAGCCGCGCTCGGTCTCGGTGACGTGCTTGAGCAGCCCGGAGAGGGAGAGTTCGCTGGCGCTGGGGCGGCTCGCCGCCTGTTCCTCGGTCAGGCCGAGGAGGGAGCGCCGGATACCGCCGCGCTGGGCCTCCACGAAGGCCAGCAGCGCGCCGCGCTCGTCGCCGCGGGACTCGGGGGAAACGTGGGTGGGCATGGTGTCCGCCTTCCGTCCTGGAAGGGGTCGTTCTCCCTTCCGGCGCTCCTCACGCTACGACCCCTCGTGGACGGCTTCTGTCCGCGAGGGGTCGCGCGTAAGGGTGGCGAAAGCGCCGTTTCCCGGGGAGGTCCGGCCGATTCCCCGGGAGGGCCGTTTCCCCGGGAGGGCCGTTTCCCCGCAGGGTCGTCAGAACGGGAAGCGGGAGCGGCCGTGCTGGACCGAGATCCACTTCTGGGTGGTGAAGGCGTCGAGCATGGCGTCGCCGTTGAGCCGGCCGATACCGGAGTGCTTCTCGCCGCCGAAGGGGACGATGGGCTCGTCGTGGACGGTGCCGTCGTTGATGTGGATCATGCCCGTGTGCACCCGCTTGGCGAGCCGCACCCCGCGCTCGACGTCCGCCGTGTGTACCGCGCCGCTGAGGCCGTACGGCGTGTCGTTGGCGATCCGGACCGCCTCGTCCTCGCCGTCGAAGGGGATGATCAGGGCGACCGGGCCGAAGATCTCCTGGGTGAGCACGGGCGAGCCCTCGGGGAGGTCGGTGAGGACCGAGGGGGACACCAGGTTGCCGTCGGCTTCGCCCCGGATCAGGGCGGTGGCGCCCGCCTCCACCGTCCGCTCGACGACCGAGGTGACCGCCTCGGCCTGGGAGGAGTTGATCAGCGGGCCGATGTGGGTGGCCGGGTCGGCCGGGTCGCCCACCTTCAGGGTGGCGACCTTGGCGGTGAACTTCTCGGTGAACTCGGCGAGCAGGGAGCGGTCGACCAGGATGCGGTTGGCGGCCATGCAGACCTGGCCCTGGTGCACGAAGCGGCTGAAGACCGCCGCGTCGACCGCGTAGTCCACGTCCGCGTCGTCGAGGACGATCAGGGCGCTGTTGCCGCCGAGTTCGAGGATCGCGTGCTTGAAGTTGGCGGCGCAGACGGTGGCGACATGGCGGCCCACCTTGTCGGAGCCGGTGAAGGAGATCGCCTTGGGGACGGGGTGCTCCAGGAGGGCGTCACCGATCTCGGCGATGTCGGTGATCACCACGTTCAGCAGGCCGGCCGGCAGGCCCGCGTCCTCGAAGATCCTCGCGACCAGGGAACCGCCGCAGACCGGCGTGTTCTGGTGCGGCTTGAGGACGACGGCGTTGCCCAGGGCGAGGGCCGGGGCGACGGACTTGAGGGAGAGGAGGAAGGGGAAGTTGAACGGGCTGATCACCCCGACCACGCCGACCGGGACGCGGTAGACCCGGTTCTCCTTGCCGTCCACCGGGGAGGGAATGATACGGCCCTCGGGGCGGAGCGCCAGGTGGACGGCCTCCCGCAGGAACTCCTTGGCGAGGTGCAGTTCGAACGCGGCCTTCAGCCGGGTGCCGCCCAGTTCGGCGACGATCGCCTCGGCGATCTCCTCCTCGCGGTCCTCGACGATCCGCAGGGCCTTCTCGAACACGCCCCGGCGGGCGTAGGGGTTGGTCTCCGCCCACGCCTGCTGCGCGCGCTCCGCCGCCCGGTACGCCTGGTCGACCTCGTCGGCGGTGGCCACGGCGATGGAGGCCAGCTTCTCGCCGTCGTACGGGTTGAAGTCGATGATGTCCCAGGAGCCGCTGCCGGGCTTCCACTCGCCGTCTATGTACTGAAGTGCCAGTTCGGTGAAGAAGGACATGCGATCACTGCTCCAGGGGCGGATGCGGCGGTGGCCGGCGCGAGCACAGGTATCTGATGTTCCGTCATCGTACTGGTGTGTCAAATGAGTTGGAGGAGTCCTCGGAGCAGGTCGCGGGTGCTCGACTGGTCCGGGCTGTCCTCGCTCAGGCGGGTCATCACCCGGTCGTACTGGGCGACCTCCTCGCGCTTGTCCAGGTAGAGGGCACTGGTCAGCTGCTCCAGGTAGACCACGTCGGAGAGGTCGGACTCGGGGAAGCTCAGCATGGTGAACGCGCCGCTCTCCCCCGCGTGGCCGCCGAAGGAGAAGGGCATGACCTGGAGCGTGATGTTCGGGTGCTCGGAGACCTCGATCAGATGGCTCAGCTGGGCCCGCATCACGGCCCGGTCGCCGTACGGGCGGCGCAGTGCCGCCTCGTCGAGGATCACATGGAGCAGGGGCGCGTTCTCCGAGACCAGGGCCTTCTGGCGCTCCAGGCGCAGGGCGACCCGCTTGTCGATCTCGGCCGCCGGGGCGTCGGGCATACCGCGCGCGACCACGGCGTGCGCGTACGACTCGGTCTGGAGCAGCCCGTGCACGAACTGCACCTCGTAGATGCGGATGACGGAGGCGGCGCCCTCCAGTCCGATGTACGTCTGGAACCAGCCGGGGAGCACATCGCCGAAGCTGTGCCACCAGCCGGCCACGTTCGCCTGCTTGACGAGGCCGAGGAGGGCGGACCGCTCGGTGTCGTCGGTGACCCCGTAGAGGGTGAGCAGGTCCTCCACGTCACGTGCCTTGAAGCTCACCCGGCCCAGTTCCATGCGGCTGATCTTCGACTCCGAGGCGCGGATCGAGTACCCGGCGGCCTCACGGGTGATGCCGCGGGACTCCCGCAGCCGCCGCAGCTGCGAACCGAGCAGGATGCGCCGGACGACCGACCCTCCGCCCGGACCGTCGGAACGGGGGTACCCCCACGAGGACGCGGACGCCCCTGCCGATGCCGCCGACTCTCCTGCCGTCACGACCCGAACCCTCCCCATGCCGCACCACTTGCCGGACTCCGATCCTCGCCGAGGGTCCCCCCGAACCCCAAGAGCCGGATTCTGCCACCAAAGCACTTCGCGCCGTACTCGTTCGACTACGGAAAGGGGAAGGCGGCGCGCGGGGGGCGCGGCGGATCGCGGGAAGATATGAGCAAGAACCGTCACGGGGCGGACAGGTCCGGCGCGTGCACGTGCATCTGCCCTTGCATCTGCGTCTCGCTTTGGGAACGATGGGCCCCGCGCACCTGCGTGCTCGTTCGTGTTGTAGCGTCACAGCCGCGATTCCCGGGAGTGCCTCGCATGGGGACCAATGGATCGACCATGCTCGCGCCGTTAAGGCAGGGCCTTCCGCCGATCGACCCCTCGGCCGTCTCCGGATCCGTCTCCTGCGCACTGCCCGCCCGCCACGAGGCGGTGCGCGGCGCACGGCAGTTCACCCGGACGACGCTCGGCCAGTGGGACCTCGGACACCGCTTCGACGATGTCGCCCTGGTCGTCTCCGAACTCGTGACGAACGCCCTGCGGCACGCTCTGGCGCCCGAGTCCCCGTCCCGGGCCGAGACCACGGCCGACCCGTACGCGCAGTCTCCTGAGTGCCCGGTGCGGCTGCATCTGATGCACTGGACGGGCCGGCTGGTCTGCGCGGTGCGCGATCCGAGCCATGACGGCCCCACGGCACGGGAGTCCGAGGAGGACTACTCGGCCGAGTCCGGCCGGGGGCTGCTGCTCGTGGACTCCTTCAGCGACGGCTGGGGCTGGCACCCCCTGGCCGGGTCGCTGCGGGGGAAGGTCGTCTGGGCCCTCTTCCGGCTCGGCTGAGCCGGCAACCCGGCCCCGGAAGGACTGCGTTCAGGCCACCAGGTGGTCGAATTCGCCGTCCTTGACGCCGAGAAGCAACGCTTCTATCTCCGCGGGCGTGTACACGAGTGCGGGGCCTTCGGGGTGCCGCGAGTTGCGCATGGCCACGTCGCCGCCGGGCAGTTTGGCGAACTCGACGCAGGAGCCCTGGGAGTTGCTGTGTCTGCTCTTCTGCCAGACGACCCCCTGAAGCTCCGTGGCCGTCATGCCGTTGTACACGTGGTGCACAAGTCGCTCCCGGGGTGCAAGTTGCTGGCGTCAACCATCCCGGATCATAGCTGTGTTCATGTGCCGACGCATGGGCACATGCACCGGCGGATGCACGTGCACACGCGGTGTTCCCCCGGTTACAGGACGGCCCGGAGCCTCCCGTTCAGCGCCCCGGCGGGCCGTACGGCAGCAGGGCCATCTCGCGCGCGTTCTTGATCGCGCGGGCGAGCAGCCGCTGCTGCTGCGCGGTCACGCGGGTCACCCGGCGGCTGCGGATCTTGCCCCGGTCGG
Source organism: Streptomyces sp. CNT372 (assembly GCF_000377145.1). Classification (NCBI taxonomy): domain Bacteria; kingdom Bacillati; phylum Actinomycetota; class Actinomycetes; order Kitasatosporales; family Streptomycetaceae; genus Streptomyces; species Streptomyces sp. CNT372. The sequence continues at coordinate 21,287 of NZ_KB897793.1, read as the reverse complement.
AGATGAACTTCCGCAGCAGGTCGGTGTCCTTGTAGTCGATGTAGGTGATCCCCGCGCGGTCCAGGGGGTTGGGCCTGGGTGCGGCGGGCTTGCGGGCGGTGGTGCGTCGGGGGGACAACTCAGACCTCCAGAAGGGAGTCGAAGGCGGGCGGGAGCCGCTTCCAGCCTTCGCGGCCGGCGGCGTACTCGGTATCGGTCAGCAGGCAGGACGAGAGCAGTCGGGCCAGTCCGTCCCGGTCGAGGCCGGGTGAGGTGAAGACGAGGTGCTGGCAGCGGTCGCCGTGCTCCGGGTGCCAGTCCAGGGCGGCCGCGGCACGGCGCACGGGCGGCACCAGCTCCCAGGCCGCGTCCGGAAGAGAGGCGAGCCAGGGGCCCGCGCTCTCCACGCAGAGGGCTCCGCCGGCCGCGTCCCAGGCGAGCAGGGTGTCGGGGTGGTCGGCCAGCCAGAACCGGCCGCGGCTGCGGGCCGCGGCGCAGGTCAGGTCCTCCAGGGCCGCGTAGAGGCGGCCGGGGTGGAAGGGCCGGACGCTGTGCCAGACGAGGGTCGACACCCCGCAGGCGTCGGCCTCCTGCGGCAGCAGCGCACAGGCCGGGTGCTGGGCCGCGGCGGCGGCCTCCACGTCGAAGCCGGCCAGAGCGGCGGCGACCAGTTCGGCCGAGCCGACGGGGAACCGCCGCGCGGTCGGGTGCAGTTGGGCCAGCAGTGCCCGGTCGGCCTCGTCCGCCTCCTCACTGTCCACGACGGCGAGGACGGGCGCGTACTCCAGCTGGCGCGCCCAGGTGTCGGCGACGGTGCGCTGGTCGGTGGCGGCGGCCGCGAGCCCGGCCTCGGCGAGGTCGTCGCCGTTGCCGAGGTACGGGAGCAGCAGGGCGGGGTCGACCGCGCACATCACCGAGGTGATCGCGAGGCGTCCGTCGCCGTGCCCGGCGACGACCTCCGCCATGGCCTTGGGCTCGACGGAGTCCCACAGTTCGACGACCGCGAGCCGGGTGGCGCCCTCCTCGGCGAGCCGCAGGAGTTCGGGCACCAGGTCCTCGCGCAGGGCGCAGCAGGCGCAGTCGTTGACGAGCGGGGTCTCCCCGGTGCCGCGCACCCCGCCGGCGTCGCGGACCGTGCGCAGGACGGTGCCGCGCTCGGCCGCGGTGGACAGGTCGTGGTGGAGGGCGAGGCTGCCGGGGACGGCGGAGAGCAGGGCGTCGACGGCCTCGCGCCGTGCGTCAGTGTGCAGACCGGCGACGATCACCACGGGGAGGGCGGGGCCGACGGGGGGCGTGGGGGGCGTCATGTCCGGCCTCCCCGGCCGCCGTAGCGGCGCTCGAAGCGCTCGACCCGGCCGGCGGTGTCCAGGACGCGGGTCTGGCCCGTGTAGAAGGGATGGCTCGCCGAGGAGATCTCGACGTCGATCACCGGGTAGGTGTTGCCGTCCTCCCATTCCACGGTCCGGTCGCTGGTCGCCGTGGAGCGGGTGAGGAAGGCGAAACCGCCGGCCTTGTCCCGGAAGACGACGGGCTCGTAGGGCGGGTGGATGGGCCGCATCGCTCAGCGCTCCTCTCGGAAGTCGACATGGCGCCCGACGACGGGGTCGTACTTGCGCAGGGTGAGGCGGTCGGGGTCGTTCCGCCGGTTCTTGCGGGTGACGTAGGTGTAGCCGGTGCCCGCCGTGGAGCGGAGCTTCACCACCGGGCGGAGTTCGTTGCGAGGCATGGGGGTAGAGTAGATGGAAATGATTTCCATTACCAAGCTCGCTCCGCGAGAGGTGCATCACCCGCGTCCGCCCACTGCATGCTGACCGGCGCGAAGCCCGGTTTCGGCAACCGGATCTCCCACTCCCACCGGCGCACCCCCCGCCGCTTCGACCCCAACATCCAGCGCAAGCGGTACTGGCTGCCCAGCGAGGGACGGCATGTCCGCCTCACCCTCAGCGCCCGCGCGGTGAAGACCGTCGACGCCATCGGCATCGAGGCCGCCGTCCTGCGCATCCGCGCCCGGGGGGTGAAGGTCTGATGGCGAAGCGGAGCAAGATCGCACGCAATGAGCACCGAAAGGCCGTGGTCGAGCGATACGCGGAGCGCCGGGCGGAGTTGAAGGAGATCGTCCGCCGCCCGTCGAGCACGGACGCCGAACGGGCCGCCGCCCAGGCGGAACTGCGGCGTCAGCCGCGGGACGCCGGCGCCACCCGGGTGCGCAACCGGGACGGTGTGGACGGCCGGCCCCGTGGCCATCTGCGGAAGTTCGGGCTGTCCCGGGTCCGGGTGCGCGAGCAGGCGCACGCCGGATTCCTGCCCGGGGTGCGCAAGTCCTCCTGGTAGCTTGGCGCGGTCGTGACACCGATCGGGGGGACAGCACCATGCGCAAGCTCGTACGCACCTCGGCCGCGGCGGCGGGCATCGCCGCCGTACTCGCGCTGACCGGCTGCGGCAGCGCCGACGACAAGGGCGGTGACGCCAAGCCCACCGCCTCGTCCACCGCCGACGGCGGGGAGCCGGGCACGGGCGGCGACGAGGCCGCGAAGCCGGCCGACGTCGAGGGCACCTGGGCCGGTATGACCGACGCCAAGCCGGTCGTGCTCTCGGTGACCCGGGGCAAGGCCGCCCTGCTCGCCGACGGACACGCCTGCACGGGCGAGGTCGAGGAGATGGGCGGCGCGCCGATGCTCGCGCTCACCTGCGCGGACGGGAACACGGACCGCACGATGGGCTCCTTCGAGTCCGGCGACGGCGGGAGCCTGATCGTCTCCTGGGAGAGCGGCAAGAAGGACACCCTGAAGAAGAGCGAGGGCGGCAAGCTCCCGGAGGGCCTGCCGACCGGGCTGCCCACGGAGGTGCCGGCGCCCTGACGCGACGGTCTCCGCCGCGCGGGGCCGCGTTCCCCCGGGGGCGCGGCCCGGCGGCGTTCGCCGGACGGGCGCCCGGTCCGGCGGCGTTGCGGGACGCGCGGACGGGCGGGTGGCGTTGCCGGACGGGCGCGCGAGCCGGACAGGTACGTTGCGGGACGCGCGGCCCGGGCAGGTACGTTGACGGACGGGCGGACCGGGCGGGCGTGCGGGCCGGGGGCGCGGCCCGGCGGGCCGTGTCGGCGGGCGCCGGTAGCGTCCGGGGCATGAGCGTCCGATTCGATCTCACCCTGGACTGCGCCGACGCCCCGCGCCTGGCCGCCTTCTGGAAGACCGCGCTGGGTTACGTGGACGAGCCCCCGCCCCCGCCGTACGCCACCCGCGAGGAGTGGCTCGCCCAGTTCGACCTGCCCGAGGACGACGACGGCGGCGGGGAGTGGCTCTGCGACCCGGCCGGCATCGGGCCCCGGCTGTCCGTCCTGGAGGTGCCCGAGCCCAAGACGGCGAAGAACCGGCTGCACATCGACATCCGGGTACCCGGGCACGGCACCCCCGCGGAGCGCTGGGCCCGGATCACGGCCGAGGCGGACCGGCTCACCGGCGCGGGCGGGCGGGTCCTGGAGACCTTCGACGGTCACCATGTGGTGATGGCCGACCCGGAGGGCAACGAGTTCTGTGTGGCGGCCGGTCCGGCGGACCGGGCCTGAGCCGGGGGCAACGCGGAGGGACCCCGGACTGCCCCCGCGTACATGGCCGGAGGCCGGACCGCCCGGTTACACCGGGAAGGCACGCACACCGGCGCCGGGAGGGGACCGCCTTGTACGACCACGCCAACAGCCGGGCAGCGAAGGGGCGGGCGGCCTCGACCGGGGCCCCGGCAGCCGCCCGCGCGTCCGGGTCACGGGCCGTGGCGACGCCGGCCGAGGCGCTGCTCGCACTCCAGCGCTCCGCCGGGAACGCGGCGGTGGTGCAGATGGTGCGCCGGGCCGGGACGTCGACGGAGCGGGACGCGCACCGGCACGGCCCGGGCTGCGGCCATGCGGAGGACCCGCAACCCGTGCAGCGCTCCGCCGTGCACGCCGTCCTGCGCGGCGGCGGCCGGCCGCTGGACGAGCGCAGCCGCACCGACATGGAGGCGCGCTTGGGCGCCGACTTCTCCGACGTCCGGGTGCACACCGACGCCGCCGCCCGGGCCTCGGCGGCCCGACTCGGGGCCGCGGCCTACACCTCCGGCAGCCATATCGTCGCCGGGCCCGCCGGTATCGACCGGCACACCCTCGCCCATGAGCTGACCCATGTCCTCCAGCAGCGCTCGGGCCCGGTGGCCGGCACCGACCGGGGCGACGGAGTGCGTGTCCGCGACCCCTCGGACCGCTTCGAACGGGAGGCGGAGGCCACCGCCCGGCGGGTGCTCAGCGGGCCCCCGAAGTCCGCCGCCCCGGCAGCGGCCTCCCTCGCCGGGGGCCCCTCGGCGGGCGCCGGGGACGTGCAGATCGTCACCAGCCTGGGGCAGCGGATCGAGGCCATGCTCATCGCCGGGCAGCTCACCGCGTCCAACTTCTGGGACGAGATCGAGAAGCTGGGCGACAGCGCTCTCTGGGACACCGCCAAGGCGCCGGAGGACGGCGGGCCGCAGGCGATGCTGGGGCACGAGATCCTCCAGCTCATCGAGTCCGGCTACCGCTTCCACGGCCGGGACAGCGCCTTCGCCCGGGGCAGCCGGCTGATCGCCGTCCACCCGGCCCGGCAGTCCGCCTGCCCGGCAGTCCGCCGACCCGGGCGACAAGCAGATCCCGCTCACCTGACCGCCGGCCCCGGGGGCGTTACCGTCCGGTCAGCGGCCCCGGCCCTCCCCCGGGAGGGGCCGGCGGGGCGGGCGCGGGTGGGCACGGTCCGCCGCCGAGGTGCCGTCCCGCCAGCCGGCCTCGTCCGTCGCCCCGCGCACCCGGGTGGTGGTCGTCTCGGGGAACATCCGCTCCGCCCGGTCGGCGACCGCGAGGTCCCGGGTGGCCAGCACGGGCAGCAGGTCCCGGGTGACCAACTCCTCGGCCACCGCGCTCAGATGCTCACCGAGGCGGGCCGCGTACGCCGTCCAGAAGGACTGCCGGAAGGTCTTGGTCCGCTTGCGTCCGCCGGCTCGCTGGGCGGACTCCGCGGCGGTCATCGCCGTGGTGCCCTGCACCAGGAGGGAGGTGTACAGCAGCTCGACCGCGTCGAGGTCGCTCTCGAACCCGACCACCGTGGAGAAGCCGAACGCGCCGTTCCACACCGCCCGGCAGCGGTTCGCCGAGGCGACGGCGTCGAGGAGGACCGCCTTCGCGGTCTCGTAGGGCGCGTCCACGCCGATACGGCAGGCGGACGGGGCGTCGGCGGCGGGCGCGCCGTGCGCGAGGACCGCCTCGTCGATGCGGTGGCGGGCCATCAGCTCCTGCGCCTTGGCCGTCAGCGCCTCGGCCTCCTCCGGAAAGCCCGTCGCCTCCGCCTTGGCGAGCAGGGCGCGGACCCGGCCCAGCGTCCGGGGCTCGTGCGCGGACGGGACGACGGCGGCCGGGGGCGCGCCCGGCGGCGGGGCGACCGGTTCGATCCGCGGCAACCGCACCAGCAGCCGGTACAGCTCCAGCACCGTCGTCGCGTGCGCGAACCGGTCCGCGCGCACCGGCTCGACGCCCTCCAGGGCGGCGAGCTGCGCCCGCCAGCGCGGCGCGAGCCGGGAGCCGTACCGCGCGGACTCGCCGGTGACCAGCGAGGCGAACAGCCGCTCGTGCGGTTCGGCGAGGTCGCGGCGGACCAGGCGGTGGACGTCGGCCGGCTGCCAGCCGCGCTCCCAGGCCCGGCGCAGCAGCTCCTCGCCCCGGCGGCGCAGCTCCCCGTCGGCGGCCCGGTCGGCGGCCAGCAGGGAGGCGGCGGTGTCGAGGGAGTCGTCGCCCTGTGCGTACAGCGCGGCCGCCAGTGCCGTCTCGACCGTGTTCCGGGTGCTCACACCCGCGATGGTGTCACGCGGGAGCGCGCCCCCCGCAGGGTGCCGGGGCCGGGGTGCGCGCACGGGGGGGGTGCCCGGGGTCAGGGGCGCCGGGCCGGGGCGCGCGGCCCCGGGCGCAGGGCGCCGGTGCAGGGTGCCGGGGGCCTCAAGGGGCGATGTTCTGCTCCGCCCACACCACCTTGCCGGTGACCGTGCGGCACGATCCCCAGCGCCGGCAGAGCATGTTGATCAACTGGAGACCCCGGCCGCCCTCGTCGCTGACGTCCGCGTGCTGGATCTGCGGCAGGTCGGGACCGGTGTCGGAGACTTCGATGGTGAGGCGTTCGCCGCGCAGCATGCGCAGCTCGCCCGGCCCGTTGCCGTAGCGCTGCGCGTTGCCGACCAGTTCGCTGACCACGAGTTCGCTGACGTCCACCAGGTCCGCGAGGCCCCACTCCGCGAGCTGCCCGCTGACCAGCCCCCGGGCGGCGGAGGCGACGTTGCCCTCCCGGGGGAGCCGCCACACCCGCAGGTCACCGGCCGCCTCGGCGGTGCGTTCGGCGACGAGGAGGACGACCTCGTCGAACCGGGCCGTGTCCGGCGCCTCGGCCAGCAGACCGGCCGCGGCCTGCGCTCCCGGGCCGGCCGCCAGCGCCTTGGTCCGCAGCCGCTCCAGCTGCACATCGACGTCGTCGGTGCGGTTCTTCACCAGTCCGTCCGTGAAGAGGACCAGCCGGCTGCCCTCCGCCACCGACACCCTTAGCGGGTCGTACGGGATGACGCCCGCGCCCAGCGGCGCCCCCGTGGGCACGTCCAGGTACTCGGCGCCGCCGAGCCCGTCGAGCAGGAGCGGTGGCAGATGCCCGGCGCTGGCGAGCGTGACACTGCCGTCGGCCGGGTCGTGGACGGCGCAGAGACAGGTGGCGACCTGCTCGTCCTCCAGGTCGCGGGTGGCGAGGTCGAGCCGGGCGAGGACGCGTTCGGGGGCCGTGTCCAGGGTCATCAGGGTGCGGCCCACCGCGCGCAGCCGCCCCATGGTGACGGCCGCCGGGAGCCCGTGGCCCATCACGTCGCCGACCAGCAGCGCGGTCCGCCCGCCGGGCAGGGCCATCACGTCGTACCAGTCGCCGCCTACGCCCCGGGCCGCGGCGGACGGCGCGTACTCCGTCCGCAGGGTCAGCCCCGGGGTGAGGGGGGTGACGCGGGGCAGCAGGCTGCGCTGGAGGGAGACCACGTGCTCCCGCTCACGTCCGTACAGCCGCGCGTTGTCCATGAAGACGGCGGCGCGCGAGGCGAGCTGCTCGGCGAGGGCCAGGTCGGTCGTGGAGAAGGGGCGGCTGCCGCCGGCCCGGACGAAGTCGGCGGTGCCGAGGAGTACCCCGCGGGCGATCAGCGGCACCGCGAGGTAGCTGTGCACTCCGGTGCGGCGCATCTTCTCGGCGGCGCTGGCGGTGGGCGCGACGCGCAGGAAGTCCTCCTCGCCCATGCGGCCGACCAGGACCGGCTTGCCCTGCCGCAGGCAGTAGCGGTGCAGCAGGGTCTCGTGGGACAGCTCGGAGCGGACCACGGTCATGCCGACCGGTGTCGGTTCCAGGGTGGCCAGCTCGTCGATGGCGCAGACCGCCATGGCCCGGCTCGCGGGGATGCCGTCCCCCGTCCAGCGGGCTCCCTCCTCGCCGCGCAGGACGCCTTCCAGGATGTCGACGGCCGCCGCGTCCGCGAACCGGGGGACGGTGAACTCGGCGAGTTCCTGGGCGGTCCGCTCCAGGTCGAGGGTGGTGCCGATGCGCGTGCTCGCGGAGTTCAGCCAGGCGAGCCGGGAGCGGGTGGTGGACTGGTCGGAGGGGAGCCGGCCCCGGCCGCGCCGGTAGCGCAGCCCCCGGACGCCGGGTGACTGTGCCGCCGCGCCGCCCGCCGACAGCCGACTCGTCAGGCGTCGTCTGCGACTGCCCCCGTTCACCGTACGGCCTCCCAGTCACCGCTCGCGCGTGCCTCGGTCCCCAAGTCTGCCCCCGCGGTGGCGGGCACGCCCGCCGGACGGTGTGTCCGCACCGGTCGGGACCGTCTGGATCAGAGCGTACGGCGCGGGGACGCCGTGCGGCAGGCGTCTGCGCCGAGCAACCGCGATCACCTCCCGCCGCGGGCGCGCCGGGAAGGCGCCGGGGCCGGATCCGGCACGACGGGAGGGTCCGTTGGGGCGGGAGGTGTCGGCGGGGCGAGAGGTGCATGGCGCGGCAGGAGGCGTCGCCGCGACAGAAGGTGCCGGCACGGCAGGAGGTTCCGGCGCGACAGAAGGTGTCGGCGCGGCGGGAGGTGCCGACGGGGCGGGAGGTGTCGGTGCGGCAGCCGGTGTGTCGCCCGGTGACCGGCCGGGCGGAACGGGCGGGTCGCCGGTGACCGGCCCCGGCGGGGCGCCCGGTGCTCAGCCCGTACGCAGGGTCCCCCGGGCCAGCTCATAGGCGGGGAGCATCGCTTCGTGCTCCTCGTCGTCCATGCCGCCGAGGTCGACGACCGTGACGCCGCCCGGCACCGGCACGGCGAAGGCGCGCTGCTTCTTGGACTCCTCCAGCAGCTCGCTGTAGCCGGTGTACGCCACCTCGACACCGGTGAGCGAACCGGTCGTGAACGTGGACCACTTCTCGTCCTCGATCCCCTCACCGCCCGACTCCAGGAACGCCCTCAGCACGGCGCGGGGCTCCTCGCCGGCCTTGCCGCTCGCCCACACCCGCAGGAACCCGACATGGCCCGCGGGCTTGGCGTCGATCTCGCAGAGGAGGGTGACCGGACCGCGCCGGTACAGCTCGGCGAAGTCGCCGTTCGGATCGGACTCGGCCGGGTCGAGGGGCTTGGGCCGCCAGCCCTCGGCGGCGTCGAAGGTGACGGGCATCGGGCAGTCGGAGCCCTTCGGCCCGACGGGGTCGCCCTTCGCCGCGAGGGGCCGGCCGGCCTCGGCGTCCTGATTGCCCTCGGCGGCGTCCTTACTGTTGTCCGCGCCGTCGTCCTTGCCGTCTCCGGCACCGGCGGCCTGCTCGGCGGCGGTACCGGTCGCCGTGGCCGGTGCGGCGTCCGGGGTCGTGGCGCAGCCGCCCAGCGCCCCCAGCACCAGCACCGCCGCCACCGCTCGCGCACGCGCGCGCGTCCCTGCTCTCATCGAAGGATCCCCACCCTGTGCGAGACCGGCCGTGCCCCGCACGACCGCGTCGAAGGACCGATCCTACGGATGGCCCCGGCCGGCGCGGACGCGGGTGGGAGGGGCTCTCGCCGGGCGGCGCTCCAGTGGTGCCCGAGGCCGTTGTCGGACCCCGGTGGCAGACTCGGACGGTGGGCGAACGCTGGGCTCTGACCGCGGCCGACGGGGACGGGGCGCGGCTCGTCCCCCTCGGCCCCGACCATCTGCCCGCCGGACCGGTGCGCACCGAGCCCGATCTCGTCGCGGCCGTGCGCTCCCGCCCCGAGGTGGACCGCTGGGTGTGGCGCTCGACGGCGGAGGTCTACCCCCGGCTGCTCGCCGCCGGGGTCCGCGTCGAACGCTGCTACGACATCGAGGACGCCGAACTGCTGCTCCTCGGCCACGAGGGACGGCTCGGCGAGCCCCGGTCGGCCGCCGCGGCGCACGCCCGGCTGCGGAACGCGCCGGTCCCGCCCGACCTGCCGGCCCGCGCAGCCGTCCCCGGGGCGCAGTCCTCCCTCTTCGAACCCCAGCGGGCGGACGTCCCCCTGGAAGCGCTGCTGGAGGTCTACGCCGAGCAGCAGCGCCGGCACGGGGCGACGGCCCACCCCGGCCGGATGCGGTTGCTCACGGCGGCCGAGTCGGCGGGAATGCTGGTCGCCGCCGAGATGAACCGCTCCGGGCTGCCCTGGCGGACGGATGTGCACCGGGCCGTCCTGCACGAACTCCTCGGTGAGCGGTACGCGGGCGGGGGCGAGCCGCGCCGCCTCGCGGAGCTGGCCGAGCAGGTGTCGCGGGCGTTCGGCCACCGGGTCCGGCCCGACCTCCCGGCGGACGTCGTCCGGGCGTTCACCCGCGCCGGGATCTCGGTGCGCTCCACCCGCCGCTGGGAGCTGGAGGGCATCGACCACCCGGCGGTGGAGCCGCTGATCGCCTACAAGAAGCTGTACCGGATCTGGACGGCGCACGGCTGGGGCTGGCTGCAGGACTGGGTGCGCGACGGACGCTTCCGGCCGGAGTACGTCCCGGGCGGCACGGTCTCCGGCCGCTGGACGACGAACGGCGGCGGCGCGCTCCAGATCCCCAAGGTGATCCGGCGGGCGGTGGTCGCGGACGAGGGCTGGCAGCTGGTGGTCGCCGACGCGGACCAGATGGAGCCCCGGGTGCTGGCCGCGATCTCCCGCGACCCGGGCCTGATGGAGGTCGCGGGCCACGAGGGCGACCTCTACACGGCCCTCTCCGACCGGGCCTTCTCCGGCGACCGGGAGCACGCCAAGATCGCCCTGCTGGGCGCGGTCTACGGGCAGACCTCGGGCGACGGGCTGAAGAACCTGGCCGCGCTGCGCCGCCGCTTCCCGCTCGCCGTGGCGTACGTGGACGAGGCGGCGAAGGCGGGCGAGGAGGGGCGGCTGGTGCGCACCTGGCTCGGGCGGACCAGCCCCCGCGCGCCGGGCGAGGAGGAGTCCGGGGAGGCCGGCCTACCCCAGGACCTGGTGGACGACACCGGGCCGGGGCGCTCCGGGGGCGCGGACGCGCGTGCCTGGGGGCGCTTCACCCGGAACTTCGTGGTGCAGGGCAGCGCGGCGGACTGGGCGCTGCTGATGCTGGCGGCCCTGCGGCGGGCGACCGCGTCGATGCGCGCCGAGCTGGTGTTCTTCCAGCACGACGAGGTGGTGGTGCACTGCCCGGCCGAGGAGGCGGCGGCGGTCGCCGAGGCGATCCGGGAGGCGGGGGCGCTCGCGGGCCGCCTCACTTTCGGGGAGACCCCGGTCCGCTTCCCGTTCACCATCGCGGTGGTGGAGTGCTACGGGGACGCGAAGTAGGCGCGCGGCGCGCGGCGGGGCGTTCCGGCGGGGCGCGGCGGGCGGCCGGGTCCGGGACGCGCGGCGGGGCCGGTTGCCCAGGGGCGCGGGGCGCCGGTGGCCGACCCGGGCCGGGGTGCGCGGCGGGACGTCACGGCGGGTCAGGCGCCGTCCGCGAAACGGTGGTCGTCGGCGAAGCGGTGGTCGTCCGGCAGGGTGTACGCGCCTGCCGGCGGGGCACCGGCGTCCGAGGCGCGCAGGATCTCGTCGTGGACGCGGCGGACGGCCGGGCCCGGGTCGGCGCCGAGGTCGTCCGCGAGGGTGCGGCTCAGGGAGCGGTAGGCGTCCAGGGCCTCCGCATGGCGGCCCGCGCGGTGCAGGGCCAGCATCAGCTGCCGGTGGAACGCTTCGTGGAGCGGGAACTCGGCTGCGAGCGCGGCCAGTTCGGGCGCGCAGGCGTCGTGCGCGCCGAGTTCCAGGGCCGCGTCGTAGCGCCGTTCCAGCAGTTCCAGGCGGGCCTCGTGCAGCCGGCGGACCAGGGCGGGCGGGGACTCGCCCGCCCCGAAGACGCCGTCCAGGGGGCTGCCGCGCCAGAGCGCGAGGGCGTCCTCGGCGGCCCGGGCGACGGCGGCCCAGTCGCCGCGTCCGGTGCCCTCGGCGTCCGGGCGGCCCGGCCCGGTGTCGTCGCACGCGCGGCCCGGCCCGGTGCCGTCGGCCGCCCGCGCGTGGGCGGCCCGGACGGCCGCGACCCGCTCCTGGAAGAGATCCGTGTCCAGTTCGCCGGGCTCCACCCGGAGCAGATAGCCGGGGGCCACCGCCCGCAGCCGCCCCTCCTCGGCGATCAGCCGCCGTAGCCGGGTCACATGGTTGTGCAGCGAGGCATGGGCGGAGGCGGGCGGGTCGTCGCCCCACAGGGCGGCCTTCAGCTCGTGGACGGGCACCACCCGGTTGGGGCGCAGCAGCAGGGTGACGAGCAGGACGCGCAGCTTGGCGCTGCCGAGGTGGTGCGGCTGTCCCTCGGCGTCGTGGACGACGGGTACGCCGAGCAGGCCGAAGCGCATCCCGGTCCCCCTCTGAGTCGTCCCGCGCCCTCCTCCGCGTAAGCCCGCGCGCCCGCGTGAGCGTTGGCCACATGTTAGCGATCCGTTGGCGGGGGCTGTTTGGATGACGGGACGGATCCGGCGCGCTGGTGCTCGGCGTGGAACAGCCACACTCGGGGGAGTGTCGCCGCCGCGACCGGCTCCGTGCACGGAAGTGCCCCGGTCACCTCGGTGCCGGGGCCTTCGTGCGTCACGGCCGGGGAGCGCGGCCCGGTGGTCAGCCGCCGACGTACTCCCGCAGATGCCGGGCCGTGAGCGTGTCCCCGTGGGCGATCAGATCGGCCGGGGTCCCCTCGAAGACGATCCGGCCGCCGTCGTGGCCGGCCCCGGGGCCGAGGTCGATCAGCCAGTCCGCGTGGGCCATCACCGCCTGGTGGTGCTCGATGACCACGACCGTGTTCCCCGCCTCCACCAGCCGGTCGAGCAGGCCGAGGAGCTGGTCGACGTCGGCCAGGTGGAGCCCGGTTGTGGGCTCGTCCAGGACGTAGGTCGCGGCCTTCTCCGCCATGTGGATCGCCAGCTTGATCCGCTGCCGCTCGCCGCCGGAGAGGGTGTTCAGCGGCTGGCCGAGCCGCAGATAGCCCAGGCCCACGTCGTTCAGGCGGCCCAGGATGGTGCGGGGCTGGCCCGTGGTGAAGAACTCGTGCGCCTCGGCCACAGACATGCCGAGGACCTCGCTGATGTTCCGGCCGCGCAGGGTGTAGGTGAGGACCTCGGGGGTGAAGCGGCGGCCCTCGCACTCCTCGCACACGGAGGAGACCCCGGCCATCATCCCGAGGTCCGTCCAGACCAGGCCCAGGCCGTTGCACTTGGGGCAGGCGCCCTCGGAGTTGGCGCTGAAGAGGGCCGGCTTGACCCCGTTCTCCTTGGCGAAGGCCTTGCGGATCGGGTCGAGCAGACCGGTGTAGGTCGCGGGGTTGGAGCGCCGGGAGCCCTTGATCGGGGACTGGTCGGCGACCACGACGCCCTCCCGGCCGGGCAGGCTGCCGTGGATCAGGGAGCTCTTCCCGGAACCGGCGACCCCGGTGACCACGGTGAGCACCCCGAGCGGGATGTCCACGCTCACGTCCCGGAGGTTGTGCAGCCCGGCGCCCTCGATGGCGATATGACCACGCGGGGTGCGCACCACGTCCCGCACCTTGGCCCGGTGGCCGAGGTGGCGGCCGGTGAGGGTGTCCGAGTCCCGCAGCGCGGCCACGTCGCCGCTGAAGCAGATCCGGCCACCGCCGGTGCCCGCGCCGGGGCCGAGGTCCACCACATGGTCGGCGATCGCGACGACCTCGGGCTTGTGCTCCACGACCAGGACCGTGTTGCCCTTGTCCCGCAGCCGCAGCAGCAGGTCGTTCATCCGCCGGATGTCGTGCGGGTGCAGACCGACCGTGGGCTCGTCGAAGACATAGGTGACGTCGGTGAGGCTGGAGCCCAGGTGCCGGACCATCTTCACGCGCTGCGCCTCGCCACCGGAGAGGGTGCCCGTGGACCGGTCCAGGCTGAGGTAGCCGAGGCCGATCTCGACGAGGGAGTCCAGGACTCCGCGCAGATTGGCCAGCAGCGGGGCGACGCCCGGGTCCTCGATGCGGCGGACGAACGCGGCCAGGTCGCTGATCTGCATGGCGGAGCAGTCGGCGATGTTCACGCCCTCGATCCGCGAGGAGAGGGCGGCGGCGTTCAGACGGGTGCCCCCGCAGTCGGGGCAGTCGCGGAAGACCACGGCCCGGTCGACGAAGGCCCGGATGTGGGACTGCATCGCCTCCCGGTCCTTGTTGAGCATGGTCCGCTGGACCTTCACGTACAGGCCCTCGTAGGTGAGGTTGTTGCTGCCGACCTTCACCTTGACCGACGGCTTGTGCAGGAAGTCCTCCCACTCCTGCTCGGTGAAGTCGCGCAGCTTCTTGTCGGGGTCGAAGAAGCCCGAGGCGGCCATGATCTGCCAGAAGTAGCTGTCCACCCCGAAGTTGGGGGCGGTGATCGCTCCCTCGTTGAAGGACTTGTCCCGGTCGACCAGCTGGTCGAGGTCGAACTCGGAGACCTGGCCCGCCCCTTCGCAGCGCGGGCACATCCCCTCGGGCAGGTTGAAGCTGAACGCCGCCGAGGTGCCGACGTGCGGGGTGCCGAGCCGGGAGAAGACGATCCGCAACATGGTGTACGCGTCGGTCGCGGTGCCCACGGTGGAGCGGGAGTTGGCGCCCATCCGCTCCTGGTCCACCACGATCGCGGCGCTGAGGTTGTGCAGCGCGTCCACGTCCGGGCGGCCGACGCTGGGCATGAAGCCCTGCACGAAGGCGCTGTAGGTCTCGTTGATCAGCCGCTGGGACTCGGCGGCGATCGTGCCGAACACCAGCGAGGACTTGCCGGAACCGGAGACACCGGTGAACACGGTGAGCCGGCGCTTGGGTATGTCGACCGAGACGTCCGCCAGGTTGTTCTCGCGGGCGCCGCGGACCTGGATGACGTGGTGGCCGTCGGCAGGGGTGGTCATGGGCCGACGGTAACGGACCCCCGGGGGCGCGAGGGGGCCTTCGGGCACCGCCCCGAGCGGGCCTCCACCACGGCTCCACCGGGGCTCCGGGCCGCGTCGGACGGCGGCTCCACCAGGGTGCCCGGCGGGGGTGGTTGACACCCTCCGGGTGCGTTGCTTCGCCGGCGGCACCGCTCCGCCGGCCCGCGCGGGGGCGGGGTACCCGCCTGGGTGCCGGCGGACCGCTGCGGGTGCTGGTCGACTCCACGCGGGCGCAGGCCCTTTGGCACGACCGGCTCGCCCTGCGGGGGGGGCAACACCTCCACGGCGGGTGCGCACCGGGTCCGCGCACCCGGCACGGCCGGGCCCGGTCTCACGGTCGACGGCCCGGCCTCGGTTCTGGTGCGGCGCACCCCGGACGGCCTGCTCTCCCTCGCCCTCGCGGACCCGACGACGGGCGGCACCCCCGCCGCCCGCGCCCGCCGGTCCGCCACCGACGGCGGACCCCGCTCCGGCACAGGCTCCGTCACCGGGTCCGTCAACGGAACCCGAACCCGGGCCGGAACGCGCCTCGGCGTCCGTCCCGAAGCGCCCGCCGTGCCCGTCGCGCCACCGCCACCGTCACCGTCACCGCCACCGCCACCGCCCGGAGCGACGCATGCGCCCCCGCCACCGCCACCGCCCGGAGCGACGCATGCGCCCCCGCCGCGCGCGGACGGAACGCCCGCGGTGGCCGCCCAGGCACCGGCGCCGCCGCCCCCGCCTGTGCAAGCGCCCCCGCCCGTGCTCCCGGCGCCCCGACCGGCCCCGGCCACCCCCGCGCCCCGCGTACCCGAGGCACCGGCACGCGCTCCCGGCCGCGGCCCCGGCCAGGAGTCGACCTCGGTACCCGACCCGGTCCTGCCCGTGAAGCCCGCCAAGGCGGTCGCGCCACGGCCCGTCGTCCGCCCCTCGACCGTCGCGGACGAGGAAGCGGCGGGCACGCCCTGTCCTTCCTGCGGCACGCCCAACCCGCCCGGCCGGCGCTTCTGCCGCCGCTGCGCCGCCCGGCTCGACCCGGCCGCCGCGCAGGCCGCGCTGCCCTGGTGGCGCACGGTGTGGCCGTTCCGCCGCCGCGCCCGCGCGGGCTCGGGCCGGGGCACCCGCCTCGTCGTGACCCTCGCCGTCCTCGTCGCCCTGTGCGCCGCCGGGCTGCTTCTCCTGCCCGCCGGGCGCGTCCTGTTCGAGGACACCCTCGACAAGCTCGGCAAGGCCAAGGCGGTCACCCCCGCGAGCACCGAGGCGAGCGCCGAACTGCCCCGGCACCCGGCCGCCAACACCACCGACGGCCTGAGCAACCGCTATTGGGGCACGCCCGCTCCGGACCCCTCGGTCACCTACACCTTCGCCAAGCCCT
The DNA here is from genome assembly GCF_000377145.1 of Streptomyces sp. CNT372. Classification (NCBI taxonomy): domain Bacteria; kingdom Bacillati; phylum Actinomycetota; class Actinomycetes; order Kitasatosporales; family Streptomycetaceae; genus Streptomyces; species Streptomyces sp. CNT372. The sequence continues at coordinate 5,569 of NZ_KB897793.1, read as the reverse complement.
CCGTCTGGTCGCCGTCATCCTCACCAACGGCCCGTCCAAGTCCCCGGAGACCTACCCGTCCCAGGCCCGAGCCCTCCGCGTCACGATGGACGTCACCACCCCGGACGGCGACACCCACCGCAAGACCTTCACCCTCAGCGACAAACCGGGCCCGCAGACCTTCCCCACCGGCATCAGCGAGCCGAAGACCGTCCGCCTCACCCTCCAGGATCCGGCGGGCCTGGAACCGGGCCGCCATCTCGCCCTCGCCGAGGTCGAGTTCTTCCAGCGCACCCGCTGAACGGGCGCGCCCGGGGCCCGGCCCACGACGTGGTCCCCCGGGCACGGCCCCGGGCGGGTGGCGGCCCGGGGCGGCCGACGGCCCGGGTGCGATCGACGGCCCGGGGCACCGAGGGCTCGCGTGCGGCCACCGCTCAGGTGCGGCCGAGGCTCACGGCCACCGCTCAGGTGCGGCCGACGGCCGTCAGCGGTGCCGGTTCACAGGCGGGACGCAGCACATGCCGGACCAGGTTGAGGACGGACACCGCGGTGCCGCCCTCCGGCAGCCGCTCCTCACGGATGAGGCCGCGCAGCAGCAGGCCGCGGAGTGACCTGGTGACCTCGCCCGGCGACCCGCCGGCCAGGCTCAGCACCTCGTCCGTCGGACAGGCGCCGTTCCGGCGCGCCAGCACGGCCAGCAGCCGGGCCGGGCCCGGGCGCAGGCCGCTCACCGTCCCCCGGATGAGCATGCCGAGATCCGGCTCCCCCATCGGCCCGGCGCAGGACTCGCCGGGGAAGAAGTCCCCGGAGAAGACTGGCTCCACCAGATGGAGGGGATTGTCCCGGGCGACCGCGAGCAGTTGCTCGGGGGCGTACATCGGCAGCCAGCCCGCCGCCGTGTTGAGGGCCAGCGGAACGCCGTCCAGTTGCCGGCAGAGTCCGGCGATCGCCTCGGTGACGGCGGCCGTCTGCCGCAGCGCAGGCCGCGTGTAGCGGACATGGGACGCCATCAGCCGGACCGCCGCCCCGGCCGCACGTTCCCCGCCCCCGTCCGGCCCCCCGGCAAAGAACCCGACGGGCAGCGCCGCGAGGGGCACGGCCCGGACGCCGAGGACCGGCAGCGGCGCCCGGGCCGTGACGAGCACCTGGAGTCCGTCGCAGCCCGCGAGCAGCCTCAGCAGGCTGTCGCGGTCGACGGCGGCGTCCTCGTACCCGTCGAGGACCAGTAGGGTCCGCCGGCCGCCGATGAGCCGGACCAGGTCCTCCAGCGGTCCGCGTCCCGCCAGCCGGTCGAGCGTCCAGGAGGTGAGCAGCGCCTGGGCGCGGTCCGGTTCCGGGGCCGGTCCCGACGGCGGGAGGCCGGTAGGAGAGGAGGAGACGGGCAGCCACAGGACGCGGGCCTCCCGCTCCGCCTCGTAGCGGCGGGCCACCGCCAGGGCGAGCCGCGACTTGCCCACCCCGGGCAGGCCCACCAGGGAGAGCAGCCGTTCCTGCCCGGTGAGCAGGGCCCCGGCGACCACGTCCAGCTCCCGCTCCCGCCCGATCAGTGGCGAGGTCGCCGCCGGGGGCGAGGCGAGCTGCTCCTCGTACATCTGCCGCACGGTGCTGTCCACGGCGTCGTGACCGGAGCCGCTCTCCAGCAGGACGCGGTGGGAGCCGGAGAGGCCGAGCGCGTCGGCCAGCAGGCGGATCGTCTCCCGGCGCGGGCGGTGGGCCCGGCCGAGTTCGAGGTCACGGATCGCCCTGACGCTGATCCCCGACGCGGTGGAGAGCTGTTCCTGGGTGAGCCCGGCCCGGCGGCGGGCGGTCTGGAGAGTGACACCGAATCGCGGGAACTCGATGCCCGTGTGCACCTGGCGCATGCCCCTCACCTGCCTTCGCTGCGTGTACCCACGTCCGGATGCACCGTCATACGGCGACTCCGTGTCCGGCGTCGCCCGCGCCGGCCGCGTTCCACCCGAGGTCGGACCGGGGCGCGACCGGCTCGTGGCGGTGCCGGCCGAGGTCGTCCCGCGCACCGGCGGGCTGCGTGTTCCAGCCCAGATCCCCCTTCACGCCGGCCGGGTGGGCGTTCCAGCCCAGGTCCGTCCTGGGCGCGACCGGCTTGGGGCCGTTCCAGCCCAGGTCGGAGGCGACCGCGTAGGTGGGCGCCGCCCCCTGCCCCCGGCCGGACGCCTCCCCCTGCACGGTGAGCAGGACGCCCGCCGCCGCACCCAGCAGCACCGCCGCCAGCGCGACTTCGCGTGCCCCCCGGCACACACGGCGCACCGCTCCGTTCGTCTCCCGGCCTCTTGCCGAACCCGTCACAGAAATCTCGGTCATGGCTGTTCCCCCCACAGTAGTGACATGGCTGAATCGGTTTGCTTCGGTGATCTGGAGGCTAGATCGCGGCGAACTAGGATCACCACGATGCAGGGGGGCCAGATCCCTGCATCGCAGAGATCTGAGGGGGGCAAATGGGGGAAGAGCAGGACCAAATACTGCCGGAGTTGCCGAAAGAAGCACTCGCCGCATACGAGCTGGCACTCAGAAGCACGGAACTTGAGCTGAACGCGGACGTTCCAGGGGTGGACGCTCTTGTCCGAATAGGGCTGCTGGAGCCGACCGCCGACGGCACCCGGCTGAAGCCGGTCGATCCCCGTCTGGTGGAGGCCCGGCTGTCCGCCCAATGGCGCGCCCGGGCATGGCAGATGGAGTTGCAGGCGGCCGAGGTGGAGCACCGGCTGGCGCCCACCCTCCAGCTCTTCATGGACCGGGCCCGGCCCGAGGGGTCCGCACCGGCCGTCGAGTACGTGCACGGCATGCCGGCCATCCGCGACTTCGTCGACCGCGTCACGCGCGGGGCCACGGAGGAGATCCTCACGGCCCAGCCCGGGGGCGGCCGTCCCGCCCCCGTGCTGAAGGACGCGCTACCGCTCGCCCTGGAGCACCTGGGCCGCGGAGTGCGGATGCGGACCCTCTACCAGCACCCGGCGCGCTTCAACGCCCCGGTCAAGGCGTACGTGGCAGCCGTCGTCAAGGAGGGGGCCGAAGTGCGGACCCTCGACGAGTTCTTCGAGCGGCTCTTCGTCATCGACCGCTCGATCGCCATTCTGCCGACGGGCGAGGACCGCACCTCCGCCGCGGTGATCCACGACGGGGCGCTCGTACGGTTCCTGACCGACGTCTTCGAACGGAACTGGCAGCGCGCCGCGCCCTTCGAACCCGGCACGGCGACACAGGCGTCCGCGGAAGTCCTCCCCGACATCCACAACATGATCAAGCGCCTTCTCGTGGAGGGGCTCACCGACTCGGTGATCGCGCGGAGGATCGGCATCAGCGAGCGCACCTACCACACCCACCTGGCGCGCATCCGGGAGAGCATGGGTGCGCGGAGCCGCCTCCAACTCGGCTATCTCCTCGCGAAGGAGGAGCTGAGCAGGGGGGAGACGGCTCCGCCACCGGAGACGGCCTCGGACAGCGCCTGAGGCAGGACCCGGCCTCAGGCGTGTCCGGCCAAGGCCTGTCTGACGAGCCTTAGCGCAGACAGTGCGGCAGCCGGTGGGCCGGGCCGGCCGGCGGCACGTCCGCGCAGGCCGTCCGGACCGTGGCGAGCACGTCGTCGAGGTGGTCGTTCAGGTAGAAGTGCCCGCCGGGGAAGACGCGCATGGTGTACGCGCCTGTGGTCAGGCCGCGCCACGCGGCGAGGCCGGTGACCGGAGCGCCCCGGTCGCCCGCCCCGCCGAGGACGGTGAGGGGCATGTCGAGCGGCGGTCCGGGGACGAACCGGTAGTCGTCACACACCCGGAAGTCCGCGCGGAAGACGGGCAGCAGCAGCTCCATCAGCTCCGCGGACCGCAGGACCTCGTCCGGCGTGCCGCCCAGGCCGTGTATACGCGCGGACAGTTCGGCGTCCGAGAGCTCCCGGACCGGGCGCCGGCGGCCGGGGCGGTCCACCAGGGGCGGAGCCGTCATCCCGGACACCACCAGATGCCCGGGGGCCCGGTCCAGCTCGGTCATCCGGCAGGCGACCTCGTAGGCCAGCAGGGCGCCCATGCTGTGGCCGAACAGGGCCCAGCGCTGGTCGGCACGCTCCACGAGCGCGGCGCACAGCCCGTCGGCGATCTCGGCGGCGGTCGTGGCCGCCGGCTCGGCGAAGCGGGACTCCCGCCCCGGCAGCTGCACCGGGACGATCTCGACGTCGGTTCCCAGGCGTCCGGCCCAGGCGCGGTAGGCGGAGGCTCCCCCACCGGCGTGCGGCAGGCAGTAGAGGCGCAGCCGGGAGGGGTCCGGGGCCGTGTTCCCACCGGTGAACCAGCGCCCGGCGGCGGGACGCCGGCCGGGGGCGGCCGGGGCGGCCGGGGCGGCCGCCGTAGTCGCGGTGAACGTGGTGGCCGCCGTGGTCGCGGTGGACATGGTGCTCGTGGTGGTCGTCGTCATGGGGCTCTCCTCATCGCCGGCCGGTGGGCCGGGTCTCGGTCGCGGATACCGGTGCGGGCGCGTGCACCGCGCGGCCCGGGTCCGCGGAGTGCTGTGTTCCCGGCCCGACCGTGGGCTCTTCGTCCAGGCCGGCGAGGAGGGCGGCCACTTCCTCGTCCGACAGGTCCTCGATCTCCGAGAGCAGCGCCTCGACACCCTCGGTCCGGCCCTCGTCCCCGCGCTGCGCCGCGAGCGCGGCGATCTCCGAAGCCAGGCTTCCCACCTCGGGGTTCTCGAAGAGGGTGCGCAGCGGGAGCTGGACGCCGAAGTCCGAGCGGATGCGTGCGGCGAGCCGGGTGGCGAGGAGGGAGTGGCCGCCGAGGGCGAAGAAGTCGTCGTCCAGACCGACCTGTTCGACCCCCAGGACCTCGGCGAACAGCTCGGCGAGCAGGCGCTCGTCCAGCGTGACCGGTGCGCGGTAGGGGGCGCGTTCGGTGGTGAGGTCGGCCTCGGGCAGGGCGGCGCGGTCGACCTTGCCGTTCGCGGTCAGCGGCATCGCGTCCAGGGGCACGATCACGGCCGGGACCATGGCCTCGGGCAGGAGGCGGCCGAGTGCGGTCCGCAGGGCGGCGGGGTCAGCCGCGGTGACCGCGTAGCCGACCAGGACGGTGGCGCCGGCCGTGTCCGGGCGGGCGAGGACGACCGCGTCCATCACCCCGTCCAGACCCCGCAGCGCGTTCTCGACCTCGCCCAGCTCGATCCGCTGACCACGGACCTTCACCTGGTGGTCCCGACGGCCCAGGAACTCCAGCTCCCCGTCCGGCAGATAGCGCACCAGGTCACCCGTCCGGTACAGCCGACCACCCGGCACCGACCCGAACGGATCCGGGACGAAGGCCCCCGCCGTGCGCACCGCGTCGTCCAGGTAACCGCGCCCGACACCCGCACCCCCGACGAACAACTCGCCGGGCACACCCACCGGCACGGGCCGGAGGGAGGGATCGAGCACATAGAGCCGCGTGTTGCGGACGGCGCGTCCGATGGGGATGTGCGGCCGCTCCACGGGTGTGGTCGCGGTGAGGTGGGCGTGCGTGACATCGTCGGAGCACTCGGTCGGGCCGTAGGCGTTGACGATGTCGATGCCCGGGAAGCGGGCGAACCACCGCGTGCACAGGTCCGGCGGAAGCGTTTC
>NZ_KB897792.1:0-129663 GCF_000377145.1 Streptomyces sp. CNT372 | reverse complement strand
CAGGACGGGCCAGTAGTAGGTGGAGCGGTCGCCCTGGTTGCGGCAGGTGGTGGCGCCGTTGGCGAGGTCGTCGTCGCTGGCGAAGGCGTCGTTGGCCTGGTTGCCGATGTAGTCGTGCATGTGGTGGGCGCCGTTGGCGACGCCGGGGGCGACGATGACGTTGTCGGGGTTGAAGAGGCCGCCTGCGTTCACGCCGCAGTCGGTGGTGAAGGTGCCGCGGGAGGCGCCGCGCTTCTGGCGGGGCTGGGAGACGTTGGGCTGGACGTCCTGGATGTTCACGAAGTCGCCCGCGACGGGGCCGTTGCCGGCCTGCCCGCCGAACCCGCCACCGCCACCGTCCTGGCCGTCGCCGTTGTCACCGCCCTGGTCACCACCGCCGTTCCGGCCACCGTTCTGACCGTTGTCCTGGCCGTCGCCGTTGCCGTTGTCGCCGCCGTTCCCGTTGCCCCCGTTCCCGCCGCCGTTGTTGTTGCCGGCGTCGTCGTTGCGGAGGGTGCAGGGGGCCATTTTCTCCAGGCCCTGGGGGCGTTCGGCCGAGCGGTCGATCAGCGCGACGATCCGCTGGATGATCACCAGTCGCTCGTTGCGCAGCGGCGCCAGGATCTGGTTCTCGCCGAACGACCGGTCCGCGGCCACCCGCTGCCTGTTCTCGGCGAGCCGCTGGTACGAGGTGGTGATCTGGGTGTCCAGCGTGGCCAGTTCCCGGTCGACCGCGAACCGCTGGTCGTCCGGCACCTCCCGGAGGGAGTTGCCGACATCGGGGCAGTCGATGGTGGACACCTGCTGACCCGCGACGGTCCTGGCGCGGTTCTGCTGCTGATCGCCCTTCCCGCCTGGCCACCAGCCCTGTCCGGCAGAGGCATAGGAATTGGCCGCGATCAGCCCGCCCCCGCCCATGACGAGGGCGGCCGTGGCGGCGATCGCCCGGTTGGCCAGCTTCGAGCGTTTTCTTGATGTGCGTCCCATGGAACTCCTCTGCTTCGTTGCCGGGTGTAGGGATGGGTAAGGGGGTCCCGGCAGAGGGAGAAGCGCGCCGTTCCATACGGGAGTGGCTCATGGGGTGTTCACCGTCGGCCGCTTTTCGTTCGAACCTCCAGTGGCATAGGGGTGATTGCCGCCCATCCCGGACACCGCCGCCCGGTCGGTACGGTCACCCGGTCCGCCCGTGGTCCAGATGGGCGAGTACTGCCGGCACCCGCCGGTTGTCGTCCTCCGACACCGGCAGATCCAGCTTGGCGAAGATGTTGGACGTGTGCTTCGCCACCGCCCGCTCGGTCACCACGAGCTGCGCGGCGATCGCCCCTGCGCCATCAGCTCCATGACCTCCAGCTCGCGCGGGGTCAGCCCGCCCATCGGCCGGTCCCCGGAGCGGCGGGCGAGGAGCTGCGAGATCACCTGCGGCTCCATCGCCGTCCCGCCCGCCGCCACCCGGCGCACCGCGTCCACGAACTGCTCCGCGTCGAAGACCCGGTCCTTGAGCAGGTACCCGACCCCGCCGGCGCCGTCGGCCAGCAGCTCCCGCGCGTACAGCTGCTCGACGTGCTGCGAGAGGACCAGCACCGGCAGGCCCGGCCGGGCCCGGCGGGCGGCGAGCGCGCACTGGAGCCCCTCGTCGGTGTGCGACGGCGGGAGCCGGACGTCCACCCCGCGAAGTACGCGGCCGACTCGACCGGGGCGTCCGCGCGGCCCGGCAGCTCCACCGCCACCTCCACGGGGACCGGCAGGCGCAGGGCGAGGGCCCGCACCGCGTCGCCGAGGCCGCGTTCGGCCAGCACCGGCGGATGGATGCCGCGCACCAGGTCCCGCAGCTCCGTCAGTGCCTCCGCCGAGGACTCCCGCGCGGTGGCGATCAGCAGCGTGGCCTGCGCCGGGTCCTTCTCGATCAGGGCCTCGACCGTGCTCAGGCTCATGCCCACCGCCACCAGCCGGGCCTGTGCGCCGTCGTGCAGGTCCCGCTCGACACGGCGCAGTTCGGCCGCCGAGGTGTCCACCGCGTCGTGCCGGGTCTCGGTCAGCCGGTCGACGCGCCGCGCCAGCTCCTCCCGTCGGTCCGGTGCGAGCGCTGCGGCGGCGATCCGGAAGTGGGCGCGGACCAGGCCGGGGCCCGTGGCGACCCCGAGCGCGAACCACACCAGCCCCAGACCGGCGGCGAGGGCCGCCGCCCGCCCGGTCCCTTTCGCGGACATGCGGAAGGGGGCGCCCGCCGACGGCGGGCGCCCCCTTCCCGGGTCCGGGGTCGTGGTCAGACCTGGCCGGCCTTCTCCAGGGCCGAGCAGCAGGTGTCCACCAGCAGGCGGGTGACCGTGTAGGGGTCGACGTTGGCGTTGGGGCGGCGGTCCTCGATGTAGCCCTTGCCGTCCTTCTCCACCTGCCACGGGATGCGGACCGAGGCGCCGCGGTCGGAGACGCCGTAGCTGTACTCGTTCCACGGGGCGGTCTCGTGCAGACCGGTCAGGCGGTCGTCGATGCCGGCGCCGTAGTTCTTGACGTGGTCCAGCGGCTTGGAGCCCTCGCCCAGCGACTCGCAGGCGGTGATGATCGCGTCGTAGCCCTCGCGCATCGCCTTGGTGGAGAAGTTGGTGTGCGCGCCCGCGCCGTTCCAGTCGCCCTTGACCGGCTTGGGGTCCAGGGTCGCGGAGACGCCGAAGTCCTCGGCGGTGCGGTAGAGCAGCCAGCGGGCCACCCAGAGCTGGTCGGCGACCTCCAGCGGGGCCAGCGGGCCCACCTGGAACTCCCACTGGCCGGGCATGACCTCGGCGTTGATGCCGGAGATGCCCAGGCCGGCGGCGAGGCAGTTGTCGAGGTGCGCCTCGACGACGTCCCGGCCGTGGATCTCGTCGGAGCCGACACCGCAGTAGTAGCCGCCCTGCGGGGCCGGGAAGCCGCCCGCGGGGAAGCCGAGGGGGCGCTCGCCCTCGAAGAAGGTGTACTCCTGCTCGATGCCGAAGACCGGCTCCTGCGCCGCGAACTTCTCCGCCACCTCGACCAGCGCGGCACGGGTGTTGGACTCGTGCGGCGTCATGTCGATGTTGAGGACCTCGTTGAGGACGAGGATGTTGTCGCCGCCGCGGATCGGGTCCGGGCAGACGAACACGGGCTTGAGCACGCGGTCGGAGGCGTGGCCCTCGGCCTGGTTGGTGCTGGAACCGTCGAAGCCCCAGACGGGCAGGTCGGCCAGACCGGTCGCCGAACCGGCCGGGAGGATCTTCGTCTTCGAGCGGAGCTTGGCGGTCGGCTCGGTGCCGTCGATCCAGATGTACTCAGCCTTGATGCTCACGGGGCCTCATCCTTTGCGGGTGCAGCGGTATGCCGCGCAGCTTCGCAATCCGCGATTTCCCGACCGTTGCCCGTTTGTGAACCCCGCGTTACGCACCCCTCGCCCGGTGCCGGACGCCTCCCGCGCCTGTGCCGCGGCCCGTCCCGCGGGCCCCGGGCACACCCGTCGTATACGGCCGGGGCAGAGCCGGTGCCGAGCTGGGGCAGGGGCAGGGGCAGGGGCAGTCGCCGGAGCCGGAGCCGGAGCCGGAGCCGGGGCCGGGGCCGCTGCCCGTGCGGCGGCCTCGTGCCGGGGTGCCCGCAGGGGCCGGCGCCCCTGCGGGCACTATGTGCGCATGACCAAGCACCTGCGTATCGGCCTCGTCGGGGCGGGCCCCTGGGCCGGGATGACCCAGGCCCCCGCGCTCGCCGGGCACCCCGCCGTGACCCTCTCCGGTGTGTGGGCCCGCCGCCCCGAGGCGGGCGCCGCGCTCGCCGAGGCCCACGGCACCACCGCGTTCACCGGCGAGGACGGACTCGACGCGCTGTTCGAGGCGAGCGACGCCGTCGCCTTCTCCGTGCCCCCGGACGTCCAGGCGCCTCTCGCCGTCCGGGCCGCCGACGCCGGGTGCCATCTGCTGCTCGACAAGCCGGTGGCCACCACCGCCGACGCGGCCCGGGAGACCGCCCGCGCGGCCGAGCGGGCGGGGGTCGCCTCCGTCGTCTTCTGCACCCTCCGCTTCGCCGGGCCGACGGCCGCCTGGGTCGGCGAACAGAGCGCGGCGGACGGCTGGTTCACCGCCCACGCCCAGTGGCTCAACTCGCTGTACGCCTCCGATTCGGACAGTCCCTTCGCCGCGTCCCCCTGGCGCCGGGAGAAGGGCGCCCTCTGGGACGTGGGCCCGCACGCGCTCTCCGCGCTGCTCCCCGTCCTCGGCGACGTCACCGGGGTCACCGCCGCGCGGGGCCCCGCCGGTACCACCCACCTGGTCCTGCGCCACGCGACCGGCGCGTCCAGCACCGTGACCCTCGGCCTGGGCGCCCCCGAGGGGGCCGCGGGCGTCAGCCTGGTCCTGTACGGCGAACGGGGCCGCGCCGAACTGCCCGACGGCTGGGGCGACCCGGTGACCTCCTTCCGCACCGCCGTCGACGAACTCCTGGACGCGGTCCGCACGGGCCGCCCGCACCCGTGCGATGTGCGTTTCGGCCTGCGCATCACGGAGATCCTCGCGGAAGCGGAATCCCTCCTCGGGTCCTGACGTCCCCGGGGACAGTGGTTCCGCCGCCCTCCGGGCGTTCCGCCGCCCTCCGGGCGCACCCGCGCACGCGGCCGGGCCGCGCACGCGCCGTGAGGGGGGACGGCGGTGTGCGCGGCCCGGAGGGGGCGGGGCGGCGGGGCGGGTGTGCGGTCCGCCCGGGCGGTCGCGTTCCCCGGAGCAGTGGGAGAAGAGCGCGACCGGTGCGCCGCCCCGCCGCGCGGTCCGGCCGGCCGGGACCGTGGACGGGGTGTCCCTGGCCCGGCCGGACCGCGGTCGGGTCCGGAGGAGGTCTCCGGGGGTCAGCCGACGCGTTCGATCCGCGCGTTGCGGATCAGGAACTTGCCGGGCTCGCGGACCTGCTCGAAGGCCGCGTTGTTCAGCAGCGCGCAGCTCCCGGACACCGAGGTCACCTCGACGGTCGTCGACTTGTCGTTGTCCAGGTTGGTGACCCGCAGCTGCGTCCCGACCGGGAACTGCCCGCTGGACGCCGCCGGTGCGCCGCCCTCGCCCGACAGGGTCACCGTCGACCCGGCGCAGACGACCTCGCCCGCCGCGCCGCCGCCCGCGTTCCCGCCGGCCTCCTCACCGCCCGCGCCGTTCTCCGGCGGGGCCTCCGCCGGGGGCGCCTCGCCGGCCGGGGGCTCGGCGGGCGGCTGGGCCGGGGGCGGCGCCGCCTGGTCGCCACCCCCTTCGCCCACCTCGCACCCCGCGGCCCGCTGCTGCACGCCGATCTGCGCGATGACCGCCTCCCGGTTGGCGATCCGGGCCGCCGACTGGGCGTCCGGATTGGCCCGTTGACCGGCGATGAAGTTCTCGTTGTTCCGGATCGCCTGGGCGAACCCGTCGCACGCGACGCTCGCCTGGCTGGTGCCGGTCATGACGATCGCGGTGCCGGCGACGAGCGCTGCCGCGCCGGCGAGGAGGGCGATCTTCTTCTTGCCGCTGAGGGTCTTCCTGCGTGCCACGAGGGGGCTCCTGTCCCCGGCCGCGGGGGCGGCCGGTCGGGTTCCGTGTGCCCTTCAGTACGGGGCGCTCCGGGGGGCCGCTCAGCCCTTCCGCCTTAACAATCCTTAAGGCGCCGGACGCCGGACGCCGGACGCCGGGCGCCGCACCGCCCGCGGCCGCGGAGTGAAGCCGCGGAGTGAATCCGATCCTGCGCCGGAACCGGAAACACGCTCCGTAGTGGTTCTCTGACGAAGGAGCTTCAGCATGCGCGTGTACCGTCCTGCCGGCCGCTCGGCGTTCGCGACCGCCCTCACCGCCCTGGCCCTCGCCGGCACGGCCGCCCCCGCCACGGCCGCCCCCGCCACGGCCGTCACCGGCGAGCGGACCGCCCTGCCCGGCACGACCGCCGGGGGGCCGGCCGAGGTGGATCCGGGCCGCTACGCCGGCACGTGGTACCAAGTGGCCGCGGTACCGCAGTTCTTCGAGCTCCAGTGCAAGAAGAACGTCATGGCGCGGTACGTCCCGCGGGCCGACGGAACCGTCGGGGTCCGCAACACCTGCACCACCTGGTGGGGTTCCACCAGTGCCGTGAACGGCGCGGCCCGGCCGCTGGACGACTCGGGCACGCGTCTGAACGTGTCCTTCCTGCCCCGTCCGTCCGGCGGCTACCTGCACACCCGTGAGGCCAACTACGTGGTCGTGGGACTCGCCGCCGACTACACCTGGGCCGCGGTGACGAACGACGACCGCTCCGCCGGGTTCCTCCTCTCGCGCACGCCGTCCCTCGATGCCGCGGACACGGCCGAGGCCGTGGCGGCCTTCACCGCCGCCGGGGTCGACCCCTGCGAACTCCGCACGACGCGGCAGGACGGCGGCGAGCAGCGGCCCGCACCGCTCTGCTGAAGCGGCCGCATCGCCGGGCCGCGGGCGGCTCCCGGAAACCCGGGGCCCGCCCGCGGCTCGGCGCGGGGCGCCGTGCGCCGGGGGAGGAGACGGGCCGGGGAGCGGTGCCGAAGGGCGGGGGCGTGCCGGGGGCCGCTGCCTGCTCCGCGGTTCGGCACGGCCGGCTGCCGCACCGCTCAGCGCCCGGCGCGGGTTCCGTTTCCCCGTCAGGTCCGGTAGGGCCCACGGACGACACTGTCACCGGAGTGGTCCGGCTTGCCGTTGTAGGACTGGACGGACACGTCCACGACCGAGTACTCGCTCAGGTCGATGGTGTCGGGGACGGGCAGGGTGGCGCGGCCGTCGGGGCCGAGCACTCCCATCGACACCAGCTTGGTGTGGGTCCGGTCCATGAGCCACACCTCGAAGTAGCCCGATGTCCGGGGCAGGCCCTCGACGAAGACGGTGAGCCGTCTGTGCCCGTCCTCGCTCCCCAGCCCGGCGTAGCCGGCGGCGTTGTCACGCAAGGGGGCCAGGGACGCCCCCGGTGCGGCCTCGGTCCGGGTCTCGGGGCGCAGGGTCCACCAGGTCACCGTGCTGCCCGCGGCGGCACCGAGGAGGGCGGCGCAGGCGGCGAGTCCGACGACGAAGCGGCCCCGGCGGCGGGCGGGCGACGACCGCCCACGCCCGGTGGTGACGGGGACGACCGGCCGCTCCCCCGTGGGGCCGGGGTCCGGGGCGCGTGGTCCGGGCACGCCCAGTTCACCGGCGATCGCCCGCCAGACGCTCTCGGGCGGAGCGACCAGGTCCCGCTCGTCGGGCGGCGTCGTCCGCATGACGGTCACGACGGCCCGGAGCGCGTCCAGTTCCTCCCGGCAGCGCGCGCACCGGTGGACGTGCTGGACCGCCGGGAGCGTGGTGTGCTCGCCGAGGGCCATCATGGTCAGCGTCTCCTCATCGACGTGCTCCACCGTCCACCTCCAACCGGTTCTTCAGGCGCGTGAGCCCGCGCCGGGTGTGACTCTTCACCGTCCCCAGCGGCAGGCCGGTGCGTTCCGCGATCTGCGACTGGGACAGGTCGTCGTAGAAGGCCATGGTCAGCACACGCCGCTGCTGCGGCGGAAGCCGTTCCAGCTCCCTCGTGAGCACCACGTAGTCCACCACGGAATCCGTCCCGGCGGAGTCCTGGCGCGTGGCGCCCGCCACGGCCGCGACGGCGCCGAGGACCCGGAGGTGCCGGGTACGGCGCTCCAGCGCGTCCGCGATCTTCTTGTGGGCGATCCCCATCAGCCACGCCCGCAGGGCCGCCCGGCCGGGGTCGAAGGTCGCGCGGCTGCGCCACGCGCCGACGAACACCTGCTGGGTGACGTCCTTCGCCTCCTCCTGGTCCCCGAGCTTGCGCACGGCGACCGTGAACACGAGTGCGCCCCAACGACGGTAGGCGTCGTTGAGGCAGGACTCGTCGCCCGCGGCGAAGCCCTCGCCCAGACGGTCCTCCGGTACCGCGGTCCCGGCCGCCACGCCCGCCGCGAGGACCTGGCCCCCTCCCCACACCGCCGTCATGCCGGTACCTCCACCGCGGTGACGACCAGGTTGTTCTGGTATCCGCCCCGTTCGGGGAGGAAGGGGCCGGTGCAGGTCACGAGCGTCAGTACCGGCCTTCCGGTGCGGCGGAACGCGTCCGTCCCGGCGAGCTCCGACTTCGCGACGGTGCGTCGCGCGACGATCTCGTAGGACACGACGTCACCGTCCGACCGGCTGACCGTGACCCGGTCGCCCTGCCTCACCTCGTTCAGTGCCACCAGCACGCCCAGCCCCTGTTCTCTGTCGTCGACGTGGCCCACCACGACCGACGAGCCGGAGCCCGATCCCGGCCCGGGGGAGAAGCGGTACCAGCCGACCCGTCCGGGGTCGGCCGGGACCTCGACCTGGCCGTCCTCCGCGACGCCGACGGGGTCGACCGGCGCGCGCAACCCGAGCCGGGGGAGGGCCAGCCGCGTCGGCTCCCCGGGGATCCCGTCGCCTCCCGGGACGGCGGGCGGGGGCCCGGAACCGGTCGGTGTGCGCCGGGCCTCCGGCGCGGGCAGGGCCGCCGCAGGGGAGGCCGGGCCGAAGTCCCCCCTGCCGGGCGTCTCCTGCGCCCCCCGGGCGAAGACCACCAGCAGACCTGCCAGGAGGGCGCCGGCGAGCCCTGCCACCGCGGCGGGGCGCGCGGCGCGCCGTACCCGGGACGTTCGCATCGATCGGTCCCTCCTCGTCCGGTTCCTGGGACCGCCGGCCGTCCCGCTCCGCCCGGGGCGGAACGAGACGGCCGGCGGTGGCACGACGGGTGTGCGCGCGGGGCGTCGCACACCCGTGGATCAGGCGGAGTTCGTGCGGCGCCGCAGCACGATGCCCGCCGAGCCGACGGTGAGGACCGCGCCCAGGGCGAGGGCACCGAGCGTCAGGTCGCGGCTGGAGGCCGCCGCGGCCTCGCCGGTCTCGCCGGCCGGCACGCCCGCCGGCGCCGAGTGCATGCCGGTGATGCTCTGGGTCTTCAGCGCGAGGTTCTTGTCGTCGGCGCTGCCCCACGCGTAGACGATGGTGTGGCTGCCTTCGGCGACGTCGAGATCGGCCGGGCCGATCGCGACCGTCTCGGTGCCCGCGAGGGTCACGTCGGCGGACACGGTTCCGGCGGCCACCTCGGCGGACGCCTCCTCGGGGTTCACCAGGTCCTCGAACACCGCCGTGCCGTCGGCCCGGACGTCGACCGCCGGGGCTGCCGCGACATGCCGGACGGTCAGCCGGCCCTTGCCCGCGGCGACCTGGGAGGTGTCGTTGACGAACGCGGCCAGGGCGGGAGTGCCGTCGGAGGTGAGGTGCGCGACCAGCGTCGCGTTCGCTCCCCCGGGAACGTCGACGCTCTTCTCGACGGCGGGCTTCCCGCCCGGGCCGTCGCCGTCCTTGAAGATCTTGATGTCGTACGATCCGGCGTCCAGCTTCATCGGATCGGTGAGGGTGCCCGGCGCGAAGTCGGGGATCAGTTCCTTGTCCCCGGCGTACACGTCGACCGTCAGCCCGGGTACGGCGTGGAGCACCGAGACGGTTGCCTGGTCGTCCGAAGCCCTGTGCGGCTGCGCGAGGGCGGGGGTGGCCGCGGTCATGACGACGGCGATTCCTGCTGCCAGAGCCGCGGCGGTGGTGCGAGAGGTCATGGCTGTCTTCCTCTGGTCCGGTGGCGGAGGTTCCGTGCCTGTGTGGAAGACCCTTCCGGCGGCAGGGGCCGATCGGTTGCACCAGTAGTTGAAGTTTCTACTGGACTCCCGCGGCCGCGTGCGGGCCGCGGCCGGGGTTGCCGTTCGGGTCCGGTGATCCGCACACGGCCGCGTGTTGCCGGGAGGGGGGGTCCGCCATGACGGCGGCCGAGAAGCGGGGGCTCACGGTCTCGCGACCGGCGTTGGCGAGGCGCACCCGTCCCCCTTCGGGGCAGGAGCGCAGCCGCGCCGGGCCCCGTGACAGGGAGGCGACCGAAGAGGTGTCCAGGAGGATGCCGTTGACCGCGTCGCGCAGGTGGTGGGGGATCCCGCCGCGTTGCGGCGCGAAGACGGGAAGACCCGCCTCCATGGCTTCGAGCACGGCCAGGCCGAACTCCTTCTTCAGGCTCGGGCACACGTACCGGGTACTCGGTGCGGGGTGGGTGGGGGTTCAGGTCCGTGGGCTGTCGGCGCCGGCGGCGGCGGGGTGGGGGGTGCGGGCGGGGCAGCAGCCGGCCGGGCAGAGGTCGTGGCTCGCGCCCAGGGTGCCGAGGGCGCAGCGTTCCGCGTCGATGCCGCGTTCGGTGGCGGCTCGTTCCAGCAGGAGGTCGCGGACGGCGGCGGTGAAGCGGGGGTCGGTGCCGACGGTGGCCGAGCGGCGGACGGGCAGGCCCAGTTCGGCGGCTTTCGCCGTGGCCTCGGTGTCGAGGTCGTACAGGACCTCCATGTGGTCGGAGACGAAGCCGATGGGCACCATCACGACCGCGGGGACCCCGGCGCCGTGCAGGTCCTCCAGGTGGTCGCAGATGTCGGGCTCCAGCCAGGGGATGTGCGGGGCGCCGCTGCGGGACTGGTAGACGAGCTGCCAGGGGTGCCCGGTGCCGGTCTCCTCGCGGACGGCGTCGGCGATCAGCCGGGCGACGTCCAGGTGCTGGCGTACGTAGGCTCCGCCGTCGCCGTGCTCGTGGGCGGGGCCGGAGGTGTCGGCGGCGGCGTTCGGGATGGAGTGGGTGGTGAACGCCAGGTGGGCGCCCGCCCGGACCTCCTCGGGCAGGTCGGCGAGGGCGGCGAGGACGCCGTCGGTCATGGGGCGCACGAAGCCGGGGTGGTTGAAGTAGTGCCGCAGCTTGTCCACCTTCGGCGGGGTGAGCTGCTCGGCCTCCAGGGCGGCCAGTGCGTCGGCCAGGTTCTCGCGGTACTGGCGGCAGCCGGAGTACGAGGCGTACGCGCTGGTGACCAGGACCGCCACCCGCCGGTGGCCGGCCAGGGTGATCTCGCGCAGGGCGTCGGTGAGGTAGGGCGCCCAGTTCCGGTTGCCCCAGTACACCGGCAGGTCGAGCCCGTGCCCGGCGAAGTCCTCGCGCAGCGCCGCCAGGAGTTCCCGGTTCTGGTCGTTGATCGGACTGACGCCGCCGAAGAGGAAGTAGTGCTGCCCGACCTCCTTCAGCCTCTCGGTCGGGATACCCCGGCCACGGGTCACGTTCTCCAGGAACGGGACCACCTCGTCCGGGCCCTCGGGGCCACCGAAGGAGAGCAGCAGAAGGGCGTCGTACGGAGCGGGATCACGCAGATCGGACATGGGTCGATCCTGCCACCCGGCGGCGGGGCGGGGGCATTCGGCCCGGCCGGTCCGCCCCGGTGCACGGGCGCCGAATACTGCGGTGCGCGCGGCGGCGGACTGCGCGTAATCTGTGAAGGCTGCCCATACGCCTTACCGGAGTCCCCCTTGCCCAGTCCGTACCGCGCGATCTTCGCCACCCCCGGCACCCTGGGGTTCTCCGCCGCCGGCTTCCTCGGCCGGATGCCGCTGTCCATGATGGGCATCGGGATCATGACCATGATCTCCGAGCTGACCGGCCGCTACGCCCTGGCGGGCGCGCTGACCGCGACCCTCGCGCTCTCCGCCGCCGTGCTCGGCCCGCAGATCTCCCGCCTCGTGGACCGGTACGGGCAGCGCCGGGTGCTCCGCCCGGCCACCCTGCTCGCCATGCTCGCCGTCACCGGGCTGCTGCTGTGCGCGAAGTTCGAGGCCCCGGACTGGACCCTGTTCGCGTTCACCGCCGTCGGCGGCTGTGTGCCGAGCGTGGGCGCGATGACCCGCGCCCGGTGGGCGGCGCTCTACGAGGGGCGCCCGCGCGAACTGCACACGGCGTACTCGATGGAGTCGATCATCGACGAGGTGTGCTTCATCTTCGGGCCGATCATCTCGATCGGCCTGTCGACGATGTGGTTCCCGGAGGCCGGCCCGCTGCTGGCGGCCGGGTTCCTGCTGGTCGGCGTCTGGTGGCTGACCGCCCAGCGGGCCACCGAGCCCGTGCCGCACCCGGCGGAGCACCACACCGGGGGCTCGGCGCTCAGGTCCCCCGGGCTCCAGGTGCTGGTGGCCGCGTTCGTCGCGACCGGTGCGATCTTCGGCGCGGTGGACGTGGTGACCGTCGCGTACGCCGAGGAGGCGGGCAGCAAGGCGGCGGCGAGCTGGGTGCTGGCGGTCTACGCGCTGGGGTCCTGCCTGGCCGGCGCGGTCTTCGGCCTGATGCACCTCAAGGGCGACCCCTCCCGCAGGTGGGTCCTGGGCGTTTGTGCGATGGCCGTGAGTATGATCCCCCTCCAACTGGCCGGGAGCCTGCCGATCCTGGCCGTGGCACTCTTCGTCGCGGGTCTCGCCATCGCACCGACCATGGTGACGACGATGGCCCTCGTCGAAGCCCATGTACCGCGCAGCAAGCTGACCGAGGGCATGTCCTGGACGAGTACGGGGCTGGCTGTCGGTGTCGCGCTGGGCTCGTCGGCCGCCGGCTGGGTGGTGGACGCGCACGGCGCCGCTGCCGCGTACGCGGTGCCCGGGATCTCGGGAGTGGTCGCGGCGCTGGTGGCGTTCCTTGGATACCGCCGGCTGCGCAGGCCGGTGCCGATGCGGGAGGGACAGCGTGAGCGCAACTCTGGGCAGGCCGAGGAACGGGCGGAGCACGTGGCGTAACTGGGCGGGGACGGTCACCGGCACTCCGCGGCGCGAGGCGCGGCCGGCCTCGGCCGAGGAGCTCGCGAACGCGGTGCGCCGGGCCGCCGAGGACGGACTGCGGGTCAAGACGGTCGGCAGCGGCCACTCGTTCACCTCGATCGCCGCCACCGACGGGCTGCTGATCCGCCCCGACCTGCTGACCGGCATCCGGCGGATCGACCGCTCGGCGATGACGGTGACGGTGGAGTCCGGCACCCCTCTGAAGCGGCTGAACGAAGCCCTCGCCCGGGAGGGCCTGTCGCTCACCAACATGGGCGACATCATGGAGCAGACCGTCGCCGGGGCCACCTCGACCGGTACGCACGGCACGGGCCGCGACTCCGCGTCGATCGCCGCGCAGATCAAGGGCCTGGAACTGGTCACGGCGGACGGGTCCCTGCTGCGGTGCTCCGAGACGGAGAACCCGGAGGTCTTCGCCGCCGCGCGGATCGGGCTTGGCGCGCTGGGTGTCGTGACGGCGATCACCTTCGCGGTGGAGCCGGTCTTCCTGCTCACCGCACGGGAGGAGCCGATGCCCTTCGACCGGGTCCTCGCCGACTTCGAGGCGCTCCACGCGGAGAACGAGCACTTCGAGTTCTACTGGTTCCCGCACACGGACAACTGCAACACCAAGCGCAACAACCGCAGCGCGGGCCCGGCGGCACCGCCCGGGGCGGTCAGCGGCTGGATCGAGGACGAACTCCTCTCCAACGGCGCGTTCCAGGTGGCCTGTTCCGTGGGCCGGGCGGTCCCCGCCGCGATCCCGGCCATCGCCCGCTTCGCCAGCCGGGCCCTGTCCGCGCGGACGTACACGGACATCCCCTACAAGGTCTTCACATCCCCGCGCCGGGTGCGCTTCGTGGAGATGGAGTACGCCCTGCCGAGGGAGGCGGCGGTGGCCGTGCTGCGGGAGCTGCGGGCGATGGTCGAGCGCTCGCCGCTGCGGATCAGCTTCCCGGTGGAGGTGCGCACCGCCCCGGCGGACGACATCGCGCTGTCGACGGCGTCGGGCCGGGAGACGGCGTACGTGGCGGTGCACATGTACCGGGGGACGCCGTACCGGGCGTACTTCACGGCGGTGGAGCGGATCATGACGGCGCACGGCGGACGTCCGCACTGGGGCAAGATCCACACCCGCGAGGCGGGATACCTCGCGGAGGTCTACCCGCGCTTCGGCGAGTTCACGGCGCTCCGGGACCGGCTGGACCCGGAGCGGCTCTTCCACAACGCGTATCTGCGACGGGTCCTGGGGGACTGACGTCTCCCGGACCCGGTTGACGGGCGGGGCCGGGGCCCCGGCAACGGGACCCGGGCCGGGGGCCTGCGCTCGGGCGCCCGCGGGCTCACGGGGTCGGGACCGGCGAGGTGCCCGGGGCCGGGGTGCCCGGGCCGGGGGTGGCGTCGCCGCCGGGGGACGGGGTCGGCTGCGGCGACGGGGTCGAGGGCGGGGTGCTCGGGGACGGGTCGGGGCGCGGGTCGGCGGAGGAGGTCCCCTCGGTGTCCTCGCCGGCGCCCGGGGTGTCCTCTCCCGGGTCCGGGGTGTCCTCGCCCGTGCCGGGCCGCTCGCCGGGGCCCTCGCCGCCCGTGGTCCCGTCACCGCCGCCGTGCTCGCCGGTGCCGTCGGGGGCCGGGCGGTCGGAGGGGCCCGTCCGGGGGCCGTCGTCGGTGCCGCCCGTACCGCCCGGGTCGCCACCACCGCGCAGGACCGAGCCGACGGTGGTGCCGTCCCGCCCGGCCAGGTCCTGGCCCGCGGCCACCTCGTAGACCGTGACGGCGGCCATCGCGACGCCGAAGACGACGGCCGCGGCGGCCAGCGGTCGTTTCCAGCCGCGCCTCCGCGTGCCGTAGGTGCTCGGCGCGCCGAACTCGCCGTCCGCCGGCGGGCCGTCACCGGCGACGGCGCCACCCGCCGGTGCCGGGGGCGCGGTGCCCCGGGCGGCCCGCCCCGGGACCGCCGCCCCGCGGAGCTGTTCGCCCGTTCTGCTGAAGAGGTGCTGGAGGACCGGGCCGCCGCAGGTCGCCACCACGCTGACCACGCCCGCGCCCAGGATCGTTCCGTAGACGCCCAGTTGGGACGCGAGAACCGCCGCCGCGACGGTCGCGAGGACGCTGCTCGCGACCTGAGGCACGCTCAGCTCGATCCGCCGGGCGGTCTTCTCCTGCGCTTCCCCCTCCTCCGCGTCGGTCGCCTGCCGCTGCTTCGCCCCGCTGTCCGGCTTCTCTCGCATCTCCCGCCTCTGCCGTCCCATCTGTCCGCACTACTCCTTTGAGGGACCGCCGGGCGAAGCCGATAGTTCCGTTTCGGGGGATTCTGTGAAGCACGACACCCGTGCGACCGTGCCCGCACCGGGACTCCCGTGCCGCCCCAGGGAAGTTGGACGGCGCGGCAGTCCACCCCGGTGGCCCGAATGGAGTACTGTGGCGAACCCTGGGCACGATCGCTTTTGTGGGGATCGGGCACCAGGTAGGGGGCCGACACCGGCGCTCGATCCGGCGGCGCCGCGGCACGGCACGGAAGTCGATCACCGAGAGTGAGGGGCAATCACTCAGAGTGGCCAATCGACCACCGTCCCACAACGGCGATCACGGGCCCGTGCCCGACACGCCGGTGCAACTCGGCAAGGTTGTGGCAGGCTGCACCCGGGCAGGCCACACTCGACTAGCGGAAGCAGCGACGCAGGTGACGTCGGCAGGCACCACCCGGGAGGTCCCCATGCCCGAACTGCGTGTCGTGGCCGTCTCCAACGACGGCACACGACTGGTGCTCAAGGCTGCGGACAGTACGGAATACACGCTTCCGATCGATGAGCGGCTGCGCGCCGCCGTGCGCAACGACCGTGCGCGCCTCGGGCAGATCGAGATCGAGGTGGAGAGCCACCTCCGCCCCCGTGACATCCAGGCCCGGATAAGGGCAGGCGCCTCGGCCGAGGAGGTCGCCCAGCTCGCCGGAATCCCCGTGGAGCGGGTGCGCCGCTTCGAGGGACCGGTGCTGGCCGAGCGCGCGTTCATGGCGGAGCGCGCCCGCAAGACCCCTGTGCGCCGGCCGGGCGAGAACAGCGGACCGCAGCTCGGCGAGGCCGTCCAGGAGCGACTGCTGCTGCGCGGCGCGGAGAAGGACACCGTCCAGTGGGACTCCTGGCGCCGTGACGACGGCACCTGGGAGGTGCTGCTCGTCTACCGGGTGGCCGGTGAACCGCACTCGGCGAGCTGGACGTACGACCCGCCGCGGCGGCTCGTCCAGGCCGTCGACGACGAGGCCCGCTCCCTGATCGGCGAGACCGACGACACGATCACCCAGGAGCCCAGCTTCCCGTTCGTACCGCGGATCGCGCGGCTGCCCCGGGACCGGCCGCTCGACCGCACCCCGGACCGGACCGCCGAGCGCCCCGCGCCCTCGGCCGAGCCGGCGGAGAGCGGCGAACGCGACTCGCTGACCAGCCTGTTGGAGGCCGTGCCCAGCTTCCGCGGGGACATGGTCGTGCCCGATCGCCCGGCGGAGACCGCCACGGCGGCGATCGAGCCGGCCGAGGAGCCGGAGGCCGAGGAGGAGCAGGTCGCCCCGGCCGCTTCGGCGGGAGCCGGCTCGGCGTACGCGGACGTGCTGATGCCCCGTTCGGTGGCGGGTCACCGTGACCGGCTGACCGGTACCACGGACCGCCAGGCGGAGGCGGACGGTGTCCGTCCGGGCCGCCGCGCGGCGGTGCCGAGCTGGGACGAGATCGTCTTCGGGACGCGGCGCAAGAAGCAGGAGTAGTCCCCCGGACCGCCCCTCGGCGACAGCCCCACCAGGGCCCTGACCGGGGGGCGCGGGTTCCGCGCCCCCCGGCGGGTCACTCCGGGTCCGGGCCGGTGGCGACCGGGCGGGCCGGGTCACGGGACCAGTGCGACCAGGACCCCGCGTACAGGGCCGGGACGAAGCCGGCCAGTTCCAGCGCGACCGCCTGCTGCGCGGCCGACACCCCCGAACCGCAGTAGACGCCCACGGTCTTGGTGTCGTCGCCCGCGCCCAGCGCGGTGAACCGCTCGGCCAGCCGGCCGGCGGGCAGGAAGCGGCCGTCGGCGTCCAGGTTCTCCGAGGTCGGCGCGCTGACCGCGCCCGGGACGTGGCCCGCCACCGGGTCGATCGGCTCGACCTCGCCCCGGTACCGCTCCCTCGCGCGCGCGTCGAGCAGCAGACCCTCGCGGGCCAGGGCCGCGGCGGCACCGGCGTCCAGGACCGGCATCGCCCCCGGCTCCGGTGTGAAGTCGCCCTCGGCGGGGGCCTCGACCCCGGTCTCCAACGGGCCCGTCCACGCGGCGAGTCCACCGTCGAGCACCCGGACGTCCGGGTGCCCGGCCCAGCGCAGCAACCACCACGCCCGGGCCGCGCCCCAGCCCTTGTCCGCGTCGTAGGCGACCACCGGGGTGCCCGCCGAGACCCCGGCCCGGCGCATCGCCGCGCCGAACTCCGCCGTGCCGGGCAGCGGATGACGGCCGCCCTCCCCGGGCGGGCCCGCCAGTTCGGCGTCGAGATCCACGAACACGGCGCCCGGGATGTGCCCGGCCTCGTAGTCGGGGCGGCCGTGCGGGCCGCCCAACCGGTAGCGGACGTCCAGAAGGACCGGCGGGCGGGGGCCGGACAGTTCGGCCGCCAGGTCGGCCGCGGAGATGATGGGTGTCATACGCCCATCCTCGCGCACCGGACCGTGCCGCCGACCTCACTGGGCAATACGCCTGGGTCTTTCCCGGGTCTCCCCCGGGCATGGAACTGCCCGACACGGGCAACATCGGACGGGAACCCGCCATACCGGCGCGGCCCCGGCGCGATCCCCGGTGGGTGGTGACACCATCGGCCGGGGCCGTCCCCTCCCCCGCGAGCCGCAGGACACACGAGGGGCGGCTCCGGGGCGCACGGTCCTCCGCACAACGGGCGCGCCCCTCCCCTTGCACGGCCACCACGATGGTCCGAGGAGACACTGACGATGACCGAGGCGACTCGGCACACACCCGGCACACCCTGCTGGGTCAGCCTGATGGTGCACGGCATTGACGCCACACAGGAGTTCTACGGAGCCCTGTTCGGCTGGGAGTTCGCGCCCGGCCCGCAACAACTGGGCCCGTACGTACGGGCGCTGATCGACGGCCGGGAGGTGGCGGGCATCGGGCGGCTGCCCGCCGACCGGGACCTGCCGGTCGCCTGGACGCCCTATCTGGCCACCGACGACGCGGACGCGACCGCCGAGGCGGTCCGCAGCTGCGGCGGCACGGTGGGCGTCGGGCCGCTCGACGCGGGCGACGCGGGCCGTATGGTCATCGGCTCGGACCCGTCCGGCGCGGTCCTCGGGATCTGGCAGGCGGCCGGGCACCGGGGCACGGCGGTCCACGGAGCGCACGGGACCCCGGTGTGGAACGAGCTGGTCACCCGGGAGACCTCCACGGTGGCCAAGTTCTACCAGGCGGTGCTCGGGATCGAGACGCGTCCGGCCGGAGCACCCGGCGAGGACCTGCTGACGCTGCTGGTGGCCGGCCGCCCGGTGGGCTCCGTGCGCGGCGCGGGCCGGGAGCTGTCGCGGGAGCGGGGCCCGCACTGGATGACCTGGTTCGAGGTCCGGGACACCGACGCGGCGGCCCGGGCCGTGGAGGAGCTCGGCGGCCGGGTGGTCCGGCCGCCCGGCCCCGGACCGGCGGGCCGCGAGGCGGTGGTGGCGGACCCGGAGGGCGCGGTGTTCACCGTGGTACGCCGGGAAGACAACGCGATCCCGGTCTGAACGGGGTCCGGTCGGAGCGGGGTCCGGCCCGAACGGGTATCGGTCTGAACGGGTATCGGTCTGAACGGGTCCCGGTCTGAACGGTGCCCCGTCTGAACGGGGCCGGCCGGGGCGCCGACTCGGGGACGACGCGCCGGTCGGGGCGCCCACCCCGGGGACGCGTCGGCTCAGGAGGTCTCGACGGGCAGCACGTCCGGGGAGAGGGCGGCGGCGCGGGACGTCGCCGCCGTCATCCGCCGCCGGTGGTGCCTGCGGCACAGCACCTCGTAACCGATCTCGTCGGCGGACTGGTTGACGTCCCCGACGACCACCTGCGCGCCCTCGACGACCATCTCGCCGCCGACGGTCCGCGCGTTGTGCGTGGCCCGGGCTCCGCACCAGCACAGGGCCTCCACCTGGAGGACCTCGACGCGGTCGGCGAGTTCGACCAGCCGCTGCGAGCCGGGGAACAGCTTGGAGCGGAAGTCCGTGGTGATGCCGAAGGCGAAGACGTCCAGGTCGAGGTCGTCGACCACCCGGGCGAGCTGGTCGATCTGCTCGGGAGCCAGGAACTGCGCCTCGTCCGCGATCACATAGTCGCAGCGGCCGCCACGGGAGAGATGGGCGACCAGATAGGCGTAGAAGTCGAAGCCCTCGGCCGCCTCCACGGCGTCGGTCACCAACCCCAGGCGCGACGAGAGCTTCCCCTCTCCCGCCCGGTCGTCCCGGGTGAAGATCATGCCCTGGAGGCCGCGGGCGGAGCGGTTGTGCTCGATCTGCAGCGCGAGGGTCGACTTCCCGCAGTCCATCGTTCCGGAGAAGAACACCAGCTCGGGCATGGGAAGTCGACGGCCTTTCGGGTCCGGGTGGGGGATGCGGGCGGCGGGGGCCCGGGGTCAGGAGCGTACTTCGAGGAGCGGGACGAGCTGCTCGGCGGGCGTCATCGAGCCGTGCATCCCGACCATGGCGGACTCGTTGGGCTCGTTGACGGAGGCGGTGATCACCACGTCCGCGCAGGCAGCGGCGACCACGTCGCCGATGCGGCCGAGGACCCGCTCGTCGATCCGGGGCCCGAACCAGCCCGCGGCGACGGCCTCCTCGCGGCCGGCCACCCAGAAGCGGTCGCCCAGCACCTCGCGCCAGACGGCGAGGACGTCGGAGGCGGCGCCGGGCACCGCGTACACATGGCGGGCCCGCCCCTCGCCGCCGAGCAGGGCCACGCCCGCGCGCAGCTCCCAGTCCTCGTCGAAGTCGATCCGGGACTCCTCGTCGAACGGGATGTCGACCATGCCGTGGTCGGCGGTGACGTAGAGGGCGCTGCGCGGGGGCAACTGCTCGGCCAGGCGCTGGGCGAGACGGTCGGCGTACATCAGCTGGCCACGCCAGGCGTCGGAGTCCACCCCGAAACGGTGACCCTTGCCGTCGACCTCGCTGTAGTAGGTGTAGACGAGCGAGCGGTCCCCCGCGGCCAGTTGCTCCGCCGCCAGGTCCATCCGCTCCTCACCCGAAAGACGGCCGTGGAACGTACCGCCGCTGAGGGCGACCTGGGTCAGCGGGGTCTGCTCGAAGTCCGGCGAGGAGACCTGGGCGGTGTGCACACCGGCGGCGTCGGCGAGCCGGAAGACCGTGGGGTACGGCTGCCAGACGGCGGGCGGGGTCCACGGCCGCCAGCGGAGCTGGTTCATCAGCTCGCCGGTGGCGGGATCGCGGACGGTGTAGCCGGGCAGACCGTGCTCGCCCGGGGGGCGGCCGGTGCCGACGGAGGCGAGGGAGGTCGCGGTCGTCGCCGGGAACCCGGCGGTGAGGGGGCGACCGGTGCCGCCCCGTGAGCTGCCGAGGAGGGAGGTCAGGAAGGGGGCCTCGTCGGGGTGGGAACGGATCTGCTCCCAGCCGAGCCCGTCGATCAGGAAGACGCAGTTGCGGTCGGCCGGCGCCAGCTCCTCGATCCGGGCCTCGAAGCCGGGTACCTGCTGCCCGGCCACCAGGGTCGGCAGCAGATCGGCGAGCGAGCCGCGGCCGTACTCGGGCAGCGGAGCCGAGGCGGTGGCCAGCGGTTCCGGGTCCTCGGACCAGACGGCGCTGTGCGCGGGCTGCGCCATCAGCGGGTGGCCGCGGTGGCTTCGGAGAGCGCCTGGGCGAAGGCAAGGGTCTGGCGGACGGTGTCCGGGCCGTCGCCCGCCTCGCTGACGCGCAGGCTCAGGTCGTCGGCGGTGGAGTTCCCGGTGTAGCCGTGGTCGGCGTCGCAGTTCGGGTCGCCGCAGGCGGCGGGCTCCAGGTCGATCCGGGAGACCGCGCCCCAGCCGATGGTGAGCACGACCTCGCGGGGCAGGGTGCCGGGCACGTAGGACTCGGGGTTGGCGACCACGCGGCTGACGACGACGGACGAGATCCGGTCGAGCTTGACCGACTCGGTCGACGTGGTCGCGTAGGGGGTGGGGGAACTGGAGTCGGCGGCCTGCTCGTCGGTGTGGCTGACGATGAAGCGGTTGGCCGTCAGGACCAGGACGGTGACATGGCGGCGGACCTCGTTGGCGTCGAAGGTCGTCTCCTGGTGCACCAGGTACGAGGAGATCGCCTCACCGCCGACGGCGGCCTCCACCGCCTCGGCCACGAGGGCCGGGTAGTAGCCGCTGCGCTCGATCGCCGCGCGCAGGCCCTGGGTCGTCGTGCCGGTCTTCGCCATGCCGTCCATCCTAAGGGGCCTGAGGAGTCCGGTTCGCTCAGTGGCTTCAGTAGCTGGGGAGGCGGCGGGGGCCGAGGTCGGTGCGGGCGGGCGGCGGGGCGAGGCGGACGGACGCGTCCAGCACGGACACGCCGTGCTGGGCGACGACGACCGGCTCCAGGGCGACGGACACGATCTCGGGGTGGTCGTCGACCAGCCGGGAGACCCGCAGCAGCAGGTCCTCCAGGGCGGCGGTGTCGACGGGGGCGGAGCCCCGCCAGCCGAACAGGAGGGGCGCGGTCCGGATGTCCCGGATCAGCTCGCCGGCGTCCCGGTCGGTAACGGGGACGAGGCGGTGCGCGGTGTCGCCGAGCAGCTCGGACGGGGCGCCGGCCAGCCCGAAGGAGAGCACGGCGCCGACGGCGGGGTCGATCACGGCCCGCACCACGGTGTCCACCCCGCGCGGGACCATCGCCTGGACGACGGGCTGCAGTTCGGTCGCCTTGCCGAGGGTGCCGGTGAGCTCCCGGTACGCCTGGCGCAGCTGGGTCTCGTCCGCGAGGTCGAGGCGGACGCCGCCGAGGTCGGCGCGGTGCCGCAGATGGGGCGCGGTGGTCTTCAGGGCGACGGGGTAGCCGAGGCGGACGGCCGCGTCCGCGGCGGAGTCGGGGTCGGAGGCGGGCAGCGCGGGGTGGACGCCGATGCCGTAGTGGGCGAGGAGCGCGCGGGCGTCGGCGGGGGCGAGGGCGAAGCCGCGGGTGTCCGGCTCGCGCCCGAGCAGCTCCTCGATCCGCGCGGCGGCGCCGCTCTCGTCGATCTCCTCCTGCTCGGGGACCCGGCCGGGGTCGGCGGCCTCCCGCCGCCACTGGGCGTACCGCGCCGCCTCCGCGAGCGCGCGGACGGCCCGCTCGGCGGCCGGATACGCGGGAATCCGGCGCGCACCCGGCGCGGGCGCCACGACGGGCGCGGCCTCGACGGCCTCGGCACCGCCGCTCCCGGGCGGCGGGGGCGGGGC
Organism: Streptomyces sp. CNT372; assembly: GCF_000377145.1. NCBI lineage: Bacteria > Bacillati > Actinomycetota > Actinomycetes > Kitasatosporales > Streptomycetaceae > Streptomyces > Streptomyces sp. CNT372. The sequence continues at coordinate 107,688 of NZ_KB897792.1, read as the reverse complement.
TGGGCGCGCGGGAGCACCGGCCGGTGCGGGAGCGTCGCGGCCGGGGGCCGTCGGCTCGCCCCGGCCGCTGCCGGGGCGCGGCGCACCGCTCCCCGGGCCTGCCGCTTCCGCGGCCCGGATGCGCCCGTTCCGCCGCAGCCCGAACCAGGCGCGGGGGCCGCGGGGGTTGTCGGCGGCGGCCCCCTGCTCGCGGCCCGCCCCGGCGGGGGGCGCGCCCGCGCCGGGGGGTGCCGGGGAGCCTGCCGGGCGGGCTTCGGCCGATCCGGCGGCGCCCGGCCCGGCGGCAGGAGACACCGCTCCACCGCGGTCCGCCCCGGCGGCGGGAGGCGCGCCCGCGCCAGGGGCCGGGCCCGGCCCCGCCGGGCTGGTCTCCGGCCCCGCCGGGCGGCCCGGAGCCTCGCCGGAGCCCCGGCCGCCACGGGAGGGAGACGCGCCCGCGCCACCGGGCCCGTTCACAGGCTCCGCGCCGGGCGGCGGGGTCGCGCCAGCGCCGTGCACACCCTGGGGCCCGCCCATCGGCGCGGCGGTCCGATCCCCAGCGGGCTCCGCCCCCTCGCGGGAGGCCGAGTCATCCCGGGACGCCCACACGCCCGCGCCGTGCGGCGGCACTGCGGGGCCGACCTCGGTCGCCCGAGCCGGGGACCGCCCCGCCTCCGCGCCGCGGGCCACACCCACGCCGGGCCCCGGTGCCGCATCGCCGGGGTGGTTCGCCGAGGCGCCCGCGCCGGGCGGCGGTGCCGCAGCACCCGGCCCCGTCGCCGGGCCCCGGTCGGAGGCCGCGCCCGCGCCGGGCGGAGTGCTGGGCCCGGCTCCCGGATCCGGTGCCCGCTCCGGGCCTCCGGCGGAAGCCGACGGCGTGCCCGCGCCGGGCCCGGGCCCGGCGGGTAGGGAGGCGGACACCTCGGCGTTCCGGTCACCGGACGCGGCGGCGACCGACCGCGGCGCCCCCGCCGTCCCCCCGCCCCCGCGCCGGGACGGGGATGTGGACGACGCCGCCGCGAGCGCGTCCGCCAGGGCGCCCATTTCGACGTGGACGACCGCGACCGGCTTCGCCGGGCTGGTGGCGGAGGCGTCGGTGAGGGCCGCCGCGAGGTCCTCGCCGTCGCCGGAGGCGGTGGCTCCGTTCTCGCCGACCCAGGGGATCGCGGTGACGATCACCGCGTCGCAACCGCCGTCGTCCAGCGCCCGGGTCAGCGCCGCGCGGAAGTCCGCCGGGGTCGCCGCCGTGGTGAGGTCCACCGGTGGCAGCGGACGGAGTCCTTCCGTGAGGCAGGCGTCGTAGGCGAGGAGCCCCAGGGACTCGGAGTTGCCGAGGATCGCGACCCGGGGGCCCGCCGGCAGCGGCTGGCCCGCCAGCATCAGGCCCGCGTCGACCAGTTCCGTCACCGTGTCGACCCGGATGACCCCCGCCTGGCTCAGCAGCGCGCCGACCGTCGCGTCCGGGATGCGGGTGGTCGGGACGGCGTGCCCGGCCGGCGCGCTGCCGCTGTGCCGCGCGCCCTTCACCACCACGACCGGCTTCACCGCCGCCGTGCGCCGCGCGAGCCGGGTGAACTTGCGGGGGTTGCCGATGGACTCCAGATAGAGGAGGACCACGTCCGTGCCCGCGTCCTCGTACCAGTACTGGAGGAAGTCGTTCCCGGAGACGTCCGCGCGGTTGCCGGAGGAGATGAACGAGGACAGGCCCGCGCCCCGCCGGTGCAGCCCGGCCAGCAGCGCGATGCCGATCGCGCCGGACTGGGTGAACAGGCCGATGCGCCCGGCCGCGGGCGACTCCGGGGCCAGGGAGGCGTTGAGCCGGACGGCGTCCGCGGTGTTGATGATGCCGAACGCGTTCGGCCCGATGAGCCGCATACCGTACGAGCGGGCCAGCCGGACCAGTTCGCGCTGCCGCTCCCGCCCCTCCGGCCCGCTCTCCGCGTATCCCGCGCTGAGGACGACGAGCCCCTGCGCGCCGTGCTCGCCGCAGTCCGCGACCGCCTCCGGCACCCGCTCGGCGGGCACGGCGACGACGGCGAGGTCCACGGGCCCGTCGATCTCGCCGAGGGAGCGCACCGCGGGCACGCCGTCGATGGTGACCAGGTCCTCGGGGAAGGCCCGGTTCACCGCGTGGACGCGGCCGGTGAAGCCCGCGCCCAGCAGGTTGCGCAGGACCGTGCGGCCCACCCCGCCCTCCCGGCGGCTGACGCCGACGACCGCGACCGACCCCGGAGTGAGCAGCCGCTGCACCGAGCGCGCCTCGGCGCGCTGCTCGCGGCCGCGCTGCACCGCGAGGGACTTCGCGGTGGGCTCCAGCTCCAGGGTCAGCCGGACGGCCCCGTCCTCGAAGCTGCGCCGCTGGGTGTATCCGCCGTCCCGGAATACCTTGATCATCTTGCTGTTGGCGGGCAGCACCTCCGCCGCGAACCGGCGGATGCCACGCTCGCGGGCGACCGCCGCGATGTGTTCGAGAAGGGCCGAGGCGACGCCCCGGCCCTGGTGGGCGTCCTGGACGAGGAAGGCGACCTCCGCCTCGTCCGCCGGCGCCTCGGCCGGCCGGCCCTGCTCGTCGATCCGGTCGTAGCGGACGGTCGCGATGAACTCGTCGCCCACGGTCATCGCGAGGCCCACCCGGTTCACGTAGTCGTGATGGGTGAAGCGGTGGACGTCCTTGTCCGAGAGCCGGGGGTAGGGCGCGAAGAAGCGGTAGTACTTCGACTCGTCGGAGACCTGCTCGTAGAAGCTGACGAGGCGGTCCGCGTCCTCGGTGGTGATGGGGCGGATCCGGGCCGTCCCGCCGTCGCGCAGGACGACGTCGGCCTCCCAGTGGTCCGGGTAGGCGTGCTCCGGCTCGGTCTGCATGGGGCAAGCGTACGGCGGTGCCACCGGTCGCGTGCCGGGTTGTGGACAGGCAGGCTGGGAACGCCGTTCGGCCCTGCTGCCGGGGCTCCGCGCCCCGGCGGGAGCACGCCGCACCATATGCCACACTGGTCTAGACAACCCGTAGCACTCGAAGGGCAACACCATGGCTGAGCGTCGCGTCAATGTCGGCTGGGCCGAGGGCCTCCACGCCCGCCCCGCTTCCATCTTCGTCCGGGCCGCCACGGCCTCCGGCGTCCCCGTGACGATCGCCAAGGCCGACGGCAGCCCGGTCAACGCCGCCTCGATGCTGGCCGTGCTGGGCCTGGGCGCCCAGGGCGGCGAGGAGATCGTCCTCGCCTCGGACGCCCCCGACGCCGAGGCCGCGCTCGACCGTCTGGCCAAGCTGGTCGCCGAGGGCCTGGACGAGCTGCCCGAGACGGTCTGACCCGGCAGCCACCGGCCCGTACAAACCCGGAAGCCGCGGCACCCTTGGCGGGGGCCGCGGCTTTTCCGTGTCCGGGCACCGGGAATTCCACGGAAAGCAGAAAGGGCGCGAAAAAGGGAGCGGGCAAAGAATGCCCACCCTTTGTATACGGCTTGTATACGGCCCTTTTGTTAATGCCGGACGCTGCCGGTGTTTACGGGATGTTGCGAAGTCCTCACACGCTCCGTCCGCCGCAGCCGGTGCGCCCCCGCGGCCCGCTCCGCGTGCAGGGAAGTCAGCGCCCGCGCCCGTTCCACGTCGCCGCGGGCGACCGCGTCCACGATCGCGCCGTGCTCGGCCCAGGCCTCCACCGGAGCGGCGGGCTGCTCCACGGAGTACATCCAGGCGATCTTGTGACGCAGCTGGGTCAGCAGCGCGGTCAGCCCCGGGCTGCCGCAGGCCTGCGCCAGCGTCTCGTGGAACCAGCCCCCCAGCGACCGCAGATCCTCGCCCTGCCCCCGGCGCGCCCGGTCCTGGCCCAGCCGCACCAGGCCGCGCAGCACCTTCAGATGCGCCTCGGTGCGCCGCTGCGCCGCCCGCGCCGCGGCGAGCGGCTCCAGCAGCAGCCGGATCTCCAGCAGGTCGGCCGCCTCCTGCTCGGTGGGCTCCGCGACATGCGCACCGGCGTGCCGGCGGGTGACGACGAAGCCCTCGGACTCCAGCGTGCGCAGCGCCTCGCGCACCGGGACCCGGGAGACCCCGTAGCGGCGGGCGAGCTGCTCCTCGGTCAGGCGGCTGCCCCGCGCGAAGACCCCGGAGACGATGTCGTCCCGGATCGCCGTGCATACAGAGTGCGCGGGAATGCGCATGGCCGGACCTCCGTGGATCGCACGAAAAGCTGCACCGATTGACTCGTGTGCCGAGACTCTATTCCAGCCGCCGGGCTTTTCCGAAGGACCGCGGGAATCCACGGCATAATCTTCAGGACTTTTGGCCGGAACCGGTGGAATGCGTACGGCGCGAAGCCGGCGGAGGGCGGCAGGAGCGCCCCAGGCCCCCGGCTCGGTGCCGGGGGCCTGCGGGCGGAAGCAGTCGCTCGTGCGCGGCGCCTCAGACGTTCACACCGCGGGCGCGGAGGTAGGCGACCGGGTTCATGTCGGAGCCGTACTCGGCCGTGGTGCGGGCCTCGAAGTGGAGGTGCGGGCCGGTGGAGTTGCCGGTGGAGCCGGAGAGGCCGAGCTGCTGGCCGGGCACGACCTGCTGGCCCACGGAGACGGAGACCGAGGAGAGGTGCCCGTACTGGGTGTAGGTGCCGTCGTTCATCCTCAGCACGACGTTGTTGCCGTACGCGCCGCCCCAGCCGGCCTCGACGACCGTGCCGGAGCCGACCGCGACGACGGAGCTGCCCATGGGGGCGCGGAAGTCGACGCCGGAGTGGCTGCCGGAGGACCAGAGGCTGCCGCCGGTCTGGTAGCCGGTGGTGACGTACGAGCCGGCGATCGGCAGCCGGAAGGAGTTCAGGCGCTTGCGCTCGGCCTCGCGGGCGGCGCGCTCCTTGGCCTCCCGGGCCTCCTTGGCGCGGGCCTCGGCCCTGCGCTTGGCCTCCGCCTCGGCGCGGGCCTTGGCCTCGGCCTCCTCGGCGGCCTGCTGCTGGGCGGCGGCCTGGTCGGCTATCTCGTCGGCGAGGGTGCCGACGGAGACGACCTGGGTGAGGCCGGTGTCCTCGACGGAGGCGGCCTCGGCCTCGGCGGCGAGCGCCGGGGAGGCGAGGGTGCCGATGACGCCGGTGGTGGCGATGGTCGCGACGCCGGCGAGGCTCGCGGTCCTGCGCGTCAGACGGCTCGGGGCACGGTGCTTCCCGGTGGCACGGGTGAACGCCATGGAGAGGCTGGTTCCTTTCCTTCCTTCTCGCCTACCGGGTTAGCTGACGGGTTCGGAGCAGGAAGGTCTCCTACGGTCGCCTCCGCGGACGAAGGCTTCCGATTCACCCCAGGGACGTGGGTCCCCGGCTCCCCAGGCTCGCGCCGGACGGGGACTCGGCGATGACTGTCCGTGCCGCGGACGCGGCGGGCTTCTCGGCGAACAGCCGGAAAGACGCTAGGCAGCCGATCACTCAATCACCAAACGGACAGCCTGATTTGTAGCGCATGCCACACCCCATAGCGGCACCCAGCACCACATGAAGGAAAAACCTCATGAAGAACGGAGAAACCCCGACACTACGGACAGTGTCGGGGTCCCCTTTCATCCGGTTGTGCGGCTTGTGTCCCCGCTCCGGAGCCGGGCCGCGGGCTGCGGGCCGCCGGCTCAGCCGGTGACGACGGTCACCTCGCCGATACCGAGGGCCTTCACGGGCTCCGCGATCTGCGCCGCGTCGCCCACCAGCACGGTGACCAGGCGGTCCACCGGGAAGGCGTTGACCGCGGCGGCCGTCGCCTCGACCGTGCCGGTGGCGGCCAGCCGGGCGTACAACTGGGCCTGGTAGTCGTCCGGAAGGGACTGCTCCACCTGGTCCGCGAGGGTGGCGGCGACGGAGGCCGCCGTCTCGAACTTCAGCGGGGCGACGCCGACGAGGTTCTGCACGGCCACGTCCCGCTCGGCGTCCGTGAGCCCCTCGGCCGCGAGGGTGCGCAGCACCTTCCACAGGTCGTCCAGGGCGGGGCCGGTGTTGGGCGTGTCCACGGAACCGCTGATGGCCAGCATCGACGCGCCCGAGCCGTCCGCGGCGGACAACAGCACCTGGCCGAAGGCCCGGACGCCGTAGGTGTACCCCTTCTCCTCACGCAGGACGCGGTCCAGACGCGACGTCAGGGTGCCGCCGAGGCAGTAGGTGCCGAGCACCTGGGCCGGCCAGACGCTGTCGTGGCGGTCCGGGCCGATCCGGCCGATGAGCAGCTGGGTCTGCACCGCGCCGGGACGGTCCACGATCACCACGCGGCCGGTGTCGTCGGCGGTGACCGCGGGGACCCGGTGCGGGACGGCCTTGTCGCCCGTCCAGGCGCCCAGGGTCTCGTCGAGCACCGCGTCCACGTCGACGCCCGTGAGGTCGCCGACGATCACACAGGTGGCGGTCGAGGGGCGGACGTGCGCGCTGTAGAACGCCCGCACGGCGGCGGCGTCGATCCGGGAGACCGTCTCCTCGGTGCCCTGGCGGGGGCGGGAGACACGCAGCGCGGCCGGGAACAGCTCGGCGGAGAGCTGCTTGGCGGCGCGGCGGGCCGGGTTGGCCATCTCGTGCGGGATCTCGTCCAGGCGGTTGCGGACCAGCCGGCCCACCTCGCCCTCGTCGAAGGCCGGGGCGCGCAGGGCGTCGGCGAGCAGGCCGAGGCCCTTGGCCAGCCGGGAGGCGGGCACCTCCAGGGAGACCCGTACGCCCGGGTGGTCGGCCATCGAGTCGAGGGTGGCGCCGCAGCGCTCCAGCTCGGCGGCGAACTCCTCGGCGCTGTGCTTGTCGGTGCCCTCGGACAGGGCGCGGGCCATGATGGTGGCCACGCCGTCCAGCTCCGCGGGCTCGGCGTCGAGCGGGGCGTCGAGCAGGATCTCGACCGCGACGACCTGCTGGCCGGGGCGGTCGCAGCGCAGCACGGTCAGCCCGTTGGCCAGGGTGCCGCGCTCGGGCGCGGGGAAGGCCCAGGGGCGGGCCTCGCCGGCCGTGGGCTGCGGGTGGAACTCCATGGTCACGGCAGCGTCGCTCACTGGTCCGCCCCCTCGGTGGCGTTGTTCTCTGCGGTCTCGGCACCGGCGTTGCCGGCGTCGGCGCTCTCGTCGGTCTCGTCGGCGGCCAGCGGCTCGTAGACGAGGACGGCGCGGTTGTCGGGGTGCAGCCGGGCCTTGGCGACGGCCTGGACCTCCTCGGCGGTGACGTCGAGGACGCGCTGCACAGCCGTGAGCGCGAGCTGCGGGTCGCCGAACAGCACGGCGAAGCGGCACAGTTCGTCGGCCCGGCCGGCCACCGTGCCGAGCCGGTCCAGCCATTCGCGCTCCAGCTGGGCCTGCGCGCGCTCCATCTCCTCCGGCGTCGGGCCCTCGGCCGCGAAGCGGGCCAGCTCCTCGTCGACGGCGGCCTCGATGCGGGGGACCTCGACACCGCCGGACGTCTTCACGTCCAGCCAGCCGAGGGAGGGGGCGCCGGCCAGGCGCAGCAGCCCGAAGCCGGCGGCGACGGCGGTCTGGTCGCGGCGGACCAGGCGGTTGTGCAGCCGGGAGGACTCGCCGCCGCCGAGGACGGTGAGGGCCAGGTCGGCGGCGTCGCACTCGCGGGTGCCGTCGTGCGGGAGGCGGTAGGCGGCCATCAGGGCGCGGGCGGGCACCTCCTCGACGACCTCCTCGCGCAGCTGGCGGCCGATGGTGTCCGGCAGGGTGCCGTCGCGCGGCGGCTGCTTGCCGTCGTGGGAGGGGATGGAGCCGAAGTACTTCTCGATCCAGGCGAGGGTCTGCTCGGGGTCGATGTCGCCGACCACGGAGAGGACCGCGTTGTTCGGCGCGTAGTAGGTGCGGAAGAACGCGCGGGCGTCCTCCAGGGTCGCGGCGTCCAGGTCGGCCATCGACCCGATCGGCGTGTGGTGGTACGGGTGGCCCTCCGGGTAGGCGAGGGCGGTCAGCTTCTCGAAGGCCGTGCCGTAGGGCACGTTGTCGTAGCGCTGGCGGCGTTCGTTCTTCACCACGTCGCGCTGGTTCTCCATCGACTCCTCGTCGAGGGCGGCCAGCAGGGAGCCCATGCGGTCCGCCTCCAGCCAGAGGGCCAGTTCGAGCTGGTGGGTCGGCATGGTCTCGAAGTAGTTGGTGCGCTCGAAGCTGGTGGTGCCGTTGAGGGAGCCGCCGGCGCCCTGGACCAGCTCGAAGTGGCCGTTCCCCTTCACCTGCCCGGAGCCCTGGAACATCAGGTGCTCGAAGAGGTGCGCGAGGCCCGTGCGGCCCTCGACCTCGTGGCGGGAGCCCACGTCGTACCAGAGGCACACCGCGGCGACCGGGGTCAGGTGGTCCTCGGAGAGCACCACGCGCAGACCGTTGGCCAGCCGGTGCTCGGTCGCTGTCAGGCCGCCGGAGCCGGCCTCGCCTGTGGCCGTGTGACCCATGGGCATGTACGTCCCTTCGATCGCGATGTGAAAGAGTCCTGCCACCCTATGCAAGCGCACCGAGCCCTGGCGAAGTTCCCGTCCGCGCACCGCGTCCCTCTTCCGGGTCGCCGGGGCGTTGTCGGTGGGACGGTCCACAATGGTGCGCGTCGGATTCAGACTGGTACGTGAAGGAGCAGCAGCCGCGATGGCCCGCCGCAGCACGAAGACCCCACCGCCGGAGGAGTTCGAGGAGAAGATCCTCGACATCGACGTCGTGGACGAAATGCAGGGCTCCTTCCTCGAGTACGCGTACTCGGTGATCTACTCCCGCGCCCTGCCCGACGCCCGTGACGGTATGAAGCCGGTGCACCGCCGCATCGTCTACCAGATGAACGAGATGGGCCTGCGCCCCGACCGCGGCTATGTGAAGTGCGCCCGCGTCGTCGGCGAGGTCATGGGCAAGCTGCACCCGCACGGCGACGCCTCGATCTACGACGCCCTGGTGCGGATGGCGCAGCCCTTCTCCATGCGCCTCCCCCTGGTCGACGGCCACGGCAACTTCGGCTCCCTGGGCAACGACGACCCGCCGGCCGCCATGCGGTACACCGAGTGCCGGATGGCCGACGCGACGGGTCTGATGACGGAGTCGATCGACGAGGACACGGTCGACTTCCATTCCAACTACGACGGGCAGGAGCAGGAGCCGGCCGCCCTCCCCGCGGCCTACCCGAACCTGCTGGTCAACGGCGCCTCCGGGATCGCGGTCGGCATGGCCACCAACATGCCCCCGCACAACCTGGGCGAGGTGATCGCGGCCGCGAGGCATCTGATCCGGCACCCCAACGCCGACCTCGACACCCTGATGCGCCATGTCCCGGGCCCCGACCTGCCGACCGGCGGCCGGATCGTCGGCCTGGCCGGCATCAAGGACGCGTACGAGACGGGCCGCGGCACCTTCAAGATCCGCGCCACGGTCTCGGTGGAGACGGTCTCCGCCCGCCGCAAGGGCCTGGTCGTCACCGAACTCCCCTTCGCGGTCGGCCCGGAGAAGGTCATCGCCAAGATCAAGGACCTGGTCGGCGCGAAGAAGCTCCAGGGCATCGCGGACGTCAAGGACCTGACCGACCGCGAGCACGGCCTGCGGCTGGTCATCGAGATCAAGAACGGCTTCATCCCCGAGGCCGTGCTGGAGCAGCTCTACAAGCTGACGCCGATGGAGGAGTCCTTCGGCATCAACAACGTCGCCCTGGTCGACGGCCAGCCCCTGACCCTCGGGCTCAAGGAGCTGCTGGAGGTCTACCTCGACCACCGCTTCGAGGTCGTCCGGCGGCGCAGCGAGTTCCGGCGCACCAAGCGCCGCGACCGGCTGCACCTGGTCGAGGGCCTGCTCGTCGCGCTGCTCGACATCGACGAGGTCATCCGCCTGATCCGCTCCAGCGAGAACAGCGCGCAGGCCAAGGAGCGCCTGATCGAGCGCTTCTCGCTGAGCGATGTGCAGACGCAGTACATCCTGGACACTCCGCTGCGCCGGCTGACCAAGTTCGACCGGATCGAGCTGGAGAGCGAGCGGGACCGGCTCAACGGCGAGATCGACGAGCTGACCGGAATCCTGGAGTCGGACGCGGAGCTGCGCAAGCTGGTCTCCTCCGAACTGGGCGCGGTGGCCAAGAAGTTCGGCACCCCCCGCCGCACGGTCCTGCTGGAGTCGGCGGGCACCCCGGCGCCGGCCGCCTCCCTCCAGGTCGCGGACGACCCGTGCCGGGTACTGCTGTCCTCCACCGGTCTGCTGGCCCGCACCGCGACCGCCGAGCCGCTCCCGGCGGATCCGGGCCGGCGCGCCAAGCACGACGTCGTCGTCTCCGCCGCCCTCGGCACCCAGCGGGGCGAGGTGGGCGCGGTGACCTCGGCCGGGCGGCTGCTGCGGCTGTCGGTGATCGATCTGCCGCAGCTCCCGGACACCGCGACGGGCCCCAACCTCACGGGTGGGGCGCCGGTCACCGAGTTCCTCTCCCTGGAGGCGGACGAGACGGTGGTCTGCCTCACCGCCCTCGACGAGTCCTCCCCCGGTCTCGCCCTCGGCACCCTCCAGGGGGTGGTGAAGCGGGTCGTCCCGGACTACCCGTCGAACAAGGACGAGTTGGAGGTCATGTCCCTGCGGGAGGGGGACCGGATCGTCGGCGGCACGGAGCTGCGCACCGGCGAGGAGGATCTGGTCTTCATCACCTCCGACGCGCAGTTGCTGCGCTATCCGGCCGCGCAGGTGCGGCCGCAGGGCCGGGCGGCCGGCGGTATGGCGGGCATCAAGCTCGCGGAGGGCGCCGAGGTGCTGTCGTTCACGGCGGTCGATCCATCGGCTCAGGCGGTGGTGTTCACGGTCGCGGGATCGCGCGGCACCCTGGTGGACGGGCCGACGACGGCGAAGCTGACGCCCTTCGACCAGTATCCGCGCAAGGGGCGGGCGACGGGCGGGGTGCGCTGCCAGCGGTTCCTGAAGGGCGAGGACGTGCTGGTGCTGGCGTGGGCGGGCGCGGTGCCGGTCCGGGCCGCGCAGAAGAACGGCAGCCCGGCGGAGCTGCCGGACCCCGATCCGCGCCGTGACGGTTCGGGCACGCCCCTGAGCTCGCCGGTCGCGGTGCTGGCGGGGCCGGTCACCGAGGCGCCTCCGGCCGGTTAGCCCCTCGCCGTCCGGGCCCGGGCGCCCCGGCCGGTCGGCACCCGGCCGGTCAGCCTTCGGTGCCGGGCGCGGGCTCCGTGTCGTCGGGGTCGCCCTGGACGTAGCGCAGCAGGCCCCACATGCTGCGCTCGTCCGGGACGTCCTCGGGGCGCCCGGTCCGGACGCAGGCGGTGAGTTCCTTGCGCAGGGCCTCCGCGTCGATCCCCGAGCCGATGAGGACGAGCTCGGTGCGCCGGGGCGCGTCGCCGTCCGGCCAGGGCTCGGGGTAGAAGCGCAGGAAGCGGCCGACCGCGTGCACGGTGTACCGGTTGCGGGGATCGGCCTCACCGAGGTCCACGAAGCCCTTGATCCGGTAGAGGCCGGGCGGGCGGGTGTCCAGGAAGTCCATCAGCCGGCGCGGGTGCAGGGGTTCGTCGAAGGCCGCCGAGACGCTCTCGTAGGCCGTGTGCAGATGCTCGTGGCCGGCCTCCGCGCACCCGCCGTGGTGCTCGGCGTCGTAGGCGTCCGCGTACAGGTCCTCGAAGGAGAGCTGGCGGACGGCGGGGTCGTGGTCCGGGCGCAGGGCCGGGTCGAGGAGGAGCCCGGGGTCGATCCGCCCGTGGCGCGTCTCCACGACGGGCGTGCCCGCGCTCAGCCCGTCGAGGGTCTCCCGCAGCCGCCGGACCGCCTCCTCACCGACGCGGTCGGTCTTGTTGAGGACGACGAGGTCGGCGATGGCCAGGTGCCGGTCGATCTCGGGGTGCCGGGCGCGGGTGGCGTCGAACTCGGCGGCGTCGACCACCTCGACGAGGCCCCCGTAGACGGCGCGCGGGTTCTCACTGGCGAGGATCATGCGGACGAGTTCCTGGGGCTCGGCGAGCCCGGACGCCTCGATGACGACGACGTCGATCCGCGCGTCGGGGCCGGTCAGCTTCTCCAGGTAGTCGTCCAGCTCGCTCGCGTCGACGGCACAGCACAGGCAGCCGTTGCCGAAGGAGATGGTGGAGCCGACCTGCCCGGCGACCGTCATGGCGTCGATCTCGATGGCCCCGAAGTCGTTGACGACGACCCCGATGCGGTTGCCCCGGTTGCGCCGGAGGAGGTGGTTGAGCAGGGTCGTCTTGCCCGAACCGAGGAAGCCCGCCAGGACGACGACGGGGATCTGGCCGCTCGGGCTCGGGGACGTGCTCTCGCTCACTTGCGCACCTCGTGGACGGACATCGTGCGGACCGGGACCAGGATAGGCGTGCGCCACGGGCGCCCGGGGCGCACGCCGGCCCGGCCGTCAGGCCCTCAGCCACACTGCCGTGTCGAGGGGCAGCCGCCCGTCCGCGTCCAGCGGCCCGCCGGCCGGCAGCAGGGCCCGGTGCTCCGGCAGGCCCACGGGCACGGCCCCGAGGTTGACCGCGCACGGCAGCCGTCCGGCCGGGCGCGGGACGGCCAGTCGTTGGGCGGGAGTTCGCCGTGCTCGCCGCGGCCGGGCCGGAAGTGGAACAGCTCGCGCTCCGGGCTGCCGGACCCGGCGGCGAGGGCCGCGCGGAACCAGGCTTGCCGGTCGGAGACATGGTTGGGGACGATGCCGACGGTGGTGCGGATGCCGAGTTCACGGGCCTCGGCGATCAGTTCCTCGGCCTCGCCGAGAGTGCCGAAGGCGGGGTCGATGGTGCGGTAGTCGGCGACGTCGTAGCCGGTCACACCGGTGGTGTCCGTGGACGCCGTCCAGGTGAGCCGCACCCGACCGGGGCGGGCGCGGTGAGGGCCGGCTCGCTCGGCGCGGTCGGAGCCTGGGTGTCCCGGCGGGTAGTTCGCGTGACCGGCGGCCGGGCGGGGCGGAGGCAGTTCCGGAGAGCGGGCGGTCCCGTCTACGGTTCACCGCATGTGTCCCGCACCGACCGCTCCCACCCGGCGCCGCCGGATCGGCTGGCCGCAGCGGGTCTTCGCCCAGGTCCTGCTGATGCAGCTCGCCGTCGCCACCGGTGTCACGGCGCTGGTCACCGGGCTGTTCCTGGCCCCGCTCAGCGACCAGCTCGACGACCAGGCCATGCGCCGCGCCCTCGCGATCGCGCAGACCACGGCCTCCCCGGAGCTGGCCGGTGAACTGACCGCCTCCCGGCCGGACGCCGACGGCGCCGTACAGCGCGCGGCCGAACGCATCCGGGCCGCGACCGGCGCGGAGTACGTCGTCGTCATGGACACCAGCGGGGTGCGCTGGTCGCACACCTCGGTGACCGAGATCGGGCGGATCGTCTCCACCGATCCCAGCGACGCCCTCGCCGGACGGGAGGTGCGGGAGATCGACGACGGCACCCTCGGCCGGTCCGCCCGCGGCAAGGTGCCGCTCCGGGACGACGAGGGCCGCATCGTGGGCGCCGTCTCGGTCGGCATCGAGTACGACAGCGTCCGGGCGCGACTCCTCGCGGCGATCCCGGGACTCCTCGCCTACGCGGGCGGCGCGCTGGCAGTGGGCGCGCTCGCCGCCTGTCTGATCTCCCGCAGACTCCAGCGGCAGACCCACGACCTGGCCTTCTCCGACATCTCCGCGCTGCTGGCGGAGCGCGAGGCCATGCTGCACGGCATCCGGGAGGGATTCGTCGCCCTCGACGGCACCCGACGGATCAGGCTGCTGAACGACGAGGCCCAGCGCCTGCTGTCCGTGGGCCCGGACGTCACCGGACAGACCCTGGACGAGGCGCTCGGCGAGGGGCGGACCACCGAGGTCCTGGCGGGCCGGGTGACCGGCACGGACCTGCTGACCGTCCGCGGGAGCCGGGTGCTCGTGGCCAACCGGATGCCCACGGACGACGGCGGGGCGGTCGTCACCCTGAGGGACCGGACCGAGCTGGAGCGGCTCGGCCGCGAACTGGACTCCACCCGTGGGCTGATCGACGCCCTGCGCGCCCAGGACCACGAACACGCCAACCGTATGCACATCCTGCTGGGGCTCCTGGAACTGGGGATGCACGAGGACGCGATGGAGTACGTGACCGAGGTGGTGGGCGTGCACCGGGCGACCGCCGAGCAGGTCACCGAGCGGGTGCACGATCCACTGCTCGCCGCGCTGCTGGTGGGCAAGGCGACGGTCGCGGCCGAGCGGGGCGTCTCGCTGCGCATGACCCCGTCCGCCCTGCTCCCGGACCGGCTGGTGGACCCGCAGGGGCTGGTCACCGTCGTGGGGAACCTGGTCGACAACGCGCTCGACGCCGCCGCGGGCACCCCGGACGCCTCGGTCGAGGTCGACCTCCGGGCGGACGGCCGCACCGCCCTGCTGCGTATCGCGGACAGCGGGCCCGGTGTACCGGCCGACCGGCGGGAGCTGATCTTCACGGAGGGCTGGTCCACGAAGGAGCTGCCGGCACACGGCAGGCGCGGTCTGGGCCTGGCGCTGGTCCGCCGCCTCGCCGAGCGCCAGGGCGGCAGCGCGCGGGTCCACGACTCCGTGACCGGCGGAGCCGAGTTCGTCGTCGTCCTCCCGGAGGCCCTCTCGGACACCCCGACGGACACGCCGTCCGACGCCCCCACGGCAGGCCCACCGACCGCCGAGGCCGGGGCCGGGGCCGGGGCCGGGGCAGACACCCCCACCACCGGGGCGCCGCCCGCCGGGCCCACCCCGAGGGAGCCGGCGCAGCCGTGACCACCGGCGTACTCGTCGTTGACGACCACACCCGCGTCACGGAGACCCACGCGGCCTACGTCGCCAAGGTGCCCCTCCCCGGTAACGCCCCCTCAAGCAGAGCCGCACCAGGACAAGCCCAGGCAGGGCCCACCCGCACGGGCGAGCCACGCCGCCCCCGCCGGGCTCCGCCCGCGTCAGACCGCGCCCGCGCCCGTCAGTGCGCGGACCTCCGTCTCCGCGTGCCGGGCTTCGTCCGGCGGCTCGGAGGAGGTGACCGTGCCGATCCAGCCCGCGAGGAAGCCGAGCGGGATCGACACCAGCCCGGGGTTCTCCAGCGGGAAGAGCTGGAAGTCCAGCCCCGGGAAGAGCGACTGCTCGCTCCCCGACACGACCGGCGACAGCACGACCAGCGCCACCGCCGGCACCAGCCCTCCGTACACCGACCACACCGCCCCACGGGTGGTGAAGCCCCGCCAGAACAGCGAGTACAGCAGCACCGGGAGGTTCGCGGAGGCGGCGACCGCGAACGCCAGGCCCACCAGGAAGGCCACGTTGAGGTCCTGGGCGAGCAGGCCCAGACCGATCGCCACCGCGCCGATACCGGCCGCGGCCAGCCGGGCGACCGCGACTTCGCTGTACTCCCGCCGCTCCCCGCCACCCTCCTTCCGTGCGCCGCCCTGCGCCGGGCGGCGGCGCAGGGAGGCGTACAGGTCGTGGGCGACGGAGACCGACGAGGCCAGCGTGATACCGGCGACGACCGCGAGGATGGTCGCGAACGCGATGGCGGCGACCACCGCGAACAGGACCGTGCCCCCCGTGGAACCCGCCCCGCCTCCGAGGTCGAGTGCCAGCAGTGGTACGGCGGTGTTCCCCGCCGCGTTGGACTCGCGGACCCGGTCCGTGCCGACCACGGCGGCGGCGCCGAAGCCGAGCACGATCGTCATGAGATAGAAGCTGCCGATCAGGCCGATGGACCAGACGACCGAGCGCCGGGCAGCCCGGGCCGTCGGCACCGTGTAGAAGCGCGACAGGATGTGCGGCAGTCCCGCCGTGCCCAGTACCAGCGCCACGCCGAGGCTGATGAAGTCCAGCCGGGACGTCCAGTCCCCGCCGTAGCGCAGGCCCGGTGCGAGGAAGTCCTCGCCGTGACCGCTGCGTTCGGCGGCGGTGGACAGCAGCCCGCCGACGTCCCCGCCGAAGCGCAGCAGCACGAGCACGGTCATCGTCACCGCGCCGGCCATCAGCAGCACGGCCTTCACGATCTGGATCCAGGTGGTCGCTCGCATCCCTCCCATCGACACATAGATCACCATCAGGGCACCCACGCCGACAACGGTCCACGAGCGCGCCGCCTCGCTCGTCCCGCCCAGCAGAAGCGCGACGAGGGACCCGGCCCCCACCATCTGCGCAACCAGGTAGAGAACGGACACGACCACCGAGGAAGTTCCCGACGCGATCCGGACTTTTCGCTCGCTCATCCGCGAGGCCAGCACATCGGCCAGGGTGAACCGGCCGCAGTTGCGGACCAGTTCGGCGACCAGGAAGAGCACCACGAGCCAGGCCACCAGGAAGCCGACCGAGTAGAGCATCCCGTCGTACCCGAAGAGCGCGATGAGGCCCGAGATCCCGAGGAAGGATGCGGCCGACATGTAGTCGCCGGCGATGGCGAATCCGTTCTCCATCGGGGAGAACAGCCGCCCTCCGGCGTAGAACTCCTCTGCCGAGCCACGCCTGTTACGGCTCACCCAGGTCGTGATGCCGAGCGTGGCGGCGATGAAGGCGCTGAACAGCACGAGCGCAAGGGCCTGGTGGTCGCCGTTCAACGCTCCGCTCCGCGGGTCATCTCCTGTGTGTCCCATCGCAGATCGAGGGCGACCCGGTCCCGCTTGAGCCGCGCGTGCCGGGCATAGGCCCAGGTCAGCACAAAGGTGGTGAGGAACTGGGCGAGGCCGGCGACCATCGCGACGTTCAGCGGGCCCGTGACCGGGGTGGCCATCAGACCGGGCGCGGAGACGGCGGCCACCACATAGGCCAGGTACCAGAGGAGGAATCCGAGCGTGGCCGGTACGACGAAGCGCCGGTAGCGGCCGCGTACTTCCTGGAAGGCCGGGCTGCGCTGCACCTGCAGATAGATCTCGGCAGCGCTGGGGCCGGACGCGTGTTGCTGCCCGGCGCCGGGCCGCTGCCCGGGGACGGACGAACGGGCGCACCCCTCGTCGTCCGCGGCGTCGGGGTCGTCCCAGCCGCCCGCGAGGGCGTCGTACCAGGGATCGTCGATCCGTACCGCGGCGGCATCCCGCCCTTCCTGTTTCTCCACGCTCAACTCTCCTTGTCAGCGAACCGTTTCGGTCCGCAGGAACAAGGATGGACAGAGCGGGAACATCCCGGACTCTTCTCCCACCCCTCTTCACCCCATCAGGTGACCCGGGCCGGGAACCACGCACGAGCCGCACACGACTGGGGCGGGGGCGGCCGGGACTCCCCGCCCGCCCCCGCCCCAGTGGGGGTCACGCGTCGATGCGCGAACGGTCCAGGGTGGCCGCCGAGGTGGTGATGAACTCCTTGCGGGGCGCGACCTCGTTGCCCATCAGGAGGTCGAAGACCTGCTCGGAGGCCTCCAGGTCACCGATGTTGATCCGGCGCAGCGTGCGGTGGCGCGGGTCCATGGTCGTCTCGGCCAGCTGATCCGCGTCCATCTCGCCCAGACCCTTGTAGCGCTGGATGGAGTCCTTGAAGCGGATTCCCTTGCGCTGGAACTCCAGCAGGGTCTGCCGGAGTTCGCTGTCCGAGTACGTGTAGACGTACTTGTCCTGGCCCTTCTTGGGCTGGATCAGCTCGATCCGGTGCAGCGGGGGCACGGCGGCGAAGACCCTGCCCGCCTCGACCATCGGCCGCATGTAGCGCTGGAAAAGGGTCAGCAGCAGCGTGCGGATGTGCGAGCCGTCGACATCGGCGTCAGTCATCATGATGACCTTGCCGTACCGGGCGGCGTCGATGTCGAAGGTCCTGCCCGAACCGGCTCCTATGACCTGGATGATCGCCCCGCACTCGGCGTTCTTCAGCATGTCGGAGACGGACGACTTCTGGACGTTGAGGATCTTGCCGCGGATCGGCAGCAGCGCCTGGAACTCGCTGTTGCGCGCCAGCTTGGCGGTGCCCAGGGCGGAGTCGCCCTCGACGATGAACAGCTCGCTGCGGT
Organism: Streptomyces sp. CNT372; assembly: GCF_000377145.1. Lineage (NCBI taxonomy): Bacteria > Bacillati > Actinomycetota > Actinomycetes > Kitasatosporales > Streptomycetaceae > Streptomyces > Streptomyces sp. CNT372. The sequence continues at coordinate 89,901 of NZ_KB897792.1, read as the reverse complement.
CCACGTCGTCGCTGCGGCAGTCCGCGAGCTTGGCCGGCAGGGAGGAGGACTCCAGGGCGGTCTTCCGCCGCTGCGCCTCCTTGTGCTGGCGCGCGGCGATCCGGGTACGCGCGGCGGCCACTGCCTTCTCCAGGACGGCACGGGCCTGGGCCTTGGCGTCCCGCTTGGTCGAGGTCAGGAAGGCCTTGAGCTCCTTGGCGACCACATTGGCGACGATGCGGTTGGCGGCCGAGGTGCCGAGGACCTCCTTGGTCTGGCCCTCGAACTGGGGCTCCGCCAGCCTTACGGTCACGACGGCGGTGAGGCCCTCCAGGGCGTCGTCCTTGACGATGTCGTCCTCGGCGACGCGCAGCAGCTTCGCGGAGCGGAGCACCTCGTTCACCGTCCTGGTCACGGAGCGTTCGAATCCGGTGACATGGGTGCCGCCCTTGGGGGTGGCGATGATGTTCACGAAGGACCTGACCGTGGTGTCGTAGCCCGTGCCCCAGCGCAGCGCGATGTCGACCCCGAGTTCCCGGGTGACCTCGGTCGGCGTCATGTGGCCGCGGTCGTCGAGGACCGGCACGGTCTCCTTGAAGGTGCCCTGGCCGGTCAGGCGCAGTACGTCGCAGACGGCCTTGTCCTGGGCGAGGTACTCGCAGAACTCGCTGATGCCGCCGTCGAAGCGGAAGGTCTCGACGCTCTTGCCCTCGCCGTCCCCGCCGGCCGCCCCGCGCTCGTCACGGACCACGATGGTCAGGCCGGGGACGAGGAAGGCCGTCTGGCGCGCCCGCTGGTGCAGCGTGTCCAGGGAGAGCCTGGCGTCCTTGAGGAAGATCTGGCGGTCCGCCCAGTACCGCACCCGGGTACCGGTGCGGTTCTTGGGGACGCGCTTGCCCTTGAGCAGCCCGCCGGACGGGTCGAAGGGGGCGTCCGGCCCGGACTCGGTGAAGATCCCGGGCACTCCGCGGCGGAAGCTGATCATATGCGTCGCCGAGCCGCGGTCCACCTCGACGTCGAGCCGGGCGGAGAGGGCGTTGACCACGGAGGCGCCGACGCCGTGCAGACCGCCGGAGGCGGCGTACGAGCCGCCGCCGAACTTGCCGCCGGCGTGCAGCTTGGTCATGACGACCTCGACGCCCGAGAGACCGGTCTTGGGCTCGACGTCCACCGGGATGCCGCGCCCGTTGTCGCGGACCTCGACGGAGCCGTCCTCGTGGAGGATGACCTCGATGTGGTCGCAGTGGCCACCGAGGGCCTCGTCGACCGAGTTGTCGATGATCTCCCAGAGGCAGTGCATCAGGCCACGGCTGTCGGTCGACCCGATGTACATACCCGGCCGCTTGCGGACCGCCTCAAGGCCTTCCAGGACGAGCAGATGCCGCGCGGTGTAGTTGGAGCCGTCACGGTCTGCTGTCAGCAGCGCAGTGGACGGCACGGACGATTCGGCGGTCACGCGGTTCGCTCCTCGCTGAATTTCAGATGTGGCCAAGTGGGGTAAAGGCCCGGGCGTCGGTCGCCGCACAGAGCGTACCGAGGCCTGGTAGAGCCGATGTAACGCCACCCACATGATCCGTCATGCTAGTCCACGCTCGCATGCGTGTTCGATCCCTCGATGGGGTGACGTGCACATCACGTTCCCTTCGAGGCATGAACCATTTAGGCTCCGGGCACGTCCTCATCAACAACCGGCAACCCAGCCGGGAGGACCGAACGAGACATGCAACCGCGAAATCCGTAGAGCGAAGCAATACGGTTCCTTCGCCGCCAACCGGCAGCAGACAGCCACCTCGGGAAAACTTTTCGAGGAAAAGCCACGAGCGGGAACGTTTTGGGGCTGGTTGGATGTTGACCCTGGTACGACAGCTCGTCGAGCTAGAGAAGAGGCGACGTGACTACTGTTCTGACCCCCGCGAGCCCGCTGACGGCCGCTGACCGCTGCGACCGCTGCGGCGCCCAGGCCTACCTGCGCGTCGTGCTGATCAGCGGCGGCGAACTGCTCTTCTGCGCCCACCACGGGCGCAAGTTCGAGCCGGAACTCAAGAAGATCGCCGCTGAGATACAGGACGAGACGGACCGACTCACGGTCGTTCCCACGACCGGGGGCGACGAGGACCGCTGACGCCTCACGGAAACCGACGAGCCAAGGGCCGGTCCAGGACCGGCCGACGGGCGGCTGCCCCTGGAATCAGGAGCAGCCGCCCGTTCTCGTACCGTCACCTTCCCTGAACCCCGCCCTCGTGAGCCGGGAGCGGCCAGGATTCACCGGCTCCCGGGCCGGTCTCCTGTCCCATCCCGGTGCGCCGCGCGCACGCCGTCCGCCGTGCGCTCACCGAGGCCGAGAGAGGCAGTGCCGCCCCCCGTCGTGCCCTGCCCCGCCGCCGGCGGCCCTTCTCCGGCACCGTGGCCTCCGCCGTGGACGGAGGCCGCGCCCGGCCCGTCGGACGGCTCCTGCGCGGCCGTGGGCCGGGGGGCCGGGGGCGCACTCCCCACCGTCCCGCTGTCGTCGGCTCCGTCCAGGGCCGGGGCTACGGCAGAGACCCGGGTGTAGACGCCGGGGCCGTCCGGGCGGCCGCAGCCGCTGCCCCAGGAGACCAGCCCCACCAGCCGCCCTCCGGCCACCAGCGGTCCGCCGCTGTCCCCCTGGCAGGCGTCGTGGCCACCGTGCGGATCACCCGCGCAGAGCATCGCGACGGGGTCGTACCGCCCACCCCGGCCGCCGGGGTACGCCCGCGCGCAGGTGGCGTCCGGCAGCACGGTGACGGGCGCGGCACGGAGCGTCGCGGCGTAGTCGCCGCGGCCCGTGATGTCGCCCCAGCCGTAGACCGTGGCCTTGGTGCCGGGCTCCTCGGCGGGATCGTTCTCCCGCGCGACGGGGATCACCCGGGAGGCGGGCAGTTCCTCGTCCAGGGTCAGCAGCGCCAGATCGGAGCCGCTCGTCTCGGCGTCGTACGCGGGAGAGACCCATGTGGAACGGACGCCGACCTCCTCGCCGCCGTCACCCTTCAGCGCCGACCGTCCGGCGATGACGCGCAGGTCCGGGACGGCCGCTACGTCCTTGCCGAGGACGGCGGGGCTGAGGCAGTGGGCCGCGGTCATCACCTTCGCCGGAGCGACGACCACCCCGCCGCAGAACTGGCCGGCGCGCGCTGCTCCGAACCGGTCACGGCTGGACAGGGCCACGACCCACGGGCTGTCTTCGACGTTCACCTCGTGGCCGCCGATCACCACACTGTCGGCGGCGGCGGACGGGGTCAGCGCCAGTGATGACGCGATCGCGACGGTGATCAGGGCCGACACCGCGGCCGGGCCGCGGGCAGTAGGACGACGCATGCGTACTCCTGACTCTGCGTGAATCGTGTTCACCCAGAGTCGGGTGTGGCGGGCGGGCCCGCACCCGCGCTCCGCGCCGCTCCCTCAGAGGCCGAGAACGAGCGAGTGCCCGGAACCTGCGAGGTTCCGGGCACTCGTCCGGTGCGTCGGGCCGTCTCCGCGCGAAGCGGAGCTGCCGGTCGACTCAGTCCAGGTAGTCGCGCAGGACCTGGGAGCGCGACGGGTGGCGCAGCTTGGACATCGTCTTGGACTCGATCTGGCGGATGCGCTCACGCGTCACGCCGTAGACCTTGCCGATCTCGTCCAGCGTCTTCGGCTGGCCGTCCGTGAGGCCGAAGCGCATGGAAACCACGCCCGCCTCACGCTCGGACAGGGTGTCCAGCACCGAGTGGAGCTGCTCCTGGAGGAGGGTGAAGCTGACCGCGTCGGCCGGGACGACCGCCTCGGAGTCCTCGATGAGGTCACCGAACTCGCTGTCGCCGTCCTCGCCGAGCGGCGTGTGCAGCGAGATGGGCTCACGGCCGTACTTCTGGACCTCGATGACCTTCTCGGGGGTCATGTCGAGTTCCTTGGCCAGCTCCTCCGGGGTGGGCTCGCGGCCCAGGTCCTGGAGCATCTGGCGCTGCACGCGGGCGAGCTTGTTGATGACCTCGACCATGTGCACCGGGATACGGATGGTGCGGGCCTGGTCGGCCATGGCGCGGGTGATGGCCTGCCGGATCCACCAGGTGGCGTACGTGGAGAACTTGTAGCCCTTGGTGTAGTCGAACTTCTCGACCGCGCGGATCAGACCGAGGTTGCCCTCCTGGATGAGGTCCAGGAAGAGCATGCCGCGGCCGGTGTAGCGCTTGGCCAGCGAGACCACCAGGCGGAGGTTGGCCTCCAGCAGGTGGTTCTTGGCCCGGCGGCCGTCCTCGGCGATGATCTCCAGCTCGCGCTTGAGCTTGGGGGCGAGCTTGTCGGCGCCGGCGAGCTTGTCCTCGGCGAAGAGACCGGCCTCGATGCGCTTGGCGAGCTCGACCTCCTGCTCGGCGTTGAGCAGCGGGACCTTGCCGATCTGCTTCAGGTAGTCCTTGACCGGGTCGGCGGTGGCACCGGCGACGGCGACCTGCTGCGCGGGGGCGTCGTCCTCGTCGTCGTCGGAGAGGACAAAGCCCTTGCTCTCGCCCTCGGTCTCCTCCTCGTCGCCCTTGGCGCCGGGCTGGACCTCGTCGAGCAGTTCCTCGCCCTCGGCCGGCTCGTCCGCGTCCTTCTTGCCCGCGGTCTTCTTGGCGGCGGCCTTCTTGGCCACCGTCTTCTTGGCCGCGGTCTTCTTCGCCGTCGTCTTCTTGGCGGCGGCCTTCTTCGCGGGGGCGGCGGCCGCGGGCTCCTCGGCGGCTGCCTCCACCGTCTCGGCGGCCGTCGCCGCCGTGGCGGCGACGGTCTTCGCCGGGGTCGTCTTGGCGGCGACCGCCCTGGTGGCGGTGCGCTTGGCCGGGCTCTTCGCTGCGACGCTCTTGCGGGCGCGCTTCGGCGACTCCGCTGCACTGACCATCAGCGTCACACCCTCTTCCTCGAGGATCTGATTGAGGCTGCGCAGAACATTCTTCCACTGGGTTGGCGGAATCTGGTCAGCCTCGAAGGCCCGACGCACGTCATCGCCGGCGATCTGCCCATCAGCCTTTCCCCGCTCGATGAGCGCCATCACAGACTCGGACTCGGCGATCTCCGGCGGGAGCGTACGGGATGTGCTGGCCGACACGAACAACCTCTCGGAACGATGGAAACGGCTTCCGGCCCCGTCCGTGACCGGACCGGAGCCGACGACCACCGGGCGGCGGATGCACCGGTGGCGTGGGCTGGACCGTGGAGCTCAGCACAGCGCCGGATACGGCGGCTGTATTCCCTCCTCGGCTGTCACCTCTTAGGTCATCGCACTGCTTCGAGGAGCGTTACGCCCAATCCGCGTGGCCCGAGTCACACAACAAAAGCCATGAAACATGAAGAATGGCTGATACGTCGCAGAGTGTGTCGCCGGATCCGATCCGAATCCGGCGACACACCCTGCGTACACCGGACGACACGTCGTGCGGCCCACGGGCCGGTCCCCGGGTGGTCCGCAGGCGGTCCACCCTCGCCCTTCGGCCGGTCCACAGTTGTTCTGCGGACGGTCTGCCGTCGGCCTGCGGAACCCCGGAGGCCCCCGAAAGGCGCCGGCGGCCGGCGGGCAGTCTCCGGGCGGTCAGTGCTCGCGGGGCGCGGGAACCACCCGGTCCACGTCCGGGTGAACGGTGAGCAGCTGACGCATCGCGGCCTCGGCGCCGTGCTGGTCGCCCCCCGCGATCGCGTCGGCGATACGGGCGTGGTGCGCCACGGACGCCTCGGTGGGACGGTCACAGCCGGTGACGGGGCCTCCGGACACCTGGAGCGCGGCCGAGACGATGCCGGAGAGGTGCTCCAGCATCCGGTTGCCCGCGAGCTGGATCAGCAGCGAGTGGAATTCGGCATCGGCCCGGGAATAGGTGAGGGCGTCACCCTGAGCGAGAGCGTGGCCCATGATCTCAACCATGTCGCCGATGCGCTGCTGCACGTCCTCACGGGCGTGCCCGGCGGCGAGGCGGGCGGCGAGGGGCTCGATGGTCCACCGCAGTTCGTTCAGCTCGCGGCGCTGATCCTCGCGCTGCGGGCCGAAGGCGCGCCATTCGATGATGTCGGGGTCGAGGAGATTCCAGTCGCTGACCGGCCGGACCCGGGTCCCGACGTTGGGGCGGGCACTGACCAGCCCCTTGGCCTCCAGTACGCGCAGCGACTCCCGCACGACGGTGCGCGAGACCTCGAAGCGCTGGCCGATCTCCTCGGGAACGAGCGGCCGGTCGGCGCCGAGGTCACCGGAGACGATCATCTGGCCGAGCTGCTGGACGAGTTGGCCATGCAGTCCGCGGCCGCGGCTGCCGGCGGTGCGTCGGGCCGCGCGGCCCAACTCCGCGTCCCCGCCCTGCCAGGCGGAGGGGGCGACCCGGTCGCCCGTTGATTCGGCGTAGGGGTATCGGTCGAGTTCGCCCGGTCCGGCGAGGCCGCTCTCGGCGGTGCGGGCGGCGGTCATCATGGTGCGCGCAAGGGTACTCACGCATCCTTTGTCGGCCCCGTTTCCGGGCCCCTTGAGGTCTTTGGTGAAAAGCACACGAAAGGGTGATCGGCACCCGCTACCCAATTGACGCCTTATCGTAAGGAATCGGGCAGATTTTACCGAGGGTGACGAGGGAGAGCAGGATCGGTCCTCCGCGATCCGGATCGGGCCTGCCCGGTCCGGCTCGGTCACCACAGAGCGCGTCGGCGCATCATCGTGATCAGGCAGGCGCAGACGAGGACGGTCAGCGACAACGCCAGCGCCGCACCCACGGGTTGGGCGAGCAACTGGAGGGCCACCTCGGGCCAGCGGCCTGCCTCCCCCGGCAGTTCGAGGCCGGTGAGCGCACGGAGGCGGTCCGGCAGCCCGGTGACCGAGCGAACCGCCGGGCCCCGCAGGGCGTATTCGACGAGCGGCGCGATCAGCACCGGCACGGAGAGGACAGCCGCCACCCCGGCCGCCGTGACCCTGAACACGGCTGCGGCCAGCAAGCCCGCCCAGGCGCAGCCGACGCACAGCGCGGCCCAACTGAGGCTCATGGGAATCCAGTTGTCCGGGACGAGTCCCGAACCGGTGCCGTGGAGCAGGCGCAGCGCCTGCGCATCGACGGCCACCGACAGCACCGCCAGGACCAGGGAGGCGGCGCACGTCACCGCGAGCTTGGCGATCAGCAGCCGGGCGCGCCAGGGTGACGCGCCCCGCACGGCAGCCAGCGCCGGGCGGCGGAACTCCTCACCGGCCGAAAGCGCGCCGAGCAGCCCGGCGGCGAACGCGGCCGGCGGCAGCGGCAGGAAGTCCGGCCAGGCGATGAGGACACCGGTCTGCGAAGAGGCCGCCGTGCGGGCGAGGAACAGGCAGAGGGCCACCGAGGAGACCAGGGTGGCGGCCGCGATCACTACGGCGGTCCGGACGCCGAACATTCTGCGGAGTTCGTAGCGCAGCGGCCACCGCGGGCTGCGGGGGCGGTGGTCCAGCGCGGGAAGCGGATCGCGCGCCGCGGCGGTCCGTTCAAGCCGTCCCGGTGAGCGGGAGGCCGCGCTGCCGGGAACGGGCGGGCTCGCGACCGGGGGTACGAGGGCGTGAGCGTCCGCCACGGCAGGGTTGCCCGGCGCGCGCCCGGCAACGGCTGCGTCCGTACCGGATTCCCGGAGCCCCTCGGACTCACCCGGTCCCCCAGCCGGGAGCGGTGCGTCGCCGACCTCGTCGGCGAGGCGGTGCACCAGGACGCCGTGGCGGAACGCGGCTTCACCGATCTCCGCGCAGTTGCTGCCGTAGACAGAGAGCAGACTGCCGCCCTCCGTCACGACCTCCACCGAGCGGCGGGCGGCCCGCGCCTCGCGGCGTACCGCGTCCGAGAGCCGGGCCGCGTGCGGGGTGCGGACGACCACACGCGGACGCAGACGGGTGCGGGCGAAGTCGGCGGCGGACTGGTCCGCGACGAGACGGCCGCGGTCGACGGTGACGACGTGATCGGCGAAGCGAGCGGCCTCCTTGGCGCCCCTCGTGGTGCACAGGACCGTGCCGCCGGCCTCCGCGTGCGCACGCAGACGGCCGAGGACCCATCCGGCGTCGGCCGCGGGGAGACCGCGGCACGGCTCGTCGAGAAGGAGCGTCTGCGGCTCCCCCAACAGGGCAGCGGCCAGGCCGAGTCGGCGGTCCATGGACCGGGACAGCACGCCCAGCTGCTCGTCGCGCAGGCCGCCCAGACCGAACGCGTCGATCAGTTCGTCGGCCCGGGAGGCCGGCACTCCCACCGCTGCGGCGAGCATCCGCAGATGGCCGCGCACGGTACGGGCCGGGTGGCCCTGCACATCGCCCAGCAGCAGACCGATCTCACGCGCGGGTTCGGCGAGGCGGTGCAGGGGTGTCCCCCGGAAGTACGTGAGCCCTCTGCCCCGGTCGAGCCCGGCCACGAGCCGCACCAGGCTGGTCTTCCCCGCCCCCGGCCCTCCGAGGACGGCGGTCACCTGGCCGGGCAGGGCTTCGAACGAGACGTCGTCGACGGCGGATCGGCCGTCCTTGCGGGCGGCACTGGTGAGTCCGACGGCCTGAAGCATCGCTTCTCTCGCCTCTTTCACGGAAGGTGAGACCGCTCAGCGGCAGCACGGGTACCGCAGCAAGATAACGCGACATTTCGGGCAATCCGCGCACCGAATCCCGCCCGGGTGGCACCGAGCCGAGCCGGATGTCCCGGACGGCGGCACGGTGCGGCCCCCGGACCTCCAAACCCTCAGCCCTCCGGCGCTCAGACCTCCGGGCGCAGCATCGGCGGATTGAGCAGCGTCGCACCCCCGGCACGGAACAACTGGGCGGGGCGACCGCCCTGGCGCGTGGTGGTGCCCCCCGCCGGGACGAGGAATCCCGGCGTACCGGTCACCTTTCGGTGGAAGTTGCGCGGGTCGAGCGCCACCCCCCACACGGCTTCGTAGACCCTCCTGAGTTCCCCGACGGTGAACTCCGGAGGGCAGAAGGCCGTCGCCAGTGACGAGTACTCGATCTTCGACCGGGCGCGCTCGACACCGTCCGACAGGATCAGCGCGTGGTCGAAGGCGAGCGGTGCCGGGGGGCCGTCCTGCCGGGCGGCCTCTGTCTCCGGTCCCAGCAGTTCGTCGACCGGCGCCCAGCGCGCGAGGTTGGCGTCGCCGCCGGCCCGGGGGGCCGGCAGGTCGGGCGCCAGCACCAGGTGGGCGACGCTGACGACCCGCATGCGCGGGTCCCGGTCCGGAGCCCCGTAGGTGGCGAGTTGCTCCAGGTGGGCACCGTTCCCGGAGGCGGGCGACGCGGGGTCGTGCGCGCTGAGCCCGGTCTCCTCGGCGAGCTCGCGTGCCGCGGCGGCGCCGAGATCCTCGTCGTCCCGCACAAAGCCGCCGGGCAGTGCCCAACGACCCTGGTACGGCGGCTCCCCGCGGCGCACGACGAGCGCGCAGAGCGCGTGACGGCGCACGGTGAGCACGACCAGGTCGACGGTGACGGCGAAGGGAGGGAAGGCCGACGGGTCGTAGGGAGACATGTGGCGATCATAGTCGTCTGCCTGACGATAAAGACAGCCTTCCGCACGGGCGGCGACGGTTTCCGGCTGGCTCCGGTGTGCGCAGTGCGGCCCGTAACCGCGGGGGCGGCGCACGGGGCGCGGCGCCTCGTCCTGAACGCGTCATCGACCGCCGCTCCTCTCTCCGCCGGGCGCCGTGGCGCGGCGCGAGGCGGACGGCGCCCCCGTGCCCCGGGGGGTACGGGCCGGCGGGCGTAGACGGCGGCGGGCACGGCGGGCGCCCCGCTTCGGCAGTACGGGGGCGTCGGCCGTCTCCTCCGGTGCCGGGCCCGCCTCCGCCTCCGGTCGGGTCGCCTCGCCGGGCCGGCCGGTACGCGTCTGCTCCGCATCGCGGGGCCCAGGATTTCCATCACCTGATCGAGGGACAGCGGGCGGGGAGTCGGCCTGATCGGCCGGCAGGGGAGGCTCGGCCGACAGGGCAGGCGCGGCCGGCCCGGCCGCCGTCGATTCCCCCGGCCCCGGCGGCGCGGCGGGCCAGTCCTGGTCGTGGCGCAGACAGCGCCGGAGCGTCTCCAAGTCCAGGCCCTCGTTGCACGCCTGGTGGAGGAGTTGCGCGAAGACGTAGTCGGGATCGGCCTGCAGGGCGAGACCGAGCGCCACACGCGCCGAGGGCTCGTCCCCCATCGACCAGGAAACCCATCCCGCCAGGGTGAGCGGAGCCGCCGCGTATCCCTGGTGCACGGCCACGCAGCGCCGGGCCAGGGCACGCCACAGGCGCAGCGCCGGCCCCGCGTCCCGCCCTTCCATCCACTGGGCCGCCCGGTCCCGGGTCCGGCGGTCCTGGAGGCCGATGATCAGCTCGGCGGCCTCGCGGTCCGTGAGGAGCAGGTCGTCCTCGGCGTCCGTCCCTGGACCCGTGCCGCCGCCGGGTGCGGCCGCGAACCGCTCCAGCGCGTCGCGGGCCAGTGCCAGGGTCTCGGCGGCCAGTTGCCTGCGTCCCCCTTCCTCGACGGCCCGGGCGACGAGCGCCGCCCCCACGGCGTCCAGCTCCACGGCCTGCGCCATGGCCCGGGGTGTGTACGCCGGAACCAGCCTGGCCTCCATCTCCTTCTGCGTGCCGCGGACCTGAAGTCCCGCGCGGGCCGCGGCCGCCGCCATCACCGAGGTGCCGTTCAGCGGGAGCGGTGTCCCGTCGGCCGGGCAGCAGCGGGCGTCGGGACAGCAGTACGACCAGAAGCGGCCGCCGGAGACGCACAGCGCCTCGTACACCGGCACCTCCAGGGCGCCGCAGGCGACGCGCAGGTACTGGGCCAGCGGTCGGAGCCGCTCCACGACCTGGGCTCCGCCCTCCCCCGGCGCCGGGTCCCGGCAGAGGAAGACGATCATGCCGTCGGGGTGCGCGCCCCGGCGTCGGCTGCCGCGGATCAGGCACTCGGCGACCTGGTCCGCCACGGGCTCCCACTCGTCGGGCGACCGGGGGATGCCGACCCGGAGCCGGCCGCCGAACCTGCCCTCACTGCCGTGGAGGGTCACGAGCACGATCGAGTCGTTCGGGTGGAAACCCATCATGTAGGGCAGCGCGTCGACCAGTTCGGCCGGGCTGCGCAGGGTGATCTGACGGTCTCCCGTGAGCCGGGGTCCGGATGAATAGTGCTTGTTCATGGCATGACCGTCTCGCGGCTTTTCCCGGCCCGCGACCCCCTGTGGACAAGTTGTCCACAGGCCGGCGGCCTCGTTCGCGCTCTGTCGGTCCCATCGGGTTGCATGGGGGCATGACCAACGCAGACCGTGCGGAGCTCCGAGCCGCCGCCGATTCCGTCCTCGCCCGACTCGTGGCCGACCCCACGGGCACCGCCCGGCTTCGGGAGGACCAGTGGCGCGCGATCGAGGCGCTCGTGGCCGACAGACGCCGGGCTCTGGTCGTCCAGCGCACGGGCTGGGGCAAGTCGGCCGTGTACTTCGTCGCGACCTCGCTGCTCCGGGCGCAGGGCAGCGGCCCGACGGTCATCGTCTCGCCCCTCCTCGCGCTCATGCGCAACCAGGTCGAGGCGGCGGCGCGGGCCGGGATCCGCGCCCGGACCATCAACTCGGCCAACACGGAGGAGTGGGAGACGGTCCAGGCGGAGGTCGCGGACGGCGAGGTCGACGTGCTGCTCGTCTCCCCCGAGCGCCTGAACAACCCCGACTTCCGCGATCAGGTCCTGCCCAGTCTGGCGGCCGCCACCGGGCTGCTGGTCGTCGACGAGGCCCACTGCATCTCCGACTGGGGCCACGACTTCCGCCCGGACTACCGCAGGCTGCGCACCATGCTGGCGGACCTGCCTCCCGGTGTTCCGGTGCTCGCCACGACGGCCACGGCGAACGCCCGCGTCACCGCCGATGTCGCGGAGCAGCTCGGCACGGGGGCGGGCACCGACGCTCTCGTGCTGCGTGGCCCCCTGGACCGGGAGAGTCTCAGCCTGGGCGTGCTGCAACTCCCCGACGCGGCTCACCGGCTCGCCTGGCTGGCCGACCATCTCGGCGAGCTGCCCGGGTCCGGGATCGTCTACACCCTCACGGTCGCCGCGGCCGAGGAGGTGACCGCCTATCTGCGCCAGTGCGGTCACACCGTGTCCTCCTACACGGGCCGCACGGAGAACGCGGACCGCCAGCAGGCGGAGGACGATCTCCTCGCCAACCGTGTGAAGGCACTGGTGGCGACCTCGGCGCTCGGCATGGGCTTCGACAAGCCCGACCTGGGCTTCGTGGTCCACCTCGGCTCCCCCTCCTCCCCCATCGCCTACTACCAGCAGGTGGGCCGTGCGGGCCGCGGGGTGGAGCACGCGGAGGTGCTGCTGCTGCCGGGCAGGGAGGACGAGGCGATCTGGAAGTACTTCGCCTCGGTCGCCTTCCCTCCCGAGGAACTGGTCCGGCGCACCCTGGACGTGCTGGCGCAGGCGGACCGGCCGTTGTCGCTCCCGGCGCTGGAACCTCTTGTGGAACTCCGCCGCACCCGCCTGGAGACGATGCTCAAGGTCCTCGACGTCGACGGTGCGGTGCACCGTGTCAAGGGCGGCTGGACGGCGACCGGCCGGCCATGGACGTACGACTCCGAGCGGTACGCGTGGGTGGCCCGGCAGCGCGAGGCCGAGCAGCAGGCCATGCGGGACTACGCGAGCACGACGGCCTGCCGGATGGAGTTCCTCCGCCTGCGGCTGGACGACGAGGAGGCCGCACCCTGCGGCCGCTGCGACAACTGCGCCGGGGCCCGGTTCAGCGACAAGGTGTCCGCCGCGGCACTGGACGCGGCACGGGGTGAACTGGGCCGCCCGGGAGTGGACCTGGAGCCGAGGAAGATGTGGCCGACGGGTCTGGCGGCGGTCGGCGTCAACCTCAAGGGCCGCATCCCGGAGGGCGAGCAGTCCTTCCCCGGGAGGGCGCTCGGCCGCCTGTCGGACATCGGCTGGGGCAACCGGCTCCGTCCGATGGTCGCCCCCCAGGCCCCGGACGGCCCGGTGCCGGACGACATGCTCGGCGCCGTTGTCACGGTCCTGTCCGACTGGGCCAGAGGGCCCGGCGGTTGGGCGTCGGGCGCGGCGGACGCCCCGCCCCGCCCAGCCGGTGTCGTCACCATCGCGTCCAGGTCGCGGCCGGCGCTGGTCGGCTCGCTCGGGGAACGGATCGCGGAGGTCGGCCGTATGCCGCTGCTCGGATCGGTCGACTACGTTCCGGAGTCGGCGGACGCGCATGTCTCCCGGACGAACAGCGCCCAGCGGGTCCGGGCCCTGCACGAGGCGTTCACGGTGCCGGCCGGGTTGCAGCAGGCGCTCGCAGGAGCCGAGGGGCCGGTGCTGCTGGTCGACGACTACGCGGACACCGGCTGGACGCTCGCCGTCGCCTCACGTCTGCTGGTCAGAGCGGGTGCGAAGGGGGTGTTTCCGCTGGTCCTCGCCATCCAGTCGTGATCGCCGGGCACGGGCCGGGGTGATGCGGGAGCGGGGGCCCGTTCCCGGGGTGGGGGCACCAGGGGGCTCGCGCGGGCCTCCCGAGCGCCCTCCGGTCGCTCCGCGTGAGTGAACTGGCGTCCAGTGGGCAGGGATATGAGCCACATACCCGCTGATTCCCGTCCGTAGCGCCAAATTGCTCGTTGCCGCACGGTCACGCGACAGGAAGAATTGAACTGCTCCCCGCTCGGGCCCGATTCGGCCTTGATGGGCCCTGCCGTGGTGCGCCCTCACCCGACCCTGCCCGCTCTGTGGGCGCGTATGCGAAGGGAGGACCGTGACCTTCGGATTCGCTTCGTCCGCAGCCTCTACGATCACCGCGTCGGCCAACGCGGCCAGCCGCCTCGCCCGGATGCTCGAACCCGCCGAGTGGGCGGCAGCCGGAATCCCGCTGCTGCGCAACCCGCGCGAGGTGGTCAGTGGGCTGCACGCGCGCCATCGCCCCGTGCCGGCGACGGCCGTCGTCGCCGTGCTCGACCACGAGGAACGGCTGGCCGCCAGCGCGTCGTTCTCCCGCCGCTCCGACCCCGTGGACGGCTGGGACTTCCGCAACGCGCTGCTGGACCACCTGCGCCGTGTGATCCCGCACGACCTCCGCCGCCGCGCCCCGGCGCGGACGGCGGTACTGCTGTACTGCCGCGACGGCGACGAACGCTGGACGGAGGAGGACGGGGCCTGGATGTGGGGGCTGCGTGACGCGTGCACGCTGCACGGGCTGCGCTGCGGCGCGTACATCACGCTGACACGCGGCGGCTGGCAGGTCCTCGGCGAGGGGCGCGGCGGGCGGCAGCCCAACTCCACGTCCACGCCGGGGCGTCTGACCGACACCGTGCTCGACCGCGCCCCGATGCCGCTCCGCACCGCGGGCGGTGCGCCGGACGTCCTCCGGCGCACCGCGGCCCGCTGACCCGGCCCGCGGTGGGCCGGGCCCGGCGCCGGCCCTCGGTGTGAGCGCCGGGGCGGTCAGCCGGCCGGAGAGCCCAGGACCGTGTTGATCGTCTGCGGGTCGCCGCAGACGATCAACAGCGCCGACGCCTTGGCCATGGCGGCGGGCAGCGCGGTCGCCGCGGCCTGGTCGGAGCCGCCGTTGACCGCGACGACCACCACGGGCCGGGTGGCCGTGCGGTCCACGGCGGAGGCGGCGGCGTGGAACACGTCATCCCCCGCGTCGTGCTGCGCCCAGTAGGACAGCTCGCCGAAGGAGAGCTCGTGCTCCGCCCACGGGTGCCGGTCACCGGTGGTCAGGACCAGGACGTCGCCCGGCGCGCGACCGGTGTCGAGCAGCAGGTCGACGGCCTCGTCCGCGGCGTCGAGCGCGCCGCTCACCGGGGCGGGGATCAACTGGATCTGCGGCCCGGGGCGGTTGCCCTGCGCGGCGGGCGCGGGCGGCGGGGACTTCCGGGCAGCGACCGGGCGCTGTCCGGACGGAGCGGGCCGGGCCGGACCGGGCCCCGGGTGTCCGGGACGCGGCGAGGCCGCGGAACGCGGACCGGGTACGGGGCGAGGGGTCGGCGCGGTGCGGCCTGCGGCCGGAGTGACGCGGGGACCCTGGGCACTCTCGTGAATCTGAGGCTCCTCGGGGATGAGAGGCATGGGTGGATGTCTATCAAATGTCGGTGCGCATGGCATCAGCGGGTAGGCACAAAAGTGCGAACCGCCGCGCGCCGGGCGCGGTTCAGAAGTCGAAGCCGAGCTGGCCTCCGCCTTCCGGTGCGGCCGTTTCCGGCGTCTGCCGGACCTTCTTCAGATGCCGCCACCGGGGCAACGCATCGAGGTAGGCCCAGCTCAGCCGGTGGTGCGGGGTGGGGCCGAGTTCCGCGAGTGCCGCCTTGTGGACGGGCGAGGGGTAGCCGGCGTTCTCCCCGAAGGCGAAGTCTCCGTAGTCCTGGTGCAGTTCGGCCATCATGGCGTCCCTGCGAACCTTGGCGATCACCGAGGCGGCGGCCACGGCCACGCACGACCGGTCCCCCTTGATGACCGTGCGGACCTGCCACGGCACGCCGAGATAGTCGTGCTTGCCGTCGAGGATGACGGCGTCGGGACGTACCGGCAGCCCGTCCAACGCCCGCACGGCGGCGAGCCGGAGAGCCGCCGTCATGCCCAGCTCGTCTATCTCCTCGGGCGACGCGTGCCCGAGCGCGTGAGCCGTGACCCAGGACTCCAGCAGGCCCGCGAGCTCGGTACGGCGCCTCGGGGTGATCAGCTTGGAGTCGGTGAGCCCGTCGGGCGGCCGGCGCAGTCCGGTGATCGCCGCGCAGACGGTCACCGGCCCCGCCCACGCCCCCCGGCCCACTTCGTCGACACCAGCGACGATCCTGGCTCCGGTGGTCGCCCGGATCGATCGCTCGACTGTGTGGGTGGGTGCTTCGTACGGCATGGCGCCAGCAAGCGTACGCCGCCGCCCGCGCCGCGCGACACCCGGATCAGGTCACGACTTGGCGGGCTCACGCCAGGGGCGCGTCCGGCAGCCACTCCGGCAGGGCTTCGGTGCGCTCCAGCCAGCCCTCGGGCGGCTGTCCGGCCCGCCCCGCGGCGACCACACCGCAGGCGATCGCGCACGTGGTGTCCACGTCCCCGCCGACCTGGGCGGTGGTCCAGAAGGCCCGCTCGAAGTCGTCCAGCGACCGCGCGGCCGACCAGAGAGCGAACGGCACCGTGTCGTGCGCGCTGGTGCGGCGTCCGCTGCCCAGGACGGCGGCCACGGTCCCGGCGTCGCCGTAGTCGAGCATGTCCCGGGCCCGGCGCAGCCCCGCGCCGACGGCGCTGCGGGGCACCAGGGCGACCACGCCGTCCAGCAGGTCCTCCGGCGACGGCGGGCCGGCGGGATCGGCGACGAGTGCGGCCGCGGCGGCCACGGCCATCGCGCCGACGACCGCCTCGCGGTGCTGGTGGGTGGGGTACGAGGAGATCTCGGCCTGGTGGGTGGCCTGCTCCGGGTCGTCCGCGTACCAGGCGCCCAGCGGCGCGATCCGCATCGCGGAGCCGTTGCCCCAGGAACCCTGGCCTTTGAAGAGGGCGGAGGACAGCTCGCGCCAGTCGCCGCCCTCCCGGACCAGGCGCAGCAGGCGGTTGACGGCGGGGCCGTACCCGCGGTCGAAGTCGTGGTGCTCGGCGAAGGAGCGGGCCAGGGCGTCCTGGTCCACCCGGTCGTGCCGGGCCAGGACGGCCAGGACCGAGCAGGCCATCTCGGTGTCGTCGGTCCACTGCCAGTCGGCCGGCGGCAGCTCGCGCCGCTTCAGCAGGGGGTAGTGGGAAGGTACGAAGAACTGGGAGCCCAAGGCGTCTCCCACGGACAGTCCGCGCAGGCTGTCCAGGGCGCGTGCGAAGCGCCTCTCGCGAGAGGATTCTGCGGTCATCTTCCCGCCACTCTATCCGGTGACGCCGTACGGCTGTGGGGTCCGCCACCGGTCGAACGGCCGGTCAAGACGGTAGCGGCCGTCCTCGCACAGCTCCAGGACCCGGATCTCCCCGTTGCCCGGATTGGAGAGCGACTCGAACTCCGCCACCGACCAGTGGAACCAGCGCATGCAGAACAGCCGCATGGTCAGCCCGTGCGTCACCAGCAGGACGTTCTCCGGGTGGTCCGGATCCGCGAAGCTGCGGTGCAGGCTCTCCAGGAAGGCACCGACGCGGTCGTAGACGTCCGCCCCGGACTCACCCTGGGCGAAGCGGTAGAAGAAGTGCCCGTAGGCGTCGCGGTTGGCCTTCTGGACGCGTACGTCGTCGCGGTCCTGCCAGTTGCCCCAGTCCTGCTCGCGCAGCCTCGGCTCCTCCCGAACGCGCACCAGGCCGGGGTCGAGCCGGAAGGCGCGGAAGGTGTCGTGGGTGCGGCGGTAGGGGGAGATGTAGACGCTGACGTGCTCCCGGCCCATGAGCGCGCGCAGCCGTTCGCCGGTCTCCTCGGCCTGGCCGAGCCCGCGGTCGGTCAGCCGGAGGGCGTGATCGGGTTCCCGCTCGTAGACGGTGTCGTCGACGTTCCCGGTCGACTCCCCGTGCCGGACGAGGACGATGCGTCGCGGTCGTGCCATGACACGACCCTACGGCCGCCCGCGCACGCGGACCCGCATGCCGTCCCGGTAGTGCCGGACCGGCTCCGGTCCAGGTCCCGGCCCGGCTCAGACGGTCCAGGTCCCGGCCGGGCTCCGGTCCAGGTGCCGGCCCGGCTCAGACGGTCCAGGACGGCTCCAGCTCCACCACGTCCCCCGCCAGGGCCGCTATGTCCGCCTCGGTCCGGGCGCGCAGCAGCAGGCGTTCTATCCGCTCCTGCCGGTACTTGCCGTGCTCGGCGGCGGACTGCCACATCGAGAGCACCAGGAACTCGTTGCCCGGGGCCTCGCCGAACAGTCCGCGGACCATCCCCGGGGAGCCCGCCATGGCCGGGTTCCAGACCTTCTCCTGCATCAGCGAGAAGTGCTCGACCCGCTCGGCCCTCACCCGGCAGTGCGCCACACGCAGCACATCGGCGTCCGTGAACCTGGGCTCGAAGCCGGTCCGCACGTCGAAGCGGTGCTCGAACAGCGTGACCTGGGCATCCTTGTAGGTGCCGGCCTGGCCCGCGGCAAGCCGGTCGTGCGAGCGCGCCATGAACGAGTCGTAGAAGGGACGGCTCTCCCAGAACGCGACGACATGCGCGACGTTCGGGCGCAGGCGGCTCCAGCCGCCGCCCTGCCCCCGGAAGCCCGGCTCCCCCGGCAATCCCGCCCACTTCCGCTGCCCCCGCTCGAACCCCCGACGGTCCACCACGGTGCAGCGAATCCACTTGACCAGCACCGCGCCATCGTACGGCGCGGAACGTGGCCCCGGTCACGCTCCGCCCGGTTGCGTCCGCGCGTGCTCCGGTGCGCCGGTGCGTGCACCGGATCCGGTCACACCCGGCCGTGATCCGGTCACGCGCCCCGCCCGCGCACCTCCCGCCCACCGTCCCGTCCGCGATCACCCCGCCACGCGCCGCGTGGAGCCGATACGGTCAACCCTGAAAGGAATTCGCGCAGTTACGGAGGGGGAAACCGGGTGAGCAGCCTCAGCAAGGGCGTGCACAAGGCCGAAGTGGCACTGAAGTGGGACCCGAGCCCGCTGGGCGAGGCGCCCCACGACCTCGACCTGGTGGCGGCGGCCTACGAGCAGGGCGCGAGCGACCCCGCCTACGTGGTCCATTTCGACAGCAGGTCGCCGGACGGGACGATCATCCTGGCGCGCCAGAGCGGAACCGGGCAGGGCTTCGGGGCGGACGAGGTGCTGACGGTCGAGTGCGACCGGCTGGCCGACCGCTACGACCGGGTGATCGTGGGCGTGGTCGCCCAGCAGCGGCACGGGCGCCTGGTCTTCGGCGACGTCGCCGGGACCGGGGTGAAGGTGACCGAGGGGTACACCGAGCTGGCCTCCTACGACCTGGGCGAGGTGGCGGACAGCACGGCAGCGGTCCTCTGCTCCTTCCGCAGGGACGAGGCGGGCGCCTGGGTCTTCCACGGCGGCCTGCGGGGCTTCGACACCGACCTGGAGGCGTTCAGCGGTCTGATGGGCCGCTGAACGCCTCCAGGCGCGCGCGGACACCGTCGCACCGGACGACACACGGAGCGCCGCCCGGATACACGGAGGCGGGGAGGTCCCAGGGACCTCCCCGCCTCCCGCCGTCCGTCACCCGGCCTCACTCACGGCCGGGCGCCACCCGGGGTCGGGGTGCGTCAGCTGCAGCCGCTGGTCGAGCCGCAGCCCTCGCAGATGTAGCAGGAGCCGGCGCGCTGCATCTTGGTGCCGCAGGAGAAGCAGAGCGGGGCGTCGGCGCTGATACCGAGCTGCATCTCGACCAGTTCGGCCGAGGTGTGGGCCTGCTGCGGGGCCGGGACCGCGGCGGACGGCGTGGCGACCGCCTGGGCCTCCCGCTGCTGGACGGGCGCGGACTGGGCCAGGCTCTCGACGTCGACCTCGTCGTCGGCCGGCTCGTAGGAGCCGGTCTCCAGGTGGCGGCGGCGCTCCTCGGCGGAGTGGATGCCGAGCGCGGAGCGCGTCTCGAAGGGCAGGAAGTCGAGCGCCAGGCGGCGGAAGATGTAGTCGACGATCGACTGGGCCATCCGCACGTCCGGGTCGTCCGTCATACCGGCCGGCTCGAAGCGCATGTTGGTGAACTTCGAGACGTAGGTCTCCAGCGGAACCCCGTACTGGAGGCCGACGGAGACGGCGATCGAGAAGGCGTCCATCATGCCCGCGAGGGTCGAGCCCTGCTTGGACATCTTGAGGAAGACCTCGCCCAGGCCGTCGTCCGGGTAGGAGTTGGCCGTCATGTAGCCCTCGGCGCCGCCGACGGTGAAGGAGGTCGTGATGCCCGGGCGGCCCTTGGGGAGGCGCTTGCGGACCGGACGGTACTCGACGACCTTCTCGACCGCGGCGCGGATCGTGTCCTCGGCCTTCTCGGTGATCTCGGCCTTCTCCTTCTCCTTCTCCTTGGTCTTGGCGGAGAGGGGCTGGCCGACCTTGCAGTTGTCGCGGTAGATCGCGAGCGCCTTGACGCCCATCTTCCACGCCTCGAAGTAGATCTCCTCGACCTCTTCGACGGTGGCCGACTCGGGCATGTTGACCGTCTTGGAGAGGGCGCCCGAGATCCACGGCTGGATGGCGGCCATCATGCGGACGTGGCCCATCGCGGAGATGGAGCGCTCGCCCATGGCGCAGTCGAAGACCTCGTAGTGCTCGGTCTTCAGGCCCGGGGCGTCGATCACGTTGCCGTGGTCGGCGATGTGGGCGACGATCGCCTCGATCTGCTCCGGCTGGTAGCCGAGACGGCGCAGGGCCTGCGGCACGGTGCCGTTGACGATCTGCATCGAGCCGCCGCCGACCAGCTTCTTGAACTTGACCAGCGCGAGGTCGGGCTCCAGGCCGGTGGTGTCGCAGGACATCGCGAGACCGATGGTGCCGGTCGGGGCGATGACGGACGCCTGGGAGTTGCGGAAGCCGTTCTTCTCGCCGAGGCGGATCACGTCCTGCCAGGCCTCCGTGGCCGCGGCCCACACCGGGGTGTCGAGGTCGTCCATGCGGACGGCCGCGGCGTTGGCGTCGGCGTGCTGCTTCATGACCCGCTTGTGCGGCGTGGCGTTCTTGGCGTAGCCGTCGTACGGGCCGACGACCGCGGCCAGTTCGGCGGAGCGGCGGTAGGAGGTGCCGGTCATCAGCGAGGTGATCGCGCCGGCCAGCGCGCGGCCCCCGTCGGAGTCGTAGGCGTGGCCGGTCGCCATCAGCAGGGCGCCGAGGTTGGCGTAGCCGATGCCGAGCTGGCGGAAGGCGCGGGTGTTCTCGCCGATCTTCCGGGTGGGGAAGTCCGCGAAGGAGATGGAGATGTCCATCGCGGTGATGACCAGTTCGACGACCTTGGCGAAGCGCTCGACCTCGAAGGACTGGTTGCCCTCGCCGTCGTCCTTGAGGAACTTCATCAGGTTCAGCGAGGCCAGGTTGCACGAGGTGTTGTCCAGGTGCATGTACTCGCTGCACGGGTTCGAGCCGTTGATGCGGCCGGACTCGGGGCAGGTGTGCCAGTGGTTGATCGTGTCGTCGTACTGGATGCCCGGGTCGGCGCAGGCCCAGGCGGCCTCGGCCATCTTGCGGAAGAGGGCCTTGGCGTCGACCTCCTCGATCACGTCGCCCGTCATCCGGGAGGTCAGACCGAACTTCCCGCCCGACTCGACGGCCTTCATGAACGCGTCGTTCACACGGACGGAGTTGTTGGCGTTCTGGTACTGGACGGACGTGATGTCGTCGCCGCCCAGGTCCATGTCGAAGCCCGCGTCGCGCAGGGCGCGGATCTTCTCCTCCTCCTTCACCTTGGTCTCGATGAAGGCCTCGATGTCGGGGTGGTCGACGTCCAGGATGACCATCTTGGCCGCGCGGCGGGTGGCGCCACCGGACTTGATCGTCCCCGCGGAGGCGTCGGCGCCGCGCATGAAGGAGACCGGGCCGGAGGCGTTGCCGCCGGAGGAGAGCAGTTCCTTGGAGGAACGGATGCGGGAGAGGTTCAGGCCGGCGCCGGAGCCGCCCTTGAAGATCATGCCCTCTTCCTTGTACCAGTCGAGGATCGACTCCATGGAGTCGTCGACGGAGAGGATGAAGCAGGCGGACACCTGCTGTGGCTGGGGCGTGCCGACGTTGAACCACACCGGGGAGTTGAAGCTGAAGATCTGGTGCAGGAGGGCGTAGGCGAGCTCGTGCTCGAAGATCTCGGCGTCCGCCGGGGAGGCGAAGTAGCCGTGGTCCTCGCCGCCCTTGCGGTAGGTCTTCACGATCCGGTCGATCAGCTGCTTGAGACCGGTCTCGCGCTGCGGGGTGCCGACGGCTCCGCGGAAGTACTTGCTGGTGACGATGTTGACCGCGTTGACCGACCAGAAGTCGGGGAACTCGACGCCGCGCTGCTCGAAGTTGACCGAGCCGTCGCGCCAGTTGGTCATGACGACGTCACGGCGCTCCCAGGCGACCTCGTCGTACGGGTGCACGCCGGGGGTGGTGTGCACGCGCTCGATGCGCAGCCCCTTGTTCGCCTTGGCACCCTTGGTGCGGGCCCCTCGTGCCGGGCCGCTCGTCGTCTCGGTCATGCCGCCTCCCATATACGGGCGAAAACGCCCTGGAGTGCCCATGTCTTCCCTGGGCACATGTGTTTCTGTCGTCCCGGGCGTCGCTCACAGCGCCCGGAACAGGTCGTTGCCGCCCACGGCGGACCGGAGGCCGCCCGGAACCGGGCTCCTCCTGCGGGTACCGCCGGTCAGTCGGCGGTGGTGGCGGGCACGGGCAGCCCGACGGCGCCCGTACTTCCGCCCTCCTGCGCGGGAGGCCGTTGTTCGCGGAGTTCCGCGATGGCGGCCTCGAAGTCTTCCAGCGAGTCGAACGCGCGGTAGACGGACGCGAACCGCAGGTACGCGACGAGGTCGAGTTCCTGCAGGGGGCCGAGTATGGCCAGACCCACGTCGTGGGTGGTCAGCTCGGCGCTGCCGGTGGCGCGCACCGCCTCCTCGACCCGCTGGCCGAGCTTGGCGAGGGCGTCCTCGGTGACCGGCCGCCCCTGGCACGCCTTGCGCACGCCGGAGATGACCTTGGTACGGCTGAAGGGTTCCGTGACGCCGCTGCGCTTGATCACCATCAGCGACGCGGTCTCCACCGTCGTGAAACGACGGGAGCAGTCGGGGCACTGGCGGCGGCGTCGGATGGACGTCCCGTCGTCGGTGGTCCGGCTGTCGACGACCCGGCTGTCGGGGTGCCTGCAGAAGGGACAGTGCATGGCTCCCAACCCCTCCTTACACAGCACGACGAGATAGCCCCAAAAGGCTCGCTGAGCCCCGGAAGCATCCCCAAGCATAGGCGATACTCACGCCCCAAGTGACCCGGGGACCACAACTTCTGGGCGACGCGGAACATCCAACCACTACATGTGGGGTTGAGTCCCACTGGGGTGCCCTCTGCGTGTCGGGCGGGCGTGTCGCGGGCGGCTGCGTCCGGCGCGGGCGCGCGGCGGACGGGGGACGGCCGGCCGGGGCGGTGCGCGACGCCGGGCAGTCTCCCACTCGTGGCGGACGCCGGGCGCGCGCACACGCGGGGTGCCTGCGACACGACGGGGCCCGGCGCACCACGCCCCCGGGGCCGCGCCCGGCGGCGGCGCTACGGTGGAGGCCCTCACCGGGTGGTCCACCGCCCGCCGAACACACGCGCATACACCCGGCCGGGTGGACGAGCGAGGAAAACCGCGAATTTTCACTCGAACGTGTGTTTGGCGCAACCTTTCGAAACCAACTACCGTTGTCCAGCTAGGGAGACCATTCGAGAGGGGCCGACGTGACCACCACCGCTGACAGTGCCGCCATCACTGCCCAGGACCGCTCCCAGAACCGATACGAGCCGGTGCATGCCATGAATGACGCACTCACGAGCCCGGAGGGGCCCAAGCCCGCCCGCTCCCTGCCCGGCCGACCTCCGGGCATCAGGGCCGACAGCTCCGGGCTGACGGACCGGCAGCGGCGGGTCATCGAGGTGATCCGCGACTCCGTGCAGCGCCGGGGATACCCGCCGTCGATGCGCGAGATCGGCCAGGCGGTCGGCCTGTCCAGCACCTCGTCGGTCGCCCATCAGCTCATGGCCCTGGAGCGCAAGGGCTTCCTGCGGCGGGACCCGCACCGGCCCCGTGCATACGAGGTCCGCGGCTCGGACCAGCCCAGCAGCCAGCCCACCGACACCACGGGCAAGCCCGCCGCCTCCTACGTACCGCTCGTCGGCCGGATCGCCGCCGGTGGCCCGATCCTCGCGGAGGAGTCGGTCGAGGACGTCTTCCCCCTCCCCCGGCAGCTCGTCGGCGACGGTGAGCTCTTCGTCCTCAAGGTCGTCGGCGACTCCATGATCGAGGCCGCGATCTGTGACGGAGACTGGGTCACCGTCCGCCGTCAGCCCGTCGCGGAGAACGGCGACATCGTCGCCGCGATGCTCGACGGCGAGGCCACGGTCAAGCGCTTCAAGCGCGAGAACGGCCACGTCTGGCTCCTCCCGCACAACGCGGCCTACCAGCCCATCCCGGGCGACGACGCCACGATCCTCGGCAAGGTGGTGGCGGTCCTGCGGCGCGTGTGACCACCCACCACCTGCCGGCACCGACCGGACCCCGGGATCCACTGCGCCGGTCCCGGGGTCCGGCTGTGCGTCGCGGCGAGCACCCCGATCAGACGGGCCTCGGGGACGGGGCGTCCGTCCGCGCGGCGCGGATCAGCCGGATACGCCAGTGGGTCTCCGCGGCCTGGGGGTCACGGCGCACCCGCTCCGCAAGGCCCGTCCCGAACCGCTCGGCCACGTGCCGGGCACCCGAGCCGAACAGCGACGGCCCGAACGCGACGAGGAAGGAAGCCGCGACCTCCTGCCCGTACACCTCGGGGTCCCCGTTCCGGAGAAAGCGCTCGTGCGCGGCGTCGGGGAGAGCGAGGAAGTCGGACTCCTCCAGCGTCAGGAGGCCGCCGACGCCGGGCGCGGTGAACGCGTCCAGGTACTCGCTCTCGGTGCGGTTCCACGTCGGAATCGCCATCTCCGCCCAGCTGTCCTGGGACAGAAGCCCCCGGCGGAGCATGGTCTCCAGCTCGTCGGCGGCCATGTCCATGATTCCCTCGGCACCGCTGGAACCGTCCTCGGCAGCCGCACCGCCGACGACCACGAGCTGTCCGCCGGGAGCGAGTTCCACGGCCCGGTGGCTAAGGAAGGCGTGCCAGTCCTCCCTTGCGCGGCGCGCCAGTTCGGCCCGGACCGGGCCCGAGGCGCGCGGCCCGTAGATGTGGCCGGTCAGGGGGCCGGGCAGCCGGGAGAGCCAGTGGACGGCGATGCTGCTCCAGGCGAGATCGATCTCCGAAGCCGGGAAGAGGCGGTCGTAGAACGACCCGCACCGGGCGGCGGCATACACGCCGGGCAGCGCGATGTAGGAACCGGGGCCGGCGAGGCGCTCGAACAGCGCGTTGAAGTCGTTGCCGGGGATGTCGGTGTGCGTGACGAGGATGTCCGCGCCCTCGTGGGCGCGGCGCAGGCCGCTGACGGCGCGGTGCATGGGTGAGAGGGAGTTCGCTCCGTCGGCGCAGCCAAGGTCCGCGAGGCGGAAGCGACGGGGGTGGTCGGCGGGTGGGGCCATGGCGGCGACCGCGCGGTCCAGCAGGTCCAGGGCGGCGTCCGCCCCGGCACGCTGGGCCTCCGCGTGCCGGCCGTACCCGGCGCCCATCACCCCGCGGGGTGCGGTGCGCGCCCCGTTCGCGTCCTGAAGGGTCTCGTCCACGACCGACACCTCCGTCCGCCGCGGTACGGCGGGGCGGGAACACGTCCTCCCAGCGTAGGCGCGCCCCCGCCGGCCCGCCGGGCCCGCGCTCGCCCGCCCCGACCGGGGCCGCGGGCCCACCAGGGCCTCCGGCGGGAGCGGCGCTGCCGCGCCCGGACCACGCGGGCGAGCTACGCGCCCGTGGTGGGCCCCGCCCGGGGCAGCGACCGTGGCAGTCCGGGCCCGCAAGACGCAGCGAACCCGGCCCCGATCCGGGCCGACGCCCCGCACCCCCGGGTCGAGAGCAGCCACCACCGTAGGCAGCCCCGCCCGGGGGTCCTGCCCGCGACCAGCCCGGGCGCAGCCCGCCCGAGCAAGCGTGAAGCCGGACGCGGCCCGGGCGAGTCACGTGCCTCCGGCCGGCCCGCTCCCGCCGGGGCCACGCCCGGGCTGGACGCCAGGCCGCCCTTGAGTCAGCGGCCCTCGGCCCTGGCCGCCGCGTCGATCGCGGCCAGGGAGCGGCGGGCCTGGTTGCGGTCGACCGTGTACCAGAAGTCCGGGAGGGAGGCCCGCAAGTAGCTGCCGTAGCGCGCGTTCGCCAGGCGTGGGTCGAGAACGGCGACGACGCCCCGGTCGCCGGTGGCGCGGACCAGGCGGCCCGCGCCCTGGGCCATAAGGAGGGCGGCGTGGGTCGCCGCGACGGCCATGAAGCCGTTGCCGCCCGCCTCCTCCACGGCCTTCTGGCGGGCGCTCATCAGCGGGTCGTCCGGGCGCGGGAAGGGGATCCGGTCCATGACCACGAGCTGGCAGCTCGGGCCGGGGACGTCCACGCCCTGCCACAGGGAGAGCGTGCCGAACAGACAGGTCTCCGGGTCGGCCGCGAAGCGCTTGATCAGCTCGCCCAGGGTCTCCTCGCCCTGGAGCAGGACCGGCTTCTCCGTCCGGCCGCGCAGCTCCTCCGCCGCCGCCTTCGCCGCGCGCATCGAGGAGAAGAGGCCGAGGGTGCGACCGCCCGCCGCCTCCATCAGCTCGGCCAGCTCGTCCATCATGTCGCCGCGCGAGCCCTCACGGCCGGGGGTGGCCAGATGCCGGGCCACGTAGAGGATGCCCTGCTTCGGGTAGTCGAACGGCGAGCCGACGTCGAGGCCCTTCCACTGCGGGAGGTCCTCCCCGCCGGTGCCCTCCGGGGCCAGCCCGAGCGAGGCGCCCACTCCGTTGAAGTCACCCCCCAGCTTGAGGGTGGCGGAGGTCAGCACCACCGACCGCTCGGTGAACAGCTTCTCGCGCAGAAGCCCCGAGACGGACAGCGGCGCGACCCGCAGCGAGGCCCCGAAGCGGTCGTGCCGCTCGTACCAGACGACGTCGAACTCCGAGCCGTGCGTGATGCGTTCGGCGACCGCGTGGACGCTCTCCACGGAGGCCAGCGCCTGCTTGCGCACCGCGTCCTCGTCCTGGACCGACGAGTCGCGGGTGGCGCCGATGGCGCTGATCACCGTGCGGGAGGCGTCCCGCAGCGCCATCAGCGCATAGCCCAGGTCCTCCGGGATCTCCTCCAGCCGGCCCGGCAGAGCCAGTTCCATCACGCGCTCGAAGGTCTCCGAGGCGGTCTGCAGGGCGTCCGCCGCCTTCTCGTTGACCAGCTTGGCGGCCCGCCGGACCGCCCGGCCGACCTGCCCGGGAGTGAGTTCGCCCGTGGCGACCCCCGTCACCCGGGAGACGAGTTCATGGGCTTCGTCCACGATCAGCACCTCGTGCTGGGGCAGGACCGGCGCGCCCTCGATCGCGTCGATCGCCAGCAGCGCGTGGTTGGTGACCACGACATCGGCGAGCTTGGCCCGCTCCCGGGCCATCTCGGCGAAGCACTCCGCTCCGTAGGCGCACTTGGACGCGCCCAGGCACTCCCGCGAGGAGACCGAGACCTGGCCCCAGGCGCGGTCCGAGACGCCCGGGGTGAGGTCGTCCCGGTCGCCCGTCTCGGTCTCGTCCGACCAGTCCCGCAGCCGCAGCAGGTCCGCACCGAGCTTGCTGGTGGGCGCGGCGGCCTCGAACTGGTCGAAGAGTCCCTCCTCCTCGTCCTGCGGCGCCCCCTCGTGCAGCCGGTGCAGGCAGAGGTAGTTGGAGCGCCCCTTGAGCATGGCGAACTCGGGCCGCCGCCGCAGCAGCGGATGCAGTGCGTCCACCGTGCGCGGGAGGTCGCGCTCGACGAGCTGGCGCTGGAGCGCCAGGGTCGCCGTGGCGACCACCACCCGCTCGCCCTGGGCCAGCGCGGGCACCAGATAGCCGAGTGACTTTCCGGTGCCGGTGCCGGCCTGCACCAGCAGGTGGGAGCCGTCGTCGACGGCCTCCGCGACGGCCTCGGCCATGGCGGCCTGGCCAGGTCTTTCCACCCCGCCGACAGCGGTGACGGCGGCGTGCAGGAGCTCGGAGAGGGGTGGCTTCGTCATAGCCCGCCCAGCCTACGGGGCGCCACCGACACCGCCGTCACCTCGTGCTCACGGGACGGGCGGCCGGACCCACCCGGGCCCGTCATCCTTCCGTCGCCAGCGGGTTGGCGACGGACCCGTGCTTCGCCGCGTGCGGCCGGTGCGGGCGGTCCCGGTAGCCGTCCAGGTGCAGCCGGTTGCGGTTCAGACAGAGCCGCTCGATACGGTCCGTGAGCAGGTCGAACAGCTCGTAGCGCTCCTTCAGCTCGGGGAACCGCGCCTGGTGGGCCAGGATCTCGGCGCGTACGAGAGCGAAGAACCGGTCCTCGGGGACGCCGAGCTGGTCCTCGAAGAGCGGCGCCAGGTAGCGGAACACCCCGGTGAAGAGCCCCGAGTGGATGAACTGGGTCAGAAAGCCGGGTTCCTCGGTGAGCAGTACCCGCCGCACCTCCTCGGGCATGGCGTCGAGTTCGGGGACGGGCCGGGCGCTGACGTTGACGTCGTCCACGAAGTCCTTGATCGCCAGGCGGACGGGGACGTCGTGCTCGTCGTACACGACGATCGCGTTCTCCCCGTGCGGCGAGAACACCGTGCCGTAGCGGTACAGGAAGTGCAGCAGGGGCGGGAGGAGGGCCGTGAGCAGGCGGCGCAGCCACACCTCCGGGGCGAGTCCGGACCGTTCGACCAGTTCGGCGGCGAACGCGCGGCCGGCCGGGTCGGTGTGCAGCAGGGCGGCGAGGGTGCGGGCGCGCTCGCCGGGGTCCAGCCGGGGCTGGAGAGGTTCGCGCCAGATCGCGCCGAGGAGTTCCCGGTACTGGTAGGGCACATCGTCGAGCCGGTCGTACAGGGGGTGTTCGACGGTGACGGAGGCGACCTCGCCGAGGAGGATCACCCGGGTCTCGTCGCGCAGGAAGGGGTCCGCGTCGCGCAGGCCCTGCACCCAGGCGGTGACGGCCGGGGCGGCGAGGGTGCGTTCGGTGGGCAGGCCGCGCCAGACGAGGGTGTTGAGGATCGAGAGCGGCAGCTTGACCATGTGCCGGTCGGGCCGGTCGGTGTTCACGAAGGTGCGGATGGACTGCTGGGGCAGGCGCAGGTCGCCGTCGCTGGGCAGGGGCACGATCTCACGGCGCGCGACGGCCGGGGCGTAGAGCGGGAGGACGGTCTCGTCCCACTGCCAGGGGTGAATGGGCAGCAGCAGATACCGGGCGGGGTCCAGGCCCTGGTCGCGCAGGACGGCCTCGAAGCGGGCGCGGGTGCCGTCGCCCAGTTCACGGCGGTAGAGGTCGGCCGGGGTGCCGACGGGTCCGGTGCCCCGGTAGGCGGCGATCCGGGTGGAGACCGCGAGCCAGGGCAGGGCGGTCGCTCGGCGGGACTCGGGGGCCCAGCGGGCGGTGTCGGAGGCCGAGAATCCGATGCGGCCCTTGTTGAGGACCAGCCAGGGGTGGCCGGTCTGGTGGCCCTCCAGTTCGGCGTAGCCGAGGTCCGCCAGTTCGGCGGCGGTGCGGGCGGTGTGGTCGAGGGCGGTGTCGGCTGTCAGGGTGAGCGACAGCTCGCGCAGGAGGTGGCCGAGGGTGGCGCCGTCGAGGCCGAGGGCGTCCCGTGCGCGGGCGAGGAAGGCGAGGGGGTCGGCGAACGGCTTCCCGTCCCAGGCGGTCGATCCGGCCTCGACGCGCCAGCTCCCGTACGCGCCGCGCCGGGCCCTGAAGGTGAGACGTCCCTCGTCCCCGAGATCGAGGGCGTACGCGGCGACGCGCGCCCGGTCCGGGCCGGCACCGGACTCCCCGGGGCCCCGGTCGGCACCCAACTCCCCCGGGCCCCGGTCGGTCCTCCGGAGCGGACGGGGCGAGACGATCTCCTCGTACGCGAACTCACCGAGCATCTTGGCGAGCAGCCGGCCCGCCGCCCGGTCCCAGTTCGGCCCGGTCAGCCCCGGGGGCGTGCGCAGTCCGGGCGCTTCGGGGCGGGGGCCGCCGCGGGCGGGGGCGGCGGGCACGGAGGTGTTCGGCACGGGGACTCCTCGGAGTGAATCGGCGCGGGGCGCACGGGGTATGGAGGGCGGCGGCTGCTTCACGGACGGCTCCCGGTGGCACGGTCGCGGACCATCAGCGCGGCCCGCTTGCCGGGCAGGTCGATCTCCTCCTGGAGGCGGAAGCCGGCCCTGCGGAAAGCGGCGACGGAGGGCGCGTTGCGCACGTCGGGTTCGGCGACGACCCGCTCGCAGCGCGGGCGGTGGTCGAGCACGAGGTCCCCGACGGCGCGCAGCAGGGCGGTCCCGAGGCCCCGGCCCCGGTCGGCGCCGCGCCCGACGAGGACATGGACCCCGGTGTCCTGCGGGCGCGCCGGGTAGTGGCGGGCCAGCGGGTCGAGATCGGCACGGTAGAGCTCGAGGTAGCCCACGGGGGTGCCGTCGAGGAGGGCGAGACAGGGCACGCTCCGCCCGTCGCCGTCGAGTTGGGGCCGCAGATGGGCGAGGGTGACGCTCTCGGGCCCGGCCAGCTCCCAGAACGCGGCGACGGCCGGGTCGTTCATCCAGCCCGTGATCAGCGCGAGGTCGCGCCCGGCGTCGACGGGCCGCAGGCGCAGGTCGCCGAAGGGCGTGCGCGCGGGGCGCCAGCTGCCGGGCGCGTCGAGAAGCCCGGACGGCGGGCCGGTACCACTCCCGGCGCGCGGACCGGCCCCGTCCCCGGCCCGTAAGCGAGTCCCGGCCCCGGTCCTTGCCCCGGCCCCGGTGCTCTGCGGTGCGGCCACCGGCCCCTCCTCCTGATGTCGTCCCGGTCGTCGGCGGTCGGCGGTCCCGGTGCGGACCGCCGGCCGCTCACGCGTGCAGCGGATTGGCGACGGTGACGTAGACGGACTGGGTGTCGACCGGGCCGATGAGTTCGTCCAGGCCGTGCAGCCGGGTGAGCAGGTTCGCCTTGGAGCGGAGCACCGGCGCCGCCAGGAGCTGCCCGGGCAGCGGTGAACCCCCGGCGGCGGCCTCCGCGGCGAGGAAGCGCCGCAGCGCGGCGAGCAGCACGCGTTCGTCCGCAAGCCCCTGCGCGCCGAACGCGCCGACCAGGCCGAGGACGTTGTTGATGCCTAGGTAGTAGGCGAAGCGCTCGTCGGTGACCGCGTCGGGGACGAAGGTGTCGCTCGTCTCACCGATTCCGGGCAGCCGCCGGTTCAGCTCCTCGCGGCGGGACTCCCGGAAGTAGTAGCCCTGGTTGTCGCGGTAGCGCCCGCCGGCCGGCCAGCCCTCCCGGTCCAGCAGGACCAGCGTGTTCTGCTGGTGGGCCTCCAGGGCGATGCCCGCGTGCGCGTCGAGCCAGAGCACCGGGCGGACCACCTGGTCCAGATAGCGCAGGAACCACTCGGCGGCGACGGCGGGCGCCGGGCGGCCCGTGCGGGCGGCGAGCTGCCCGATCACGTCGGCCAGACGGGAGCGCATCCGGTCGTGGCCCGGCCAGGGCCGGGGCGAGGTGAGGGCGGCGACGCACACGGCGTCGTCACCGGGGCCGAAGGGGTTGTGGCGCAGGACGGCGTCCAGCCCGGTCACCGGTGCGCCGTCCAGGGTGTCCACGGCGAGCCAGGCCGGGTCGCGGACGATGTCGAAGCCGGGGTGTGCGGCCCGCCAGCGGGCCGAGAGGCCGGTGCGGAGCAGACGGTGGACCTCGACGCCCCGGTGGAGTTCCTTGCGCAGGTTCTCCCGCCGGGAGTTGGTGATCCGCAGCCCGAGGGAGAGCTTGAGCATCGCGGGCGCGCCGGGCCGGTACACGGTCCGTACGGAGGAGGTGGGGTGCCAGGGCGCGCCCCCGGGGCCGAGGGCGCGCACCAGTCCGGCATCGACAAGGGCGGCGACGGCGGGGCGGTGGCTCAGCTCGCGTGCCTGCCAGGGGTGCAGCGGCAGGACGGCCCAGCCCTCGGGGGCCCGGCCCGCGACAGCGTCCCCGGCCAGCCGGGCGGCGAGCCGGGCGGCGGGCAGCGGGCGGCCCTGCTCGGTCCAGGCGGAGTCGGCGGCGAGAACGGAGGGGTCGGCGGCCATCCAGTGGAGCGGGAAGGAGCCGTGGGTCTCGGGCGAGTAGCGCTCCGCCTCGCTCTCGGAGAGGCCCTCCCGGCTCTTGGGCGTCGGGTGCAGGGGGTGGCCGAGGAGGAGGGACTGCTCGGCGGCGAGGAACAGGTCCGTGCCGTGCGGGCTTTCGGGCCGTTCCCGTCGCACCGCGACGAACGCGGCGGTGCGGCGGACGGAGTCGGCCACCCGCCCGACGAGTTCGGCGCCCTCGGCCGCGCCCGCCTCCCGGTGGAGTAGGGCGGCGACGGTGACGGCGTCGGCGGGCCCGGACCCGGCCGGCGCCCCGGCGAGGACGGGCGGCCCGAAGCGGTGCCAGCCGGTCGGCGACCAGTAGCGCACCGGCACCAGGAGCACGGTCCCGCTGGCGGTCAGGGGGATGCTCAGGGTGTCGCCGGCGGGGCGGGGCAGGTCGGTCTCCCGGACCCAGCAGCGCAGCAGGCTCTCCACGGCGGCGCCGTCGGCCGCGCGGTAGGGGTCGGGGGCGTCGAGGTGGTCGCCGGCGGGCTCCGGAGCCGGGTCCCGGTCGGCCGAGGTCTCCGGGACCGCGTCCCGGGCGGGGTCCGCGCGGTGCGGGAGGGCGTCGTCGAGAGTGCCGTGGTGCTGGCGGGGCACGGTCGGCGTCTCCTGCGCGGGCCCGGGGACCGGGGCGGGGGCGGGGCGGTCGTCGGCCTCGGGCGCTTCGGGGGCGGGGCTGGGGTTCACGGGGTTCCTCGGGGGTCCGGGTGGGGCGGTGTCCGGGTGGAGGGGCCCGGGGGTGGGGGCCGTGCGGGGCGGGGCGGGGCCGGGGGGTGGGGGCCGTGCGGGGCGGGGCCGGGGGTGGGCGGTCCCGTGGGAGGGATGGGCCGGGTGGTGCCGGGCAGGACGGCGGGCAGGGCGGCGGGCCGGCGGTCAGCCCACCGGGGCCGCGCGGACGTCCCGGCTCCGGACCGACCGCTCGGCCGTGGCGAGCGCGTCGGCGAACCGGTCGAGGACGGCGTCGGCCTGTTCGTCGGTGAGTGTCAGCGGCGGCAGCAGCCGTACGACCGCCGACTCCCGTCCGCCCAGCTCGACGATGAGGCCGCGCTCCAGGCACTGGTGGCGCACCTCGGCCGCGAGGCGCGGCGCGGGCGGCGGGGCGAGGGCGTCGGGCGCGGTCGTCTCGGGATCGACCAGCTCCACACCGATCATCAGCCCACGGCCCCGGACATCACCGATGCAGGGGTGCGAGGCGGCGAGGCCCTGGAGACGGGCGAGCATCCGGGCGCCGAGGGTGGCGGCCCGTTCGGCGAGGCGGTTCTGACGGACGAAGGCGAGGGTGGCGGCGCCCGCGGCCATGGCAAGCTGGTTGCCGCGGAACGTTCCCGCGTGGGCACCGGGCTGCCAGGCGTCCAGGCCGGAGCGGTAGACGATCACCGCGAGGGGCAGGGAGCCGCCGATCGCCTTGGACATCACCATCACATCGGGCACCACACCGCTGTGCTCGACGGCCCAGAAGGCGCCGGTCCGTCCGACGCCGGTCTGCACCTCGTCGGCGATCAGCGGGACGGAGTGGGCGGCGGTGATCTCCCGCATCCGGCGCAGCCAGGTGTCCGGGGCGGGGACGACCCCGCCTTCTCCCTGCACGGGTTCCAGGATCATGCCGGCGGGCGCCGGGACCCCGCTCTTGGGGTCGTCCAGGACTCCGGCGGCCAGCCGGGCGGCGAGTTCGGCCCCGCGCTCGCCGCCGACCCCGAACGGGCAGCGGTAGTCGTACGGGAAGGGCAGCCGGGTGACGCGCACATCGGTGGCCCCGCCGGAGACGTCGAGCGCGCCCGCGGTCATGCCGTGGTAGGCGCCGGTGAAGGCGAGCATGCCCTGGCGGCCGGTCGCGGTGCGGACGAGTTTGAGCGCGGCCTCGACGGCGTCCGTGCCGGCCGGGCCGCAGAACTGGATCCGGGCGTCGTCCGCCAACTCCCCCGGCAGGGTGGCGAACAGCTCGGTGGTGAACGCGTCCTTGACGGGTGTCGCGAGGTCGAGGACGTGCAGGGGCGCCCCGGAGTCCAGCACCTTCTTGATCGCTTCGAGGACCACGGGATGGTTGTGGCCGAGCGCCAGGGTCCCCGCGCCGGAGAGGCAGTCGAGGTAACGGCGGCCGTCGGCGCCCTCGATGGTCAGCCCGCGGGCGCGCACCGGCACGATCGGCAGCGAGCGGGCGTACGTCCGGGCGGCGGACTCGCGCAGCGACTGCCGGCGCAGGATGCCCTCGTGGACGGATGTGGCAGCCGTCGGGGCTGGTCGGTTCACGGCCACGGCTCTCGGTCCTCCCGCTGTCACGGTTGTGTCGTCGGGGGTACGGCTCCCGCACGCGGAACGCTCGGCGCGGCGCACCGGCCTGGCGGTCCGTCGGGTCGTGAGGCAGCCGGGCCGTCCCCCGCACGTACCAACGACGGGGGACCCGGAGGATCACGCTCCGCCGGAAGATCCGTCCGGCGGGGGAACCGCGGACCTGCCGCACGCCGTCCCCAACGGCACCGGCATAGTGGGGGCCGCACCCGGCGGCACGTCCGCCGGGTGCGGCCGCGGACCCGTCCGCGGCCGGCGACGACGCCGCGGCACCGATATTTCCGACACGTTGTGGTTCGGCAGAAGAGCGGAACAGCAGCACCGAAGTCCCAGGGGGATCACCAGATGCGACCCATTCGCCCGACGCTGGCGGCGGCCTCGCTCGCCGCCGTACTGGCGCTCACCGCCACGGCCTGCGGCCCGAGCGAGGAGCAGGCCGGGGACAAGCCGAGCGCCCCGGTGAGCGAGCCGGCGGCCGACGGCAAGATCACTATTCCGGACGATCTGAAGGACCGGCTCAAGGAGCACGGGATCGACCTGGACAAGTGGCGGGACGGCGAGTGGAAGAACTGGGACCGCGACACGTGGCTGCGCGAGGCCAAGGACTACGTCAACCCGATCATCGAGGACCTGTGGGACCCGGACCGGATGCGTGACGCGGAGAAGCCCCCGACCAAGCCGGTCGAGCCGGACATCTCCGGGGACGAGGGCGTCACCGACCCGACCCCCGAGCCGGTCGACGCCGTGCCGGTGAAGACGCCGTACCACTCGGCCGTGCCCGAGGCGGGCAAGGTCTTCTTCGACGGCCCCCAGGGCTCGATGGTCTGCTCGGCGACGGTCGTCAAGGACCCGGCGAACCCCGGGAAGTCCAACATGGTGTGGACCGCGGGCCACTGCGTCCACGCGGGCAAGTCCGGCGGCTGGTACCGCAACATCGCCTTCGTCCCCGCCTACAACGACAAGGCCACCCAGTCCGCGGACAAGGACG
Organism: Streptomyces sp. CNT372; assembly: GCF_000377145.1. Lineage (NCBI taxonomy): Bacteria > Bacillati > Actinomycetota > Actinomycetes > Kitasatosporales > Streptomycetaceae > Streptomyces > Streptomyces sp. CNT372. The sequence goes on along the minus strand of NZ_KB897792.1, from coordinate 55,005 downwards.
AGATCGCGCCGCACGGCGTGTGGTGGGGCGACTGGGCGCAGACCTCGGACCAGTGGATCGCGCAGGGCGCGGCCACCGGCGGCCAGGGCGCGCCGTACGACTTCGCCGTCATCCACGTCACCCCGGAGAAGGGCCGCACCGGCAAGTCGCTGGAGGAGACGGTCGGCGCCGCGCTGCCCGTGGAGTTCAACGCCCCCGCCGTGGCGGAGATCCCGGGCATCACGGCGACCGGCTACCCGGCCGCCCCGCCGTACGACGGCGAGAAGATGTTCCAGTGCGACGACAAGCCGGGGCGTCTGTCGCTCAAGACCGAGCAGCCCACCATGTACCGCATCGGCTGCACGATGACCGGCGGTTCCTCCGGCGGCGGCTGGGTGGCGCAGGGCCGGGACGGCAAGCCGGCCCTGGTCTCCAACACCTCCATCGGGCCGGTGACCGCGGGCTGGCTCGCCGGGCCGCGGCTGGGCGACGAGGCCAAGGGCGTGTACGACGCGGTGAGCCGGAAGTTCGCCGGGCGGTGATCCCCGGCGACCGGTGACCGGACCCGGCCCGCTGTCCGCTCCGGCGGGCGGCGGGCCGGTCCGTGCGCCGGGGCCCTGCGCTCCGGTGGGAATGCCCCGTACGCCGTGGAGACCCGGTGCAGCCCCGGCAGGCCCGGCGGGAAGACCGTGCTTCGCCTCCGACACCTCGGCCGGGCCGGTCGCTCGGGGCCGGCTCGCCGGTCTCCGGCCGGACGAGTGCGCCGAGCGGACCTGCTCGGTGACGAGCGAGAAGTCCGCCGGCCGGCAACGCCCGCTCGTCGGGCCCGGAACAAGCGGAAGGGCCCGCTCCCCGAGGGGAGCGGGCCCTTCCGTGCGCGCGGCGCCTCCGGCCCGTGGCCGGTCAGCGGGTCGCGGGCGTGTACGGCGCGAGCGCCGCGGCCAGTTCCTCGTGGACCCGGCCCTTGAGGCGGGTGCCCTCCTCGGTGTGCTCCTCGGAGATCACCTCGCCCTCGGCGTGCACCCGGGACACCAGGGACCCGTGCGTGTACGGCACCAGGACCTCGACCTCGATCTCGGGCCGCGGCAGCTCGTTGTCGATGAGCGCCAGCAGCTCGGGGATCCCGGCACCGGTCCGGGCCGACACCGCGATGGCGTGCCGTTCGATCCGCAGCAGCCGCTGGAGGACCAGCGGATCCGCCGCGTCGGCCTTGTTGACGACCACGATCTCGGGCACGTCGACCGCGCCGACGTCGCGGATGACCTCGCGCACGGCGGCGAGCTGCTCCTCCGGCGCGGGGTGCGAGCCGTCCACCACGTGCAGGATGAGGTCGGAGTCGCCGACCTCCTCCATCGTGGAGCGGAACGCCTCCACGAGGTGGTGCGGCAGGTGCCGGACGAAGCCGACGGTGTCGGCGAGGGTGTAGAGCCGGCCGCTCGGCGTCTCGGCGCGGCGCACGGTCGGGTCCAGGGTGGCGAACAGGGCGTTCTCCACCAGGACTCCGGCGCCGGTGAGGCGGTTGAGCAGCGAGGACTTGCCCGCGTTGGTGTATCCGGCGATGGCGACCGAGGGGACCTTGTTGCGCCTGCGTTCCTGGCGCTTGATCTCGCGGCCGGTCTTCATCTCCGCGATCTCCCGGCGCATCTTCGCCATCTTCTCGCGGATCCGCCGCCGGTCCGTCTCGATCTTGGTCTCACCGGGGCCACGGGTGGCCATCCCGCCACCGCCGCCGCCGCCCATCTGACGGGAGAGCGACTGGCCCCAGCCGCGGAGCCTCGGCAGCATGTACTGCATCTGCGCGAGGGCCACCTGTGCCTTGCCCTCACGGGACTTGGCATGCTGGGCGAAGATGTCGAGGATCAGGGCGGTCCGGTCGACCACCTTGACCTTGACGACGTCTTCCAGGTGGATGAGCTGGCCGGGGCTGAGCTCACCGTCGCAGACGACGGTGTCGGCGCCGCTCTCGAGCACGATGTCCCGCAGCTCCTGCGCCTTGCCCGAGCCGATGTAGGTCGCCGGGTCCGGCTTGTCGCGGCGCTGGATCACGCCGTCGAGCACGAGGGCGCCCGCCGTCTCGGCGAGGGCGGCGAGCTCCGCGAGGGAGTTCTCCGCGTCCCGCACGGTGCCGGAGGTCCAGACGCCGACGAGGACGACGCGCTCCAGGCGGAGCTGCCGGTACTCGACCTCGGTGACGTCCTCCAGCTCGGTGGAGAGGCCCGCGACGCGGCGCAGCGCCGCACGGTCGGAGCGGTCGAACTGCTCGCCGTCCCGCTCCGTGTCGATCTCGTGGCTCCAGGCGACGTCCTCTTCCATCAGGGCATCGGCCCGAAGGCTCTCGGTGCGCGTCTCCGCGAAGCTCTGCTCGTCCTGGGAAGGGGATGAAGAGGAGGTCATTGGATCCTTTGCGTCGAAGGAAGGGCTGGGAAGCCGGTGCGGACGCACCATGACCCCTGTTCGCCCTGTGGGAGAAGTGTGCCCGGTGCTTCACAGAGGAGAACGCACCGCGGTGCGGGAAGATTCCCCGGCCCGGGGCGCGGCCCGTGGTCCCGGCCCGCGGCGGGCGCCGCCGGCCCGTCGATGGTGCCACGGGCGCGAAGGACGCGTCACGCGGGTTTTCCGGCGGGCGCGGACGGCCCGGTCGGCGCGGACGATCCGGCCGCGGCGGAGGACCCGGTTGGCGCGGACGATCCCGCGGGGGCGGACGATCCGGTTGGCGCGGACGATCCGGTGGCGGGCGTGCGCTGCCCGGGCGCGGACTGCCGGGGCGGGTCGCTGCGCCAGTTGGGGTGCCCCGGCATCGGCGGGGTCGTGGCGCCGTACAGCCAGCCGTCGAAGAAAGCGCCCAGGTCGCGACCCGCGACCCGGGACGCCAGCTCCGTGAAGTCCTCGGTGCCCGCGGTGCCGTCACGGTGGGTGCTCACCCAGGCACGCTCCAGGCGCTCGAAGGCCGCCGTGCCGATGGTCTGCCGCAGCGCGTACAGGACGAGGGCGCTGCCGTCGTACACCACGGGCCGGAAGAGGCTCAGCTTCCGGCCGGGTTCGGGGGCGTCCGGGCGGGCCGGCGGGCCGCCGGCGGCGCGCCAGCCGTCGGAGAGCCGGTAGGCGCGGCGCATCCGCTCGACGAGGGGCCGCTCCCCCTTCTCCTGCGCGTACAGGGCCTCGTACCAGGTGGCGTGGCCCTCGTTGAGCCAGAGGTCGGACCAGGTGCGGGGCGAGACGCTGTTGCCGAACCACTGGTGGGCCAGCTCGTGCACCATGATCGACTCGACGTACCACGCGGGGAGGCCGGGGCGGGTGAACAGGGAGCGCTCGAACAGGGACAGGGTCTGGGTCTCCAGCTCGAAGCCGGTGTCCGCGTCGGCGACCAGGACGCCGTAGTTCTCGAACGGGTAGCGCCCGACGCGCTGTTCCATCCAGGCGATCTGCCCGGGGGTCCTGCGCAGCCACGGCTCCAGCACTTCCCGGTCGGCCGCGGGGACCACGTCGCGCACCGGCAGTCCGTGCGGACCGCGCCGTTCCAGGACGGCGGAGCGGCCGATGGACACCTGGGCCAGCTCGGTGGCCATCGGGTGGGCGGTCCGGTAGGTCCATGTGGAGGTCGTCCCCTGGTGGCCGAGGCCCACCCGGCTGCCGCCCGCGACCACGGTGGTGTCCTTGGGGGCGGTGACCCGGAAGGTGAAGTACGCCTTGTCCGAGGGGTGGTCGTTGCACGGGAAGACGCGGTGCGCCGCGTCCGCCTGGTTGGCCAGGGCGAGCCCGTCCCCGGTGCGCACCCAGCCGCCCGCGTCGGCGGGGCCGCGGGGGTCGCTGGTGTGGGTGACGGTGATCGCCATGCGGGTGCCGGCCGCCACGGGCCGGTCCGGTTCCACGACCAGGTCCTCACCGGCGGTCGCGAACGCGGCCGGGCTGCCGTTCACCTCGACGGAGCGGACGGTGCCGTGGGTGAAGTCCAGGTTGACGCGGCCGAGTTCACGCGCCGCCCAGGCGTCGATGACGGTGACGGCGTCCATGGGCCGGTCGTTGGCGCCCCGGTAGGCGAGGGAGATGTCATAGGCGATGACGTCGTAGCCGGGGTTGCCCAGTTCGGGGAAGAGCCGGTCGCCGATGCCGAGCGCACGGGGCTCGGGCAGCGCCGCGGCGACGAGGGTGGAGGCGGCCGCGACGAGCAGGGCGGCGCGCAGGCGCCGCCGGGAGGAGTGGAGCATGCCCTACCGGTACCAGCGCACCGCCGGGCGGACGGGGAGGGCGCGCGACGGCGCCCCGGCCGCCCACCCGAACGAAGGCTCCGGACCGGGCGGTCGGCGCCGGGGGCCCGCGCGGGGCACTGGATCGGACGGTGTACGTCGGGTGCCCACGCGGGGTGCCGGATCGGACCGTGTGCGTCGGGTGCCCGCGCGGGGCGCCTCAGACCGTCGACGCCGGGTGACGGCTCCGGCTGACGTCGTACACGCCGGGGATGTCCCGCATCGCCCGCATCAGCGCGGGCAGTCCGGCCGCGTCCGGCAGCCGCAGGGTGTAGGTGTGCCGGACCCGCTGTTCGCTGGGGGGCTCGACGGTCGCCGAGATGACGGCCGCGCCCTCGGTGGCGATGGCCTCGGTGAGGTCGGCGAGCAGCCGGGGCCGCCCGAAGGACTCGACGACGAGGGTGACCCGGCACTCCGCCGCCTCCCCCCACCGCACGTCCACCGGGGCCCGGCCGGCGTCCGCCATCCGCAGCACGGCCGGACACTCCTGCCGGTGCACGGTCACCGCTCCCCCGCGTACCGGGAAGCCGGTCACGCGGTCGGGCGGTACGGGGGTGCAGCAGCCGGCCAGGCGGACGGTCGCGTCGGGCAGGTCCACCACGGCGTTGGCGGCGTCCGGGCGGCCCGCCGCGCGCTGGGCGGGACGGCGCGGCACCGCGGCCGGGGCGCCGGGGCCCTCGGGATGGGCCTCCAGCCAGCTGGTGATCGCGATACGGGCGGCCGGGGTGCGGGCGTGGTCGAGCCAGTCCGGCGACGGCCCGGACGCGGCGTCCTGGGCGAGGAGGACGTGCACGGTGTCCCCGTCGCGCAGTTCGGTGCTGAGGGTGGCCAGACGCCCGTTCACCCGGGCCCCGATACAGGTGTGGGCCAGCTCGCCGTACTGGGCGTAGGCCGCGTCCACGCAGGTGGCGTCGGCGGGCAGGCCGAGGGCGCGGCCGTCGGCGCGGAAGACGGTGATCTCGCGGTTCTGGGCGAGGTCGGCGCGCAGGGAGGTCCAGAAGGTGTCCGGGTCGGGGGTGGCCTCCTGCCACTCCAGCAGCCGGGACAGCCAGCCGGGCCGGGTCGGGTCGGCGCGCTCCCCGTCCGGCGGTTCGGCGCCCTCGGTGGGTACGTAGGGGTTGCCGAGGGCGACGACGCCGGCCTCGGCGACCTTGTGCATCCGGTGGGTGCGGATGAGGACTTCGGCGACGGCGCCGTCCGGTCCGGCGACGGCGGTGTGCAGCGACTGGTAGAGGTTGAACTTGGGGGCCGCGATGAAGTCCTTGAACTCCGAGATCACCGGGGTGAAGCAGGTGTGCAGTTCACCGAGGACGCCGTAGCAGTCGGCGTCGTCGGGGACCAGGACCAGCAGCCGCCCGAAGTCGGTGCTGCGCAGTTCGGCGCGTTTGAGGCAGACGCGGTGGACGGAGACGAAGTGGCGGGGCCGGATGAGGACCTCCGCCGGGATGTCCGCCTCGCGCAGCACCGAGCGGAACTGCCCGGCGATGGCCTCCAGGGCGGTGCAGGCGGTCGCGTTCCCGGCGATCAGGGCGCGCGTGCGCTCGTACTCCTCGGGGTGGAGGATCGCGAAGACCAGGTCCTCCAGTTCGGTCTTGAGCGCCTGTACGCCGAGCCGTTCGGCGAGCGGGATGAGGACGTCCCGGGTGACCTTGGCGATACGGGCCTGCTTCTCGGGGCGCATCACGCCGAGGGTGCGCATGTTGTGGAGCCGGTCCGCGAGTTTGATCGACATCACCCGGACGTCGTTGCCGGTGGCGACGAGCATCTTGCGGAAGGTCTCCGGCTCGGCGGCGGCGCCGTAGTCGACCTTCTCCAGTTTGGTGACGCCGTCCACGATGTAGCAGACCTCGGCGCCGAACCCTGCCTTGACCTGATCCAGCGTCACCTCGGTGTCCTCGACGGTGTCATGGAGGAGGGAGGCGGTCAACGTGGTGGTCTCCGCGCCCAGTTCGGCGAGGATCAGGGTGACGGCGAGGGGATGCGTGATGTAGGGCTCGCCGCTCTTGCGGAACTGGCCCCGGTGGGACGACTCCGCGAGCACATAGGCCCGGTGCAGCGGATCGAGGTCGGCGTCGGGGTGGTGGGCGCGATGGGCTTCCACGACATGGCCGATGGCGTCCGGCAGGCGGTCCCGGCCGTTGGGGCCCATCAGGGCGGCACGGCCGATGCGGCGGAGGTCGATGCGCGGGCGCCCCCGCCGCCGGCTGTGGGCACCAGGGTTCGCGGCCTCTGCAGTCATGGGCACCTCCGGCGGCGTCGACCGGCGAAGGGGAGGGTCGGATCGCTTCTCCCGGCCGGTGCTTGATGCTACCGAGCCCACCACGCGCCGCGGTCCCGCTCTTGCCCAGCGTGAAACGGATCACCCGTTCGAGCGATGGCCAGGGAACGGCGAACGTGAGAAAGGGCTAGAGTGTCCCGCTTCGCACCGGGCGGCGCACCAGCCCGTGCGGAGCACCAGTCCCGTGCGGCGGGGCACGAGTCCCGTGCGGAGCACGGACACGACAGAGTGGTCAGCCGTCGAGCAGAGCGGGCGCGATGTGCCCCTCGGCGACGATGACCGCCGGACCCGTCATCTCGATCTCGCCGTCCGGCCGCTCGGTGATCACCAGCCGCCCGCCGGGCAGATCGACCGTGTACGCGACGGGCACCCCGGTCACGGCCGGGTCCACGCCGTCCCTGCGGGCGGCGGCGACGGCCACCGCGCAGGCGCCGGTGCCGCAGGAGCGGGTCTCGCCCGAGCCGCGCTCGTGGACCCGCATGGCGACATGGCGCTCGCCCCGGTCGACGACGAACTCCACGTTCACCCCGTCCGGATAGACCGCGGCGGGCTCGAAGGCGGGCGCGGCCGTCAGCTCGCCCGCCTGGGCCAACTCCTCGACGAAGGCGACCGCGTGGGGGTTGCCCATGTTGACGTTGCGGGCGGGCCAGCTGCGCCCGCCGACCGTGACCGTGACGCCCTCGGCGGGCAGCAGGGCGCGGCCCATGGAGACCGTGACATCGCCCTCGGCCGAGCCGGTGCCGGGCTTCGCCAGGTGGACGCGCTTGACGCCGCCCCGGGTGGCGACGGCGAACTCGCCCGAGCCCGCGTGGCCGGCGTGCTGGAGGTAGCGGGCGAAGACGCGGACGCCGTTGCCGCACATCTCGGCGATCGAGCCGTCCGCGTTCCGGTAGTCCATGAACCACTCGGCCTCACCGGCCAGGTGCCGGGCCTCGGGGTGCGCGGCGGAGCGGACGACGCGCAGCAGGCCGTCGCCGCCGATGCCGGCCCGGCGGTCGCAGAGCCGGGCGACGAGCGGCGCGGGCAGGTCGAGAGCGCCGTCCGGGTCGGGGACGATCACGAAGTCGTTCTCGGTGCCGTGGCCCTTGAGGAAGGGGAGGTGCGAGGTCTGCGCGGTGGTCACGCCCTCCATCGTACGAGCCGCCGCCGACAGCGCGTCCGGTGGCCGCACGCGCGCCGGTGCGGGTCCGAAGCGGATCGCGCCCGTGCGGGCCCGGAGCGGCGCGGGGAGAGAGCCCGGTGGCCGGGAGCCGCGCCCGCGGGGGGCGGCTCAGCGCAGGCGGGCGACGCGCCAGACGGCGAGGGCGACCAGCAGCGCGCCCACGCCCACGTACAGCGCGATGACCCGCCAGTCGGGCCGTTCGCCGGAGCCCCGCTGCGGCAGGCCGGGCCAGGTGTGGCCCACCCGCCGGGCGGCCGTCACGCCCCAGCCCGCGGCGCAGCAACTGATCAGGAGCCCCAGCATGGCGACGACCGCGCCGCCGTCACCGGTGCCGAAGGCGAGCGGGAAGGCGAACATCAGCGAACCGAGGGCGGCGAGGCCCACGATGGGGGCGAGCTGCCAGAAGCGCAGCCGGCGCTGCGGGCGGAGTTCGACCTCGACCTCGTCCGCGAGCACGTCCTGCTCGTCCGGACCGTCGGGGGTCAGCCCCGATGCGTCCGCCGCGACGTCTCGGCGTTCCCGCTCGGTGTCGCGAGGGCCGGCCTCCATCGCCACGCGCCCTCCCCACTCGGACTCAACTGTCGATCGATGCTCGATGATGGCACGCCCGCGAAGGGCGACATGACGGCCGGAGCATCCCGATGCCATGACGTGATCAGGCTGTGACCGCTCGTTCGATCAACGCCAGCGCGCGGTGCGGAAGTTCCCCCCGGTCGGCCGCCGCGCCGCTGAGCCAGGTCACCCGCGGGTCGCGGCGGAACCACGAGTCCTGACGGCGCGCGAAGCGCTTGGTGGCGCGCACCGTCTCCTGCCGGGCGTGGAGTTCGGTGCACTCGCCGGCGAGCGCGGCCAGCACCTGCTGGTACCCGAGGGCGCGCGAGGCGGTGCGCCCTTCGCGCAGTCCGCGCGCCTCCAGGGCGCGGACCTCGTCCACGAGCCCGGCCTCCCACATGCGGTCCACCCGGGTGGTGATGCGCTCGTCGAGTTCGGGGCGCGCGACGTCGACGCCGATCTGCACGGTGTCGTAGACGGATTCATGGCCGGGGAGGTTGGCGGTGAACGGCCTGCCGGTGATCTCGATGACCTCCAGCGCGCGCACGATGCGCCGGCCGTTGCCGGGCAGGATCGCGGCGGCCGCCTCGGGGTCGGCGGCGGCGAGCCGGGCGTGCAGCACTCCGGGGCCGCCGGCCTCCAGCTCGGCTTCGAGGCGGGCGCGGACGTCGGGGTCGGTGCCGGGGAACTCCAGGGCGTCGATCGCGCCCCGGACGTACAGCCCCGAGCCGCCGACGAGGACGGGGGTACGCCCCTCGGCGAGCAGCCGGTCGATCTCCGCGCGGGCGAGGCGCTGGTACTCGGCGACGCTCGCGGCCTCGGTCACGTCCCAGATGTCGAGGAGGCGGTGCGGGACGCCGCCGCGTTCCTCCTCGGTCAGTTTGGCGGTGCCGATGTCCATGCCCCGGTAGAGCTGCATGGAGTCGGCGTTGACCACCTCGCCGTCCAGGTGCCGGGCGAGGAAGACGCCCAGATCGGACTTGCCGGCCGCGGTCGGGCCGACGACGGCGATGACCCGCGGCGCGGGAGCTGCGCTTCTCACCGCCCCAGTCTCGCAAACCGCGGGGTGCGCTCCGACCGGGCGGGGCGGCGGCGCGCGGCCCCGGAGCGGGCCGCGCGGGTAGGCTGAGGAACCGACACGGGAGTTTTGTCACACTTTCCGGCACAGCGTCCCGTTCGAAGCGGATCACGGAACATGGATCACGGTTCACGGAAGGAAGGTGGCCGATGGGCTTCCTGGACAACCTGAAGGCCAAGCTCGCCCCCGCCAAGGACAAGGTCGCGGACCTCGCCCAGCAGCACGAGGGCAAGATCGGCCAGGGTCTGGACAAGGCCGCGCGGACGGTCGACGACCGGACCAAGGGCAAGTACAGCGACAAGATCGAGACGGGCACGGGGAAGGCGAAGGACGCGCTCGGGCGCATCGCGCACCCGGAGACGCCGGAGGGCGGGAACCGCCCGCCGTCCGCCTGAGCGCACCCCGTTCCGGCCCTCTCAGCCGCGGAGCCCCGGGTTCCGCGGCTGGGGCGTGTCCGGGCCGGGGCTCACGCCCAGGTGGCGACGTAGTAGCCGACGCCGTAGGGCGCGTCCTCGTACAGCAGGCGCCCGTCCAGGCCGGCGTCCTCCGCCGCGCCCGCGAGGACCTGCCAGGGGGTACGCCCCGACACCTTGAGCTGCAGGGCGAGCTCCGGGTCGAGGGCGGTGAGGGCCGCGAGGTCGGCCGATCCGAGCGCGCGGGCGGCCTCCGCGTCGAAGCCGGCGGCCCGCTCGTCGAGGTAGCCGGGCGCCTTGACCGTCCGGCAGGCGCTGCCGTCCCCCATCACCAGCAGGGCGACCCGCTCCTCCCGCGCCGCGATCCCGCGGCCCGCCTCGGCGCACCCGCCCGCGTCGGCGTTCTCGTCCAGGCCGAGCCCTTCGACAGGGCACGCGTCCCAGCGGGCCCGCTCCAGCAGCCACGCCCCGACCGCCAGCGAGGCCGGCAGCTCCCGGTCCGCCGCCCCGCCGGTCCCGTGGCCGAGACGTACGCCGAGGTCCACCCCGAAGCCCCGGAAGGACCCGGTGGCCCCGGCCCGGTGCACACCGGGAACCGTCCCCCCGGCGGGTCCGACGACCACGAGCAGCCCGGGCCGGGAGGCGGCCAGCACGCCCACGGCGTCGGCGCAGGCGTCCCGCAGCCCCTCCAGCTCGGCGGCGGCCCCGGCAGCGACCTCGGGCACGAGCAGCGGCGGACAGGGGCACACGGCGGCGGCGACAAGCATGATCGCCACCCTAGCCCGTGCCCCTGCCCGCACCCTGCGGGCGTGCCGCCCCCGGCCGGCGGGGGCGGGGCCACACTCCGGGCCCCGCGCACATCTGTGGGCCCGCCGCGCGGTGCGCGGCGGGCCCACAGGTGTCGTTCGGGACGGTCAGTGCCCGCCGCAGGCCGGCGCCGACGGGGCCGGCAGCGGGTCCGGGGCGCCGACGGCCGGGAGGCCGAGCATCACGCCCGCCGGCTTCGCCGTCTCCGCCGCGTTCCGCTTCGCCCACGCGTCACCGGCGCGGGTGCGGCGGACCGCGAGCACCGCGCCCTCGGCCAGCAGGTGGTGCGGCGCCGCGTAGGTGATCTCCACGGTCACCACGTCACCCGGCCGCACCTGGGCGCCGGGGCCGTCGGGCTTGGTGAAGTGGACCAGCCGGTTGTCGGGCGCACGCCCGGAGAGGCGGTGGGTCTCGCCGTCCTTGCGGCCCTCTCCCTCCGCGACCATGACCTCCAGCGTGCGGCCGACCTGCTTCTTGTTCTCCGCCCAGGAGATCTCCTCCTGGAGGGCGGTCAGGCGCATGTACCGCTCCTGGACGACCTCCTTGGGGATCTGCCCGTCCATCGTCGCGGCCGGGGTGCCGGGCCGCTTGGAGTACTGGAAGGTGAACGCGTTCGCGAACCGCGCCTCGCGGACCGTGTGCATGGTCTGCTCGAAGTCCTCCTCGGTCTCGCCGGGGAAGCCCACGATGATGTCGGTGGAGATGGCCGCGTGCGGGATCGCGGCGCGCACCTTCTCGATGATCCCGAGGAAACGCTCCTGCCGGTAGGAGCGCCGCATCGCCCGCAGCACCGCGTCGGAACCGGACTGGAGCGGCATGTGGAGCTGGGGCATCACGTTCGGCGTCTCGGCCATCGCGGCGATGACGTCGTCGGTGAAGTCGCGCGGGTGCGGCGAGGTGAAGCGGACCCGCTCCAGTCCCTCGATGTTCCCGCAGGCCCGCAGCAGCTTGCTGAACGCCTCGCGGTCGCCGATGTCCGAGCCGTAGGCGTTGACGTTCTGGCCGAGGAGGGTGATCTCCGAAACGCCCTCGGCGACCAGCGCCTCGATCTCCGCGAGGATGTCCCCGGGCCGGCGGTCCTTCTCCTTGCCGCGCAACGCGGGGACGATGCAGAAGGTGCAGGTGTTGTTGCAGCCGACCGAGATCGAGACCCACGCCGCGTACGCGGACTCGCGCCGGGTCGGGAGGGTGGAGGGGAACGCCTCCAGCGACTCGGCGATCTCGACCTGCGCCTCCTCCTGCACCCGGGCGCGCTCCAGCAGGACGGGCAGTTTGCCGATGTTGTGCGTGCCGAAGACCACGTCGACCCAGGGGGCCCGGCTGACGATCGTCTCCCGGTCCTTCTGCGCCAGGCAGCCGCCGACGGCGATCTGCATCCCGGGGCGCTCGGCCTTCCTCGGCGCGAGGCGGCCGAGATTGCCGTACAGCTTGTTGTCGGCGTTCTCCCGCACCGCGCAGGTGTTGAAGACGACGACGTCGGCGTCCCCGTCGGCGCCTTCGGGCGCGCGCACGTAACCGGCGTCCTCCAGCAGGCCGGACAGCCGCTCGGAGTCGTGGACGTTCATCTGGCACCCGTAGGTGCGCACCTCGTAAGTTTTCGCACTCATCGCGCCCCCAGGGTACGGGGTCGCCGCGGCCCGGCGCCCCCGGCTTCCGGCAACGCCCGAGCGGGCGGCGGGCGTCCGTGGAAGGGCCGGCCGCGCGGTCCCGGCCTCCCGGGACGGGCCGGGACGGGCCGGCCGGCGGGGTCCCGCGGAGGGATCGGGCCGGGCGGGCGGCGGACGGCACCGGACGGGCCTGGCCAGCGGGCCGGTGAGCTGGCAGGATCGCGACCGTGCTGCCCACCGGACTCCGCCTCGACCGCCGCCGCGCCCTCATCGGCGCCGTGGCCGGCTTCGTGGTGTCCGGACTGCTGCTGTGGTGGCTGCTGCCCCTGGGCCGCACCTCGCCGAGCGGGTCCCTGGCCTTCAGCACCGGCTCCCCCAGCGGCGTCTACCAGCGCTACGGCGTCCTGCTGGAGCAGGCGCTCGCGGAGGACATGCCGGATGTCGGCATAGAGCTGATGACGAGCGAGGGCTCCCAGCAGAACCTGGCCCGGCTGGCGGCCGGGAAAGCGGACTTCACCATCGCGACCGCCGACGCCGTCAACACCTACCGGAACAAGGGCCTGCCGGACGCCGACCGGCTGCGCGGCTGCGCCCGTCTCTACGACGACTACGTGCATCTGATCGTGCCCCGGGACTCCGACGTGGAGTCGGTGGCCGACCTCAGGGGCAAGGCGGTGGGCGTCGGACAGCCCGGGTCGGGTATCCGGCTGGTCGCCGACCGGCTGATGACCGCCGCCGGGCTGGATCCGAGGAAGGACGTCACTCCCGTGCCGGCGGGCATAGACACGACGCCCGGACGGCTGGAGAACGGCAGCCTGGACGCGTTCTTCTGGTCCGGCGGGCTGCCGACCGTCTCCGTCCAGGAGCTGTCCCAGCGCTTCGACATCCGGTTGGTCCCGCTGGAGCCGGAGCTGATCGACAAGCTGCACGCGACGGGCGGCTCGACCAGCTACTACCGCTCGGCGGTCATGCCCGCGGACGCCTACCCGCACGCCCAGGACGGGGTGCCGGTCCCGACGGTGGCGGTGGCCAACCTGCTCGTGACCACGGACCGCACCGGTCCGGCGCTGACCGAGGGCTTCACCCGCACGGTGATCGACAGCCGCGACCGGATCGGGCAGACGGTCCACCCGGCGCAGCTCGTGGACCTGCGGACCGCCGTCTACACCGAGCCGCTGCCGCTGCACGAGGGCGCCCGGCGCTACTACCGGACCGCGAAGCCGTAGCCGCCCGCCACGCCGGGGCGCCGGGGCGTCGGCCACGCCGGGACGGCGGCTCCCCTCAAGGGCGGCGGCTCCTCTCAGGAGGCCGGCGCGGTACGCGGCAGCGAGACCGTCACCCGCAGCCCGTGCGGCTCGTGGTGCGCGTAGGCGATCGACCCGCCGCCCGCGGTCAGCAGGGCGCGGGAGATCGACAGGCCCAGACCCGACCCCTTGACGTTCTGATGGCGCCCGCTGCGCCAGAAGCGGTCCCCGATCCGGGCCAGCTCCTCGTCCGTGAGCCCCGGGCCGCCGTCCGTGACGACGACCGTCGAGGTGTCCCCGTTGGACGCGACCGAGACCGTGACGCTCTCGCCGCCGGGGGTGAACTTCAGCGCGTTGTCGATCACCGCGTCCAGGGCGCTGGAGAGGGCGATCGGGTCCGCCCAGGCGGTCACCGGGCCGGTGTCCCCCGTCAGCCCGACGCCCTTCTCCTCGGCGAGCGGGCGCCAGGCCGCGACCCGCTCGGCGGCGAGTGCGCCGATGTCGGTGAGCTGGAGGTCGGCCGCCGCGTGCTCGGCGAGCGCGAGGTCCAGCAGGTCGTCGAGGACCTGCGCGAGCCGTTTGCCCTCGGTGCGTACCGAGGCGATCTCCGCGTTCCCCTCGGGCAGTTCCAGGGCGAGCAGCTCGATGCGGAGCAACAGCGCGGCGAGCGGGTTGCGCAGCTGGTGGGAGGCATCGGCGACGAAGGCCCGCTGCTGTTCCAGGACTTCCTCGACGTTGTCGGCCATCTCGTTGAAGGAGCGGGCGAGCCGGCGCAGCTCCGGCGGTCCGCCCGCGGCCGCGACCCGAGAGTTCATCCGGCCGGTCGCGATGTCGTGGGTGGCGGCGTCCAGGACGCGGACCGGCCTGAGCACCCAGCCCGTGAGCCGGAACGCGGCGCCCACAGCCAGCAGCATGGCCGCGCACTCGCCCGCGGCCAGCAGCAGCCAGCCCCGCAGGACCTCGGAGCGCAGCTGCCCCGTCGGCGAGTCGGTGAAGACCACGGCGACCACGTCCCCGTCGCGGACCACCGGCGAGGCGACGACCAGGCGCGCGCCCCGCTGCCAGGGCCACACCTGCGGAGGGTCCTCGCTGCGCCGGCCGGTGAGCGCCTCGTCGAAGGCCTCGCGCCCCACGCCCTCGGCCGGCAGGACCAGGTCGTGCGGAGCGCGGGCCATGGAGTCGCGTTCGCGGTAGAAGACGCCCGCCCGGATGCCGTACGTGTCGTAGTAGCGGTCGAGCTGCTCCTGGAGGGTCGCGCGGCGCTGCTCTGTCCCGTCGGGGCCCTCGGTGACGAACTGTGCCAGGGCGGCGAACCGCACGGTGTCGTCGATGCGGTCCACGACCACCCGCTGCTGCTGCGCGGCGGCCAGGCTCACCGCCAGCGGGAAGCCGAGCGCGAGGAGCACACCGGCCATGAGGACGATGAGCAGGGGGAGCAGTCGGGTACGCACCGGGGACGCCGGCCCCTACGCCGCCGGGCCGGGGACGACGAGCCGGTAGCCGACGCCGCGGACGGTCTCGATCAGGGCGGGCATGCGCAGCTTGGATCGCAGCGAGGCGACGTGCACCTCCAGCGTCCGCCCCGTCCCCTCCCAGCTGGTGCGCCACACCTCGCTGATGATCTGCTCGCGCCGGAAGACGACGCCGGGGCGCTGGGCGAGCAGGGCCAGCAGGTCGAACTCCTTGCGGGTGAGCGGGACGGCCTCGCCGTCCACACTGACCCGCCGGGTGGCGAGCTCGATGACGACGGAGCCGAGACGCAGGATGTCGCCGGAGGCGTCGGCCGCCGCCTCCTCGACCGCGCCGGTGCGCCGGCTGACCGCGTGGATGCGGGCGAGCAGCTCGCCGGTGTCGTAGGGCTTCACCACGTAGTCGTCGGCCCCGAGGTTGAGGCCGTGGATACGGGAGCGCACGTCGGAACGCGCCGTCACCATGATCACGGGGGTGGAGGTGAGCTTCCGGAGCTTGCCGCAGACCTGGTAGCCGTCCTGGTCGGGCAGACCGAGGTCGAGCAGGACCACCCCGAAGGCGGGCTTGTCGGGGTGGGCGTCGGGCAGGACGGCGCGCAGCGCCTCCTCCCCGTTGCGGGCGTGGACGACCTGGAAACCGTGCCTGGCGAGGACCGCGGACAGTGCCGCGGCGACGTGGTCGTCGTCCTCGACGAGCAGCAGCCTCATGGCCCCCCTTCCCTTCTCACCTGGTCGAACGGGTCGCGCCCGGCCGCTCGGGTCTCGTCGCCGGTCCTGCGTGCCGAGCCATTGTTGCGGCTTTCCCAACAGGGCATGAACGCCGATGGCACGGCCCCCAGTCAAGGGCCGACCGCACCACCGGGGATTCCGTTATCCACCCGGTACGCTGATCATCACCCTGTTCACGCATAGTGTCCGGTTGCAGCCATATCGTTATGCTCAATTTCCGCTCAGATGTGATGACGCTGTTCGCGCAGCGTGATTAGGGTCCTCCCAACCGAGGAGGACGGAGCTAGAGGCCGATGAGCGAAGTGTCAGTGACCAAGGACCCCGAGGGCGCGCAGCCCCCGGCGGACGACCTGGTCGTACTGAGCAAAGTGAACAAGCACTTCGGCGCGCTGCATGTGCTCCAGGACATCGACCTGACCATCGCCCGTGGCGAGGTCGTCGTCGTGATCGGTCCCTCCGGATCGGGCAAGTCCACACTGTGCCGCACCATCAACCGCCTGGAGACGACCGACTCCGGCGCGATCACCATCGACGGCAAGCCGCTGCCCGCAGAGGGCAAGGAGCTGGCCCGGCTGCGCGCGGACGTCGGGATGGTCTTCCAGTCGTTCAACCTGTTCGCGCACAAGACGGTGCTGGAGAACGTCACGCTCGGCCAGGTCAAGGTCCGCAAGGCGGACAAGAAGGCCGCCGAGGAGAAGGCGCGGGCCCTGCTGGACCGGGTCGGCGTCGGCGCGCAGGCGGACAAGTTCCCCGCGCAGCTCTCCGGCGGACAGCAGCAGCGTGTGGCGATCGCCCGCGCCCTCGCCATGGACCCCAAGGTCATGCTCTTCGACGAGCCGACCTCGGCCCTGGACCCCGAGATGATCAACGAGGTCCTGGAGGTCATGCAGCAGCTGGCCCGCGACGGGATGACCATGGTGGTCGTCACGCACGAGATGGGCTTCGCCCGGTCGGCCGCGAACCGGGTCGTGTTCATGGCCGACGGCAAGATCGTCGAAGAGGCCGCTCCCGAGGAGTTCTTCAGCAACCCCCGCAGCGACCGGGCCAAGGACTTCCTGTCGAAGATCCTTCACCACTGAGTCCTGGATCGACCTCGATCCACCACTTCGCGTCAACTCTAGGGAAGTCATCATCATGAAGCTTCGTAAGGTCACCGCCGCTTCGGCCGCCGTCCTCGCGATCACGCTCACGGCCACGGCCTGCGGCTCCGGCGACAAGGAGAGCGGCAGCGGTTCCGGCGGTGGCGACAAGATCACCATCGGCATCAAGATCGACCAGCCGGGTCTCGGCCTGAAGACCCCGGACGGCTCGTACTCCGGCTTCGACGTGGACGTCGCCAAGTACGTCGCCAAGGAGCTCGGTTACGACGAGAAGGACATCACCTTCAAGGAGACGAAGAGCGCCGACCGCGAGACCGCGCTCTCCCGCGGTGACGTCGACTTCATCGCCGCCACGTACTCGATCACCGACGAGCGCAAGGAGAAGGTCGACTTCGCCGGCCCGTACCTGCTCGCCCACCAGGACCTGCTGATCCGCGCGGACGACAACGTCAAGAGCGGTGAGGACCTCAACGGCAAGAAGCTCTGCTCGGTGACCGGTTCCACCTCCGCGCAGAACGTCAAGAAGGACTTCGCCCCGAAGGCCAACCTGCAGCAGGTCGGTGGCTACTCCGAGTGCCTCGCGGCCCTGCAGAGCGGCGCGGTCGACGCCCTGACCACGGACGACTCGATCCTCGCCGGCTACGCCGCGCAGGAGCAGTACAAGGGCAAGTTCAAGCTCGCCGGCCTCGAGCTGAGCAACGAGAACTACGGCATCGGCGTCAAGAAGGGGTCGGAGCTGACCGCCAAGATCAACACCGCTCTGGAGAAGATGGTCAAGGACGGCGCCTGGGACAAGGCCGTCGAGGCCAACTTCGGCCCGGCCAACTACCAGAACGAGCCCGCCCCGAAGATCGGCAACATCGTCCAGTGACGTCCGGCCGCAAGGCGTGCCGCCGGTGACGGCGGCGCGCCCGGCCTTCCCCACACGCGGAAGCACGGGAGATCGTGTTCGACTTTCTTGAAGGCTACGACCTGCTCGGGGCGTTCTGGGTGACGGTGAAGCTCACCGTCTACTCCGGGATCGGCGCCCTCCTCCTGGGGACCGTGCTGGCCGCGATGCGCGTCAGTCCCGTCCCGCTGATGCGCGGGTTCGCCACCGTCTACGTCAACGTGGTCCGGAACATCCCGTTGACCGTCATCATCGTCTTCTGCTCGCTCGGGCTCTCGAACATCTTCGGGGTGACCCTGGGCGCGGCGGACGACTTCGACGAGCTGGCGTTCCGGCTGGCCGTCCTCGGCCTCGCCGCCTACACCGCGGTCTTCGTCTGCGAGGCGGTGCGCTCGGGCATCAACACCGTGCCGGTGGGCCAGGCGGAGGCGGCGCGCGCGATCGGGCTGAGCTTCACGCAGGTCCTGAGGCACATCGTCCTCCCGCAGGCCTTCCGCTCCGTGATCGGCCCGCTGACCAACGTGCTGATCGCACTGACCAAGAACACCACGGTCGCGTCGGCCATCGGCGTGGCCGAGGCGGCTCTCCTGATGAAGGAGATGATCGAGAACGAGGCTCAGCTCCTGCTGATCTCGGCGGTCTTCGCCCTCGGGTTCGTGATCCTGACCCTGCCCACCGGGCTCCTGCTCGGCTGGGTCGGCAAGCGCATGGCGGTGAAGCGATGACCTCCGTTCTCTACGACGCCCCCGGCCCCCGGGCCAAGCGGCGCAACATCGTCTACACGGCCGCCTTCGTCGTCCTGCTTGCGCTCGGCGCCTGGTGGGTCTTCGCCACCATGAACGACAAGGGCCAGCTCGAATGGTCCCTGTGGGAGCCGTTCATCCAGGCCCAGGCGTGGACGACCTATCTGCTGCCCGGTCTCGGCAACACCCTCAAGGCGGCCGCGCTGTCGCTGGTGATCGCCCTGCCCCTGGGTGCGGTCCTCGGCATCGCCCGGATGTCCGACCACCGCTGGGTCCGCGGTCCGGCCGGTGTGATCGTGGAGTTCTTCCGCGCCATCCCGGTCCTGCTGCTGATGCTGTTCGCCAACGAGTTCTACTCGGCCTACATCGGAGTCAGCACGGACGTCCGCCCGCTGTACGCGGTGGTCACCGGTCTGGTGCTCTACAACGCCTCGGTCATCGCCGAGATCGTGCGGGCCGGCATCCTCTCGCTGCCGAAGGGGCAGACGGAGGCCGCCAAGGCGATCGGGCTGCGCAAGGGCCAGACGATGACCACGATCCTGCTGCCGCAGGCCGTGACCGCGATGCTGCCGGCCCTGGTCAGCCAGCTCGTGGTGATCGTCAAGGACACCACGCTCGGTGGCGCGCTGCTCGCCTTCCCCGAGCTGCTGAACGCCCGGGCGACGCTGGCGGCCAACTACGCCAACGTGATCCCGAGCTTCATCGTCGTCGCGATCATCTTCATCGTCCTCAACATGCTGCTCACGAGCTTCGCCTCCTGGCTGGAGCGCAAGCTGCGGCGCGCCAAGCGCAGCAGCGGCGCGGTGCTCGCGGCGGACGCCGCTGGCGGCGAGGAGCCGATCGGCGAGCCCGGCGTGAAGACGGACGACGGACGCGCCGTCTGACGCATCGTCCGACGCACTGCCGCCGAGGGGTGGTGGCCACTCCCAGAACTCGAGGAGTGGCCGCCGCCCCTCGGCGTGTCCCGCCCGGGTTCCCGCCGCGCACCGGTGTCGCTTGACGCGGGCACTCTCAGTGAGTTGCATACGTTCTGTGATCGCGCACCGGGCCCTTTCCGCACCTCCCAGCCCGCCCCTGGAACCACCGGCCTCCCTCCCGCCCCGCCTTGCGGCCCTTGTCACGGCGCTCCCGGCCCCTGTCGCGGTCCGTATCCGGATCCAGGGAGGCACCCCGTGGACCCGGTGATCGTGGTCGGGGCCGGCCCGGTCGGGCTCGCCCTCTCCCTGGCGCTCGCGGGGCACGGGGTCCCGAGCGTGGTCCTGGACGAGGGCGGCGGCAAGGAGGAGGCCCGCCCCGCGCGGAGCGTCGTCCTCCGCCCGGACACGGCCGCCCTGGCCGCCCGTCTCGGCTGCGACACCCTGCACGACGAAGGGCTGCGCTGGACGGGCTGGCGGTCGATGCACCGCCGCCAGGAGATCCGCCGGATCGCCCTGGGCGAGGAGGGCGCCCCCGAGGCCCCGCTCCATGTGCCGCAGCACGCACTGGCCCAGGGGCTGCGGGACGCGGTCGCCGGGGAACGACTGGTCAGGCTCGCGACGGAGAGCCGGCTCGACTCCCTGGAGCAGGACCGCACCGGTGTCACCGTGCACACCCGGGGCCCGTCCGGGACGTGGTGGCGGGGCAGTTGGGTGGTCGGCTGCGACGGCGCCCGCTCCACGGTGCGCAAGCTCCTCGGCATCCGCTTCCCGGGGCGGACGGCGGTCGAGCGGCACGCGGTCGCCGCGCTGCGCGCCGAACTGCCCTGGCCCGGCGAGGCGTTGCTGCACCGCAGGCCCTCGTTCGCGGCGGGAGCCGACGAGGTCACGGCGCGGCCGCTGGCGGACGGGGTCTGGCGGCTGGACTGGCTGCTGCCGCCGCGCGGGGACCTGGTCACGCCCGAGTCCCTGGTGGCCCGGGTGCGGGACACCCTGGGCGGCTGGTGCGGCGAGACCCCGCCCTACGAACTCCTGGACACCGGCGTCTACACCCTGCACCACCGCCTCGCCCGCCGGTGGCGCGTGGAGCGGGCCTTCCTCGCGGGCGACGCGGCCCACCTGCTGGGAGCCCTCGGCACCCAGGGCGTCGACGAAGGGCTGCGGGACGCGGACAACCTGGCCTGGAAGCTGGCCCTCGCCTGGCACGGCGCCGCCTCGGCCACTCTCCTCGACAGCTACCAGGACGAGCGGCGCACCGCGATCGCCGCCCGGCTCCGGGCCGCCGACCAGTCCCTGCCGATACTGCGCAGCGGCGGCGGTCTGCGGACGTATCTGCCCGGGGCCGCGCGCGGCCACGGCGCGATGCTCACCGACGGGCACCTGGGGCAGGGCCCGCTCGGCGCGCCCCCCGCGTATCCGCACTCCGCGCTCACGCCGGAGCCGGTCTCGGCGCAGGCGGCCGCGGCCACGCCCGTGGGCGCACCGGTCGAGGACGTGCCGGTGACCTCTCCCGACGGCACAGGCGGGTCGCTGCGCGAACGGCTCGGCCGGGGGCTGCTGGTGGTGCTGGTCGCGCCCGGGACCGGGGTGTGGGAACGGCGGCACTGGGCCGGGGCCGGGGTGATGCCCCGGCTCGCGGCGGCGGTGGGCGGACTGCCCCTGGCGGCCGAACTGGTGGTGGCGGAGAGCTACCCGGGCGCCTCGGCGCACTCGGTGCTGCTGGTCCGGCCGGACGGGCACCTGGCGGCGGCCTTCGCGGGGGTGCGCCCGGCGGAGCTGCACGCCGCCGCCGACCGGGTCCGCGGCGGAGCCCCGTCCGCCGACCGCCCGGGCGGGACGGGCGGGTCGGGCGGTCCGGCCGGCGGCCCCGGCGGGGCGGATCCCAGGGGTCCCGGCGCGAACGGCGGGCCCACGCCGCCCCGGGCCCGCAAAAGCCACCCGGACCCGGACGTGGGACGCGCGTCCGGCAAGGGCACGGCCTCCCGGGGCTCCCGGTCACGTCCGGCGTCCGCCACGCGTCCTGGGCGGGCCGCCCGCACTGCGGACGGCGATTGACCGCCACCGTCCCCCATGGTGTACTCCGGAGCATGACCGACACCTGTGTGCGCCTGTGGCGGAGGGTCCATATGGACCTCGTCCGCTATGCGGGCTGCATGTGTCGTCCGTCCTGCTGACTCGCTCTTCCCCGCGCCACGGCCGCTGCGCCGGCGCGCTCTCCGGCGAACTTCCAGGACGGTTTCCGTGTCCCTCTCCGCTTCCCTGCCCCAGCCTGCCCTCTCCCCCTCCCCGGGCCTGCACTCCTCGGACGCGGCCCCCGGTTCGCCGGGGCCGACGGCCGCCGAACTCCTCGCCTTCGTCCGTCGGGCCGCCGGCGACAAGGAGCTCGTCGCCTCCCTCCCGCGTGACCCCGAGGGCCGCACCTGGATGCGGCTGGAGGGGCCGGGCGGCAGTGAGGCGTGGCTCATCGGCTGGCCGCCCGGGACGGGCACCGGCTGGCACGACCACGACGAGTCGCTGGGCGCCTTCGCCACCGCGGAGGGCGGGTTGACGGAGCACTCGCTCGCCGTGCGACTCCCGTCGAGCGGCTGGCGGACCCTGGAACTGGCCGAGGGCGTCGACCGGACCCGGCACCTGGGGACCGGCGAGGCGCGTGCCTTCGGCAGGCACCATGTGCACGAGGTCCTCAACGAGTCGGCGACTGAGCACGCCGTCTCCGTGCACGCCTACTACCCGCCGCTTCCCCTGATGCGCCGCTTCAGCCGCTCCGGCGCGGTGCTCCGGCTGGAGCAGGTCGAACGCCCGGAGGACTGGCAGTGAGCACCACCGGCGGGACGGGCCCCACCGGCATCGACGAACGGCACCGGGGGCACGGGCCCCACCGGCATCGACGAACTCCTGGACCGGGTCCGCGCGGGACTCGACCGTCTCTCCCCGCAACAGGCCCGTGACGCGGCGAGCGCGGGCGCCCTGCTGGTGGACATCCGCTACCAGGCACTGCGCGAACGCGACGGTCTGGTCCCGGGCGCCGTGGTCGTGGAGCGCAATGAGCTGGAGTGGCGTCTCGACCCGCGCGGCAGCCACCGCCTCCCCGAGGCGACGGGCCACGACCTGCGGGTCGTGGTCGTCTGCAACGAGGGCTACGCCTCCTCGCTGGCCGCCGTCTCCCTCCGGCAGCTCGGCCTGAGCGGTGCGACGGACCTGGTGGGCGGCTTCCAGGCGTGGCGCGCGGCGGGCCTGCCGGTCACACCCTGGACACCGGAGGCCGGTGCCCCGGCCCTCCCGGAAGTCCATCGCGACCTCACTTCTCAGTGAGCCCCCTCAGTAGCCGGTGCCCTCCAGGCCGTCCACGTCCTCCCCCTCCGCTTCCAGGGCCTGGCGGACCACCCGCAGGGACATGCCCTCCGGGTATCCCTTGCGGGCGAGCATGCCGGCCAGCCTCCGGATGCGGCGGTCGCGGTCCAGGCCCCGGGTGCCGCGCAGCTTGCGGGCCACCAGCTCCCGGGCCGTCTCCTCTTCCTGTTCCGCGTCGAGCCTGCCCACCGCCTCGTCGATCAGGTCGCCGTCGACACCCTTGGTGCGCAGCTCCCGGGCGAGTGCCCGGCGGGCCAGGCCGCGTCCGTGGTGGCGGGACTCCACCCAGGCGCCGGCGAACGCGGCGTCGTCGATGAGGCCGACGTCCTCGAAGCGGGAGAGGACCTCCTCGGCGATCTCCGGGGGGATCTCCCGTTTGTGCAGGGCGTCCGCGAGCTGCTTGCGGGTGCGGGGCGTCCCGGTGAGCAGGCGCAGGCAGATCGCCCGCGCCCGCTCAGCCGGGTCCTGCGGCGACGGCGCCTGTTCGGCCCTCGACGAGTCGGCGCCGTCGCCCGGCCATTCGGTTCGCCGGGCCATGGATCAGCTCTTGGCCGCCGCCGTCTTGGCGGACTTCGCCTTGGACGCCGGGGCGGGCACGGACTTGGCGGCTTCCTCGGCGGCGGCCGGGGCGGCGGCCGCGTCCGCGCCGGGCTCGGCGGTCGGCGCCTCCGGGCGGACACCGACGCCCAGCTTCTCCTTGATCTTCTTCTCGATCTCGTTGGCCAGGTCCGGGTTGTCCTTGAGGAAGTTGCGCGCGTTCTCCTTGCCCTGGCCGAGCTGGTCGCCCTCGTACGTGTACCAGGCGCCGGCCTTGCGGACGAAGCCGTGCTCCACACCCATGTCGATCAGGCCGCCCTCGCGGCTGATGCCCTGGCCGTAGAGGATGTCGAACTCCGCCTGCTTGAACGGCGGGGCGACCTTGTTCTTGACGACCTTGCAGCGGGTGCGGTTGCCGACCGCCTCCGTGCCGTCCTTCAGGGTCTCGATACGGCGGATGTCGATGCGCACCGAGGCGTAGAACTTGAGGGCGCGGCCACCGGTCGTGGTCTCCGGCGAGCCGAACATCACACCGATCTTCTCGCGGAGCTGGTTGATGAAGATCGCCGTGGTCTTGGACTGGTTGAGCGCGCTGGTGATCTTCCGCAGCGCCTGGCTCATCAGCCGGGCCTGGAGACCGACATGGGAGTCGCCCATCTCGCCCTCGATCTCCGCACGCGGCACCAGGGCCGCCACGGAGTCGATGACGATGAGGTCGAGCGCCCCCGAGCGCACGAGCATGTCCACGATCTCGAGGGCCTGCTCGCCGTTGTCCGGCTGGGACAGGATCAGGTTGTCGATGTCGACGCCGAGCTTCTTCGCGTACTCGGGGTCGAGGGCGTGCTCGGCGTCCACGAAGGCCACCTGGCCGCCGGCGCGCTGGGCGTTGGCCACCGCGTGCAGGGTCAGAGTCGTCTTGCCGGAGGACTCGGGGCCGTAGATCTCCACCACACGGCCGCGCGGCAGGCCGCCGACGCCGAGGGCGACGTCCAGAGCGGTCGACCCGGTGGGGATGATCTCGATGGGCTCGTTCGGCCGCTCGCCGAGACGCATCACGGCGCCCTTGCCGAACTGCCGTTCAATCTGCGCGAGGGCGGCGTCGAGCGCCTTCTCGCGGTCGGTTCCTGCCATGGGTTCCACCCGATTTGCTTGAGTCGATCGCTTCACGTCAAAGACGCTAACCCCTGCCACTGACAATGGGCCCCGACGTCCTCCGGCCTGTGGAAAACCCATGACTTCCGCCGCGCTTCCCCGGACCGGAATTCCATGAGAATGGATGTTCGATTTTCGTGTCAAGCGCACCACGCGGGGCGCGGCGGACGAGCGGACGCGCGGCCCGAGGGGCGTCCCGGGGGGCGTCCCGAAGGGTGGTCAGTCGTGCGGCGGACGGTCGGTCATCCGGTGGTCCGCGAGGCTCAGGGCCTCCGTCACGACCCGGCGCAGATGGCCGTCCGCCAGGGAGTAGACGACGCGGCGGCCCTCCTTGCGGGTGGCGACCAGACCGCTCAGGCGCAGCCGCGCGAGGTGCTGGCTGACGGCGGGGCGCCGGGCGCCGCACAGCTCGGTCAGGGTCGTCACGTCCGCCTCCGAGCGGGCCAGAGCGTGCAGCAGACGGAGCCGGGTCCGGTCGCCGAGGAGGGCGAGGAGTTCGGCGGCGAGCGCGAACTGCTCCTCGCCGGGATCGCGCGGGTGCGCATCGTGCGCAGATGACAGGTGCGTGCGTGCGCTCATACGCACATGATGTGCGCCGTCGTGGGGAAGTGTCCATGAGGTGCGGGGCAGGGTCCGCCCCGCACGCCGACCGCTCCCGTGAGGAGGACCGATGGCCCCCGACCGCCCCGCCCACGCCCACGAGCACGGTGACGGGCACGACCACGGGCACGGCCACCCCGGGCATCACGCCCACGGGCACGGCCCCCATGACGGCCGCGGACACCGCCACGGCGGGCCGCTGTCCCGCGTCCGCCACCGGCTCGGGCATCTGCTCACCCCGCACGCGCACGACGCCTCGGAGAAGGTCGACCGGGCGATGGAGTCCTCGGCCAGGGGGATGCGGGCGCTGTGGGTGTCCCTGGTCGTGCTCGGGTGTACCGCCCTGGTGCAGGCGGTGGTCGTCGTCCTCTCCGGGTCGGTCGCCCTGCTCGGGGACACCGTGCACAACGCCTCGGACGCGCTCACCGCCGTGCCGCTGGGCATCGCCTTCGTCCTCGGCCGGCGCGCCGCCACCCGCCGCTTCACCTACGGCTACGGGCGGGCGGAGGACCTGGCGGGGCTCGTGGTCGTGGCCACCATCGCCGCCTCCGCGCTCTTCGCCGGGTGGACGGCCGTCGACCGCCTGCTCGATCCCCGGCCGATGCAGCACGCGGGGGTGGTGGCCGCCGCGGCCGTCATCGGCTTCGCCGGCAACGAGTGGGTCGCCCGCTACCGGATGCGCGTCGGACGGGAGATCGGCTCGGCCGCGCTGGTGGCCGACGGACTGCACGCCCGTACCGACGGCTTCACCTCCCTCGCCGTACTGCTGAGCGCCGGCGGCGCGGCCCTGGGCCTGCCGCTCGCGGACCCGGTCGTGGGCCTGCTGATCACCGCCGCGATCCTGCTGGTCCTGCGGGACGCGGCCCGGGAGGTGTTCCGCAGGGTGCTGGACGCCGTCGACCCCGAACTCGTCGACACCGCGCACGCCGCCGTGCTCGCGGTCCCCGGCGTGCGGGGCGTGGGCGAGCTGCGGCTGCGGTGGATCGGGCACCGGCTGCGCGCCGAGGTGGGCATCGTCGTCGACGGCCGGATCAGCGTCGCCGAGGGCCACCATGTCGCCGTCGAAGTGGAGCACGCGCTGCTGCACGCCCTGCCGAAGCTGTCCGCGGCGCACATCCACACCGACGCGGCTCCTGAGACGGGGCGGCCGGACCCCCACCACCTCCTCGCCCACCACACCGCCGGCTGACCTCCCCCGCCCACGCGGCGGACCGTTTCCGCCGGTGTCGGGGCCGGGCCGCCGCCCGCTCAGTCGCCGCGCGGTCCGCGTGGTCCGCCCGCTCCCCCGTCGCCGTCGCCGTCGGCCGCCGAGGAGCCGTCCGCCCCCGCGTCGCCCGCCCCGGCGCCGCCCGCCCCAGAGCCGCCCGTTCCGAAGCCGCCCGTTCCGAAGCCGCCCGCTCCGAAGCCGCCCGTTCCGGCGGCGCCGTCGCCGCGCCCCCGGTCCGCGTCGGCGGGCGAGGCCGCGTGGGTGCCGTCCCGGCGGGCCTCCAGGGCGCGCCGGACCCGGGCCATCGCCCGGCGGCCGTGCCGGCGGTGTCCGTGCACCCGGGGATCGTCCGTCACGTCGTACCGCTTCACATACGCGCCGAGGAACGCCTGCAGCGTGGCCACCGCCGGAATCGCGATCAGCGCGCCGACCACGCCGAGCAGCGCCGTGCCGGCCACCACCGATCCGAAGGCCACCGCCGGGTGGATGTGGACCGTCCTGGCGGTGAGCTTCGGCTGGAGCACATAGTTCTCGAACTGCTGGTAGACCACGACGAATCCGAGGACCCACAGCGCGTACCAGGGGTTCTCCGCGAAGGCGATCAGCAAGGGCAGCGCACCGGCGAGATAGGTGCCGATGGTCGGGATGAACTGCGAGACCAGGCCCACCCAGACCGCGAGGGCGGGGGCGTAGGGGACCCCGAGGAACTCGAAGAGGACGAAGTGGGCGCCACCGGAGATCAGCGCCATCAGACCGCGCGAGTAGAGGTAGCCGCCGGTCTTGTCGACCGCGATCTCCCAGGCGCGCAGCACCTCGGTCTGCTTGGCCGGGGGCAGCACCGAGCACAGGGCCCGGCGCAGCCTTGGGCCGTCGGCCGCGAAGTAGAAGGAGAAGAGGAAGATCGTCAGCAGCTGGAACAGTCCGCCCAGCACCTGCGCGGAGACGTCCAGCACCCCGGACGCGCTGTTCTGCACATACCGCCGCAGCCAGTCCGAGCGCAGCAGGCTGTCCTGGACCTCCACCCGGGAGAGTTCCGTGTGGAAGGTGGTGTTCACCCAACTGATCACGGAGTCCAGGTAGTCGGGGAGGTCCTCGACGATGTCGATGATCTGACCGGCCAGCATCGAGCCCAGCAGGACGACGAAGCCCACGCCCGTGACGAGGACGGCGATGAAGACGAGGAAGGTGGCGAGACCCCGGCGCATACCGCGGGCCGCCATGCGTCCGACGGCCGGCTCCACGGCCAGTGCCACGAAGAAGGCGATCAGCACATTGACCAGTAGTCCGATGAGCTGATGGAAGGCCCAACTGCCCAGCTGGAAGCAGGCGTAGAGGGCGAGGGCGAGCACCATCGCCCGGGGCAGCCAGCGCGGCATCCGGCCCGCGCCGGAGTTGCCCGCGCCGCCGTTGCCCGCGGCGTCCGGGGGCGGCCCGGCGGGCGGCGCCGACCCGGCGGAGCCGGCGGCCGTGGCATCGCCGGCCCCGGCGTCGTCGGCGGTACCGGTGGGGGCAGGGGCCGCCCTGCCGGCGTCGTCGTCCTGGCGCGTGCTGTCGGTCCGGTCCACCGGCCAAGTGTCGCGTACGCACGGGCGTTCCGTGCGCACGGCCCGGGAACCGCCCGTCCGCCGCGCGGGACAGCGGGTCCGCCCGGCACGGACTGGCCCGGCCGTTCAACCGCCCCGCGGGCTCAGCGCTTCTCCGCCGGGACCTCCACGGCGGCGCAGACCGCGCGCCAGACGTCCTTGGCCTCCCACCCCGCGTCCAGCGCCTCGTGGACGGTGCGACCGCCCAGCTCGGTCATCACATGATCGCGCGCGAAGGAGTCCGCGTAGGACGCGCCGAAGTGCTCGGCCATCCGCTCCCAGAAAGTCGTCAACCGCATGACGCCAGTATCGCGCTCCTGAGAGTGCAGCCCTGTCCGCCGGCCTTGCCGAAAGCCCTTTCCGCCCTACCGTCGGACCATGGCTGGAACCGGAGCAACCACCGAGACGCCGATCGCGTCCTCACTCGCCCGCGCAGCGCGCTTCATCTGGCTGACCGCCCGCGTCCTCGAACAGCGGCGGTTCGCCCACCACTTCCTCGGCGGTGGCTCCGAGGCCGTCGAGACGGCGCTCGCCGCGTATCTCAACGAGGACGGGGGCTACGGCCACGGCCTCGAACCCGACCTCCGCGGCCCGGTCAGCCAGCCCCTCCACACGGCACACGCCCTGCGGGTCCTGGACTCCGTCGGGCGCTGCGGCGGCCTGCGCGTCGAACGCCTGTGCCGCTATCTGACCGGTGTGTCCACGCGGGACGGGGCGCTGCCCGCCGTGCACCCCTCCCAACGGGGATTTCCGGCCGCGCCGTACCTCCCCGTCGTCGACGATCCGCCGAGTGATCTCCGCACCACCGGACCGGTGGTCGGGCTGCTGCACCGCAACCAGGTCTGGCACGCCTGGCTGTTCCGTGCGACCGACTTCTGCTGGGCGGCCGTCGACGCGCTGCGCGAACCCGGTCCGCACGAGGTCCGGGCGGCGGTCGCGTTCCTGGACGGCGTGCCGGACCGGGCCCGCGCGGAGGCCGCCGCGGACCGCCTCGGCCGCATGGTGCGCGAGCAGGGCCTCGTCCTGCTGGACCCCCGGGACGCGGACACCGTGCACCTCCCGCCGGACCGGCACCACTATCCGCACCAGTACGTGCCCGCGCCGGGCTCGCTGGCCCGCCGCTGGTTCACGGACGAGGAGCTGAGCCGC
This sequence comes from Streptomyces sp. CNT372, assembly GCF_000377145.1. NCBI lineage: Bacteria > Bacillati > Actinomycetota > Actinomycetes > Kitasatosporales > Streptomycetaceae > Streptomyces > Streptomyces sp. CNT372. Next base: position 26,218 of record NZ_KB897792.1, on the reverse strand, counting down.
TCGCTGGACCACCTCTCGGCCCAGCAGGAGGCGGACGGCGGCTGGCCGGCGCCCGGGCGGCAGTGGAGCCCGGCCGCGGCGCTGGAGGCCCGGCCGTCGGCGACGATCGAGGCGCTGCGCACCCTGCGGGCGCACGGCCGGTTCGTCGGCGGGGCCTGACCGGACGGGGACGCCCCAGCGGAGCGGCCGGGCCGAAGCGCCGCGCCGACCCGGCCGCGGTCAGCCGCCCAGCGCCCGGACCCCGGCGGTGACGGCCACCGCCGCGGCCACCACGACCAGGAACGGGGCCCGCAGCACCAGGGCGACCGCGGCGGCCGCGACCCCGGCGGCGCGGGCGTCCAGGACGAGACTCTGACCGGTGCCGAAGGTCTGCTGCGCGGTGAGGGCGGCGAGCAGGGCGACGGGCAGCAGCGCGGCGAGCTTCTGCACCAGCGGGCGTTCCAGCGTGTGCGCGGGGACGAGCAGGCCCACGAGCTTCACCAGGTAGCAGCCGACGACGGTCGCGGCGATGGCGATCCAGATGCTCAACGGTCCTCCTCCTTCGTCTCCTGCATCCCCTGCTTCTGCTGCTTCTGCGTGCGGTGCGTCCCACGCTCCGGCGGGGCGCCGCGCGAGCGTCCCTTGAACCACAGCACCGCCGGCGCGGCCAGGGCGGCCACCAGGACCGGCACCCCCGCGGGCAGGACCGGCAGCAGCCCGAGGCCGAGGAGGACGGCGAGCCCGGCCACGGTGCGTTCCGTCGCCGACCGCAGCATCGGCGCCAGCAGCGCGAGGAAGACCGCGGGCCCGGCCGCGTCCAGCCCCCACGCGTCGGTGTCGCCGATGGCCTCGGCGCCCGCCGCGCCGAGCAGGGTGGTCAGGTTCCAGAGCACGTAGAGGGTCAGTCCGGTGACCGTGAAGCCGAGCCGGGCGCTGCGGCGGGAAGGCTGGGCGAGCGCGACGGCCGTGGTCTCGTCGATGACCCAGTGTGCGGCGAGGGGGCGGACCGGCTTCGGGAGCGCGAGCAACTGCGAGAGGCGCAGACCGTAGAAGGCGTTGCGCACCCCGAGGAAGAAGGCACCGGCCGCGGCGGTGAGCGGGTTGCCGCCCGCGGCGAGGGCGCCGACGAGGGCGAACTGCGAGGCGCCGGTGAACACCAGCAGGCTGAGCGCGCAGGTCTGGAGGAGGGTGAGCCCCGCGCCGGCCGAGGTGACGCCGAAGGCGAAGCCCGAGAGGCCGACGGCCACACCGACGCCGAGCGCGTCCCGCACCACGGCGGGGTCGGGCCGGTCGGCGGGTCCCGGGCCGGGGCGCCCCGGGCCGGCGGGGTCGTGTGCGTCGCGGACCGGTCGTTCGCCGGCTGCCCTGTCGCGGGGTGCTGTTCGTTCTGCCACGCGGGGAACCCTAGGAAGGGCCCCCGCCTGCGGTCTTGTACGTTCTTGCGCGCTCGCGCCGGTATGCCCCCGGGGGCACCCCGACGATACGGCCGAAATGGCGGTTCAGATGCGGCTGGTCACTGAAGCCGACCGCCACGGCGGCGTCCGCCGGTGAGGTCCCCGCGTCGAGCAGGTGCCGTGCGCGCCGCACCCGCGCGTCGGTGAGCCAGGTGTGCGGCGGCAGCCCGTAGGCGGCCTTGAAGGCCCGCAGCAGGGCGAACGGGCTGGTGCCCAGCTCCCGGGCCAGCTCATCCAGGGACGGCGGCCGGGCCATCCGCTCCTCCAGCAGCTGCCGGGCCTGCTCCGCCGTCCGCGCGCCCGAGGCCCGGGGCGCACGCGGGGGCAGCGAGCGCCCGTGGCGGCGCAGCAGCCTGGCGACCGCGATCCGCAGCACGCTGTCGGCGGCGAGCGCGTTGCCCTGCTCGGCGGCCCGGTGCACCTCGTGCACCAGACGGGCGGTGTCCGGGTCCTCCACGATGGTCTCCGCGAAGCCGGGCGTGCCCCGCAGGGTGGTGGTCTCCTCGGCGATGGCGGTGATCAGCGCGGTCGACGGGTAGAGCGTGGAGTACGCCCAGCCCTCGGGGACGCCCGCCTTCGCGGAGTGCGGCACCTCGGGGTTGATCATGACGACGGTGCCGGGCCGGGCGCGGATCGTGCCGTCCGGCATGGCCACGTCCTCGACGCCCTGGCGGACGGCGCCGAGCACGAAGCCCTCGTGGGTGTGCCGGGTGAAGGAGTGGCGGACGTAGCGGGCCCGCAGCAGATCGAGGCCGGGCACTCCCGGGTACGGCCAGTGCCGTGCCCACTCGCCCTTCCGGTCCGTCGCCGCGTCCTTCTCCTCCATAGGCCCATTCTGCGCCCCTCACGGCGGTCGCGGGCGGCCGGTCCGGGGGGTGGGACGGGCCCGGGGCCGCCGCCCCCGGGGGCCGCCGGCCACGACCCGCGCCCCGCCCCCACCCTCGTTGTCAGTGGTGTGCGTCACGATGGAGGGCATGGCCAGGACTGCGCTCGACTCCTTCTCCCCCGCGACCCGAGGCTGGTTCACGGGGGCCTTCCGTGCGCCCACCGCCGCGCAGGAGGGTGCCTGGCGCGCGATCGGCGAGGGTTCGGACGTGCTGGTCGTCGCGCCCACCGGCTCCGGCAAGACACTGGCAGCCTTCCTCGCCGCCCTCGACCGGCTCGCCTCCACGCCTCCGCCCGCCGAGGCGAAGAAGCGCTGCCGGGTGCTCTATGTCTCCCCCCTCAAGGCGCTCGCGGTCGATGTGGAGCGCAATCTGCGCAGTCCGCTGACGGGCATCCGGCAGGAGTCGGTGCGTCTCGGCCTGCCCGATCCCGAGGTCCGGGTCGGCATCCGGTCCGGGGACACCCCGCCCGCCGAGCGCCGCGCCCTGGTCAGCCGCCCGCCGGACATCCTGATCACCACCCCCGAGTCGCTGTTCCTGATGCTCACCTCCTCGGCCCGGGAGGCCCTGGAGGGCGTGGAGACGGTCGTCCTGGACGAGGTGCACGCGGTCGCGGGCACCAAGCGCGGCGCACATCTGGCCGTCTCCCTGGAGCGGCTGGACGAGCTGCTGCCCCGCCCGGCCCGCCGGATCGGCCTGTCCGCCACGGTCCGCCCGGTGGACGAGGTGGCCCGCTATCTGTCCCCGCAGCGCCGGGTGGAGATCGTCCAGCCCGAGTCCGGCAAGGAGTTCGACCTCTCCGTCGTCGTCCCCGTGGAGGATCTGGGCGAGCTGGGCGGCTCCCCCGCCTCGGACGCCTCCGGGAAGCCCGGGGACAGCCCGTCGATCTGGCCGCACGTCGAGGAGCGCATCGCGGACCTCGTCCAGGCGCACCGCTCCACGATCGTCTTCGCGAACTCCCGCCGCCTCGCCGAGCGCCTGTGCAACCGGCTGAACGAGATCGCCTACGAGCGGGCCACCGGTGAGCCCCTCCCGGAGGGCACGCCGCCCGCCGAGATCATGGCGCAGTCCGAGGCCGCGCAGGGCGCCCCGCCGCTGCTGGCCCGCGCCCACCACGGGTCCGTCTCCAAGGAGCAGCGGGCCCTGGTCGAGGAGGACCTGAAGGCGGGGCGGCTGCCGGCGGTGGTGGCCACCTCCAGCCTGGAGCTGGGGATCGACATGGGCGCGGTCGACCTCGTGGTGCAGGTCGAGTCGCCGCCCTCGGTGGCCTCCGGTCTCCAGCGCGTCGGCCGGGCGGGGCACCAGGTGGGCGCGGTCTCCACCGGTGTGGTCTTCCCCAAGTACCGCGGCGATCTGGTGCAGGCGGCCGTGGTGACGGAGCGGATGCGCAGCGGGTCCATCGAGTCGCTGCGCATCCCGGCGAACCCGCTCGACGTGCTCGCCCAGCAGCTCGTCGCGATGACCGCGATGGACACCTGGCAGGCGGACGACCTGCTGGCCCTGGTGCGCCGGGCCGCGCCCTTCGCCTCGCTGCCCGAGTCCGCTTTCACCGCGGTTCTCGACATGCTCGCCGGGCGCTATCCCTCGGACGCCTTCGCCGAGCTGCGCCCCCGGGTGGTGTGGGACCGGGTCGCGGGGACGGTCACCGGGCGGCCGGGGGCGCAGCGCCTCGCCGTCACCTCCGGCGGCACCATCCCCGACCGGGGCCTCTTCGGGGTCTTCCTCGCGGGCGCGGACCCGAAGAAGGGCGGCGGCCGGGTCGGTGAGCTGGACGAGGAGATGGTCTACGAGTCCCGCGTGGGCGACGTGTTCACGCTGGGCACCACCTCCTGGCGGATCGAGGACATCACCCGGGACCGGGTCCTGGTCTCCCCCGCCCCCGGGGTCCCGGGGCGGCTGCCGTTCTGGAAGGGCGACCAGCTCGGGCGGCCGCTGGAACTGGGCCGTGCGGTCGGCGCGTTCCTGCGGGAGGTCGGCGGCCTGTCACCGCAGGACGGCCGGCTTCGGCTGCTGGCGGCCGGCCTGGACGACTGGGCGGCCGGCAACGTCCTCGCGTACCTCGACGAGCAGCGCCGCGCTTGCGGTCATGTCCCCGACGACCGCACGGTCCTGGTGGAGCGTTTCCGGGACGAGCTGGGCGACTGGCGGGTGGTGATCCACTCCCCGTTCGGCGCCCAGGTCCACGCCCCCTGGGCCCTCGCCCTCGGCGCCCGGCTCACCGAGCGGTACGGGATGGACGCCCAGGTCATGCACGCGGACGACGGCATCGTCCTCCGCCTCCCCGACGCCGACCTGATGGGCCTCGACCTGCTCGACCAGGAGCCGTCCGCCGCCGGGACCACCTGGGACGGCGAGCAGGCTCCGGTCGGAGCGGCGGACGCGGTCTTCGAGCAGGGCGAGATCGGGCAGATCGTCACCGACCAGGTCGGCGGCTCCGCCCTGTTCGCCTCCCGGTTCCGCGAGTGCGCCGCCCGCGCCCTGCTGCTGCCGCGCCGGAATCCCGGCAAGCGCACCCCGCTGTGGCAGCAGCGCCAGCGTGCGGCTCAACTCCTGCAGGTGGCGAGCGAGTTCGGCTCCTTCCCGATCGTGCTGGAGGCCGTCCGCGAATGCCTTCAGGACGTGTTCGACGTCCCCGGCCTCACCGAGCTGATGGGCGACATCGAGGCCCGCCGGGTCCGTCTGGTGGAGGTCACCACACCCGAGCCCTCCCCCTTCGCCCGCTCCCTCCTCTTCGGCTATGTCGCCCAGTTCCTCTACGAGGGGGACTCCCCGCTGGCCGAGCGCCGCGCCGCCGCCCTCTCTCTCGACGCGGGCCTGCTGGCCGAGCTGCTGGGCCAGGCCGAGCTGCGTGAGCTGCTCGACCCGGAGGTCCTGACCGAGCTGGAGCGGGAGCTCCAGTGGCTCACCGACGACCGGCGCGTCAAGGACGTGGAAGGGGTCGCCGACCTGCTGCGGGTCCTCGGCCCGCTCACCGGCGCCGAACTGGCCGAGCGGGGCGCGGAGGCGGGGTGGGCAGCCGAGCTGGCCGCGGCCCGCCGCGCGATCCGGGTGCGCATCGCGGGCGAGGACCACTGGGCCGCGGTGGAGGATGCCGGGCGGCTGCGGGACGCCCTGGGCACGGCACTGCCGGTCGGCGTCCCGGAGGCGTTCACCGAGCCGGTGAAGGACCCGTTCGGTGATCTGCTGGCCCGGTTCGCCCGCACGCACGGCCCGTTCACCTCCTCCCAGGCGGCGGCCCGGTTCGGGCTGGGCACGGCCGTCACCGAGGGCGGCCTCCAGCGTCTCGCCGCCGCGGGCCGGGTGGTCCAGGGCGAGTTCCACCCCTCCGGCATCGGCCAGGAGTGGTGCGACGCGACGGTGCTGCGCCGACTGCGCAGGCGTTCGCTGGCCGCCCTGCGCCATGAACTGGAACCGGTGCCACCGGCCGCGCTCGCCTCCTTCCTGCCGCAGTGGCAGCACCTGGGCGCGGGCCGGCTGCGCGGAATCGACGGGCTCGCCAGGGCGGTCGAGCAGCTCCAGGGAGCGGCCGTGCCCGCCTCCGCCCTGGAGAAGCTGGTCCTCCCCTCCCGGGTCCTGCACTACTCCCCCACCCTGCTCGACGAGTTGACGACCACGGGCGAGGTCCTGTGGGCGGGCGCGGGAGCCCTGCCCGGCAAGGACGGCTGGGTCTCGCTGTACCACGCCGACACGGCCCCGCTGCTCCTGCCGCCGCCCCATCCGCTGGAGACGACGGCCCTGCACGAGTCGGTGCTCACGGCCCTGTCCGGCGGGTACGGCCTGTTCTTCCGTCAGATCGCCGACCAGGTCAGGGCCACCACCCACCCCGACGCCACCGACCCCCAACTGGCCGACACCGTCTGGGACCTGGCCTGGTCCGGCCGGCTCACCAACGACACCCTGGCCCCGCTGCGCGCCTTCCTCGGCTCCGGGCGCACGGCCGGTGCCACGGCCCACCGCGCACGGCGCACCGTGCCCCGCGGCCGGTACGGCGGACTGGCCTCCGACGGGCGGCCGGTCTCCCGGTCCGGGCCGCCGACCGTCGCCGGGCGCTGGTCCCTGCTGCCCCGGCCCGAGCCGGACGCCACCCACCGGGCGCACGCCCTGGCGCGCACCCTGCTGGACCGCCACGGCGTGGTCACCCGGGGAGCGGTGGCGGCCGAGGGGGTGGAGGGCGGCTTCTCCGCCGTGTACCGGGTGCTGTCCGCCTTCGAGGACAGCGGGCAGGCCCGGCGCGGCTATGTCGTCGAGGGCCTGGGCGCTGCGCAGTTCGCGATGGACGGCGCGGTGGACCGGCTGCGCGCGGCGTCGACCGCGCGCGACCGGGGCGCCGACGCCCGCTCAGGCCCGACGGCCCTGGTGCTGGCCGCCGCGGACCCGGCCAACGCCTACGGGGCCGCGCTGCCCTGGCCCGACCCTCCGGAGGGGGCCACCCACAAGCCGGGCCGGAAGGCGGGCTCCCTGGTGGTCCTCGTCGACGGCGAGCTGACGCTCTACATGGAGCGCGGCGGCAAGACCCTGCTCGCCTGGGCCCCGGAGCCGGACGCGCCCGCCCTGCTCGCGGCGGCGGAGGCCCTGGCAGCGGCCGCGAAGGAGGGCGCCCTCGGCACCATCACGGTGGAACGGACCAACGGGGAGCCCGCGCTCGCCTCGCCCTGGGGCCGGACGCTGGAGGCGGCGGGCTTCCACGCCACCCCGCGCGGCCTGCGCCTGCGCGCCTGAGCGCAGCCGCACACCACACAACGCACTCGCAGCCGCACCCGGCACCAGCCCGCCCGTGTCCCGCATCATGGACGCATGCCCGAAGGAGACACCGTCTGGCTCGCCGCCCACCAGTTGCACGAAGTGCTGGCCGGGCGGGTGCTGACCGTGTCCGACCTGCGCGTGCCCAGGCTCGCGACCGTCGACCTCACGGGCCGGCAGGTGCTGGACGTCACCCCGCGCGGCAAGCATCTGCTCACCCGCGTCGAGGGCGGACTCACCCTCCACTCCCATCTGCGGATGGACGGCTCGTGGCGGATCTTCCGGGCGGGTGAACGCTGGCGCGGCGGACCCGCCCACCAGATCCGCGCGGTCCTCGGCACCGCGGACCACTCCGCCGTGGGATACCGGCTCCCCGTGCTCGAACTCCTGCGAACGGGTGAGGAGGACCGGATCGTCGGCCATCTCGGCCCGGACCTCCTCGGCCCCGACTGGGACCCGGCGACCGCGGCGGCCAACCTCGCCGCCGATCCCTCACGCCCCCTGCGCGAGGCTCTGCTCGACCAGCGCAATCTGGCCGGCATCGGCAATGTCTACGCCTGTGAGCTGGCCTTTCTGGCCAAGGCATCCCCCTGGCTGCCGGTCGGCGAACTGCCCGAGGGCGTCCCAGCCCGGCTCGCGGCCACCGCGCACCGGCTCCTGGACGCCAACAAGGCCACCCACGACCGGATCACGACCACCGGACGCGGCCAGGGGATGCCGCTGTACGTCTACGGCCGCCTCGGCCGGCCGTGCGCCCGCTGCGGCACGCTCGTCCGCAAGCGGAATCTCGTGGAGAACGGGACCGAACGCCCCGTCTACTGGTGCCCGGGCTGCCAGCCCGGCCCCGTACCGTCCCCCTGACCCACCCCGTCGCCGGCCCCGTTGATCCCGTCGGCCCCGTCCATTCCGCCGACCGCGCGGCCGCCGCCCGCCCCGCCGCCGCGTATGCCGTCGTCCCGGCGGGCCCCGTACCCGCGTGCCCCGCCCCGCCCGCCCCCGTCGTCACACCGGCCGGACCGCCGCCTCCACCACCCCGGCCCGCCCCGCCGGGCCCTGCGGGGCCCGGTCGCGTGCACCGGCAGCAGGCTCAGTCCCCAGCCGCTCGCGGCCATCGCCCCTTCGAGGACCCCGGCCTCCTCGGGTGCGAGGGCGAGGCGCAGGACCGCCCACCACCAGAGCGCCCCCGCGACGGCCCCGAAGACCACGACGGGTATCAGGGCCGCTCCGCGTATCCCCATGCCGCACCTCCGGGTCCGTCCGCGTCGGGGTCGTCCCCGGCCTCACCGGGACGGGGCCCGCATGCGCGGGCCCCGTCACCGGCCGCTCTCCGCCGTCCGCTCAGGCGGATTCGGCCTGGAACATCCAGGCGTGCTTCTCGAGGTCGGCGGTGAGCCCGATGAGGATGTCCTGGGTGATCGGGTCGGGCTTGTCGGTGGCCTCGATGCGCTCCCGCATCCGGCCGATGACCGCGCCGAGCGCGTCCACCATGGTCTTCACGACCTCGGTGTCCTTGATCCAGCCCTCGGGCACCGTCCCGATCGCGCTCTGCTTCGCCACCGTCGCGGCCCGCCCGTCGGGGGCGACCCCGATCGCGGACGAGCGCTCGGCGACCGTGTCGGAGTGCTGGCGCGCGGTGGCCACGACCTCGTCGAGCTGAAGGTGCACGGAGCGGAACCGGGGGCCGACCACGTTCCAGTGGACCTGCTTGGCCACCAGGGCCAGGTCCACCAGGTCCACCAGCGCACCCTGGAGAGCGTTGCCGACCGTCTTGAGGTCGGTCTCGGACAGGGTGCTCTTCACAACAGACATGAATGTCCCTCCTCAGGGATCGCCGACTGCACTCCACAATCGCACAACTACTCAAATAGCTCATGCGGGGCGAATCATCCCGGAAACGACAACGGCCCCGGGCGGTACTCGCGTACCACCCGGGGCCGGGTCCAAACGTGCCGTGCAGTGCTCGCTGCGGATCAGGCGGCGACGACGTCGACCGCTTCCGCAGGCGCCTTGATCGTCACACGCTCGGTCGGCACACCTGCCACCGACGTCACGGAGACGGAGTTGAGCATCGGGCGCACCGGTGCGGGCACCGGCTCGGTGGCGGCGGCGGACGCGGCCAGTTCGGCCAGGGACAGCTCGTCGCTCACCTCCCGCATGAGCTCGGACATCCGTACGTCAAGCGCGTCGCAGATGGCGGAGAGCAGCTCGGAGGAAGCCTCCTTCTGCCCCCGCTCCACCTCGGAGAGATAGCCGAGTGAGACTCGGGCGGACGAGGAGACTTCGCGCAGAGTACGGCCCTGGCGCTGGCGCTGCCGACGCAGCACGTCACCCAGCAGGCGACGGAGCAGAATCATCGGTGGCTCCCTCCTCGGACCGCGTAGCCGCATCCTTCACGCCCCACCGTACCGCCTCGCGCCGCGGCCGTGCGGGGAGCGATGTCGTGTTCACTCAGGGCTGCAAACATCAAGTCCCCCCGTTCTGTTCCGTATCCTGTGCCCGCGCATTGCCGTGCAGTTCGCCGGAGAGCAGGGCGAGCACTCTCCGTACACTCTCCTTACGGATTTCCTCCCGACCGCCGTTCAACCTCAGTGCGGCGGTTTTTGCGGCCCCGGAAGGTCCCGATACGGCAACGTGCACGGTGCCCACGGGGTGCCCGTCCTGCGGTTCGGGGCCCGCGACACCGGTGGTGGCGATGCCCCAGTCGGCGCCGAGCCGAGCGCGCACCCCGGCCGCCATCTGCGCGGCGACCTCCGCGTCCACGGCTCCCCGCTCGGCCAGCAGCACGGCGTCCACGTCCAGCAGCTCGGCCTTGAGGGCGGTCGCGTACGCCGTCACCGAGCCGCGGAAGACCCGGGACGCCCCCGGCACGCCGGTGAGCCGGGCGGCCACGAGGCCGCCGGTCAGGGACTCCGCCGCGGCGAGGGTCTGACCGCGATCCGCGAGCAGCGCCAGCACCTCCGCCGCCGCGTCCCCGTGCCCGGAGGTCACGGCCGGCGGTCCTCGGCGGTGGCGTCGACCGCCACCCGCGCGGCCAGCCCCTGGCGCCGCAGCACGATCGCCTGGCGCACATAGTCGAGACCGGTCACCACGGTCAGCACGACGGCGACGGCCATCACCCAGAAGCGCAGCGTGGCCAGCGGCCCGGTCAGCGCCAGGACGTACATGCCGACCGCGGTCCCCTGCGCGAGGGTCTTCATCTTGCCGCCGCGGCTGGCCGGGATGACACCGTGCCGGATCACCCAGAAGCGCATCAGCGTGATGCCGAGTTCCCGGAAGAGGATCACGGCCGTCACCCACCAGGGCAGGTCCCCGAGGGCGGACAGGCAGATCAGCCCGGCCGCCATGATCGCCTTGTCGGCGATCGGGTCGGCGATCTTCCCGAAGTCGGTGACGAGGTTGTAGGTGCGCGCCAGGTGCCCGTCGAAGATGTCGGTGATCATCGCGACGGCGAAGGCGGCCCAGGCCCAGGCCCGCCACGCCGGGTCGTAGCCGCCGTCCTGGAGGAGGAGGACGACGAAGGCCGGCACGAGCACCAGCCGGACCATGGTGAGGATGTTGGCGATGTTCCACAGGCTGGCCTGGTCCACGGCCGCGGCGCCCAGCTTGCCGCCGGGCACCGGCCGGCCTGCGCCGCCCGCCGCGGACGCGGGCACTCCTGTCATCTGCCGGCCTCCTCGCCCAGACACTCGGCCACCAGGTCGACGCCCTCGGCCGCCACGGCCTTGGCGGTCACCATCCGGCCGGGCACCAGGCCCTCGGGGGAGGTGAAGCGCACCTGGCCGTCGGTCTCGGGCGCCTGGTGGGCGGCCCGGCCGATCGCGCCGTCCTCCTCGTCGACGGACTCGACCAGGACCTCCAGGGTCTCCCCCAGCCGCTCCTCGGCACGCTGCGCGGTCAGCTCCTCGGCGACCCGGGAGAGGTGGGACAGACGCTCGGCGATCACGTCGGCGTCGAGCTTGTTCTCGTAGCCGAGGGCCTCGGTGCCCTCCTCGTCGCTGTAGCCGAAGACGCCGATGGCGTCGAGGCGCGCGGCGCCGAGGAAGCGTTCCAGCTCGGCGAAGTCGGCCTCGCTCTCGCCGGGGAAGCCGACGATGAAGTTGGAGCGGACACCGGCCTGCGGGGCCTTGCCGCGGATGGTCTCCAGCAGCTCCCAGAAGCGCTCGGTGTCCCCGAAGCGGCGCATGGCGCGCAGCACGCCGGGCGCGGAGTGCTGGAAGGACAGGTCGAAGTAGGGGACGACCTTCTCGGTGGAGGTGAGGACGTCGATCAGGCCGGGGCGCATCTCGGCGGGCTGGAGGTAGCTCACACGGACGCGCTCGATGCCGTCGACCGCGGCCAGTTCCGGCAGCAGGGTCTCCAGGAGACGGATGTCGCCGAGGTCCTTGCCGTAGGAGGTGTTGTTCTCCGAGACGAGCATGACCTCCTTCACGCCCTGCTCCGCCAGCCAGCGGGTCTCGCCCAGCACATCGCTGGGCCGGCGGGAGATGAAGGAGCCGCGGAAGGACGGGATGGCGCAGAAGGTGCAGCGGCGGTCGCAGCCGGAGGCCAGCTTCACGGACGCGACGGGGCTGGAACCGAGGCGGCGGCGCAGCGGTGCGCGCGGGCCGGACTCCGGGGCGAGGCCCTCGGGCAGGTCGGCCGGGGCGGGCGCGATGTCGCCGTGGCCGGGCAGCGCGACCTCGGTGGCGCCCTGCCGCTCGACGGGGCTCAGGGGCAGCAGCAGGCGCCGGTCGCGGGGGGTGTGGGAGGCGTGGATGCCGCCGCTCAGGATGGTCTGCAGGCGGTCGGAGATGTCGGCGTAGTCGTCGAAGCCGAGCACGCCGTCGGCCTCGGGCAGCGCTTCGGCGAGGTCCTTGCCGTAGCGCTCGGCCATGCAGCCGACGGCGACGACGGCCTGGGTGCGTCCGTGGTCCTTGAGGTCGTTCGCCTCCAGCAGGGCGTCGACGGAGTCCTTCTTGGCCGCTTCGACGAATCCGCAGGTGTTGACGACGGCCACGTCCGCGTCGGCGGCTTCCTCGACGAGGTCCCAGCCGTCCGCGGCCAGGCGGCCTGCCAGCTCCTCCGAGTCCACCTCGTTACGGGCACAGCCAAGAGTGACAAGGGCGACGGTACGGCGTTCGGGCATGGACTCAAGACTACTTCGTCCCGACCCGCCCCCTTGCCCCCAGGGGCCCCGGGCAGCCGCGTGCCCGGCGCGGCGGGTGCCGGCCGGGCACGGAACAGGATGTCCAGGACGTTCGGAAGGCCTTCGCCCGGGCGGTGTCAGCCGGCCTCGGGGTCGCCCTTGGTGTACGAGAGGCGCTCGACGCCACCGACCTGGAAATCGTCGTCGATCTTCTTGCCGTTGACGAAGAGCTCGACCACGCCCGCGTTGCCGACGACCAGGTCGACACGCTCGTCGTCCTGGAAGGTCTTCGACTGCCCCTCGGTCAGGGTGCCGTCGAAAAGCAGCTTGCCGTTGTGGGAGCGGGCGGAGATCCAGCTCTCGGCGTCGGTGACCGACAGCTTGACCGTCACCTTGTCCTTGGGGACGGCGGCGATGGCGCTGTCGGACGGGTCGGGCTTGGGGTCGGCGGGCTTGACCGGCGCCTTGCTGGGGGTCGGCTCGGCCTCGGGCGCGGGACCGTCGGCCACCTCCCGGCCGCCGCCCTCGTCGCCGCCGCCGCTGACGAGGGTGAAGCCGGCGAAGCCGACCACCACGACGATGGCCGCGACCATGGCGGCGGTCCAGTTGGGCCGGCGGCGCTCGGGGCGGATGCGTTCGGCTTCGAACAGCGGTGCGGCCGGCGTCGGCGACGGGCGGCCGCCGTGCTCGGCGTCGAACCGCTCGACGAGGGGTTCGGGGTCGAGTCCGACGGCCCTGGCGAGCATCCGGATGTGGCCCCGGGCGTACACGTCGCCGCCGCAGCGGGAGAAGTCGTCGTCCTCGATCCCGTGCACGAGGGGGATCCGCACGCGGGTGGAGGCGCTGATCTCTTCGACGGTCAGCCCGGCGCCGACACGCGCCTGCCGCAGGGCGTGGCCGATCGACGGCCGGTCGTCTTCGACAGAAGGCCGGTTGTCTTCGGGGGAGTTGCCGATGGACACGGGGGCGCCTTTCGAGCGTGAGCCACCTGCTGGAGGTTCAGTCTAGGGGTGGGGCGAAACGGTGGGGCAACCGGGCGGCGTAACTTTGTACGCCATCGGAATGGCCTTGTGACCAGCCGGTCCTCCCGGTGGCGCAACACCTTCTCGTCCCTCCGTCCAACTTGACGTACGACGAGGGGAAACGGTTGCCCGCGTATCCCTTACGAGTGAGTCTCTCCGCGGATCACGGCGAGCACTCCATCCAGTTCGTCCGGTTTCACCAGCACGTCGCGGGCCTTGGAGCCCTCACTGGGGCCCACGATGTTCCGTGACTCCATCAGGTCCATGAGTCTGCCCGCCTTCGCGAAGCCCACGCGCAGCTTCCGCTGGAGCATCGAGGTGGACCCGAACTGGGTGGAGACGACCAGCTCGGCCGCCTGGCACAGCAGGTCGAGGTCGTCGCCGATGTCCTCGTCGATCTCCTTCTTCTGCTTGGTACCGACGACGACGTCCTCCCGGAAGACCGGCGCCATCTGGTCCTTGCAGTGCTGGACGACGGCCGCGACCTCGTCCTCGGTGACGAAGGCGCCCTGCATACGGGTGGGCTTGTTGGCGCCCATCGGCAGGAACAGCCCGTCGCCCTTGCCGATGAGCTTCTCGGCGCCGGGCTGGTCGAGGATGACCCGGCTGTCGGCGAGGGAGGAGGTCGCGAACGCGAGCCGGGAGGGCACGTTGGCCTTGATGAGACCGGTGACCACGTCGACGGAGGGGCGCTGGGTGGCCAGGACCAGGTGGATGCCGGCCGCGCGCGCGAGCTGGGTGATGCGCACGATGGCGTCCTCGACGTCCCGGGGCGCGACCATCATCAGATCGGCCAGCTCGTCGACGATGACCAGCAGGTACGGGTAGGGCTGGAGCTCGCGCCCGCTGCCCTCGGGCGGTGTGACCTTGCCGTCGCGCACGGCCCGGTTGAAGTCGTCGATGTGCCGGTAGCCGAAGGCGGCGAGGTCGTCGTAGCGCAGGTCCATCTCGCGCACCACCCACTGGAGGGCCTCGGCGGCCCGCTTCGGGTTGGTGATGATCGGGGTGATCAGGTGCGGGATGCCCTCGTAGGCGGTCAGTTCGACGCGCTTGGGGTCCACGAGGACCATCCGGACGTCCTCGGGGGTGGCCCGCATCATGATCGAGGTGATCAGGCAGTTGATGCAGGAGGACTTGCCCGAGCCGGTCGCGCCGGCGACCAGCATGTGGGGCATCTTCGCCAGGCTGTGCATGACGTAGCCGCCCTCGACGTCCTTGCCGAACGCGACCATCATCGGGTCGTCGTCCTCGGCGAGGCGGAGCACGTCCCCCAGGTTGACCATCTCGCGGTCGCTGTTGGGGATCTCGATGCCGACGGCGGACTTCCCCGGGATCGGGGAGATGATCCGCACGTCCGGGCTGGCGACCGCGTAGGCGATGTTCTTGGTCAGGGCGGTGATCTTCTCGACCTTGACCGCGGGGCCGAGCTCGACCTCGTAGCGGGTGACCGTCGGGCCGCGGGTGAAGCCGGTGACGGCCGCGTCGACCTTGAACTCGGTGAAGACGGTGGTGAGGGAGGCGACCACCGCGTCGTTGGCGGCGCTGCGGGTCTTGCCGGGGCCGCCGCGCTCCAGCAGGTCGAGGGAGGGCAGGGAGTAGGTGATGTCGCCGGAGAGCTGGAGCTGTTCGGCGCGCGCGGGCAGCGGCTGGGAGGTGTCCGGGGCGGGCTTGGTCAGGTCGGGGACGGCGCTGCCGCCCGGGGTCCGCTCCCCGGCGGCCGGGCGCTTCGCCGGCTCGTGGTCCCGCTCCTCGCGTTCCCCGGGCTCGCGTGCGGAGGGCACCGGGGAGGCGGCGCGCTGCCGGTCCGCGGTCACGTCACGGGTGAGGTCGGCGACGACCGGGGACGGGGGCATGCCGTTGAGGACCGCGCCGTCGAGCGCGGCGGCCGCGGCGGCGGCCACGTCGACCGGGTCCATGCCGTGGCCCGCGTCGGGCTGGGCGGAGGGGCGGCGCGGGCGCCGGCGGCGCTCCAGGGCGTCCTGTTCGGCGCCGTCCGGGTCGTAGTCGGCGGGCCGGGCGCCGCGCGCGCGGCGCCCGGGGGCAGGCAGGGCCTCGCGCCACTGCTCCTCGTACCGCTCGTCGTCCGGCCCGTACCCGGTGCCCTCCCCGGGCGGCGGGTCGACCAGCCCGAGCTTGGTCCCGAGCAGGCGCAGGCGCTGCGGAATGGCGTTGACCGGGGTCGCGGTGACGACGAGCAGACCGAAGACGGTGAGCAGCACCAGCAGCGGGACGGCGAGGACCTCGCCCGTCATGAAGACCAGCGGCTGTGACGCGCCCCAGCCGATGAGGCCGCCGGCGTCCTGTATGGCCTTGGTGCCCTCGCCCCGCCCCGGGGAGCCGCAGGCGATGTGGACCTGGCCGAGGACGCCGATGACGAGCGCGGAGAGGCCGATGACGATGCGCCCGTTGGCCTCGGGCTTCTCGGGATAGAGGATCAGGCGCACGGCGACCGCGCCCAGCAGGACGGGCGCGAGGAGGTCCAGCCGCCCGAAGGCTCCGGTGACGAGCATCTCGACGAGGTCGCCGACCGGGCCCTTGAGGTTGGACCAGGTGCCCGCCGCCACGACGAGCGCGAGACCGAGGAGGAGCAGGGCGAGGCCGTCCTTGCGGTGGGCCGGGTCAAGTCCCTTGGCGCCGCGCCCTATTCCGCGCAGCAGGGCGCCGACCGCATGGGCCGCGCCGAGCCACACGGCACGGACCAGGCGGTAGATGCCACCCGTCGGGGAGGGCGCGGGCCCGGGCGGGGGCGCCTTGCGGGCCGCCGCCTTCTTCGCGGGCGCCTTCTTGGCGGGGGGCTTCTTCGCGGGGGACGCCTTCTTGGCGGGCGTCCTCGCGGGTGCCGCCTTCTTCGCGGCACCGGTCGTCCGGCCGGCGCGCGGCTTCGCGGTGCCCGCCGTGCCCTGGGAACCCTTGCCGGACGTACGTGAGGCCATGGTGGTGAGGTTACCGGTGCGGGCCCCGAGGGACACGAGTGACCACTGCTTCACCCGAACGTGTCGCGCCCGTGGGGGCGGTGAACTGACGCACCTTCACGGGAGTTCACGCCCGTGAAGGTGCGCGGCCGACCACGGCCCTACGGGCCGTCCGTGCGCGGCGGCCGGGCTCAGCCCTGCGACGGAAGGCTCGGTGCGCCGCCGCCCGTGCCGGGCTCCAGTGCGTCGAGGGCGCGGCGCAGGCCGGTCAGCTTGCGCTCCAGATGGGCGGCGGTGGCGACCGCCGCCGCGTCCGCCGAGTCGTCGTCGAGCTGCTTGGAGAGCGCCTCGGCCTGCTCCTCAACTGCCGCGAGGCGCGCGGACAGTTCCGCCAGCAAACCGGCGGGCTCCCGGCCGGCGCCGCTGTCGGCCTGACCGCCGCCCTCCAGCTGGAGCCTCAGCAGCGCCGCCTGCTCCCGGAGTTGGCAGTTCTTCATGTAGAGGTCGACGAACACGGAGACCTTGGCCCGCAGCACCCACGGGTCGAAGGGCTTCGAGATGTAGTCCACCGCGCCCGCCGCGTAGCCGCGGAAGGTGTGGTGCGGTCCGTGGTTGATCGCCGTGAGGAAGATGATCGGGATGTCTCTGGTGCGCTCGCGCCGCTTGATGTGCGCGGCGGTCTCGAATCCGTCCATCCCCGGCATCTGGACGTCCAGCAGGATGACCGCGAAATCGTCCGTCAACAGCGCCTTGAGCGCTTCCTCCCCTGACGATGCCCGCACCAGTGTCTGATCGAGCGCCGAGAGGATGGCCTCCAACGCCAGCAGATTCTCCGGCCGGTCATCGACCAGGAGGATCTTGGCCTTCTGCACCATGCCCCGTCCTCCTCGCCCCGGCATGGGGTCTCTCCAGCTCAGAGAGCCGGAGGACGCACCGGGCGCCGCCCCAGGGGACGACTCCCTTGCGTCGCCCGTCCTTGTGCCGGTCATGGTAGCCGCACCCCGCCCGTCGCCACACCCTGTCACCGTGATGTCACTGTGCACGTACCGAAAACGTGGGGGGAGACCGGATCGTTCCCCGCAATACCCTCCCCCACACGCATTCGGACGGACTCGATCACCACGAGGTATCACTTCATGCAACGAGCGGTCACTTCGCGGTCATCCACTGCTCCATCACCGACAGAAGATGATCGGGGTCGACCGGTTTCGTGACGTAGTCGGAGGCGCCCGACTCGATCGCCTTCTCCCGGTCCCCCTTCATCGCCTTCGCCGTCAGCGCGATGATCGGCAGGCCCGCGAACTGCGGCATCCGCCGGATCGCCGTCGTCGTCGCGTACCCGTCCATCTCCGGCATCATGATGTCCATCAGCACCACCGTGACGTCGTCGTGCTGCTCCAGCACCTCGATGCCCTCGCGCCCGTTCTCCGCGTACAGCACCGACAGACCGTGCTGCTCCAGAACCGAGGTCAGCGCGAAGACGTTGCGGATGTCGTCGTCCACGATGAGGACCTTCTCCCCGTCGAAGGCGAACACCCGGCGCTGCTCCGGCGCCTGCTCGGCCGACTCCGACTCCGGCTCCCGCTGCGGTTCGCCGCTCTCCCGACGCGCCGGCTCAGCCGGCTCCAGGGCCCTGCGACGGCGCCGGAACAGCGCGGCCGGACCCGGCGCCGCCGGCTGGCGGCGGGCGGGCCCGCCCGCCTTTGCACCGGAGTCCCGGGCACCGTCCTCCTCGGCCGGCAGCTCCGCCCCGGTCCCCGGCGCGGGCTGCGGGTATCCCTGCGGCGGCAGCTCACCGGCGTGCAGCGGCAGGTAGAGCGTGAACGTCGAGCCCCGGCCCGGCTCGCTCGCCGCGTGGATCTCACCGCCCAGCAGCCGCGCGATCTCCCGGCTGATGGACAGCCCGAGTCCGGTGCCGCCGTACTTGCGGCTCGTGGTGCCGTCCGCCTGCTTGAACGCCTCGAAGATCACCCGCATCTTGCCCGCGGCGATCCCGATGCCGGTGTCCGTCACCGAGAACGCGATCAGGTCGGCGTCCGCGTCCTGGAGGGAACCCGCCTCCAATAGCTGCTCCCGGATCGACTGCGGCACGTCCGTGCCCGCCGGCCGGATCACCAGCTCCACCGCACCGCTGTCGGTGAACTTCACTGCGTTCGACAGCAGGTTCCGCAGCACCTGGAGGAGCCGCTGCTCGTCCGTGTGCAGGGTGGCCGGCAGCTCCGGGGAGACCCGCACCGAGAAGTCGAGGCCCTTCTCCGCGGTCAGCGGCCGGAACGTCGCCTCCACATAGTCCACCAGCTGCACCAGAGCGATCCGGGTCGGACTCACGTCCATCTTGCCCGCCTCGACCTTCGACAGGTCGAGGATGTCGTTGATGAGCTGGAGCAGGTCGGAGCCCGCGCCGTGGATCGTCTCGGCGAACTCCACCTGCTTCGGCGAGAGGTTGGTGTCCGGGTTGTCCGCCAGCAACTTGGCCAGAATCAGCAGGGAGTTCAGCGGCGTCCGCAGCTCGTGCGACATGTTCGCCAGGAACTCCGACTTGTAGCGCATGGAGACCGCGAGCTGCTCCGCCCGCTCCTCCAGGACCTGCCGGGCCTCCTCGATCTCGGTGTTCTTCACCTCGATGTCGCGGTTCTGCTGCGCCAGCAGCTCGGCCTTGTCCTCCAGCTCCGCGTTGGACGCCTGGAGCGCCTTCTGCCGGTTCTCCAGCTCCGCCGACCGCTCCCGCAGCTGCTCGGTCAGCTCCTGCGACTGCTTCAGCAGCACCTCGGTCTTGGTGTTCACACTGATCGTGTTGACGCTCGTCGCGATCATCTCGGCGATCTGGTTGAGGAAGTCCCGCTGGATCTGCGTGAACGGCTGGAACGAGGCCAGCTCGATCACCCCGAGGACCTTCCCCTCGAACAGCACCGGCAGCACGATCACATACGCCGGCGGCGCCTCCCCCAGCCCCGAGGAGATCTTCAGATAACCCGGCGGCACATTGACCTGGATCGTCCGCTTCTCCTCGGCCGCCGTCCCGATCAGGGTCTCCCCCGGCCGGAACGATGTGGGCATCAGCCCCGCCGAGTAGCCGTAACTGCCGCGCATGATCAGCTCGTACGACTCCCCGCCCGAGGACACGTCCGAGCTGCTGCCCGTCGGCATCGCCAGGAAGAACGCGCCGTGCTGCGCGGAGACCACCGGCGTCAGCTCGCTCATGATCAGCGAGGCGACGTCGTCGAGGTCCCGGCGGCCCTGCATCAGACCGGAGATCCGGGCCAGGTTGCCCTTCAGCCAGTCCTGCTCCTCGTTGGCGAGGGTGGTGTCGCGCAGGTTCGCGATCATGGTGTTGATGTTGTCCTGGAGGACCTGGATCTCGCCGGCCGCGTCCACGTCGATCTTCAAATTGAGATCGCCGCGGGTCACCGCCGTGGCCACGGCCGCGATGGCGCGGACCTGCCGGGTCAGGTTCCCGGCCATCTCGTTCACCGACTCCGTGAGGTCCCGCCAGGTGCCGTCCACGTCCCGCACCCGCGCCTGACCGCCGAGCTGCCCGTCGGTGCCCACCTCACGGGCCACCCGGGTGACCTCCTCCGCGAAGGAGGAGAGCTGGTCGACCATCGTGTTGATGGTGGTCTTCAGCTCCAGGATCTCGCCCCGGGCGTCGATGTCGATCTTGCGGGTCAGATCGCCCTTCGCGATCGCCGTGGTGACCGTCGCGATCTGCCGCACCTGCCCCGTCAGGTTGGACGCCATCGAGTTCACCGACTCGGTCAGGTCCTTCCACGTCCCCGACACGCCCGGGACATGCGCCTGACCGCCCAGGCGGCCGTCGGTGCCCACCTCACGGGCCACCCGGGTCACCTCGTCGGCGAACGAGGACAGCGTGCGCACCATCGTGTTCACCGTGTCCGCGAGCTCCGCGACCTCGCCGCGCGCCTCCACGGTCACCGTCTTCGACAGATCACCGTTGGCCACCGCGGACGACACCCGCGCGATGTTCCGCACCTGGTTCGTCAGGTTGTTGGCCATCAGGTTGACGTTGTCGCTCAGGTCCTTCCAGATGCCGGTCACCCCGCGCACCCGCGCCTGACCGCCCAGCACGCCCTCGGTGCCCACCTCACGGGCCACCCGGGTCACCTCGTCGGCGAAGTCGGAGAGCTGGTCGACCATCGTGTTGACGGTCGTCACCAGCTCCAGGATCTCGCCCTTGGCGTCGACGGTGATCTTCTTCGACAGATCGCCCTTGGCGACCGCGGTGGTGACCTCGGCGATGTTGCGCACCTGGCTGGTCAGGTTGTTCGCCATGAAGTTCACCGACTGGGTGAGGTCCTTCCAGGTGCCCGAGACGCCCTGGACCTCCGCCTGACCGCCGAGAATGCCCTCGGTGCCCACCTCGCGCGCCACCCGGGTCACCTGCTCCGCGAAGTTCGAGAGCTGGTCGACCATGGTGTTCAGGGTGTTCTTCAGCTCCAGGATCTCGCCGCGCGCGTCCACGTCGATCTTCTGCGACAGGTCACCGCGTGCGACCGCCGTGGCGACCTGCGCGATGTTGCGCACCTGACCGGTGAGGTTCTCGGCCATGCCGTTCACCGAGTCCGTCAGATCACGCCACACGCCGGCGACGCCCGGCACCTGCGCCTGGCCGCCGAGACGGCCGTCCGTGCCCACCTCACGGGCCACCCGGGTCACCTGCTCGGCGAACGCGGAAAGCTGGTCGACCATCGTGTTGATGGTGTTCTTCAGCTCCAGGATCTCGCCGCGCGCGTCCACGTCGATCTTCTGCGACAGGTCACCGCGCGCCACGGCCGTCGTCACCTGCGCGATCTGGCGCACCTGCGAGGTCAGGTTCCCGGCCATGAAGTTGACGGAGTCCGTCAGCTCCTTCCAGGTGCCGCTGACGCCGTCCACGCGCGCCTGACCGCCGAGGCGGCCCTCCGTGCCCACGTCCCGAGCCATCCGCGTGACCTGGTCGGCGAAGTTGGAGAGCTGCGCCACCATCGTGTTGACGGTGTTCTTCAGCTCGAGCATCTCGCCCGCGACGTTGACGGTGACCTTCTGCGACAGGTCGCCGTTCGCGACCGCCGTCGTCACCTGCGCGATGTCCCGCACCTGACCCGTCAGGTTCCGGAACGCCGTGTTCACCGAGTCCGTGAGGTCCTTCCACGTACCCGCCGCGCCCGGCACCTCGGCCTGGCCCCCGAGGCGGCCCTCGACACCGACCTCCCGCGCCACGCGGGTGACCTCGGAACCGAAGGACTGGAGCTGGTCGACCATCGTGTTGACGGTGTTCTTCAGCTCCAGCATCTCGCCGGCCACGTCCACGGTGACCTTCTGCGACAGGTCGCCGTTCGCGACCGCCGTCGTCACCTGCGCGATGTCCCGCACCTGACCCGTCAGGTTCCGGAACGCCGTGTTCACCGAATCGGTGAGGTCCTTCCAGGTGCCCGCCGCGCCCGGCACCTGCGCCTGGCCGCCGAGCAGACCCTCGGCACCGACCTCGCTCGCGACCCGCGTCACCTCGTCGGCGAAGGTACGCAGCGTCTCCGTCATCTGGTTGATCGTCTCGGCGAGCTGGGCGACCTCGCCGCGCGCGCTCACCGTCACCTTCTGGGACAGATCGCCGTTGGCCACCGCCGTCGTCACCTCGGCGATGCCGCGTACCTGGTTGGTGAGATTTCCGGCCATCGTGTTGACGGAGTCGGTCAGGTCCTTCCACACCCCGGCGACCCCGGGCACGGTCGCCTGACCACCCAGCTCACCCTCGGTGCCCACCTCCCGCGCCACCCGCGTCACCTCGGAGGAGAAGGACTGGAGCTGCTCCACCATCGTGTTGACGGTGTTCTTCAGCTCCAGCATCTCGCCGGCCACGTGGACGGTGACCTTCTGCGACAGATCGCCCTTGGCCACCGCCGTGGTCACCAGCGCGATGTCCCGCACCTGCGCGGTCAGCCGGTGCGCCATGGTGTTGACGGAGTCGGTGAGGTCCTTCCACGACCCGGACATGCCCCGCACCTGCGCCTGGCCGCCGAGCTTGCCCTCGGTACCCACCTCCAGGGCGACGCGGGTCACCTCGTCGGTGAACGCGGAGAGCTGGTCCACCAGGCTGTTCACGGTCCGCGCGACCTTCAGGAACTCGCCGCGCAGCGGACGCACCGTGCCGTCCTGCGGGTCCGTGGAGTGCGAGCGCAGCTCCATCCGCTGCTCCAGGTCGCCCTCGGCGACCGCGGACAGCACCCGACCGACCTCGGACACCGGCCGGGCCAGATCGTCCACCAGCTCGTTCGCGGCGTCGACGGCGGCCGCCCAGGAGCCCTCGCAGGCGCCGGTCTCCAGCCGTTCCGTGAGCTTTCCCTCACGGCCGACGACCCTGCGGACGCGGGCGATCTCCCCGGTCAGATGGAGATTGCGGTCCGCGACCTCGTTGTAGACCGCGGCGATCTCGGCCATGACGCCGTCGCCCGACACCGTCAGGCGACGGCGGAAGTTGCCGTCCCGCATCGTCACCAGGGCTGCCAGCAAGCGGTTCAGGGCCGCCGTGTCGACCTCGGTCGTCCCGCTGTTCCGGGAACGACCGCCTTTCGCACGCGTGTCCTTCGCCCGCGCCGTCGCGCCAGACTCCACCGTGTCCCTCCCGCAGGGGTTGACCGTACTGCCTGGGCTGTCTCAGGAAGCCTGCCCAGTGTTTCACCATGCCGGAACCTGGCCATAACAGTTCGGCAGCTTCGCATAGCGTCCCCACACCCACAGGGCGGAAACAGCCACAACCGGCATCCGCTCGGACAGCGAAGGTAAGTAACCTGGCATCCGGCTGTCCAACCGCCCCGGTCCGCCCGGCAGGGGCGGAATGATGCGCTCACACCACCGGGCACGGGGAGGAACCAGCCGATCATGGCAGAGCCGGGCGTCGAGACGCGTACGAGGAGTTCTGTGATCACCGCGCGGGCGGCCGCCACCTTCGATCCGGTCGGGCGGTCCGTCGCGACCGCCCGGGCCTTCGTCCGCGACACCCTCCAGGGCTGGGGGTTCGCCGACGTGGTCGACGACGCGGTGGTCCTCACCAGCGAACTGGTCACCAACGCCGTCATCCACGCGGGCACCGCGGCCGATGTGCTCTGCCTGCGCAGCGAGGACGGCGTCCGCGTCGAGGTCGGCGACCGCTACCCCGAGCGCGAGATCCCCATCCAGGGCACCGGCAGCCCCCTGGGCAGCCTCGACCGGGAGAACGGCCGGGGCCTGCTGCTCTGTGCGGCCCTCGCCTCCCGCTGGGGCGTCGAGTACACCCCCACCCACAAGCAGGTCTGGTTCCAGCTCGACCTCCCCCAGCGCAGCGTCGGCACCCGCTCCGCCGGCCCGGCGCTGCCCACCTCGATGCTCCCGGTCGCCGAGGAACGCGTCCGCGTCGCCGTCGCCCAGATCGACCGCACCGGCACCATCTCCGTGTGGAACGAGGACGCGGAACACCTCTTCGGCTACCCGGCCGACCAGGTCCTCGGCAAGCCCCTCACGGACTTCGCGGCCTGGCCGCACACCCCCGGCACCGGCACCGGCATCGCCGAGGCGCTTCAGCTCTCCCGCTGGGAGGGCAGCTACGGCATCCGCGGCGCCGACGGCCGGGTGATCCCCGTCTACGCCTCCCACCTGCGCGTACGCGACACCAACGGCGAGCCGTCGACCGTCTGTCTGCTGGTACGGGACGACGAGCGGGCCGTCCTCCAGACCCCGCAGCGCAACGCGGCCGCGGAAGCCGGAGCCGACCACCGCTCCAGCGACCCGTTCGAGGTCTTCATCGGCTCACCGGCCCCCGACGACCTGGACGGCCTCCTCCAGCGCACCGTGGAACGCGCCCGCGACATGCTCGACGGCGACGCCGCCTTCCTGCTCCTCGCCACGGACGACGAGACGGAACTGGAGGTCCGCGCCACGACGGGCCTGCCCTCGGCCCGCCAGCGCTTCGCCCGCGTCCCGGTCGAGGCCGGCACCGGACGGTACGGCTCGGCCCGGATGCCCGCGGTCCACGAGGACCTGTCGGCCGTGCCGGGGGCCGTGCCCCTGCTCAGCTCGACCGGGATGCGCTCGGTCGTGACCGTCCCGCTCAAGGTCGAAGGGCGCCTCACGGGATCCCTCGGCGTCGCCGCCGAGTCCGCGGGCCGCTACTCCAACGAGGAGGCCCTGCGCCTCCAGTTCGCCGCGGACCGCATCGCGCTCGCGGTGGAGTCGGCCCGCCTGGGAGAGCTGGAGCGGCTGCGCCGCGGGTCCCTCTCCTTCCTGGTGGAGGCGTCCGACCTGCTGGCCGGCACTCTCGACCGGGACCAGACCCTGGCGCTGATGGCGCAGATGACGGTCCCCACCCTCGCCACCTGGTGCGCGGTCTACACGATCGCCGACCCGGCCTCGGAGCCGTACCTCTCCTACGTCCTGCACGAGGACGAGGAGCGCATCGACGACCTCAAGGCCCTGCTCTCCCGGATCGACCCGCCGGAGCCGATCGCTGCCCCGGGCGCCCGGGTGTGGAACGCGCCGGCGCAGGCGGGCCAGCGCGCGGCGCTGCTGGCCTCGAAGCGGGAACTGGGCCTCGGTACGCTCCCGCCGGTCTCCTCGGGCATCGGGGCGACGCAGGCGACCGCGGCGGCCGTCGGCGGGGAGACGGTGGTCCTGCCGCTCGTCGCCCGCAACCGGGTCATCGGCATGCTGACCCTCGGCAAGCCCTCCGACGACCACTTCCGCCAGGAGATCCTGGAACTGGCGGAGGACCTCTCGCGCCGTGCCGCCCTGGCCCTGGACAACGCCCGGCTGTACTCGGAGCGCGTCTCCATCAGCCAGTCCCTCCAGCGCAGCCTGCTGCCGCCGGAGCTGCCGTCGATCCCGGGCGTCGAGGTCGAGGTCATCTACCGGGCGGCCGGCGAGGGCAACGAGGTCGGCGGCGACTTCTACGACCTGTTCCCGATCCGCGACGGTGCCTACGGCTTCGCCATCGGCGACGTCTGCGGCACGGGCCCGGAGGCCGCGGCGGTCACCGGCCTCGCCCGCCACGCGCTGCGTCTCCTCGCCCGCGAGGGCTTCACCGGCCCGGCGGTCCTGGAGCGCCTGAACGCGGCCATCCTCGACGAGGGCGCGCGCAGCCGCTTCCTGACTCTCCTGTACGGGGAGATGTGGCCGCAGGCCGACGGCAGCGCGATCCTGAAGGTCGTCTGCGCGGGCCACCCCCTGCCGCTGCGCCTCCGCCAGGACGGCACGGTGGAACCGGCGGCCGAACCGCAGCCCCTGCTCGGCGTGATGGACGACCTGGAGCTCTACGAGCAGGTCGTGACCCTCGACCCGGGCGACGTCCTGCTGTGCGTGACGGACGGTGTGACGGAACGCCGCGAGGGCACGCGGATGCTGGGCGACGAAGGCCTCACGGACGTGCTGACCACGTGCACGGGCCTGACGGCCGGAGCGGTGGCCGCCCGTGTCCTGAGGGCGGTGGAGCGCTTCGCGGCGGAGCCGGCCTCGGACGACATGGCGATCCTGGCGATGCGCGTGCACGAGCCGCACAAGGAGTCCCTGCCGGGCCCGGCCTGAGCCACTTCATGCCATGAGAAAAATCCCTCCCGCCTTTCGGCGGGAGGGATTCTCTTTGCTGAGCCCCCAAACGGAATCGAACCGTTGACCTTCTCCTTACCATGGAGACGCTCTACCGACTGAGCTATAGGGGCCTGTTGACCTCGGGTGTTCCCCGCGGCAACGAGATGAAGCATAGCCCATGTGTGCGGGCTGTTCCAAACCGATGCGGGACGGACGAGGCTCCTGAGGGGGCATCATGAGGGCTGGCGTCGGGGGGGATTGGCCGGCCGTGGGTCCGGAAATACAGAAAGCCCCGGAACAAAGTTCCAGGGCCTTCTGACAAAAATTGTTCGGCGGTGTCCTACTCTCCCACAGGGTCCCCCCTGCAGTACCATCGGCGCTGAAAGGCTTAGCTTCCGGGTTCGGAATGTAACCGGGCGTTTCCCTAACGCTATGACCACCGAAACACTATGAAACTGTACGAACCAACCACCCGGCCAACAGTATTGGTGGTGTTCGTTGTTTCAGAACTAACACAGTGGACGCGAGCAACTGAGGACAAGCCCTCGGCCTA
>NZ_KB897791.1:0-149222 GCF_000377145.1 Streptomyces sp. CNT372 | reverse complement strand
CCGTGCGGCTTGTACTTGCCGCCCTTCTCGTGGTCGTCCTTCTCCCACTTCTTGTCACTGGACGAGCTCTCCTTGCCGTGGTCCTCGGCGGGAGCGAGCGCGTAGGCGGCGGGAGCGGAGATCCCGAGGGCCGCGGTGACAGCGGCCGAGGCGAGCAGAATGCGGGCAGAGCGCATGGTGAAGCCTTTCCTTTCGCCGCGACTGCGTGACCCGGCACCGTGCCGGACCGTCGGACGCAGTGGCGACGTGAATCACCGTCAGCCGGATCCCGCGCGCCCACCACCGGAGAGACGGGCATCCGGGTTACCGAGTGGGCTCCCTGAGTGATGTCTCCGGGATATTCACCCGGCCGACCGCACGACGCGCCGGGCCCACGTTTGACGGGCCGTCGACTGCCCGAACAGCCCTCTCCGCACGGGCGGTGGAACGGGCGGACCCGAGGGCTCCACCGCCCGTGCGGGGGTGCTCAGTCCCGGCCGAGCAGGGCGTTCATGCGGATGATCTCGGCACTCTGGGAGGCGATGATGTCGCGGGCCATCGCGATCGCGGGCCCGTGGACACCGTCGGAACGCTCGGTCCGCGCCATCGCGACGGCGCCCTTGTGGTGCTCGACCATCAGCTCCAGGAAAGCGGTGTCGAAGGCCTTCCCCCTCGCCTTCTCCAGGCCGGCCAGCTCCTCGGGCGTCATCATCCCGGACATGCCGGACGCTCCGTGCGCGCCGGGAGCGCCGTGGCCGGTGTGGCCCGTCGCGTCCTGAGCGGGGACCTGCTCGCCCCAGGCGGTCAGCCAGCCGGTGAGGGTCTCGATCTCCGGGCCCTGGGCCTTCCTGATCTCCACGGCCAGGGCCCTGACCTCGGGGGAACCGGCCCGGGTGCCGGCCAGGTCCGCCATGACGACGGCCTGCCGGTGGTGCGGGATCATCCCCTGCGCGAAGGCGGCATCGGCGGCGTTGTGCCGGCCCGCCGCCGCGGACGGGGAGGCGGACGCGGGCGCCGAGGAGGTGACGGCGGGGGCGTCGTGGCCGTTGGGTCCGGCCGGTGTGGCCTGGCCGCCGCCGCAGGCGGCGAGGACCAGGGCGCAGGCCGTGGCGGCCGCCGCCCGGGCGGAGGCACGGCGGATCGTCGAACGGGGTGTGGTCATGGTGATGCTGCTCCTGTGGTGCGCACGGATGGGGGCATGCCTCGCGGGGCGGCCCGGCCGGAGGGCCGGGCGCGCCGGGGCGCCCTATATGCGCAGGAGTTGAAGCCGGCTCAGTGAGGGCGGGGCGCGGGTCTCGCACGCCCCGGTGGCGGCCGGCGGTTCGGCCGCCGTTCCCCGGCCGTCCGCCCCGACGAGCAGGGGGGCCGGGAGCGCGGGCGCGGTGCCGAGGCCGCTCGCCGCGCAGGTCTGGTCGGCGTGGTCCACGTGCCCGCCCGACCCGGCGCCGTGGGCGTCCGGCGTGGTGGCACGGTCGTGGTGTGCGTCGCCGCCCACCGCGACGGGTTCGGCGTGACCGGCGCCGGGTGACACGTGTGCGGAGGCCGGGTCCTGGTGCGGGCGCGGTGCGTGCTCCGGGCCGCCGGACGGTGTCGCGGACGCGCTGCCGGAAAGGGCGTGCGGCGCGGCGAAGACCAGGGAGCCGGAGGCGAGTCCGTGCATGGCGAGGACGCCCGCGAGCACCGCCAGGACGAGCAGCACACGCGCCGGTGCCCGGGAACTCCGGGTCCGCCGCGCGCTCTGCCGTCTCATGGGGGCATCCTAGGCAGCCGCCTCGGCAGCCCCTCCACCGCCCACCCCCCCGCCGGGCGTCAGCCCTCCTCGGTGGCGGGCAGCAGCCGTCCGGTGACCGCGTCCCAGTCGACGTACGAGGACTCGGCCCCGCGCGGGACGAGGGCGAGGGTGCGGTCGAGCCAGCGGGAGAGGCCGGCCCGGTCCACGACGAACAGGGCGTGCGCACGGGGCGTCCCCAGGCGCAGATGGACGACGCCGTCCCGGCCGGGTCCGGGCACGGGCCGCAGCCGTACCTCGCCGGTGCCGCTCAGCACCCGCACGCCCCGGAGCAGCAGGTCCCGCGCCATGAACCAGCTGACCGGCGGGAGGCCGGGGCGCCGGAACTCGACGCGTGCCGCGAAGGGATCGTCCGCCGTGTAGCGGAAGATCGCCTCGACCGGGGCGCTCCCGGCGGGGTGGATCTGCTGGACGTGGGTCTGCCAGTCGGCCGCGCGCTGTGCGCCTTTTGCTGTGTGCGAGTCGTCTGCCATGGGTCCCCTTGCCCCTCGGTCCGTCGCGCGCGCCCGGTCACGGCAGGCGCGTCCGTCCCTGTCGGTTTACCGCCCGCGGCGGGCTCATCCCCCGGAAACGTGCGGATTCGGTGATTGCCGGGACACACTCCGGGCACATCGTCGCCGGTACGACTCCTGGCCGGTACGGCCGCCCCACGGACCGCAGGGGAACGGGCCCGGCGAGGGCGCCCGCGAGACACGGTCCGCGGATCCCTGGTGTTTCGGTCGTTCCGGGCCCCCGCCCGTGGCCGAACCCCTCGCACGACCGTCCTCAGGCGCGCCCGGTCCGGCTACGATCGATCACCGACGGACGGCGCCCCCGACCGACCCGGCGAGCAGGGGACGAACGGGCGCCGACACAGAGGCGGAGAGAGGTCCCTTGTTCTACTACGTGCTCAAGTACGTGCTCCTGGGGCCGCTGCTCCGGCTGTTGTTCCGCCCCAGGACCGAGGGGCTGGAGCACGTCCCGGCGGAGGGCGCGGCGATCGTCGCGGGCAACCACCTGTCGTTCTCCGACCACTTCCTGATGCCGGCGATCCTCAAGCGGCGCATCACCTTCCTCGCCAAGGCGGAGTACTTCACCGGCCCCGGCGTGAAGGGCCGGCTGACTGCCGCGTTCTTCCGCAGCGCGGGGCAGATCCCCGTGGACCGCTCGGGCAAGGAGGCCGGGCAGGCGGCGATCCGCGAGGGGCTCGGGGTCCTCGCGAAGGACGAGCTGCTCGGGATCTACCCGGAGGGCACCCGCTCCCACGACGGCCGCCTCTACAAGGGCAAGGTCGGGGTGGCGGTGATGGCGCTCAGGGCGGGCGTGCCGGTGGTGCCGTGCGCGATGGTGGGCACCTTCGAGATCCAGCCGCCCGGGCAGGTGCTGCCGAAGATCAAGCGGGTCACGGTCCGCTTCGGTGAGCCGCTGGACTTCTCCCGGTACGAGGGGATGGAGAACGAGAAGGCGGTCATCCGGGCGGTCACGGACGAGATCATGTACGCGATCCTCGACCTCTCCGGCCAGGAGTACGTGGACCGTTACGCGGCCGAGGTCAAGGCCGAGGAGCAGGAGCGCGAGCGGCAGCAGAGGCCCCGCCGCTTCCCGGGGCGCGGCGGGCGCTGACCCCCGGCCCCGGGCGGAAGCACGGGTCACGGACAAGCGGAGGGGCGGCCGGATACCGGTCGCCCCTCCCCTGCGTCGGGCTCCCGCCGCTAAGGCTCGGGGTTCGCGGCGGCCCGCGGGTCGCCTCGCGGCGGTCCGCTGCGCCGCGGAGCAGACGCGTCGGACGCGTCGTCGACGAACGGGTCGGGATTACCGGTGGGGCACGCCCGCCCGGCGGTGCACACCGGTCCCCGCGCCGGTCCCCTCCCGGCGGTGCACGCCGGTCCCCGCGCCGGTCCCCGCCTGGCTCCGGGCCGGGGTCAGGAGTCCGGGCGTCGTGAGAGGTGCGCCAGCGCCTCGTCCAGGACCGCGCGCAGGGCCCGCGCGTCCTCGGCGACGGCGGTGACGAGCACTCCCGGGCCGGCCAGCGGCGCCAGGACCGCCGCGGGCCCGAGCTGCCGCGCGCCGGGCGGATCCTTCTCGAACTTCTCGTCGACGACGAGGAGTTGACCGAGGGCCCGGCGCCCACCGAGGACCGCGGGCCCGTCCCAGCCGCCCGGGGCGCCGGGCCCGCAGCGCAACTCCCCGTCGAGCAGGGGGCTTCCGGCGCGGTGCACGGTGAGCCGGGTGGCGAGGGTGCCGGGCTCCTCGCCGTGCCGCCCGAGGATCTGCTCCTCGCGCAGCACCAGGCGCGCCCCGGCGGCCAGGTCGACCCGGGTGCGCATCCGCAGGTCGCAGCCCCGGACGGCGATCAACTGCTCTGGCAGCCAGCGCAGTTCGGCGTCCCCGCCGACGGTGAGGCGCACGTCGTAGTGGGCCGGTTCCGGCACCCGGCCGGGGAGGGAGAGGGTCGCCGCGGCGGAGTCCACGGTGAGCCGGGTCCCGTCCCGCACCTCGGCCTCGATCGCGAGCCGGTCGCCGCCGAGGGGCGCGCTCATCGCGCCGACGACGGTGACCCGCAGGCCCGGTCCGTCGGAGCGGGTGCGGCGCAGGGCGAGGGGGCCCTCACCGGTCAGGACGGGCAGGCCGGTGCGGTCGGCGACGATACGGGCGGTGGCGTGGACACCCATGGCGCGGCGGCGGCCGGTTCAGGCGGCGGTCCAGGCGGCGAGCCGCGCCCGGACCCAGTCGGCGACCGGGGCGACGCCGGGCTCCTCGCGCAGGGAGGTGAAGAGCACGGGCAGTTCGCCGCGCTGCTCCTTGGCGTCCCGCGCCATCCGGCCGAGATCGGAGCCCACGTACGGCGCGAGGTCGGTCTTGTTGACGATGAGCAGGTCGGCGGTGGTGACGCCGGGGCCGCCCTTGCGGGGGATGTCGTCGCCGCCCGCGACGTCGATCACGAAGATCTGCGCGTCGACCAGGCCCTTGGAGAAGGTGGCCGTGAGGTTGTCGCCGCCGGACTCGACGAGGACGAGGTCGAGCGGGCCGACCGCGTCCTCCAGGTCCTCCACCGCCTCCAGGTTGGCGGAGATGTCGTCGCGGATGGCGGTGTGGGGGCAGGCTCCGGTCTCGACGGCCTGGATCCGCTCGGGCGGGAGGACGGCGTTGCGGAGCAGGAACTCGGCGTCCTCGCGGGTGTAGATGTCGTTGGTGACGACGGCGAGGGAGAGGGTGTCGCGCAGGGCGGCGCAGAGGGCGGCGACGGTGGCGGTCTTGCCGGAACCGACGGGTCCGCCGAGACCGATGCGCAGGGCGCGCCGGGAGCCGTCGGGGCGGTGGGCGTCGGCGCCGGCCGCGGGCGGGCCGTCGTGGTCGTGGCCGAGATGCATGATTTCGTCCTCGTTTCAGGGGTGAGGGGGCGTGGTGACGGGCCGGACCCGCGGCGGGTCAGGAGGCGAAGAGGCGTACCGGCCGGGCGGCGTGCTGTTCGGCGGTGATGTCCAGCAGCGGGGCCGAGGCGGCGGGCAGGTCGTCGACCCCGCCCCCGGCCGCCGAGGCGGCCCGCTCCGCGACCGCGTCCATCTCGGGTGCGAGCCGCGCCAGCACGGCGGTCGCCCGGAACGGGTCCAGGCTCAGCAGCCGCACCGCGGCGGTCGCCGGGCCGCTGACCGTCTCGTACACGGTGCAGAACGCGGCGTCGAGCGGCCCGAGTCCGGCCGCGCGGGCCGCCGTGCCGAGGACGACGGGCTGGTGGGCCCCGCGCGGGAACGCGGCCGCCAGGGCGTCGAGTTCCGGTCCGGGCCAGGCCGACCGCGCGGCGCGCATCAGCTGGCGGCCGAGCTTGCGGGCGGCGGCGCGCAGAGCGGGTGAGGGGGTGCGGGCGTCGGCGGCCGCGTCCAGGAGCCGCGGGTCGTGTCCATGGGCGGCCGCGGCGGCGAGGGCGGCGGAGGTGAGCCCGGTGGTGTGCAGGCGGCCCCGGCAGAACTCGGCCAGCTCGGCGGCGTCCCGGACCCGGCCCGCTTGCACGGCCGCCTCGACGCCGCCGGAGTGGGCGTGGCCCCCGGCGGGGAACCGCCCGTCGGCGAGAATCAGCAGCGCGGCGCGGACGGGAGCGGTCCGGGGGTCGGGGTTCGCAGCCATCAGAAGAGGAAGTACCGCTGGGCCATGGGCAGTTCGGCGGCCGGTGCGGGCTCGATCGCCTCCCCGTCGACGGTGACGGTGAAGGTGTCCGCGTCCACCTCGACGCGCGGCAGGGCGTCGTTCTCCCGCATGTCGGCCTTGGTGACCCGGCGGGTGCTGCGGATCGGGACGAACTCCTTGGCGAGGCCGAGCCGTCCGGGCATGTCGTCCTCGATGGCGCTGCGGGTGACGAAGTTGAACGAGCCGTGGGCGGCGGCCTTGCCCAGGGCGCCGAACATCGGTCGCGGCAGCACCGGTTGGGGTGTGGGGATGGAGGCGTTGGCGTCGCCCATCTGCGCGTAGGCGATCTGGCCGCCCTTGAGGACGAGTTGGGGCTTCACGCCGAAGAACGCGGGCTCCCACAGGACGAGGTCGGCGAGTTTGCCGGGCTCCACGGAGCCGATCTCGTGGTCCAGGCCCTGGGCGACGGCAGGGTTGACGGTGTATTTGGCGACATAGCGACGGGCCCGGTGGTTGTCGGCGCGCCCGTCGCCGGGGAGGGCGCCGCGCCGCCGCTTCATCGCGTGCGCGGTCTGCCAGGTGCGCAGGACCACCTCCCCGACACGCCCCATGGCCTGGGAGTCGGAGGAGATGATCGAGATGGCTCCCAGGTCGTGCAGGACGTCCTCGGCGGCGATCGTGGAGGGCCGGATCCGGGACTCGGCGAAGGCGAGGTCCTCGGGCACGGAGGGGTTGAGGTGGTGGCAGACCATCAGCATGTCGAGGTGTTCCTCGATGGTGTTGACGGTGTGCGGCCGGGTGGGGTTGGTGGAGCTGGGCAGGACGTACGGCTCGGAGACCACGGTGATGATGTCCGGTGCGTGACCGCCGCCCGCGCCCTCGGTGTGGTAGGCGTGGACGGTGCGTCCGCCGATGGCGGCGAGGGTGTCGCCGACGAAGCCCGCCTCGTTGAGGGTGTCGGTGTGGATCGCGAGCTGGGCACCGGTGTCCTCGCAGACGCCGAGGCAGGCGTCGATCACGGCGGGCGTCGCGCCCCAGTCCTCGTGGATCTTGAACCCCAGTGCGCCGCCGCGCAGTTGGGCGTGCATCGCCTCGCGGGACATGGTGTTGCCCTTGCCGAGGAGCCCGATGTTGACGGGGTACGCCTCCAGCGCCTCGAACATCCGGGCCATGTGCCAGGAGCCCGGGGTGACGGTGGTCGCCTTGGTGCCCTCGGCCGGGCCGGTGCCGCCGCCGACGAGGGTGGTGACGCCGGTCGCGAGGGCCTGTTCGACGACGGTGGGCGAGATGAAGTGGACATGGGCGTCGACGGCGCCCGCGGTGACGATCTTCCCGTTGCCGGCGATGATCTCGGTCTCCGGCCCGATGACCAGGTCCGGGTGGACGCCGTCCATGGTGTCGGGGTTGCCGGCCTTGCCCAGCGCGGTGATCCGGCCGTCACGGATGCCGATGTCGGCCTTGACGACGCCCCAATGGTCGATGACCACCGCGCCGGTGATCACGGTGTCGGGGGCGCCCTCGGCGCGGGTGGTCCGCGACTGGCCCATGGACTCGCGGATCACCTTGCCGCCACCGAACACGGCCTCGTCCCCGGCGCGTCCGGGTCCGCCGCTGCGGTCCTCCTCGATCTCGACCAGGAGGTCGGTGTCGGCGAGGCGGATGCGGTCGCCGGTGGTGGGCCCGTAGAGGCCGGCGTAGGCGGCGCGGCTCAGCCCGGTCGCGCCGGTCGCCCCGGTCGTCTCAGTCATCGAGGTGGCCTCCGGTCTCGCCGCGCAGCCCGGCGACGACCCGCCGGCCGCGCAGCGGCACGAGGTCGACGTCCACGGGGATGCCGGGTTCGAAGCGGACCGACGTGCCCGCGGGGACGGCGAGCCGCATCCCCCGGGCGGCGGCCCGGTCGAAGTCGAGGCCGGGGTTGGCCTCGGCGAAGTGGTAGTGCGAGCCGACCTGGACGGGCCGGTCGGCGGCGTTGACAACGGTGACGCGGACGGGCTCGGTGCGTTCGTTGAGAACGACCCGTCCCTCACCGAAGAGGATCTCGCCGGGAATCATGCGCCCGCCCCTCAGACGATCGGGTCGTGGACGGTCACGAGCTTGGTCCCGTCCGGGAAGGTGGCCTCGACCTGGACGTCGTGGATCATCTCGGGGATCCCGGCCATCACGTCGTCCCGCGTGAGCACCTTCCGCCCGGACGCCATCAGCTCGGCGACGGTCCGCCCGTCCCGGGCGCCTTCGAGGATGTGCGAGGTGATCAGCGCGACGGACTCGGGGTGGTTGAGCTTCACCCCACGGGCTCGGCGCTTCTCGGCGACATCGGCCGCCACATGGATGAGCAGCCGCTCCTGCTCGTGCGGGGAGAGTTGCACGCGTCCACCTCACTGTCGTCCGGCCCCCGGGGGTCTGGACCCTAACCCCGCTCGACACGGCGTTGACCGAGGCGCGGGCATCTCACGACCAGGGGTTGAACGTTAGGGCGGAAGTTTTTCCGTCGCGTTAACTGATCTTGGGCGGGGCGGGGGATTCCGCCTCACGCGGACGCGGGGGCGTGGGCCGGAGCGGGGGCGCCGTATACGGCGCTGTCAGGCGCCGACCGCCGAGAAGCCGCCGTCGACGTGAAGTACCTGTCCGGTGACGGCACGGGCAGCGTCACTCAGCAGAAAGGCGACCACGTCGGCAACAGGGCGGGCGTCCGAGGTGTCCCAGCCGAGCGGCGCTCTGTTCGGCCATGCTTCGGCAAGCTGCTCGAACCCCGGGATCGACTTGCCGGCCATCGTCGTGATCGGTCCGGAGTCGACGCAGCCTGAGCAGCCCACCTCGTGAAGGCCCGAGGCTAGGCGGGCGGGACGCGAAGGCGCGGAAGAACGGCCTGTGTCTGCCATCGAGCGTCCCTCAACCCGTGCGTTCCTTCGGTTGGGGCGCCAGGTGCCCGCGCGAATCGGTGAAGGAGGCTTTGCCCGCCCGCGCGGTCCATGCGCGATAGCGTCGTCGGGAGAACCCATCAGGGAAGGAACGATCACCGGATGCCGCACAGGACTGATGTCGCCGACAGGCACGGCCTGATCCTCGATTTCGCCGGGGTGCTTACTGCCAGCCCGATCGATGTCCACCGGGCCTGGTGCGTGTCGGAAGGGCTGGCTCCGGGCGCGTGGCGCAGCACTCTCAACGATCACCCTGAGGGCCGGCGTCTGTACGCGGCTCTGGAGATCGGGGAGATCGGGCAGGCCGAGTGGAACGAGGGCACGGCCGCGCTGTTGGGTGCGCACGTGGATCCGGTGAACCTGATGGGGCGGGCTTGGGCCGGGGTGCCCGCAGCCCGTCGGATGGTCGCGCTCGCACGTGCCGCGCGTGCCGCCGGCCACCGGCTTGCCCTGCTGTCCAACAGCTTCGGCCTCGACCCGTTCAACCCGTACGAACACGTCGGTATCTGGGACCTGTTCGACGTGCACGTTATCTCCGAGCTGGTCCGCATGGCGAAGCCCGATCCGGCGATCTACGAACTCGCCCTGGAGCGGATCGGACTGCCCGCCGAGCGGTGCGTGTTCGTGGACGATCACGCGGTGAACCTTCCGCCGGCTGCCGATCTGGGCATCGCCACGGTCCACGTCACGGACGAGGATGAGGCCGTGACCGAGTTGGAGACCTTCCTCGGTGTCACCGCGGTGCTCGCCGCGTGAACCCAACTGCGCTCTGATCAAAGGCTGTCGGCTCTACCGCTCCAGCCAGTACTGTCCGTGTGGGGCCCATCACGCGGAGGTTCTGGAGCATGCAATGGTCGGAGTACACCACCTCTGAGCGCTTGAAGGCGCTGCGCGGCGGCATGACACAGGAGCAGTTGGCGGAGGCGGCCGGCGTGTCCGTCGGCGTGGTCCGCAAGCTCGAACGCGGTGGAACGGCATCCCTGCCGTCCCTGCTGTCGATTGCCGACGCGCTTGGTACGGACATCGCCGTGCTCCTCGGTCAGCAGGCGCCACGGCGGTCCATGGACCGCGACGAGCGGGCCGCGTTACGCCTGGTCTCCGCAGCCACCCATGACGCGGCCATCGGCATCCCCGCCGATGTCGAGCCGGGCACCGTCGAAAAGCTCCGCGCCGTCGTCCGTCGTGCGGACGCCGCGTACTGGGGAGGCCGGTACACCGAGCTCGGCACTCTCCTTGGGCGGCTCCTGCCTGAGGCGCGGGCCAGGTTCGACGCGGCCGGTCTCGATGAGCGGGAGGCCGCCGCCGGCGTCTTGATCGACACCTTTCAGACGGCGGGCATGGCCGCCAATGTGCTCGGATCACGAGATCTGGCCCATGCGGCGCTGACGTACGGACGCCAGATTGCCGTGCAGGGCGGGGATGATCTCCGTGACGCGCACCTTGCCGCCACCACCGCGTGGGTCAACCTCCGCGACGGCCGGACCAAGCAGGGCTTCCTCCTGACCGCAGCACAAGCCGACCGGATCGAGCCCAAGATGAGCGAGCACGACCCCGACCGGCTGAGTGTGTACGGGCAGCTCGTCACGAACGCCGCCGTCGCCGCGTCCCGAGGCGGTGCGAGCTCGGACAACGCCCGCGAATACCTCTCGCAGGCGCACGCCGTCGCCGCCCGAATCGGGGACGAGCATGCCCGTGGCGCGCACGCCCAGCCGTACGGACCGATGTACGCCGCAACGCAGGCCATGAGTATCGCCGTGGCCCTCGGTGATACGGCTGGCGCGCTGCGGCTCATGGACACCGCTCGCCTGGACGACACGGTGCCCCTGGCCACTCGGGCCCGCTACGGCCTGGACGTAGCGCTCACCCAGGTCGAATGCCGACGGTGGGAGGCCGCAGCCGACACCCTCCAGGCCGTCTGCGCGATGGCCCCAGGATGGGTGCGTCACCAGATGCTTCCCGGCGTCATCATCAGTCGACTCGCCGGGGTGTCCGTCAGCCGACTGCGAGGACTGGCGAACTCCGCTGGCGTACCCCTCGGAGTGCGTTGACCTACGAGCCGAAGTACCACGGCCCGTAGTAGGTACGGGCACGCCACCAGCGCGACTGTTACGGCGCGTGGCACACCTTCGGGCGACCCTGCTTCCGCTGCCACGCGGCGTGGCGGTCGGACCTGATACGGAGTCTCTCCACTGCGACGGGCCGTGCCTGGGCCCCAACTCCGCAGCCCAGCAGCCTTGTGGGCATGCAGACCAACCCGCCCGGCGGTCTCGGGCACGTACCCGTCGCCGTCTACTCCTGCGTCACCACCTCCACCGCCCTCGGTGAGAGCGAGGAGCGTGGCCGCTACTACGCCGACGCCCGGCACTGGCACGTGGCCGGCGCCTGGTCCGATCCCGACCCGGCGCTGCCGCTCATGGAGCGGCCGGGCTGGCAGGCCGTCACGGCCGCCCTGTCCGCCGGAATGATCCGAGGTGTCGTCGTCAGCGGCCTGACACATGTCGCCGCCGACACCGCCCAGTTCGCGGCTCTCGGCGTTCTCCTCCGCGACCGGGGAGGGTTCCTCGCGGACGCCTCGAGCGGCACCCCGGCCCGTCGAACCCCCGGCCAGGCCCGTCGTCGCCGCGACATCGCGGACGCGGCCTCCGGCTGGTTCCCGCAGCCGGACACGCACGAGGAGGGCGCCTCGTGAGCGCCCAGCGTGCCTGGGTCGGCGACCTTGTGCGGGACGGCGAGGAGCGGCGGGCGATCGTCACCGACGTCCGCGCCGGCGGCACCGTGTGGGTTCTGCGACCGCCGACCGGCGGTGGCCCGCACTGGGAGACCGACGACCCCGACGGCCTCGAAATCCTCGCCCGCTCCGAAGCCCGGGACAGGCCGTGAGCGACCGCGCTCGCTGCCGACCCCTCCGTCACGCCCGTGCACCACGTCCGAAAGGCGAAGTCCCCGTGTACGCGTTCGGTCTCTGTATCGACGAGCAGTACCTCGTCCCCGGCGTCGCCGCCCTCGTCGGCCTGGCCGACAGTCTCACCCCGGCGGCCCGCCGTGAAGCTGCCGTACGGGTGCTCACGCTCGACCTGGCCCCGTCGCAGGCCCTCTTCCTCGCCGACCTCGCCAAGCGGGCCGGCTTCGGCTCCTTCGACCTCCGTCGATGCGCCCCTCTGCGCTCCTCGCGTATGGCAGACGCCTCGTACATCACCGTCACCACCTATCTGAGGTTCGAGTTCACGCCGAGCTTCGTCCGCCGTCCCTACCTGATCTACGTGGACGCCGACGTGCTCGTACGCGGAGATGTGAGCGAGCCGCTCGGCTCCCTCACGCCGGACGAGACCGGCGCCGTGCAGGACGAGTTCAACCCGGCCGTCGGCGAGTGCCCCGCGCTACCAGGA
The DNA here is from genome assembly GCF_000377145.1 of Streptomyces sp. CNT372. Taxonomy (NCBI): domain Bacteria; kingdom Bacillati; phylum Actinomycetota; class Actinomycetes; order Kitasatosporales; family Streptomycetaceae; genus Streptomyces; species Streptomyces sp. CNT372. Next base: position 137,049 of record NZ_KB897791.1, on the reverse strand, counting down.
GCCGCCGACCGCTGGCCCCATCTGCGCGGACGTCCGTACTTCAACGCGGGCGTGCTTTGGACCCACACCGACCACATGCCCCGCATCCGCCGAGGCGTCGAGCAGGCCCTGATCCACGCCCGGCGCCACATCCTCCACAACGACCAGGACGCCCTGAACCTGTGGCTTCTGCGATCCGGCCGAGTGCGCCCGGTGGCCGGTGGTTTCAATCGGTTCGAGGTCGGCCGATTCCTGGAACGCGGGAACTGGGTACGCCGGGTCGTCACGCGGTCGCCGAAGCCCGATCCGACCGCCGCCCTCGTGCACTTCGTCGGTCCTGAGAAGCCGTGGCAGGCCGACTGCCCCGACGGAGGAAGTCGTCGAATACCGGCGGCACTTGGAAGGGGCCATGCGTCACGTCCGGCGTCTGGGTGCCGTCGGCGTGGAACCGGCGGGTGTGCGGTGAGCGCGAGGGTACCGCCGGCTGTCTCGCGCGCTGCCCTCGCCCTGACCGGGGTACCGGCCCGCACCGCCCGCCGACTGTCCGCACGTACGCGCACCGTCGTGTACAGGGTGGGCCTGACCGACGGACGCAGTGTCGTGATCAAGCTGTACGCGGCGACCGCACGCCGCAACGCGATCACGGAGAGCGCTGCCATCCGGGCCGTGGCCGACCACGTCCCCGTACCGGCCCTCATCGGATACGGCCACGTTCCAGGCCACGAGGCGACCGCCCTTGTCACCGCCGACCTCGGCCCCCTCACCCTCGGCAGCGCCATGCGCTCCGGCCGGATCTCCGACGAGCGAGCTCTGAAAGACCTGGCCGGCCTGCTCGGCCGCCTGCACCGGGCACCCGTCCGGCCGTGGGTCCCGCGCCGACCGCTCCACGAGCAGGTCACCTCACTGGGCCGCCGCTGCCCGCCCAGCAGCCTCGACCGCATCGCGCCCGCGCTGGCCGCGATCGCCGACGCCGTCCACACGGCGCCCGTGTGGTGCCACGGCGACCTGCACGGCGACAACGTCGTGATCGCCGGCCCCCGAGCCATCCGCCACCTGGTCGACTTCACCGACGCCGCGGCCGGTCCCCGCGAATCCGACGTCGCCCAGACCCTCGTCATGGCCGACGCCCTCTCGACTCTCCGGGCCCGTACGGTCACCGACGCCTACCCCCTTGCCCTCGATGACCACCTGTTGGGCTCCTGGGGCGTCTTCCACACCCTGCGCTCCTGGGCGCATTCCTCCCCTGGCGACGACCGCGCCTTGTGGGCCCGCCGCCTGGACGACCTCAGTCGAAGGACCCCGCACCTCTTCCGTACGCGCCGCCCGGAAAGGACGCGCTGATGAGCACCCCCGCCCTGTCGGTAGTGATCCCGGCCTTCAACGAGGCCGCCTACCTGCCCCGCTACCTGCCCTCCGTCCTCGCCTCACTCACCCGCTGGGAGGAGAGCACCGGCCGTACGGGAGAGGTGATCGTCGTCGACAACGCCAGCACCGACGCCACCGCCGACATGGCCGCCTCTTTCGGCGTCCGCGTCGTCACCGAGTCCGTCCGCAACATCGGCCGGGTCCGCAACACAGGAGCGGCAGCCGCCCGCAGCGGCCGGCTCTTCTTCACCGACGCGGACGTGGCTCTGCCCCTGGAGGCGGTCACCGCTGCTGCTGCCGCCATGGACGCCGGGGCCGTCGGCGGCGCCATCCCGCCGCTCTACACCCCGGAACGGCTCGGCGCCCGCCTGCTGTGCGCGTACTGGGACCACTACCGCACCCGGCGCGGCGGGGCCCAGGGCGTCAACCAGTTCTGCACCGCCGACGCCTTCCACCACATCGGTGGGTACCGGGACGACCTGTTCATGAGCGAGGACGTGGAGTTCTTCGCCCGCCTCACCGCCCACGGCCAGGCCACCGACCGTCCCGTGACCATCCTCGACGAGCTGCGCGTGCGCCCGTCGACCCGCCGCTACGACCAGTGGTCGAGCCTGCGGATGCTCTGGTGGCAGAACCCCGTGACCGCCCGCCTGCGCCTCCGGTCGCCTCGCATGTGGCGCCACTGGTACGAGACGACCGTGCGATGACGAAGGAGACTCCTGTGCAGCCCCAGTTCCTGGTCGACCTGCCGGTGCCGGATGGGCAGGGCATCTACACCTTCCCTGACGACCTCCACCGCGCCCACCAGACGCACATCCAGCAGCTCGCCGCCCGCCACCGGAACCACGACCGCCGCGTCCTGGAGGTGACCGCGCCCCACACCCGCGTCCCGTACTACATCGAGGCGCGCACCCCCGCCGGCCGCCCGGTTCTCGTCATCGAACCCCATCACGACGACTTCGCCCTGTCGGCCTCGGGAACCTTCCTTGCCCGCCCCCGACCGCTGACCGTGGTCAGCGTCTTCGCCCGGTCCCGGAGCGTGCACCCCGCCCTGGAGGCCACGTACGCCGACGTCGACACCGTGTCCGAGCTGCGTGACCGGGAGGGTGCCGCCGCGCTCGCGCCGTTCGCCGCCCGCCGGCACCTCCTCGGCCACAAGGACGCCGAGCCGCCGTACTGTCCCTACGACCCGCAGGTGCTTGACCAGGTCACAGAGGAGCTCGGTCGGGTCGCCGCGGCCCACCCCGGCGCCGAACTCCTCGCGCCCGCCGCCGTCACCCGCCACCCCGATCACCTCCTCGTCCACGAGGCAGCCGTCCGCCTCGGCTGCACCTGGTTCTGGGAGGACCTGGCCTTCTGGTCGACGTACGCGCTCGCCGGCTGCGACCAGCACCTGTTCCATACGCGCACCGGGGCGACGATGCGGCCCGAGCTGGTCGACATCACCGACGTCATCCTGGACAAGGTCACCGTCCTGCGCATGCACAGCTCGCAGATGCACCCAGCGCGGAAGATGTACCGGCCGATCCGGCACGCCTTCACCACGGCGGCCGACCTCGTCGACGGGCCCGGCCCCTACGCCGAGCGCTTCTACCGGACGGAGGAGCCGACGTGCTGATCATCGCCCTGGAAGGTCCCTCGTACGCAGGCAAGTCCACGGCGATACGCCACCTCCGCCACACCGCCCTCGGCTCGCGGGCGTTCGTCTCCGACTGCTACGTCAGGCACATCGCCCACCGCGACGACATCCCTGCGGCCCGGACCGACTCGGCGGCTGCCCAACTCGCCGCCTTCGAGAGGTTCATGGAGATCGAGGCGACCCGCGTCGCCGAGGCCGCCGCGAGCGGCAGGCAGTTCGTCATCCTCGACCGGTCCGTGGACACCCTCCTCGCCCACGCGTACGCCCTGGACGCCCTGTTCGGGTACGGCGCCCACCACGAGCTCCGCGACCGCCTCAAGACGCTCTCCTTCCTGCGCCCCGACCACACCCTCTACCTCGACGTACCGGCGGAGACGCTCCACCTACGCCGCAAGACCGCCGGCCACACCGCCGCCGAGTCCGAGTACTTCCTCCACGAGCCGGGCTTCCTCAGCCACGCCCGCGACTACTTCGTCCACACGCCCCGTCGGCCCGTGACGCGAGAGCTCACGGTCCTGGCCGCCGACGCGGGCCCGGATGATGTGGCCCAAGCCGTGGAAGCCCTCGTCACCTTCTGGGCGAGGTGAAGGAAGATGCCCACCGCCCTGTTCGCCTGGCGCCGCACCCCGCCCCCGTTCCTCATCGGCGGCGCCGAGGTCACCCAACAGCTTCTCGCCGAAGAACTCACCGCCGCCGGCTGGCACGTCACCTATCTCGGCTCGCACGAGGCGCCCTGGGGCGGAGCCACCCAGCTCCCCGACATGCGTGCCCACCTGGACCAGCATCACGTCCCGTACGACGAGGCGGACGGCACCCTGCGTTACCGGTGGAACGGGGTCGAGTGTGCAGCGTTGATGCAGCACAAGGTGGAGCACGGGCTGGGCAGCCTCCTGGGAGATCTCCGCCCTGATGTCGTGTTCACCTCGCAGGAAGGCTCGGCGCAGCTCGCCACGCAGGCCAGACCGACCGCGCTCGTCGCCGGCCTCCTGCACTCCGTTTCCGCCACCGGCCTGGGGGTCCTCGCCGGCCGACCCCACTACGGCCTCGCCGTGTCGGATTTCGTCCGGGCACGCGCACCCCACACGCCTGGCACCCGCCTCGCCGTGATGTACCCGCCGTTCGCGCTGCCCGGGGAGGGCTCGGGCGAGGCCCGCACCGCGTCCGTACTCATGATCAACCCCATCCCCGCCAAGGGATCCGAGCTACTGCGCCAGCTCATCCGTCTCATGCCGGAACAGCACTTCACCTTGGTCGAAGGCTGGTGGGACACCGCAGCCGACTTCGCCGCCTACCCGAACGTGACCTACGTGCCCCGCGTGTACGACATGGGGCCTCTGTACCGCAGTCATCGCCTGCTGCTGGTCCCGTCCACCGTGGAAGACGCCTTCCCCCGCGTGATCATCGAGGCCGCGCTCCACGGCGTCCCGAGCATCGGGACCAACCGGGGCGGCATCCCCGAAGCCATCGGCGACGCCGGATTCGTCCTGCCGAGCACAGCCGGACCCGAGACGTGGGCACGCGCGATCCGAGAGGCGGACCAGGAGGCGCTGGGCATGAGGGCCCGACGTCAGGCGGTCACGTTCACGCGACCGTGCCTGCCCGAGCTTCGGGAACTGGGGCTCTAGGCAGATCCGGCGAACGCCCGCTCCACCACGTCGAGCCGCTCCGTCCACCAGTGAAGCAGCGCCTCGTCGGCGAGGAACAACTCGTCACAGGAGTGGTCGCCCCGGTCGTAGTGGAACTCGAGCTGCCAGAAGTCCGTCATTCGCTTCCACCACAGTCGCCGCGCGGCGTCGACCAGATCGGCCGACTCCAACGGGATCACCGACCGGTAGCCGGCCACGAACGCCGCCACCCGCTCCAGGTCGAACACGCCCTCCACCCCGAACTGCACCTGCGCCGTACGAACGACCTCTTCCGCGTACGGGCGGACTCCGAGCCGATCCCAGTCCAGGACGGCGACCAGTCCGCCGTCCGCCCAGAGGAGGTTCCGGTACTGGAAGTCACCGTGTGTCCAGCCGTGCGGGCCCGCAGGGGTGTCTCCATCGGGGCGCAGGTGGGCGTGCTTGTCGAGGAGGATCTTGCGTTCTTCCAGGGCAGTTCCCGCGGCCCTGTCGAAAGCGTCGCCCGCGCCCCGGGCCGACACGGCTCCGCCAAGCCGGTCAGCCTTCTGGACGGCTCGGCCGGCGTCGGTCACCTCAGCGGTGACCGAGGCCGGCACTGCGGGCATCCCGGCCTCATCGACAGCACGGCCGAGTGCCGTATGGAGTCCCGCGAGGTGTGTGCCGAGCATGTTCGTCTGCGACAGCGGCAGGTCGGTTCCGTGAATATGTCCCCCTGCCGACCAGGGAAAGAGGCAGTAGACGCCACCGCGGACCTCGGCGATCACATCGCCGTGGACGGTGGGGAGCGGGGCACGTACGGGGACGCCGTACGAAGCCAGGACCGGAAGGACCGCGAGGTTGCGACGCAGTCGATCGAGCGGCACGTCCGTGACCCGCTTGAGGGCGAACCTCCCGGCCCGGGTGTCCAGCAGCCAGTTCACGTTCATGAGGCCATCGGCCAGGTGCTGTCGGTCCAGCACTTCGTCGATGTCGTATGCCCGGATCAGCGCGGCAAGATCGTCTGTGGGGAGGTGCGTCCTGTCCGCCACGTTCGCGTCGGTCACCCTGGCGACGATACGGGAGTCGGCTGTGCGGACGCACAAGGATCACTGGTCTGTCTCAATGTGGGTGAGCATCTGGGGTCGGCCACCTCGTTCATTCAACAAACGGGACGCGCCCGTTCCCCGAGGGAACAGCAACGCCGCCGCACCTGCGGCTGGTGTATGACGGCCGGTGTGGCCGCCGCCGGGTGGACCGGGGTGGCAGGGAGCCGTGTGGTGCTGCGGGCCATGCGAGGAGAGTGGCCAGGGCACCCCAGGTCCAGGAGCGCGGTCAGCTCCACCCCGAGTCCCCCTGCGAGGGCGTGCAGCGTGGGGAGGCGCGCCGAGTGCTTGCGTCCCTGCTCCAGTTGCCGGATCACGTCGGCACAGACGCCGGAGCGTTCGGCCAACTCCTCCTGTGTGAAGCCGGCCAGGCGGCGCAGCCGGCGCAGTGACCGGCCCAGGTCTTGGTCTGCCACCCCGCCACCGTACGCTGCCCGGCTTCGCGTACGGCGGGGTCACCGGAGCATGCGGGCCACTCAGCGCCGGCGCTCGTCCGGGGGGCGGTGTTCGGCTGCCAGGCCGAAGCGGGGGCGTTCGCCGGGGGCGGACGGGGTGGGGTCGAAGGAGGAGACAGAGGTGATCACCTCGTCCTCGTCCGCCGGGGCCGCCGGCCCCTCCAGTCGTTCCAGGTCGGCGGCCGAGACCAGGGCCACGAGGGGTTTTCCGTGGCGGGTCACGACGACGCGTTCGCCGCCGTAGACGACGCGGTTGATCAGATCGGCGAGCTCTGCGCGGGCTTGCGTCACCGGAATCTCGTAGGCCATGCTCCCCATCATAACGGCCTGTACGTCCTGTACATTTTTTACAGATGGGTCGGCGACGGCCCGACGGTTCCAGGGAAGAGGTATGCCATGCACCGCCCCGCAGCCCGCCATGTCCTGCCGGAGTTCACCGAGCGCACGAGTCTCGGCAGCAAGACCACTGATCCGTACTCCAAGCTGCTCGGGGAGCGGATCGTGATGCTCGGCACGGTGGTCGACGACACGGCCGCCAACGACGTCGTGGCCCAGCTGCTGTATCTGGAGTACGCGGCGCCCGAGCAGGACATCGCGCTCTACATCAACTCCCCCGGCGGGCCGGTCAGCGCGATGACCGCGATCTACGACACGCTCACGACGATCACATGCGACGTCGCCACCACCTGCATCGGGCAGGCCGCCTCGACCGCCGCCGTGCTGCTCGCCGCCGGGAGCCCGGGGAAGCGGTCCGCCCTGCCCGGGGCGCGGATCGTGGTGCGGCAGCCCGCGACGGACGAGCCGGTGCGCGGGATGCCGTCCGACCTGGAGATCCACGCGGCGGAACTGCTGCGCCTGCGCGAGCAGATGGCGGCGATGCTGGTGCGGCACACCGGCCGGGACGCCGACCGGATCGCCGCCGATCTGGAGCGGGACGTCTTCCTCGACGCCGAGGGGGCCCGCGCGTACGGGCTGGTGGACCACATCGTCGCGGGCCGACGGCCGCTCGCCGCCGCCACCCCCCGGCGGACACCGTGAGCGGTGTGCTGCCACCGGAGTTGCCGCCGCTGCCCGCCCTCACCCGCGCCGAGGCCGCGTTCGTGGACGGCTATCTCGGGGTGGTCGACCAGCTCGGGAGGATCAACCCGGCCCGGGTGGACCGCACCTACGGCGCGCTGCGCGCCGCGCAGGCCCTGGTCGCACGGGCCGCGGCGCTGCGCGACGCGCTCGCCCTGATGCACGAGCACGGCGAGCACGAGGTCTACGCGGAGACCCTCACGCGGGCGCTGCGCCTGCTGGACGGCGAGCGGCGGGCCAACCGTGTGACGCTGCCGCCCGCTTCGGCTCCGTGAGCGGTGCCACCGCCGGTGGCGAACGCGTCTTCGGGGGCGTCCGGGAACGGATCTGACGGGCGTTCCGCTGCCGTCAACCGCCAACACGGTCACGGCGTTCCTCCCCCGTTCGGTGGAGCCGTGCCGAAAATGTGGCCCTCCGAAGGACTTGCCGAGGCCGTTCCACCGATTTGGACGAATCGACGGTTTCGATGCTGGTACGACGATGATTCCGCCACCGCCGAGCGGGGCAATCCCTCGCTGCGTCCACCCGAACAGGCCATCGGCCACGGAATTCACGACGCCCGTTTCAGCTCGGATTTCCGGCACGCGTGGGTCACGATCCGTGGGACGACAAGCCCCCGCCACCACGGCGGGGCGGTCCGGGCGGACGCTGAGTCCTGCCGCCGCACCGGATGTCTGGTCGACAGAAGTGCATTCGGCAGGAGTGGAGGGCCCAGCAGTACGGGGCGATCCGGTGATCCCGGGCCGCTCCTCGGGGTGAAGCCGCTTCGGCGGCCGGGCGTCTTCGCCGGTCCGAACCCGACAGGTCACCCTTCTCAAGCGGCTGACGAAGGGTTGCGCATGACCGCGCAGTTGCACGTTCCGTTCCCGTTCTCGCTCTCGCGTACGGGCGTCGTCTCGGCGCTGACCGTCGCCGCCGTCGGCGGCTCCCTCCTTCTCCCGGGCGCGGCGCCGGAGGCCCGGGCCGCCAGCAGTCACGCGGGCGAGGCACTCCAGGTGGCGGCCTCCAAGAAGGGGGCGCCGTACAGATTCGGGGCCGCCGGGCCGAACCGTTTCGACTGTTCCGGGCTGACGCTCTATTCGTACAAGAAGGCGGGCAAGTCCCTTCCGCGCACGGCACAGCAGCAGTACAACCGCACCGCGCATGTCCCGTCGGGCAACCGGAAACGCGGGGACCTGGTGTTCTTCCATTCCGGGGGGTCCGTCTACCACGTCGGGATCTACGCGGGCGGCGGCCGGATCTGGCACTCGCCGAAAACCGGCGACGTGGTCCGGCTCGCCAAGATCTGGACCAGCAGGGTCTCCTACGGCCGGGTGCACTAGCACCCGGCCGTCGGCTTTGGTCAGGGCGCGCGGGGGGCTGCGGAAGGCGGCAGGGGCCATCGGGTGCGCATGCCCGGGCGGGGCCCGGGGCCGGCGGACTCAGCAGACCGGGACGGTCCAGGGCAGCGCGATCCAGACCGTCTTGCCGCCCTCGTCGGTGGGCGTGACCGAGAGCCGGCCGCCGTACTGCGCGGTAAGGGTACGGATGATCCCCATCCCGCGGCCGTTGTCCTGGCGCACGGCCGCGGGAAGCCGGCGCGGATGACGGGGGTGGCTGTCGGTCACCCCGATGGTCAGGCGCTCGTCGCGCTCCAGAGTGAGGTCGACGCGGAAGGTCGGGGACATCCCGAAGGTGTGCTGCACGGCGTTGGTGGCCAGCTCGGAGACGATCAGGCGCACGGTGTCGACGGCGTCGCTGTCGTCCGGCAGCCCCCAGGAGCGGACCGCCTCCACGGCATGCCGGCGCGCGACGGAGACGGAGGCCGGGTCGCTCGGCAGTGTGACGGATGCTTCGTGACGGTCTGCCATGGCGCTTGGTCCCTTTCCCACCCGGGCCGCCCGCGGAGTCGCGGCGGTTGGCACGCGAGGGCGGCCCGCCCGGAACGCCCTGCGCCGTCAGACTGCCATCCGGGGCGGCGGCCGGGGGGCGAATCCGCCCGGATACGGAGGCATCTGTCGCTCGAAGAAGTGAACTGTGCGCCGGGAAACCGCATATGGGGGCACTCGGTGCGGGAACGCGGCGGCGTGTGCGCCCCCGCGCGACCGCACCGCGCCGGTGTGCGCGGCGGGGCTCGCCGGGCGGCGGGTCCCGGGCAGGGGCGGTGCGCCGCGCAGGGGCAGGGGCACGGGCTGCGTCGCACCGGGGTGGCGGGGCTCGCTCGGGGCGGCCGCGCGGGGGCGGCATCGCACCGGGGTGGCGCGGGGGCGGGTGTCCGCCCCGCGCCGGGCCGTGCCCCCGGCGGTGGGGGCCGGCCGGGACACCGGACGGCGTGCGGGTGTCCGCCCGGGGCCGGGGCCCGCAACGCGTGGGCCGGGCCCGGCCGGGCCGCGAGCCCTCCCGCCCGGGTGTCGACCCGTGTCCGGACGGGCGGCCCGGCGCCGCGCACACCGGCGCTCAGGCGTCGGCGTTCCCGTCGTGCGGTGCCGTCGTCAGGATCGTCGTCACTGCCGTGTCCAACTGCGCGTCCGTGAGGTCCGCGCGGGCCGTGAGGCGGATGCGGGAGATGCCGTCGGGGACGGACGGCGGGCGGAAGCAGCCGACGAGCAGGCCGGCCGCCCGGCAGTCCGCCGCCCACCGGAGCGCCGCCTCCGGCGAGGGCGCGCGGACGGAGACGACCGCCGCGTCCGGGCGCGCCGCCGTCAGGCCTGCCGCCGTGAGCCGGGCGTGCAGCTCCGCCGCGACCTCCCGGGCCCGGTGCGCGAGCGCGGGCTCGCGGCCGAGGACGCGGAGGGCCGCCAGCGCCGCCCCCGCCGCGGCCGGGGCGAGACCGGTGTCGAAGATGAACGTCCGCGCCGTGTTGACCAGGTGCTCGATGACGCGGGCAGGGCCGAGCACCGCGCCGCCCTGGCTGCCCAGGGACTTGGAGAGGGTGAGCGTCGCGACGGTCCCCGGCGTGCCCGCGAGCCCGGCCGCGTGCAGGGCCCCGCGGCCGCCCTCGCCGAGGACGCCCAGCCCGTGCGCGTCGTCGACGAGAAGGGCCGCGCCCGCCTCACGGCAGACGGCGGCCAGTTCGGGCAGCGGCGCGGCGTCCCCGTCCACGGAGAAGACCGAGTCGGTGACGACGAGGGCCCGGCGGCCGGGGTGGGCGCCGAGGGTCTTGCGCACGGACTCCGGGTCGGTGTGCGGGACGACGGCGGTCTCGGCGCGGGCGAGCCGGCAGCCGTCGACGATCGAGGCGTGGTTGCCCGCGTCGGAGACGACCAGCCCGTCCGGGCCGCCGCTCAGCGCGGTGACGGCGGCGAGGTTGGCCGCGTAGCCGGAGGAGAGCACCAGGGCCGACTCGAAGCCGCAGAACGCGGCGAGTGCGCGCTCCAGCCCGGCGTGGAGGGCGGTGCTGCCGGTGACCAGCCGGGACCCGGTCGCGCCCGCGCCCCAGCGTTCCGCCGCCGCGCCGGCCGCCGCGGTGACCTCGGGCCTGCGGGTCAGACCGAGGTAGTCGTTGCTCGCGAGGTCCAGCGGCCCGGCGCCCGCCTCCCGGGGCCGCAGGGTACGCTCCAGTCCGGCGCGTGCGCGGCGGTGCGCCTCCTCGTCGATCCAGTCGAAGGGATCCTGCGGGGCCAGCGGCATGAGGAGTCCGGTCCTTTTGTAGGCAGCGGACAGACCCTAACCGGCCCACGCCCTGTCCGGGATGTGGCCATGCACACACCTGAATCGAGCCCTGTTGTCGAGTTCCTCCTTGGCCGGGGCCCGTGCCGTGGGTAAGGATCAGCGCCATGGACCTGCTGAACACGCTGGTGGAGAAGGGGCTGCGGCGCGAGCTGCCGACCCGTGAAGAAGCGCTCGCCGTGCTGGCGACCTCCGACGACGATCTGCTCGATGTGGTGGCCGCGGCGGGCCGGGTGCGCCGCCGGTGGTTCGGGCGGCGGGTGAAGCTCAACTACCTGGTCAACCTCAAGTCCGGACTCTGTCCCGAGGACTGCTCGTACTGCTCCCAGCGGCTGGGGTCGAAGGCGGAGATCCTCAAGTACACCTGGCTGAAGCCCGAGCAGGCCTCCGAGGCGGCCGCCGCGGGGGTGGCCGGGGGTGCCAAGCGCGTCTGCCTGGTGGCGAGCGGGCGCGGTCCGACGGACCGGGACGTGGACCGGGTCTCGAAGACCATCGAGGCGATCAAGGAGCAGAACGAGGGCGTGGAGGTGTGCGCCTGCCTCGGGCTGCTCTCCGACGGCCAGGCCGAGCGGCTGCGCGACGCGGGCGCGGACGCGTACAACCACAACCTGAACACCTCCGAGGGCACCTACGGCGAGATCACCACCACGCACACCTACGCGGACCGCGTGGACACGGTCAACAAGGCGCACGCGGCGGGGCTGTCCGCGTGCTCCGGGCTGATCGCGGGCATGGGCGAGAGCGACGAGGACCTGGTCGACGTGGTCTACGCGCTGCGGGAGCTGGACCCGGACTCGGTGCCGGTGAACTTCCTGATCCCCTTCGAGGGGACGCCGCTGGCCAAGGAGTGGAACCTGACCCCGCAGCGGGCGCTGCGCATCCTGGCGATGGTGCGGTTCGTCTGCCCGGACGTGGAGGTCCGCCTCGCGGGCGGCCGCGAGGTGCATCTGCGCACCCTCCAGCCGCTGGCGCTGCACCTGGCGAACTCGATCTTCCTGGGCGACTACCTGACCAGCGAGGGCCAGGCGGGCAAGGCGGACCTGGAGATGATCGCGGACGCCGGCTTCGAGGTGGAGGGCACGGACACCACGACGCTGCCCGGGCACCGGGTCACAGCGGGCGGCGGCGGGTGCGGTTCCGTCTGCGGTGACGGCGGCGAGGGCGGGGGCTGCGGCGCCGAGGCCCCGGCGGCCGAGACCGCGGACGCCGAGCCCGTGGCCCCGGCACCGGTCGCCGAGCCCGCGGCGGGCGCGGCGCGGACCGACCTGGTCGCGGTACGCCGCCGGGGCGCGGGGACGGACGTCGCCCCCAATGCCTGACCCCGCCTCCCCGGCGGCCCCGGCCGCGTACACCCCGGACGCGCTGCTCGCCCTGGACCGGGCGCACGTGTGGCACCCGTACGGCCCGATGCCGGGCCGTACGGACCCGCTGGTCGTCGAGTCGGCGTCCGGGGTGCGGCTGCGGCTGGCCCGCGAGGCGCACGGGCAGCGGGAGCTGATCGACGGGATGGCGTCCTGGTGGTCGGCCGTGCACGGCTACAACCACCCGGTGCTGAACGAGGCGGCGACCGCCCAGCTCGGCCGGATGAGCCATGTGATGTTCGGCGGGCTCACCCATGAGCCCGCCGTCCGGCTGGCCGCCCGGCTGGTGGAGATCACTCCCGAGCCGCTGCGGCACGTCTTCCTCGCCGACTCGGGCTCGGTGTCGGTGGAGGTCGCGGTCAAGATGTGCCTCCAGTACTGGCGTTCGCTCGGCCGCCCGGAGAAGCAGCGGCTGCTGACCTGGCGCGGCGGCTACCACGGGGACACCTGGCAGCCGATGTCGGTGTGCGACCCGGAGGGCGGGATGCACGAGCTGTGGCAGGGTGTCCTGCCCCGCCAGGTCTTCGCCGACGCGCCGCCCGCCGCCTACGAGGAGGCGTACGCGCAGGGCCTGCGGGACCTGATCGCCGCGCACGCGGGCGAGACGGCGGCGGTGATCGTCGAGCCGGTGGTGCAGGGCGCGGGCGGGATGCGCTTCCACTCCCCCGCGTATCTGCGGGTGCTGCGCGAGGCCTGCGACGAGCACGGGGTGCTGCTGGTCTTCGACGAGATCGCGACCGGGTTCGGGCGCACGGGCGAGCTGTTCGCGGCGGACCACGCCGGGGTCTCGCCGGATGTGATGTGCCTGGGGAAGGCCCTGACCGGCGGCTATCTGACGATGGCGGCGACCCTGTGCACGGCGCGGGTGGCGGACGGGATCTCGCGGGGCGAGGTGCCGGTGCTGGCCCACGGGCCGACGTTCATGGGCAACCCGCTGGCCGCCGCCGTGGCCTGCGCGTCGATCGATCTGCTGCTGGGTCAGGACTGGCGCCGGGAGATCAAGCGGCTGGAGGCGGGCCTGCGCGAGGGGCTGGCTCCGGCCCGGGAACTGCCGGGCGTGGTGGACGTACGCGTCCTCGGCGCGATCGGGGTCGTCCAGCTCGACCACGCGGTGGACATGGCGGCGGCCACGGCCGCGGCGGTGCGCGAGGGCGTCTGGGTACGGCCGTTCCGCGACCTGGTGTACGTGATGCCGCCGTACGTCACCGGGGACGAGGACCTGGCGCGCGTCTGCCGGGCGGTGTACGCGGCGGCGCGGGCGGGCTGAGCAAGGGGCCCCTTGAGGGCCGGGACCATCGATGGGCAACGGGAACAGAAAGCGACAGCGCACCATGTCAGTGATCGTCGTGTCCGGTACGGGAACCGGGATCGGAAAGACCGTGGTCACCGCCGCCGTCGCCGCCCTCGCCGCCGCGGGCGGCCGGTCCGTCGCCGTGCTGAAGCCGGCGCAGACCGGGGTGGCCGCCGGTGAGCCGGGCGACGCGGCCGAAGCCGCGCGCCTGGCCGGTGCCGTCACCACCGCCGAACTGGCCCGTTTCCCCGAGCCGTTGGCCCCGGCGACGGCCGCACGGCGGGCCGGTCTGCCCCCGGTCGGGCCGGACCGGGTCGCGGAGGCGGCCGGGAAGCTCGCCGCCGGGCACGACCTGGTGCTCGTAGAGGGCGCGGGCGGACTGCTGGTGCGCCTGGACGACACGGGCGGCACCCTGGCGGACGCGGCGGCCCTCCTCGGCGCGCCCGTCCTGGTCGTCGCCGCGGCGGGCCTCGGCACGCTCAACGCGACCGCGCTGACCGCCGAGGCGCTGCGCGCGCGAGGGCTGGAGCAGCTCGGCGTGGTCGTGGGGAGCTGGCCGGACGCGCCGGATCTCGCGGCCCGATGCAATCTGGCGGACCTCCCCGAGGCGGCGGGAGCCCCGCTGCTGGGCGCCGTCCCCGAGGGCGCGGGCGCGCTCGCTCCGGCCGCGTTCCGGCGGGCGGCCGCCGACTGGTTCGCCCCGGCCCTCGGGGGCCGCTGGGACGCGTCCGCCTTCGCCACGGCCCACCGGCCCCCGGCCGCCCCCTGAGGCCCGGGCCTGCCGGCGGGCGCCTGGGGTACGGCCCGCCGGCCGGGGCCTGGGGTCCGGGCCGCCGCCTGCCGGGGCTGACGCACGGCCCGGCGGCCGACGCACACCGCCTGGGCTGACCGCATGCGCGCGCGTCTCGACGAGATCGTCCTCGACTGCCACGACCCCGCCCGCCTCGTCCGCTTCTGGGCGGCCCTGGTCGGCGGCGACCCGGTGGACCGCTCCGCGGACTGGTCCTACGTGGACCCGCCGGGCTGGGCTCGCCTCGCCTTCCAGCGCGTCCCCGAGGGCAAGGCCGCCAAGAACCGGCTGCACCTGGACCTCGACGCGGGGGACGTGGACGCCGCGGCCGACGAGGCCGTCCGGCTGGGGGCGGTGCGCGTCGGCGCCGTCGTCACGGACGACCACGGCCGCTTCCAGGTGCTGACGGACCCGGAGGGCAACGAGTTCTGCTTCGTCGCGGGCCACGGCGCCGGTGCCGGCCCGGGGAGGGACGCGGCGCCGTAGCCGACGGGAGGGTGGGCGGCGGGCTCGGTGGGGAGAATGGCCCCGACCGGCCGTGCCCCTTTGAGGAGGTCCCCCATGGTCCCGCGCTCCGCGAAGGTGTCCGGTGACGCCGTCAGCCATCCGCTGTTCGCCCGCCTCTACGCACGGTTCAGCGTCTCCGCCGATCTCAAGGGCGGGATCGCGGCCTACCGCGCGGAACTTCTGACCGGGCTCTCCGGGCGGGTCATCGAGATCGGGGCGGGCAACGGCCTCAACTTCGCGCACTATCCGCCGGCCGTCAGCGAGGTGGTCGCCCTGGAACCGGAGCGCATCCTGCGCCGGGCCGCGGTGGAGGCGGCCGTGCGGGCGGACGTCCCGGTGGACGTGGTGCCGGGCACCGCGGAGGCGCTGCCGGTGAAGAGCGAGGGCTTCGACGCGGCCGTGGCCTCGCTGGTGCTGTGCTCGGTGCGGGACGTGGACCGGGCGCTGGCCGAGATCCGGCGGGTGCTGCGGCCCGGCGGTGAACTCCGCTTCTTCGAACACGGCGTGGCGGCCACGCCCGGTCTGGCCCGCACCCAGCGCGCGCTGGACCGGACGGTGTGGCCGCGTCTCTTCGGCGGCTGCCACACCGCGCGGGACACGGTCGCCGCGATCGAGGCGGCGGGCTTCGAACTCGGCACGTACCGCAGGCTGCGCATCCCCGAGACGGGTCCGCGCCTGCCGACCTCCCCGTGCGTCATCGGCACGGCCCGCCGCCCGGCCGCCACCTGAGCCGGCGCCCCGTCATATCGCCCCGCCCGGCGCCTGCCGCCCCGCGCGCCGCGGGCCGTCCCGCACCGTGGAATTGGCCGGCGGACCGGACCGGAACGGGCCCGTGTTTGGCTCCCGGCCATGAACGGCACCGACACCCCGGCCACCCGGTCCCCGGCCGAGAGCCCCGCCGCCGGGCCCCGCATCCGTACCGCCGTCGCGTCCGACGCCGAGGCCGTGCTCGCCTTCTGGCGGACGGCCGCCGAGGGCACCAGCATCACCGACGACCCCGACGGCGTCGCCCGCCTGATCGCCCGTGACCCCGAGGCCCTGATCCTCGCCGAGGCGGACGGGGTCCTGGTGGGCTCGGTCATCGCGGGCTGGGACGGCCGGCGCTGCTCCCTCTACCGGCTCGCCGTGCTGCCGTCCCACCGCCGCCGGGGCATCGCGGCCGCGCTGCTCCGGGCGGCGGAGCACCGTTTCGCCGCCGTGGGCGGGCGGCGCGGCGACGCGATGGTGCTGGAGGCCGACGAAAGCGCCCGGAGCGCCTGGGCGGCGGCCGGCTACCACCGGGAGGACCACTGGCGACGCTGGGTCAAGCCGTACGTGTGAGGCGGACGTACCGCGATGGGACACCGGGCGATGCGGACGTATGGCGTCCCCCGTCAGCGGACAGAAGGACGCATACGATGAGGGCGTTCCGGCCCCTCCCCCGTACGAAAGGTGTGAGCGTCCGCGCATGGGCGAGCCTCCCCACCGGACCGGGCCCGAGCCCCGTCCCACACGTCGAACGCCGGCTCCCGGCCCCGTCCCGGCACGTCCGGTCCACCGGACGGAGGCGGTCCGATGACCGAAGTAGGCCTGCTCCTGGTGGCCGTCCTGCTGTCGCTGGCCTGCGGGGCCTTCGTCGCCGCGGAGTTCTCGCTCACCACCGTCGAACGCGGTGAGCTGGAGCGGGCCGCCGAGCGCGGTGAACGGGGTGCGGCGAGCGCGCTGAAGGCCGTGCGGAGTCTGACCTTCCAGCTCTCCGGCGCGCAGCTCGGCATCACCGTCACCAATCTGATCGTCGGCATGCTCGCCGAGCCGTCGATCGCCAAGCTGATCCGGGGCCCGGTCGAGGACCTGGGCCTCGCGCCGTCGGTGGCCTCCTCGGTGGCGCTGGTCATCGGGACGGCGCTGTCCACGGTGGTGCTGATGGTCGTCGGCGAACTGGTGCCGAAGAACTGGGCGATCTCCTCGCCACTGGCCGTCGGGAAGGTGGTCGCCACGCCGCAGCGGGTGTTCACCGCCGCGTTCCGGCCGCTGATCGCGCATCTGAACGCGGAGGCCAACCGCATCGTGACCCGGCTGGGCATGGAACCCACCGAGGAGCTGGCGTCCGCGCGCAGCCGCAAGGAGCTGGTCGCCCTCGCCCGCCACTCCGCGAAGGAGGGCGCGCTGGAGGCCGACACCGCCGAGCTGTTCGTCCGCACCCTCAACCTGGCCGAACTCACCGCGGAGAACGTGATGACGCCCCGCGTGCAGGTGATGGCCCTCGACGTCCAGGCGACCGCCGAGGACGTGGCCAACGCCACCCGGGCGACCGGCCTGTCGCGTTTCCCCGTCTACCGGGGCGGTCTCGACACGGTGGTGGGCATCGCGCACATCAAGGACGTGCTCACCGTCCCGGCCGCCGAGCGGACCCGGCTCCCGGTGACCGACATGCTGCGCGAGCCGGTCCTCGTACCCGAGTCGCTGACCGTGGACCGGCTGCTGGACCGGCTGTCGGGGCGCTCCGCGATGGCCGTGGTCATCGACGAGTACGGCGGTACGGCCGGGGTGGTGACCCTGGAGGACATCGTGGAGGAGGTCGTGGGCGAGGTGCGGGACGAACACGACCCGCACGAGAGCCCCGACCTCGCGCGGGCGGGTGAGGACGCCGACGGGCGCCGGCTCTGGTCGGCGGACGGCGCGGCGCGGACCGACCAGTTGGCGACGATCGGGCTGCGGGTGCCGGACGGTCCCTACGAGACCCTGGCGGGTGTGGTGGCCACGGAACTGGGCCGCATCCCGGCCGAGGGCGACAGCGTCGACGTGGCGGGCTGGCGGCTCGACGTGGTGGACGCGACAGGGCGGCGGGCGGCGCGGGTGCTGATGCACGAGCCGCCGCAACCGCCGGAGGGGTCCGTGCCGCCCGACGGCGACGGGGGGCCCGAGGGTGACGGGAGGCCCGGGACCGGCGGGGCCGAGGGCCGCGCGTCCGGGGAGGGGGGCCGGTGACCGCGATCCAGCTCACCATCGGTCTGCTGACCCTGGTGGCCAACGCCTTCTTCGTCGGCGCCGAGTTCGCCCTGATCTCGGTGCGCCGCGACCAGATCGAGCCCGAGGCGCAGGCAGGGAACAAGCGGGCGCACAGCGTCCTGTGGGCCCTGGAGCACGTCTCGGCGCTGCTCGCCGCCGCACAGCTCGGCATCACGCTGTGCACCCTGGTCCTCGGCATCGTCGCCGAACCGGCCATCGCCCATCTGCTGGAGCCTCTTTTCGACGCGGTGGGGGTGCCGCACGGGCTGGTGCACCCGCTGTCGTTCGTCATCGCGCTGGCCGTGGCCACGTATCTGCACATGCTGCTGGGCGAGATGGTGCCGAAGAACATCGCCCTCGCCGAGCCGCGGCGGACCGCACTGCTCCTCGGCCCGCCGCTGGTCGCGCTGTCCCGCGCGCTGCGGCCGGTCATCTTCACCATCAACGCGCTGGCGAACGGGCTGCTGAAGCTGCTGCGGGTGGAGCCCAGGGACGAGGTCGCGGCGACCTTCTCCGACGACGAACTCGCCACGCTGGTGCAGGACTCGGGCGAGGCCGGCCTGCTGGACGACCGCTCGGCCGAGCGCCTGCGCGACGCGCTGGAGCTGGGCCGCCGGCCGGTCCGGGACGTGGTGCGGCCCGTGGAGCAGGTGGTGTACGCGAAGGCGGGCACGACACCGGAGCAACTGGAGCGGCTGTCGGCCGAGTCCGGCTTCTCACGCTTCCCGGTGATCGACCCGGGCCGTCGGATCCTGGGCTATCTGCACGTCAAGGACGCGTTGGACGCGCAGCCGCGCGATGTGCCGTTCCCGGTGTCGGCGATGCGGCCGATCGCCCGGGTCCGGGCGACAACCCCCTTGGACGACGTTCTGAACGCTATGCGCCGCAGCCGGACCCACCTCGCGGCCGTCCTCGACGAACGGGGCCGGCCGGAGGGCCTGGTGACGATGGAGGACATCCTCCGCGAACTGGTGGGCCGCCCGGAAGGGTGACCGCGCGGGGTCCGCGCGGGGCGGTCCGGGCCCGTGAAGGCGTGGGCGGGCCGGAGCGGTCGGCGGTGCCGGCTCAGAACGTGGTCGCCGCGCGCCACGCGGCGAGGAGGGACCGGTCGCCCGTGGCCGTGACGCCCGGGTCGCCGGGTGCCCGGCGGCCGTAGAGAAGGAGCAGGAGGTCCGCCGCGTCCGCCGTGACGTCCGCCGACGGCCGCGCGTCCGCCGCCGGGCGGTCGGTGGCGGACGCACGGCCGCGGGACACCGGCGGGCCCGTGGGCCGGTTCGGTGTCCAGGCGAAGCCGGACGGGCCGAAGGAGATCGTCCATGCCGCGCCCGAGTCGCGGGCCGACAGCAGAAGCGACCCGGCGGGCAGTTCCGCGACCTGGTCCGCGAGGCGCGGCAGCAGGGGGAGGTTCACCAGGAACTCCTCGATCCCGTCGGCTGCCGTGCCCGGCTCGATCACCGGGTCGGCGCCGAGCGCCAGTTGCGCGTCGGCGAGATGGACGACCGCCTCGAAGAGCAGCCGCCGCGGATAGTGCGCCACCCGCTGGTCCGCGCCGTGGGACCACATCGGGGTGTCCGGGTCCGCCTTCCGGAGCACCGCGAGGGAGGCGTCCGCGGCGCGGGCGAGCCAGTCGGGGAGGCCGGACGGGTCGTCCGGGAGGTCGAGGGGGACGTCCCGGGCCCACACCCGCTCCGCCGCCCGGATGCGGACCGTGTGGGCGGCCCACCGGTGCGTGGTGCCGTGGTGGCGCAGCAGGTCGGCGACGGTCCAGCCGGGGCAGGTGGGCACGGGGGTGGCCGGGTCGGCGTCACGGACCAGGGCGGTGAACCTGCGGACCAGGTGCTCGATCTCGTCGCAGTACCGCTCGTGCTGGTCGTCGTCGAGGCCGAAGCCCTCCGCCACGCGCAGCAGGGCCCCCCGCGCCGGGCCCGCGGGCCGCCGGGCGGCCGCGTCACCGAACAGGCGCGCGAGGCGGGTGCGGTCGGCCGGGGACAGCCGGTCCAGGACCGCGCCGGCGTCCTCCAGCCACCGCACCGCGATGTCCGGATCGAGCTCCTCCTCGTCGCTCGCGTCGATCGAGGCCACCACGCCGGCCAGCGCCTCGGCCAGCGCGTTCAGCAGTGCGTCGCTCACAGCTCGCTCCCCTTCCCCGGTACGGAACCGAGGGACCCTACCGCGCGGTACGATCGCTGCGCCATGGAGATGAATGCCACCTACACCAGTTTTGTCGCGGTCGGCGACTCCTTCACCGAGGGCATGTCCGACCGGCTGCCCGACGGGACGTACCGCGGCTGGGCGGACCTGCTGGCGGCCCGGCTGGCGGGCCGCACGCCCGGGTTCCGCTACGCCAACCTCGCGGTCCGCGGGAAGCTCATCGGGCAGATCGTGGACGAGCAGGTGGACCTCGCCGCCGGGATGAAGGCGGACCTGGTCACCCTGGTCGGCGGGCTGAACGACACCCTGCGGCCGTCCTGCGACATGGGCCGGGTGCGCGGGCTGCTGGAGGAGGCGGTGGCGCGGCTCGCCCCCACCTGCACCACCCTGGTGCTGATGCGCTCCCCGGGCCGGCAGGGGCCGGTGCTGCAACGTTTCCGCCCGCGGATGGAGGAGCTGTTCACGCATGTGGACGCCCTCGCGGCGGAGTACGGAGCCCTCGTCGTCGACCTGTACGGGACACCCGCCCTGGGCGACCGGCGGATGTGGGACGTGGACCGGCTGCATCTGACCTCCGAGGGGCACCGCCGGGTGGCGGAGGCGGTCTGGCAGACCCTGGGCCTGGACGCCGAGGACGACTGGCGCGCACCGCTGCCGCCCGGCGCCCCGGCCCGGTGGGCGGCCCGGCGCGCGGCGGACCTGCGGTTCGCCCGGCAGCACCTGGGCCCGTGGATCGGGCGCCGGCTGACCGGCCGCTCCTCGGGCGACGGCCTGCCGGCCAAGCGTCCCGAGCTGCTGCCGTACGAGCCGCCACGGCCGTGACGGCCCCGTCCCGCCCGGGCCGGACGGCACGGGCCTCGTAGCAACGCACAACCGGGACCGCGGGTCCGGCCAGCGGAAACCACCAGTAGAATCCGGACACGTGACTGCTGTGTCTGCGAAGCCTCGCATCCCCAATGTCCTGGCCGGCCGCTATGCCTCCACGGAGCTTGCCGTCCTCTGGTCCCCCGAGGAGAAGGTCAGGCTGGAGCGCCGGCTCTGGCTGGCGGTGCTGCGCGCCCAGAAGGACCTCGGGATCGACGTCCCGGACACGGCCCTCGCCGACTACGAGCGCGTCCTCGACCAGGTCGACCTGGCGTCGATCGCGGAGCGCGAGAAGGTCACCCGGCACGATGTGAAGGCCCGTATCGAGGAGTTCAACGCCCTCGCCGGGCACGAGCACGTCCACAAGGGCATGACCTCCCGGGACCTCACCGAGAACGTGGAGCAGCTCCAGATCCGGCTCTCCCTGGAGCTGGTGCGCGACCGCACCGTGGCGGTGCTGGCCCGGCTCGGGAAGCTGTCGGGCGAGTACGCGGAGCTGGTCATGGCCGGCCGCTCGCACAACGTGGCGGCGCAGGCCACCACCCTGGGCAAGCGCTTCGCCACGGCGGCCGACGAACTGCTGGTCGCCTTCGGCCGGCTGGAGGACCTGCTCGGCCGCTACCCGCTGCGCGGGATCAAGGGCCCGGTGGGCACCGCCCAGGACATGCTGGACCTGCTCGGCGGCGACGCGGAGAAGCTGGCAGAGCTGGAGCGGCGGATCGCGGGCCACCTCGGTTTCGCGCACGCCTTCACCTCGGTGGGCCAGGTCTACCCCCGCTCACTGGACTACGACGTGGTCTCCGCGCTGGTGCAGCTCGCCGCCGCGCCGTCCTCGGTCGCCAGGACGGTCCGGCTGATGGCCGGCCACGAGCTGGTGACCGAGGGCTTCAAGCCGGGCCAGGTCGGCTCCTCGGCGATGCCGCACAAGATGAACACCCGCTCCTGCGAGCGCGTCAACGGCCTGATGGTGATCCTGCGCGGCTACGCCTCGATGACCGGCGAGCTGGCGGGCGACCAGTGGAACGAGGGCGACGTCTCCTGCTCGGTGGTCCGCCGCGTCGCGCTGCCGGACGCGTTCTTCGCCTTCGACGGCCTGCTGGAGACCTTCCTGACCGTGCTCGACGAGTTCGGCGCGTTCCCGGCGGTCGTCTCCCGCGAGCTGGACCGGTACCTGCCGTTCCTCGCCACCACGAAGGTCCTGATGGGCGCGGTGCGCGCCGGGGTGGGCCGGGAGGTCGCGCACGAGGCGATCAAGGAGCACGCGGTGGCCTCCGCGCTGGCGATGCGGGAGCAGGGCGCGGAGCGCAACGAGCTGCTGGACAAGCTGGCGGCGGACGAGCGGATTCCGCTGGACCGGGCCGCACTGGACGCGCTGATGGCGGACAAGCTGTCGTTCACCGGCGCCGCGGCCGGCCAGGTCGCGGCCGTGGTCGCGCGGATCGACGAGACCGTCAAGCGGTACCCGGAGGCGGCCGGCTACGCGCCCGGGGCGATCCTCTGACGCGCTTCACCGCCGCCGAACTGGAGGCCGCCCGCGACCGGCTGGTGCCGGACGTGGTCGCGGACGGCCTGCGGGTGCTGTTCTGCGGGATCAACCCCGGGCTGATGACGGCGGCGACGGGCCACCACTTCGCCCGTCCGGGGAACCGCTTCTGGCCGGTGCTGCACCGGTCCGGCTTCACCCCGGAGCTGCTGAAGCCGTCCGAGCAGGACCGGCTCCCGGGGCTGGGCATCGGGATCACCAATGTGGTGGCGAGGGCGACGGCGCGGGCGGACGAGCTGAGCGCCGAGGAGTACCGCGAGGGCGGCCGGCTGCTGGTGGCCAAGGTGGAGCGGCTGCGGCCGCGCTGGCTGGCGGTCGTCGGGATCACCGCGTACCGGAGGGCGTTCCAGGAGCGGACGGCGGCGGTCGGCCCGCAGGAGCGGACCGTCGGCGGGACGCGGATCTGGGTCCTGCCGAATCCCAGCGGCCTCAACGCGCACTGGACGGTGGAGACGATGGCGGAGGCGTTCGCCCGGCTGCGCGTGGCGGCGTCCCGGACGCCGGACCGCACGGCGTAGCGCGCGGGGGGCCTCGGACGGGCGGCCCGGCCCCACCGCGCCGGGCCCGGCCCCACCCCTCGGGGGCGGCAACGAGTACGATCCGGCAGGAACGCACGACCGGGAGGACGGACTGTGGGGCGGCTGACCGGTGGAGATCCCTCGCTGCTGCGGCGCATCAACTCCGCGGTGGTGCTCCATTCCCTGCGGGCGGCCGACTCCCCCACCCTGACCGATCTCACCCGGATCACCGGACTGTCGCGGCCGACCGTCGAAGGCGTCGTGGAAGGTCTGGTGGAGGCCGGGCTGGTGGTGGAGAGCGTCCCCGAGGAGGGTGGCGCCCGCCGCCAGGGCAGGCCCGCGCGGCGCTACCGGTTCCGGGCCGAGGCCGGTCATCTGCTGGGCGTGGAGATCGGCCCGCACCGGGTCGCCGCGCTGCTGTCGGGGCTGGACGGGCGGATCATCGGCGCCGGGACCCGTGAGGTGTCGGAGGCGGCGAGCGCGGACGACCGGCTGGAGAAGGTGCGCGGCGCCGTCGCGGACGTGCTGCGGCGCACCGGGGTGCCGCGCAGCAATCTGCGGGCGGTGGGCGTGGGTTCGCCGGGGATCGTGGAGGCGGACGGCACCGTGCGGCTGTCGACCGCGCTGCCGGGCTGGACCGGGCTGCCGCTCGGCGACCGCCTGCGGCGCTCCTTCCGCTGCCCCGTCCTGGTGGAGAACGACGCGAACGCGGCGGCCGTCGCCGAGCACTGGAAGGGCGCCGGGACGGACTCGGACGACATCGTGTTCGTGATGGCGGGCCTGAGCCCGGGGGCGGGTTCGCTGATCGGCGGGCGGCTGCACCGCGGCTTCGGCGGCGCGGCCGGGGAGATCGGCGCCCTGCATCTGCTGGGCCGGGGCGTGACCCCGGAGAAGCTGCTGTCCACGACGGACGAGCCTCTGCACCCCCTGGACGAGCATGCGGTCGCCGAGGTGTTCGCGCTGGCCCGGAGCGGCGACGAGCGGGCCCGTGCGGCCGTCGAGCGGTTCATCCAGCGGCTCGTGCACGATGTCGCCGCCCTGGTGCTGGCCCTCGACCCCGAACTGGTCGTGATCGGCGGCTGGGCGGCCGGTCTGGACGGCGTACTGGCGCCGGTGCAGCGGGAGTTGTCGCGCTACTGTCTGCGTCCGCCGCGGGTGGCGCTCTCCCTGCTGGGCGAGGCGGCGGTGGCCACGGGGGCGCTGCGCCTCGCGCTGGACCATGTGGAGGAGCAGTTGTTCGCCGTGGAGGGCACGGTCACGGCCCGCCGCTGACGCCCCGCGCGCGGCGGGGCGCACGGCGGGTCAGGAGGCGCGGCGCTGCTCCTCGTGACTGATCTCCAGGTCTCCCTGAGCGCCGAAGGTGAGCCGGCAGGTGTCGGCGCGGTAGGTGGCGACCGAGACCGCCGCGGTCCGCCCGCCGGCGAAGTAGCGGGTGGTCACGACCAGGACCGGGGCGCCGGGCAGCCGGTCGAGTTCCTTGGCGTCGACCGCTCCCGCGGAGCCCAGTTCGACGGCGCGGTCCTGGCCCTCGGGCTCCAGGCGGGCCAGCTCGCGCAGCACGCCGCGGGCGAGGGCGGGGCCGGAGGGAGCGTCGATCGCGGGCAGGTCGGGCACGGACGCGGCCGGCACGTACAGCAGTTCGGCGGCGACCGGCTGGTCGTGGCCCTTGCGCACCCGGCGCACCACGTGGGTCCGCTCGTCGGGCTCGGTGCCGAGGTGGGCGGCGACGGCGGCGGGCGGGACGGCGGCGGTGCACTCGGTGGGCTGCCAGGCGTGCTGGTCGGCGCCGGGCCAGTCGGATCGGGAGGCGGAGACGTCCACTCCCACGCGCGGGGGCGCGACGGTGGTGCCGACGCCCCGGCGGCGCTGGAGGCGGCCCTCCAGCTCCAGTTGCTCCAGGGCCTGTCGCAGGGTGGCGCGGGCGACGCCGAACCGGGCGGCGAGGTCACGCTCGTTGGGCAGGATCTCGCCGACCGCGAAGTCCCTGTCGAGAGCTTCGGAAAGCACGGTCTTGAGGTGCCAGTACTTGGGCTCCGGCACCGTTTCGAGCTGCGTGGTCCCCACCCTGATCCTCCGCAATCGCCGTGTCCACGGCGGGTTTTCCGTGCCCTTGTTTATTAAAGGTTCCTTCACTAACCCCTGTGACCATAGAACCGGCCTCCTCCTTGGTCAAGACCAATCCTGTCGTCGTCACCGTGGGAAACCATACGACTTCGCAGAGCGTTCACGGGGATGTCGTATCGGGGCCCGGCGGGCACGCACAAGTCCCCGCGGCCGTAAGCGGCCACGGGGTCTGACGTGCGGGAACGGCGGTTTCAGGCCGCCGCGTCGGGGCCCTCGGGGGCGAAGGAGCGGAGTTTGTCGGGATTGCGCACGATGTAGACGCACAGGATGCGCCCGTCCCGGACTTCGAGCTGGAGGACGCTGTCCGGTCGTCCGCCGGCGGTGACCAGCACGGCGGGCGCGCCGTTGACCTCCACGAACTCCGTCGCCGCATTCTCGGGCTGCTTGCCGGCGACGCCGACCAGGAAGCGGCCGACCTTGTCCGCGCTGCGCAGGACGCGCAGGGGCGCCTGGGCCTTGCCACCGCTGTCGCCGACGAGGGTGACGTCCGGGGCGAGCAGGGCGAGCAACTCGCCGAGGTCGCCGCCCGCGGCGGCCGCGAGGAAGCGCTCGGTCAGGTCGCGGCACTGGGCGGGGTCCACGTCGTAGCGGTGCCGGCGTTCGTCGACGTGCCGGCGGGCCCGGCCGGCCAGCTGGCGCACGGCGGGCTCGGACCGGTCGAGGACGGCGGCGATCTCCGCGTAGGGGAAGCCGAACGCCTCGCGGAGCACGAACACGGCGCGTTCCAGCGGGGAGAGGGTCTCCAGGACGACGAGGACGGCGAGCGAGACGGTGTCGGCGAGCAGGGCGCGTTCGGCGGTGTCGGGCACCGAGGGACCGAAGTCGGTGACGACCGGTTCCGGGAGCCACGGCCCCACGTAGGACTCGCGGCGGGACTGGACCTGGCGCAGCCGGTCGACGGCGAGCCGGGTGGTGACGCGCACCAGGTAGGCGCGCGGCTCCCGGACGTCGCCGCGGTCGTCGGCGGACCAGCGCAGCCATGCCTCCTGCACCACGTCCTCGGCGTCGGCGACCCGGCCGAGCATCCGGTAGGCGACGCCCGTCAGTACGGACCGGTGCTCCTCGAAGACGTGCGTCACGGTGTCGGTTGCCACCCGGCCATCCCAGCCGACGCGGCAGGCGCTGTCCAGCAGGTTGCGGGGCCGGTCGGGCGGGGCGGCGGGTTGGGGGGGTGGGGCCGGTGGGGCGGGGCGTCCGCCCGGTTCCCGGCGGGCGCGGCGGCGCGGGTCCCGGGCGCGTCCGGTGGCCCCCGGCGGGATCCGGTGGGCCTCCGGCGGGAGTCGGGCGCGGCAAGGGCTTGCGGTGACAAGCTACCGAGCGGTAGTTGTTACTGACACTCCGTCCAGCATCAGGGAGCAGCCGGACATGGCCGCAGCGATCTCCTTCTCCGTCCCCACGCCCCACGGCGACCGCCCGCTGACCCTCGCCTATGAGCGCGCGGGGGCGGGCGAGCCCCTGCTCCTGCTCCACGGGATCGGCCACCACTGGCAGGCGTGGGAGCCGGTGATGGGCATTCTCGCCGCCGAGCGGGATGTCATCGCGGTCGACCTGCCGGGCTTCGGCACGTCCTCCGCACTGCCGGACGGGGTCCCGTACGACCTCTCCACGGTGAACCGGGTTCTCGGCGGGTTCTGCCGGGAGCTGGGGGTGGAGCGTCCGCACGTCGCGGGGAACTCGCTGGGCGGGCTGCTCGCGCTGGAGCTGGGGCGCGGGAAGGAGGTCCGTTCGGTCACCGCGCTCTCCCCGGCGGGTTTCTGGTCGGAGGCGGAGCGCGTCTACGCCTTCGGTACCCTGCGCGCGATGCGGCTGGGCGCGCGCGCCCTGCCGGACCCGCTGATCGGGCGGCTGTCCCGGTCGGTCGCGGGGCGGGCCGCGCTGGTGAGCACCATCTACGCCCGGCCGGGCCTGCGTTCGCCGGAGGCCGCGGCGGCCGAGACGCGGGCGCTGCGGGGTGCCACCGGCTTCGCGCGGACCCTCGCCGCCGGGGGGAACGTGCTGTTCCGGGACGATGTGCCGGATGTACCCGTCACCATCGCCTGGGGGACCCGGGACCGGCTGCTGTTGCAGCGTCAGGGGGTGCGCGCCAAGCGGGTGATCCCGGGGGCGCGGCTGGTGCGTCTGCCGGGCTGCGGCCATGTCCCGATGAACGACGACCCCGCACTGGTGGCCCGGGTGCTGCTCGACGGGAGCCGGTGACGGCCCCGCCGGTGCCACCGCCGGGCGGCCCGGTCCGGTCCGAAGCGGTGATCCGGAGACTCCCGGAGGGAAACGGTCGAAATCGGCCGAAAAGTGGCCGAATCAGCCTTTAACCCATCAGTCACAAAGCGTTCGTGATCACGCAACACCGTTCCGTCACAGTGGCTCCATGGCTGATGTTACGTCCCCGAGGAACGCCCGCCGCGCCAAGGCCCACGGTACCCACCGCGCCCACCACTGGCGGCGGGACGTCGTCGAACTCGCCGCCCTGTTCACGGCGGTGGCCGTCGCCGACGCCGTCGCCCAGCTGATCGGCCACGGCCCCGACGGGCCGTTCCTGCTCGTGACCTCCGCCGTGGTCCTCGTCGCCACGGCCGCCTTCCACACCTGGTGGGCACGCCGCCACAGTCATGCCCCTCCCCCGCTCTCACCCGGCGCGGCGGCGGGGGCCGTGACCGACCGCGCCGCCGCGCCCGGCCCCCGGACCGAGCCGCGCGAGGCGGCGCTGTGGCGGATGCGCACCACCGTCCGGGACACCCCGGGCAGCCTCGCCGCGCTCTGCGGTGCGCTGGCCGACCTGGGCGTGGACATCCTGACCCTCCAGACGCACCCGCTGGGCGACAGCACGGTCGACGAGTTCCTGCTGCGCGCCCCCGCCTCGCTGGAGGCGCCCCGGCTGGCCCGCGAGGTGGCCGCCGCGGGCGGCACCGGCACCTGGACGGAGCGGGCCGACGCCCACGACCTGGTCGACACCCCGACCCGGGTCCTCGGCCTCGCCACCAGGACCGCCCTGGACGCCGCCGAACTGCCTCTCGCCCTGCGCCAGTTGCTGGGGCGCTGCACCATCCGCTCGCGTCCCGCGTATACGGTCACCGGCCGGCCCACCGGCGACATGCCTCCGGTCGAGGGCGTCCTGGAGGAGACCGTGATGCGTCTGCGCGACCCGGGCGGTGGCGCGATCACCGTCGAGCGGCCGTATCTGCCGTTCACCCCGACCGAGTTCGCGCGCGCCCGGGCCCTGGTGGAGCTGGACGCGCGGCTCGGTCCCCGGATCCCGCGCGGCCAGGACGTCCTCACCCTGCCCGCGGGTCCCGAGATCACCGTCCGGCGCGCCGGGCAGGACGACGTGCCCGCGGCCCTCGCGATGCACGGGCGCTGCTCGGAGCGGACCCTGTCGCTGCGCTACCACGGCCCGGTCGGTGACGCGGACCGCTATCTGAACCATCTGCTCGGCCCCCGCCACGGCCGCACCCTCGCGGTGGAGACCGCCTCCGGGCGCCTGGTGGCCCTGGGGCATCTGCTCTGGGACGGCGACGAGACCGAGGTCGCCCTCCTCGTCGAGGACGACTGGCAGCGCCGGGGGGTCGGCTCGGAACTGCTGCGCCGGCTGGTCGGCATGGCCAAGGAGGCCGGCTGCGACAGCGTCTACGCGGTCACCCAGGCGTCCAACACGGGCATGGTCGCGGCGATGCGGGGGCTCGGCCTCCCGCTGGACTACCAGATCGAGGAGGGAACCCTGGTCCTGACGGCCCGGCTGGACGCGTCCCCGCCCCGGCAGCGGTCCGCTCGCTACGAGCAGGCGGAGCACTGAGCCACGGGCGATGACGGGCGGGACACGGCCGGGGGCCGGTGCTCGGTGCACCGGCCCCCATCCGTGTCCCGCCCGTCCCCGGTCCGCCCGCGTGGCGGTCGGGCATGCCCCGGCCCGCGTGCGCACCCCGGCGGCGCCGGGGTGCGGGGTGCGGACCCGCCGGCGGCGGGTCCGCGGGATCACGCCGTGAGCGACGCCTCCTCCGGCGCCCGGCCGGCCGAGCCCCGGCCGGCCGCGCTCAGCGCCTCGGTCAGGTCCCGCCACAGGTCCTCGACGTCCTCCAGGCCGACGGACATCCGCAGCAGCCGGTCGCTCACGCCCGCCGAGCGCCGGTCGCCCTCGGCCACGATGCGGTGGCTGATCGAGGCCGGGTGCTGGATGAGGGTGTCCACACTGCCGAGGCTCACCGCGGGGGTGATGAGCCGGACGCCCGCGATCACCGCGAGCGGGTCGCCGTACGTCTCGAAGGAGACCATCGCGCCGCCGATGCGCGGGTAGTGCACCCGGGCAACCCGGGGGTCGGCCGCGAGCCGGCGGGCCAGGTCGGCGGCGGTGACGGAGGCGGCGCGGACCCGGACCGGGAGGGTGGACAGGCCGCGCAGCAGCAGATAGCCGGCCAGGGGGTGGAGGACCCCGCCGGTGGCGAAGCGCACCTGGCGCAGGCCCCGGGCGAGTTCCTCGTCGCAGGCCACCACGCCGCCCATGACGTCGCCGTGGCCGCCGAGGTACTTGGTCGCGCTGTGCAGCACCAGGCGCGCGCCGTGCTCCGCCGGGCGCTGGAGGACGGGGGTGGCGAAGGTGTTGTCGACGAGCAGCGGCACCGAGCCGCAGGCGTGGCGCACGGCCCGCAGGTCGACCTCGGCGAGGGTCGGGTTGGCGGGCGTCTCCACCATCACCAGGCCGGTGTCCGGGCGGATCGCGTCCGCGATGCCCGCCGGATCGGTCCAGGTGACCTCGGTGCCGAGGAGTCCGGCGTTCAGCAGATGGTCGCTGCAGCCGTACAACGGCCGGACCGCCACCACGTGCTTCAGGCCCGCGGCCGCGCGCACCAGCAGTACGGCCGTCAGGGCCGCCATGCCGCTGGCGAACGCGACCGCCGCCTCGGTGCCCTCCAGTCTGGCGAGGGCCGTCTCGAAGCGGGCCGTGGTCGGGTTGTCCAGGCGGGCGTAGACGGGCGGACCGTCGAGTCGTGCGCCGGTCTCGGCGAACGCGTCGATCCGCGCGGCCTCGGCGGCCGCGTCGTACGAGGGGTAGGTGGTCGAAAGATCGAGCGGCGGGGCGTGCAGGCCCAGGTCCGCGAGGTCCTCGCGTCCGGCGTGCACGGCGTCGGTGGCCAGGGCCCTGGATGCGGGCGCGGCCGCTGCTGCGTTCTCCATGCGAGCACTGTGAACAGCTACCGGGAAGTAGCGGGAATCAGCCGTGCTACGTTCGGCACATGGCCGAATCTGTCGCACTGGACCCGGTGGATCTTCAGATTCTCCGGCTCCTGCAGAACGACGCCCGGACCACCTACCGCGACCTCGCGGCCGAGGTCGGGGTGGCGCCGTCCACCTGCCTGGACCGTGTCGCCCGGCTGCGCCGCTCCGGGGTGATCACCGGCCACCGGCTCGCCCTCGACCCGGCCCGGCTGGGGCGCGGGCTCCAGGCCCTGCTGATGGTGCAGGTACGTCCGCACCGGCGGGAGCTGATCGGCCCGTTCGTGGACCGCATCCGGGCGCTCCCGGAGTCCCTGGCCCTGTTCCATCTGACCGGCCCCGACGACTACCTCGTCCATGTCGCGGTGACCGACATGGCGGATCTCCAGCGCCTGGTTCTGGACGAGTTCACCTCCCAGCGGGAGGTCGCCCGGGTCGAGACGCGCCTGATATTCCAGCAGTGGGAGTGCGGTCCGCTCCTCCCGCCGGAGGACCGGCGACAGGTGCCCGACGGCGGATGATGATGACGCGGACGCCCTCCGCGTACCAGGATGGCCCCCATGCCAGCCACTTCCAGCGCGCTGCCGCGCCAGGTCGCCGACGCCTACGTCGACGCACTCGTCGAACTCGATCCGATCACCGGTACCTATCTGGGGGTCCGGAAGAGCTCGGGCCTCCTCCCCGACTTCTCGCCCGCCGGGCAGGAGGAGACCGCCGCGCTCGCCCGCCGCACCCTCGCGGAACTCACCGAGGCACAGGCCCGGCCGGGCGCCGAGGCCGAGGCCGAGCGGCGGTGCGCCCGGCTGCTGCGCGAACGGCTGACGGCCCAACTCGCCGTCCACGAGGCCGAGGAGGGCCTGCGGACGGTCAGCAATATGCACTCCCCCGCGCACTCGGTCCGCGAGGTGTTCACCCTCACCCCGACCGACACCCCCGAGGACTGGGCGGCCGCCGCCGAGCGGCTGCGCGCGGTGCCCACGGCCCTTGAGGGCTACCGCGCCTCCCTCGCCCTGGGCCTGGAGCGCAAGCTCTTCGGCGGGCCCCGGGCCACGGCCACCTTCATCGACCAGCTGACCGAGTGGATCGGCGGCGGACACGGCTACTTCGAGGAGTTCGCCGCCAAGGGCCCCTCGGCGCAGCGCGTCGAACTCGACGTGGCCGCGCGGACGGCGGCGCAGGCGCTGGCCGGCCTGCGCGACTGGATGCGGGACGTGTACGCCCCGGCGGTGGAGGGCGCGCCCGACACCGTCGGCCGTGAGCGGTACGCCCGCTGGTCGCGCTACTTCAACGGCACCGACCTGGACCTGGACGAGGCGTACGCGTACGGCTGGGCGGAGTACCACCGGCTGCTGGGCGAGATGCGGACGGAGGCGGCGCGGATCCTGCCCGGCGCGGGCCCCTGGGAGGCGCTGGCCCATCTCGATGTGCACGGTGAGCACATCGAGGGCGTGGACGAGGTGCGCGACTGGCTCCAGCGGCTGATGGACGAGGCGATCGAGGCGCTGGACGGGACGCACTTCGAACTCGCCGAGCGGGTACGGAAGGTGGAGTCCCGGATCGCCCCGCCGGGCGGCGCGGCGGCCCCCTACTACACCAGCCCCTCGGAGGACTTCTCCCGCCCCGGCCGGACCTGGCTGCCGACCATGGGCGAGACGCGGTTCCCCGTCTACGACCTGGTGTCCACCTGGTACCACGAGGGTGTGCCCGGCCACCACCTCCAGCTGGCGCAGTGGGTCCACGTGGCCGACCGGCTCTCGCGCTACCAGGCGACCGTGGGCATGGTCAGCGCCAACGCGGAGGGCTGGGCGCTGTACGCGGAGCGCCTGATGGACGAACTGGGGTTCCTCACCGACCCGGAGCGCCGGCTCGGCTACCTGGACGCGCAGATGATGCGGGCCTGCCGGGTGATCGTGGACATCGGCATGCACCTGGAGCTGGAGATCCCGGGGGACTCCCCGTTCCACCCCGGGGAGCGCTGGACCCCGGCCCTGGCGCAGGAGTTCTTCGGCGCGCACAGCGGCCGGCCGGCGGAGTTCGTGGAGAGCGAGCTGACCCGCTACCTGTCGATGCCGGGCCAGGCGATCGGCTACAAGCTCGGCGAACGGGCGTGGCTGCTGGGCCGCGAGAACGCGCGGCGCGCCCACGGGGACGCGTTCGACGCGAAGGCGTGGCACATGGCGGCGCTGTCGCAGGGGCCGCTGGGGCTGGACGACCTGGTGCAGGAGCTGTCCCGGCTCTGAGGCGATGACGACGGGCGCGGGGGCGGCGGGCGGGCCGCGTGCGCGGGCGGCGGGTCCGGACGCGGGGGCGGCGGGCGGGGCTTCCGGGCCCGGCCTCGTCCGTCCGCCCGGGTGGCGCCCGCCTCGCCGCGCGGCCTCAGCAACCGCAGTCCGCGGCCTCCTCGGGGGCGGTGAGGGGGTCGGCCGGGCGGCGGGCCGGCCCCTCCCACGTCTCGTACCCGAAGCCCTCGCGGACCCAGTACTCGAAGCCGCCGAGCATCTCCTTGACCCGGTAGCCGAGTTCGGCGAGGGCGAGGGCGGCCCGGGTCGCCCCGTTGCAGCCCGGGCCCCAGCAGTAGGTGACCACCGGGACGGACGGGTCGAGAAGCCGCCGCGCGTCCTCGGCCAGGCGGGCCGTGGGGAGGTGGACCGCACCGGGCACATGGCCCTGCTCCCAGGCGGCGGTGGAGCGGGAGTCCAGAACGACGAATCCGGGGTCGGCGCCGGTCGCGCGCGCGGCATCGAGGGCCGCGGCGACGTCGGAGACGTCCGCGTGGAAGGCGAGGCTCGCCCGGAAGTGGGCGGCCGCGGCGGCGGGCGGGGCCGGCGGGACGCGCAGCACGGGGTTGGCGAGGGGCGGCACAGTGGGTGTCGGGTTCATGATCAAGAATCTAGGGCCGCGGCCGGGCGGGTGGAACGGGCGATCCACGGCGAGAGGCTTGTTCTGCCGGGGATTCCCCTGATATTCCTCCCCCATGAGCGGATACTCCCCGGACGCCACGGACTGGCGCATCCTCGACGCCCTCCAGACCCACGGCCGGGCCGGTTTCGCCGAGCTGGCCCGGACGGTCGCGATGTCGGCCAGCGCGGTGACCGAGCGGGTGCGCAGGCTGGAGGAGGCGGGCGTCATCAAGGGGTACACGGCCGTCGTCGACCCGGAGCGGCTGGGGCTGCCGATCCTGGCCTTCGTGCGGCTGCGCTACCCGAACGGCAACTACAAGCCCTTCCACGACCTGCTGGACACCACGCCGGAGATCGTGGAGGCACACCATGTGACGGGCGACGACTGCTTCGTGCTGAAGGTCACCGCCCGTTCCATGCGGCATCTGGAGGAGGTGTCGGGCCGGATCGGGGGCCTGGGCTCGGTCACCACCAGCGTGGTGTACTCCTCGCCGCTGCCCGGCCGGCCGGTCAGCCGCTGAGGGCGTCCGCGGCCCCGGCCGTCAGCAGCCGGACCGCCGAGCCGGAACGGGACTTGGCCACCTCCAGCTGCACGGGGATCCGCCGGCGCAGGTCCCCGACATGGCTCACGATGCCGACACTGCGGTCCCGTTCGCGCAGGGAGTCCAGCACGTCGAGGACCTCGTCCAGGGTCTGTTCGTCGAGGCTGCCGAAGCCCTCGTCGATGAAGAGGGTGTCCAGGCGCATGCCGCCCGCCTCGTCGGTGACCACGTCGGCGAGGCCGAGCGCGAGGGCGAGGGAGACGAAGAAGGTCTCGCCGCCGGAGAGGGTCGCGGTGTCCCGCTCGCGGCCCGTCCAGGCGTCGACGACATGCAGGCCGAGGCCCGCGCGCCGGCCGCCGGCCCGGGCGTCGGAGTGCACCAGGGTGTAGCGGCCGGACGACATGCGCCGCAGCCGGACGGTGGCCGCGGCGGCGACCTGCTCCAGCCGGGCGGCGAGGACGTACGACTCCAGGCGCATCTTGCGCTCGTTGTCCGCGGAGGTCCCGGCGGTGAGCCCGGCGAGCCGGGCGACCCGGTCGTAGCGCTCGCGCAGCGGGCCCAGCCGGCGGACCTCGTCGACCGCCTCGCGGGTGAGCCGGTCGAGCGCGGCGCAGCGCTCACGGGCCGCGTCGAGCCGCGAGGCGGCCTCGCGCAGCGCCCGGTCGGCGGCGGCGGACGCGGCCTCGGCGCCGGTGAGGTCGACGGGGGGCCCGCCGGCCGCCGCGCGGGCGTCCTCCTCCGCGAGCCGCTCGGCGACGGCGGCGGACTCCGCGAACCAGGCGTCGATCCGGGCCCGGGCGTCCCGGCGGGCTTCCGCCGGGAGGGCGGCGGCGGCCGCGTCGGCCGGGGAGGCGAAGCCGGCGGAGGCGGCGGCCTCCGCGACGGCCTCCTCCGCCGCGGTCAGCCGGCGCGCGGACTCATCGGCCGCGCGCACGGCGTCGACGGCCTCCGCGAGCTGCGCGACCCGCTGCTCCAGCAGCCGGGCACGCGCCGCCACGCTCCCGGACTCCCCACGGGCCCGGGCCACTTCCCCCTCGATCCGCGCCAGCTCGCGGTCGAGCGCCTCCCGCCGATCGTTCCGCGCGGCGATCCGCTCCCCGGCCGCGCGCTGTGCCTCCACCCGCTCGCTCCGCTCCCGCTCCCCCCGCTCCAACGCGGCCCGCGCATCGAGCATGTCCCCGGCGGCGCGCCGGGCTTCGGCGTGTTCCCTCGTCAACGTGTCGACAAGGGAACGGAGTTCCTCGGCGGTGGGCCCGCCGTCGTGCCCACGCGGCGCGGGCACGCCCCCGGAGGGCCCCGGCCCGGCCTGGGGCCCGCCCGCCCGGGCGCGGGCCGGCGCCCCGTCGCGGGCCTCGGGGGCGGAGCGCCCGCCCGCCGGGTCGTCGCCCCCGGCGGCCTCCGCGCGGGGGGCGGAGGGGTCCGCCCCAGGGTCGTCCCCGGCGGTCAGCGCCGTGCCGGACCCGGCCGCGTGCGGCCCCGGCCCGGGCCGGGCGAAGCCCTCGGCACCCGCCGCTCTCCGATCACCGGTTGCCCCCGGCCCGGCCGCGTGCCCTGCAGGGACGGCGTCGTCGGTGTGGCCGCCCCCGGCCCCGGCGGCGCCACCGGCCGTATCCGAGCCGGGCCGGGACGTGCCCAGGGCCCTGTCCGAGGCGGCTGCGGACGCGTCCGGCCCCGTGCCGGTCCGGCAGGGCGTCGCCCGGGTGGCATCACCCGGGCGAACCTCCGTGCCGGGGGCGGACACGCGCCCGGCGTCGGCCCGGTCCGGGGCGAAGCCCTCGCCGCCGGCTCCCGCGCCGGGCCCGGCCGCCGGCGCGTCCCGGCCGGCGGTGGCGGCCGACCTGCCGGACACACCCGGCACGGCACCCATCGACTCCGCCCCGGGCGCTGCCGGGTCCGGGACGGGGGCGGCCCCGGCCGGGGCCGGCCCGGGCACGTGCCCGGCGTCGGCCCGGTCCGCCCCCGGCACGGCAGCGCGGGCGCGGGTGGCGGAGGCGGTGCGGGACTCGTGGAGGACGGCCAGTTCGCGTTCCGCCTCCGCGCGTTCCGCCTCCGCGTGGACGCTCGCCTCGTACGCCCGGTCCTCGGCCGCGCGGTCGACGTGGTCCGAGGTGGGGCGGGCCGGGGACGGGTGGGCCGGGGAGCCGCAGACGGTGCAGGGGGTGCCCGGGGTGAGCGCCGCCGCGAGTTCCGCGGCGATGCCCAGCAGGCGGCGTTCCTTGAGGTCGAGCCAGTGGCTCCGGGCGGTGTTGGCCCGCTCGTGGAGGGCGCGCAGCCGGGTCTCGGCGCGGGCCGCCCGGGCGGCGAGTTCATCGCGTTCGCAGGCGGCCGCCAGGCGGTCGCGGGCGGTGCCGAGGCGGCCCGCCAGGTATTCGGCGCGGGTGGCCGCCTCCTGCGCGGCGGCGATCCGGTCGGTGAGGGTCCGGCGCAGGGCCTCCCAGCCGGCGAGCCATGCGGACGCCTCGTGCAGGGCGTCCTCGTCGGCGCGGGACCGGCGGTCCAGACCGGCCCGCTCCTCTTCCAGCTCCGCGCCCCGTGCCTCCTCGCGGCGTGCCGCGTCCAGACCGCCCAGCTCCTGGCGCAGCGCGCGTTCACGCGCGGTGAGCCGCTCCGTGTCCGCGCCGGTCAGGTCCTCGGGCAGGGCGGCCCGGGAGTGGTCCCGTGCGGCCCGGGCCGCACGGTCCGCCCGCTCGGCCTCGTCCCGCAGACGCAGCGCCGGAAGCACCCGCTCCGCCCGCCGGGCCCGGTCCTCCCGGGCGAGCAGCTCCTCGTGGTGGGCCCGCCCCTCCTCCAGGACGGCGCTGCGGTGCAGGGTCTCGGCGTGGCGGCGCTGGAGCCGGGCGGTCTCCCGGGCGGCGTCCAGCGCGGCCCGCGCACCGGCCTGGCGTTCCTCCGCCGCCCGCGCGCGCAGCGCGGCGATGTCGCGCTCCTCGCGGGCGTCGGTCCTGGCGACGGCGGCCCAGTCGAGGACGCCGGCGGCGAGCCCGGGGTCGCCCGGCCCCCGGTCCGGCAGCGGCCGGGCGCGGGCCGCGGCCCCGGCGGCCTGCTCCATGCGGTGGGCGAGCGCGAGAAGGCGTTCGTCGCCCGTCCGGACCTCGGCCTCGGCGGCCCGCCGCTGCTCGGCGAGGCGTTCCTCGACCGCGGCGAAACGCCGGGTGTCGAAGAGCCGGCCGAGCAGCCGCCCCCGGGACTCCGCGTCCGCGCGCAGAAAGCGCGCGAAGTCGCCCTGCGGCAGCAGGACGACCTGGCAGAACTGTTCCCGGCTCATGCCGACGAGCCGGCTGATCTCCTCGCCGATCTCCTGGTGGGAGCGGCTGAGCGCGCTCCACTCGCCGGTCCGCGCGTCGTACTCGCGCAGCCCGCTGACGGCGCGTTCGGTGGTGAAGCCGGTGCCGCGGGCCTTGGGGCGGGGCTGCGCGGGGCGGCGGGTGATCTCCAGACGCCGCCCGCCGAGGGTGAGGTCGAGGACGACCTCGGTCGGCGTACGGTCGCCGGCGTGGTCGCTGCGCAGCGTGGTGCCGGGGGTCTGGCGGGCGCCGGGGACGGAGCCGTAGAGGGCGAAGCAGACCGCGTCCAGGACGGAGGTCTTGCCCGCGCCGGTCGGCCCGTGGAGGAGGAAGAGGCCGGCCTCGGAGAGGGCGTCGAAGTCGATGTGCTGGGCGGTGCCGAACGGTCCGAAGGCGGTGACCGTCATCCGGTGCAGTCTCACCCGGCCACCTCGCGCACGGCCGCGTCCACCCGGACCTCGTCGAACGCCGCGTGCAGCACGGCGCGTTCGGCGTCGTCGGCGGAGCTGCCGCCGCGTACATGGGCCACGAAGTCCTCCGCGATCTGGTGGTCGGTGCGGCCGGAGAGGCGCTGGGAGTAGCTCGCGGTGTCCCGCTCCTCGGGCCGTTCGGGTTCGAAGAGGAGGCTGAGGGTGTGCGGGAAGCGCTCGGCGAGGCGGGCCATCGGGTCGGCGGGGCGGGCCGCGTCGGTGAGGACGGCCTCCACGAAGGAGTTCTCGTGGCGGGTGTGTGCCGGGTCGGCGAGCAGTTCCTCCAGGGTGCCGCGCAGCCGGGCGAGGGGCCTCGGGACGGGGCAGTCGATCCGCTCGGCCCCGATCTCGCCGCCGGGGCCGAGGTCGACGAGCCAGGTCGTCTTGCGGTGGGCGGCCTCGGAGAAGCTGTACGCGAGGGGCGAACCGGAGTAGCGGACACGCTCGGTGACGGTCTGGCAGCCGTGCAGATGCCCGAGGGCGACGTAGTCGACGCCGTGGAAGACACCGGAGGGGACGGCTGCGACGCCGCCGACGGTGATGTCCCGTTCGCTGTCGCTCTCCTCGCCGCCGGCGACGAAGGCGTGCGCGAGGACGACGGACCGGGTGCCGGGCGCCCGGCCGGCGAGGTCGTCCCGGACCCGCCGCATCGCGGCGGCGAGCACGGGCTCGTGGGCCGCCTTCTCGACGCCGAACTCGTCCTTGACCAGAGCCGGTTCGAGGTAGGGCAGGCCGTAGAACGCGACCGGGCCGTGGGCGTCGGAGAGCACGACGGGGCGGGCGCAGCCGGCCGGGTCGGTGCGCAGATGGATGCCCGCGCGCTCGATCAGCCCGGCGGCGACGCCGAGCCGGCGGGCGGAGTCGTGGTTTCCGGAGATCATCACCGTGGGGATGCCGGCGTCGGCGAGCCGGTGCAGCGCGGTGTCGAAGAGCTGGACGGCGGCGAGCGGCGGCACGGCCCGGTCGTACACGTCGCCCGCGACAAGGACGGCGTCCACCTCGCGGTCGCGTGCCGTCGCCACCAGGTGGTCGAGGAACGCGGCCTGGGCGTCGAGCATGCTCACGCGGTGCAGCGAGCGCCCGAGGTGCCAGTCCGAGGTGTGCAGGAGTCTCATGATCCGTGAGGGTATCGGCGGGGTCGGACAGTGCGGGCGGGTTTCGCCGGGCCGGCCGGACGCCGACGGCCTCGCACCGCGCGAAGCGGCCCGCCGGCCGGCCCGGGGCCGGGCTCAGGCATCCCCGTACGCCTCGCCGCCCAGTTCCAGCACGGCCGTCCCGGCGGTGGCGTCGGCGAGCCAGGCGCGGAAGCCGTCCACCTCGGCGTCGGGCAGGCCGACCTCCAGGGTGACGGCGTCCGCGTAGGTGACGTCGCGCACGGTGCGGCCGGTGGCGCGCAGGTCGTTCTCGACCTTGCCCGCGCGCTGGTGGTCGACGGTCACGGTGGCGATGCGGAAGCGTCTGCGGGTGATCGTCCCGACCGCGTCCAGGGCCTCGCCGACGACCCCTCCGTACGCCCGGATCAGTCCGCCGGCGCCGAGCTTGACGCCGCCGTAGTAGCGGGTGACGACGGCGGCGGTGTACCGGATCTCGCGGCGCGTCAGCATCTGGAGCATCGGCACGCCGGCGGTGCCGCCGGGTTCGCCGTCGTCGCTCGCCTTCTGCACGGCGGCGTCCGCGCCGACCACGTAGGCGTAGCAGTTGTGCGTGGCTCCCGCGTGCCGCGCGCGGACGCGGGCGACGAACTCCTGGGCCTCCTCCTCGGTGGCCACGGGCGCGAGCGCGCAGATGAAGCGGGAGCGGTTGATCTCGCTCTCGTGGACGCCCTCGCGGGCGACCGTCCGGTACTGGTCCTGCATCCCGCCACCCTATGCGGGCCCGGGAAGGGAATGCGGGGGCGGGTGCCCCCGGTTCACCCGGCATGTACGCAGACGACGAGACGATCCGGCGCATCCTGACCGGCACGGGCGAGACCTGGGCGGTCGTGGGCCTGTCCAGCAACGCCTCCCGCGCGGCCTACGGCGTGGCCCGCGTCCTCCAGCAGTCCGGCAAGCGGATCGTCCCGGTCCATCCGAAGGCCGAGACGGTCCACGGCGAGCAGGGGTACGCCTCCCTCGCGGACATCCCCTTCCCGGTGGACGTGGTCGACGTGTTCGTGAACTCCGAGCTGGCGGGCCGGGTCGCCGAGGAGGCGGTGGGGATCGGCGCGAAGGCGGTCTGGTTCCAGCTCGGCGTCGTCGACCCGGAGGCGTACGCGCGGACCCGGGAGGCGGGGCTGGACATGGTCATGGACCGCTGCCCCGCGATCGAGATCCCCCGCCTGGGCTGAGCCCGCGGGCCGGGGCCCGGGCTTTCGTCCGTCGGGCCCCGGCCCGGCGACCCGACCGGGCCCCGCGGCGCACCGGCGACCCGGCCGGGCCCCCGCCGGAGCCCCGGCCGGACAGCGGCGCGGACGTGTCTCAGCGCACCGGCGGGACGGAGACCGCCATGGTGAAGGCCGTGGTGGTCTCCCCGTCGTTGCGGTAGGCGTGGGCCACGTTCGCCTCGAAGGTGGCCGAGGTCCCGGCGGGGACGGTGTGCGGCTCGCCGTCCACGACGAGGGTGAGGACGCCCTCCGTGACGTGGAGCAGTTCGGTGGTGCCGTCGGGGTGGGGATCGGAGGCGCTCTCGTCGCCCGCGACCAGGGTCCAGGCCCACAGCTCCAGCGGTCCGCCGCGTTCGCTGCCGACGAGGAGGGTGGTGGAGCTGCCGGTCGAGGTGGACCACATGCGCACCGCCCGGTCCGGCGGCACCAGGCGGACGGTGGCGTGCTGCTCCTGGTCGAGCAGGGTGGTGATGCTGATGCCCAGCGCGTCGGCGAGCTTCACCGTGGTGCCGACGCTGGGGTTGGTGCGCGCCTGCTCGATCTGGATGATCATGCCCCGGCTGACGCCCGAGCGGGTGGCGAGGGCGTCCAGAGTGAAGCCGCGTTCGCCGCGCCAGCGCTTGAGGTTGCGGGCGAGGGACTGTGTGAGCTGGTCGAGGTCAGACACGGTCCGTCCAATATTTTGAATGACAGGGTCCAATGGAGTGCACTACCGTGTGCTGCACTCCCTTGTTCACCGCACTGTACTGCGAGGCCCGTCATGACCGCACTGCTCGCCCTGACCGCCAGTGTCCTGTGGGGCCTGGCCGACTTCGGCGGCGGGCTGCTCACCAGGCGCACCCCCGCGCTGACCGTGGTGGTGGTCTCCCAGTCGATCGCGGTCGTGGTGCTGGGCGCGATCGTGGTGGCGACGGGCGGGTTCGCCGCGGCGAGCCCCCTTCTCTGGTACGCGGTGGCCGCCGGTGTGGTCGGACCGGTCGCGATGCTCGCCTTCTACAAGGCCCTCGCGCTCGGCCCGATGGGCGTCGTCTCACCGCTGGGCTCGGTCGGCGTGGCCGTGCCCGTCGGGGTGGGCCTGCTGCTGGGCGAGCGGCCGGGGGTGCTCCAGTTCGCGGGGATCGCGGTCGCCGTGGCGGGGATCGTCCTGGCCGGGGGGCCGGAGTTGCGGGGCGCGCCCGTACAGCGCCAGGCGATCCTGCTCACCCTGACCGCGGCCGTCGGCTTCGGCGCGGTGATGGCCCTGATCGCGGAGGCGTCCACCTCCGTCACGGGGCTCTTCCTCGCCCTGTTCGTGCAGCGGGTCACCAATGTGACGGTCGGCGGCGCGGCCCTGTGGGTGTCGGTGCGGCGCGGCGGGCGGGCGCTGCCCCTGCCCGGGGACGGCGGTGTCCGGGTCGTGGTCGCGGCGCTGCCCGCGCTCGCCTTCGTCGGACTGGCGGACGTCGCGGCCAACGGCACCTACGCCCTGGCCGCGCAGGCCGGGCCGGTCACCGTCGCGGCCGTCCTGGCCAACCTGTACCCGGTGGTGACCGTCCTCGCCGCGCTGCTGCTGCTGCGTGAGCGCCTGCGGACCGTCCAGGCGGCGGGCGCGGGCCTGGCCCTCGTCGGCACCGTACTCCTGGCGAGCGGATAGCCGGCGGGACGGGAGGCGTCAGGCGTCCTCCGACTCCGCCAGTGCGAGAAGCTGCTCCGGGGTGACGCCCTGCGGGATCGGCACCGGCGCGGGCGTCCGCAGCGGCGGCTGCCACCCCTCGACCGGATCCAGACGCCGCACGATCCGCGCGGGCGCGCCCGCCACCACCGCGTGGTCCGGGACCTCGCCCCGTACGACCGCGCCCGCGGCGACCACCACATTGCGGCCCAGCCGGGCGCCCGGCAGGATCACGGCCCCGGTCCCGAGCCAGCACCCCGGACCGATCTCGACCGGCTCGGCCCGCGGCCACTGCTTGCCCACGGGCTGCCCGGGATCGTCGTAACTGTGGTTGGTGGACGTGATGTAGACGTAGGGACCGCAGTAGGTGTTCGAGCCGATCACCACCCGGGTGTCGGCGATGACATGGCTGCCGCGCCCCAGGACGACCCCGTCCCCCAGGGTCAGGACCGTGTCCGGCCCGAGGTCCAGGCCGGGCATCATCCCGGCCGTCAGGGTGACCTGTTCGGCGACGATGCAATGGGACCCCAGCTCGATCCAGGGCTCGCCGAAGACGGTGCCCAGC
Organism: Streptomyces sp. CNT372; assembly: GCF_000377145.1. Classification (NCBI taxonomy): domain Bacteria; kingdom Bacillati; phylum Actinomycetota; class Actinomycetes; order Kitasatosporales; family Streptomycetaceae; genus Streptomyces; species Streptomyces sp. CNT372. Next base: position 95,066 of record NZ_KB897791.1, on the reverse strand, counting down.
GGGAACGCCAGCCGGGTGCCCTCGCCGAGCCGCCGGAAGCGCAGCTTCCCCGGGCGTTCCGCGGTGACCGAGCCGGCCTCCTGCACCCACTGCCAGCCGCGGTGCACCGCCCGCGTGACCAGCCGCCGGCGCCACGCGGCGGCGGCCGGCAGGGAGAACGAGAACGTGTTTCTGTTCAGGAGCACCCGCACACGGTAGTCGCCCGCGGCCGACCAACGGGCGCGCTGCGCTGTGACGTTCACCCCAGCCGCGGGGGCGCGCGACGGCCGGCCCGCGCTCCCGGGCTCGCACCACGGAACCGTCCCGCGCGCGACGACCGAGGCAGACGGCGTCCGGAACGGACCGTGCCCGCCCCGGCGCGCCGGGTACGGGCACGATCGCCTACCGTGCCTGCGGTACCCGCACCCGGGTACGGCAGGCACGGCGGGACACGGCGAGGCGAGGAGCGGGAGAGCGATGGCGGAGCGGGCACTGGTCGCGGGTGTGGGCGGCAGGCAGCCGGAGGTGGACCCGGGGGCGTTCACGGCGCCCACCTCGGTGGTGCTGGGCGAGGTGACCCTCGCGGCGGGCGCGAGCGTCTGGTACCAGAGCGTGCTGCGGGCCGACGGCGGCCCCATCGTGATCGGCGCGGAGAGCAACATCCAGGACAACTGCACCGTCCACGTGGACCCGGGCTTCCCGGTGACGGTGGGCGAGCGGGTGTCGGTGGGGCACAACGCGGTGCTGCACGGCTGCACCGTGGAGGACGACGTCCTGATCGGGATGGGCGCGACCGTCCTCAACGGCGCGCACATCGGCGCCGGTTCGCTGGTGGCGGCGCAGGCGCTCGTCCCGCAGGGCATGCGGGTGCCGCCGGGGTCGCTGGTGGCGGGCGTCCCGGCGAAGGTGCGCCGGGAGCTGACGGAGGAGGAGCGCGAGGGGATCAGGCTCAACGCGGCGGTGTACGTGGACCTCGCGGAGCAGCACCGCGCGGCCCACGGCGGCTGAGCGGCCCACTCGGCCGGGCAGACGGAACGGCCGCCGGGCCGGCCGCCGCACCGGCCGGCCCGTGGCGGCCGGTGCGCGGGCCCGGTTCAGCTGTTGGGACGCAGCGTCCAGAGGATGTCCATCTCGCCGGTGACGGCGCCGTCCTCGCGGGTGATGGCGACCTTCACGGGGAACTCGGGACGCTCGCCCGCGTCGAGTTCCTTGAGGACGTCGGCGACCGGGCGGCCGAGGACGGCGGTGGCGGTGACGACCCCGCGGGCGATCTTCTTGAAGTCGATGCGGGCGGTCACGGGGAGCGGCACGGCCCGGGAGAGCTGGTCGCCGAAGGCGGCGAGGACGATGGCGCCGCTCGCCGACTCGGCGAGGGTGAACATGGCGCCGGCATGCGGGCCCGCGACGTGGTTGTGGTACTCGGGCTGGTCGGGGAGCCGCAGGACCGCCCGCTCGGGGGTGGTCTCCAGGTATTCCAGGCCGAGGGTCTTCACCATGGGGACCGTCGCGGCGAGCAGTTCGCCCAGGGACATCTCTTCTGCGCTCATGCCCCGGATGTTACCCACGAGTAGCGGTGCTTGACCATACCCTTCACAGGCCGCACGTGGAACTGCCGCGTCCGCCCCCTTATGGTTACTGGCCATGTGGCCAGGACAGCAGCCGCCCGGGGGCGAGCAGAACCCGCAGGACCAGAACCCGTACCAGCAGCCGGGGTACCAGCAGCCGAATCCGTACCAGCAGCCGGGGTACCAGCAGCAGGGCTACCCGCAGCAGCCCAACCCGTACCAGCAGCCGACGGTGCCGCAGTACGCGGTCCCGGGCGCACAGCCCGGCGCTCCCCGGCCGGGGGGCGACGACAAACGGAAGACGACGATCACCGCGATCGTCGCCGCGACCGCGGTGGTCGTGGCCGCCGGTGTCACCGGCTTCCTCGTCCTCGGGAAGGACGACAAGAGCGGCAGCTCGGACAAGGGCGCGCCCGCCGCGTCCTCGTCGCCCTCCCGGTCCGCCTCGGACGAGCCGTCCGAGGCGCCCAGCCCCACCGACAACCCGCGCGCGGGCGGTGACGCCAAGCCCACCATCGAGGGCTGGAAGGTCGTCACCAACCCCAAGCACGGCACGCAGTTCGACGTGCCGCCGGAGTGGGAGGTCGCCAGCAGCGGCATGGCCACCGGCTTCGAGGACGAGAAGAAGGACGACGGCTCCCCCGTCGTCATGATGAGCGCGCCCGCGTACCTCAAGAGCAAGTGGTGCGAGTTCGACACGGAGAAGGACGGCGACCCCGAGGACTACGGCCTGAGCGCCGTCGGCACCAAGGGCGGCAAGGGCGCGAAGAACGCCGACGAGGCCGCGTACAACGAGGCGGGCAACTGGGTCTGGGCCGCGTACGCGCAGACCGAGCCCAAGGGCACCGTCAAGATCACCAAGGCGAAGGAGTACACGACGTCCTCCGGCCTCAAGGGCAGCGTCTCGACGGCCACCGCGAAGGGCGTCAAGAAGGAGAACAAGTGCGAGACGGACGGCAAGTCCATCGCCTTCTCCTTCAAGGACCCCAGGGGCGAGTTCAAGAGCTGGGTCCTGTACGCGGCGACCGGTGTCTCCGAGGAGCTGGACGACGCCACGATCCAGAAGATCCTCAGCACCGTCCGGCTCTCGACCCCGAGCACCTGAGGCACGCCGCTCCCGGCCCGCCCGGGTCCTGAACCCCTGGAGGCCGGGGCCGTGAGCGTGCCCGCCCGGGGCGCTCGGCGCGGCCGGGGCGGGGTCAGCCGATGCCGAACGCGCCGGCCGGCGGCTCGGGTGAGGGGACCGCGTCGGCGTCCCGCACCGGGCGGGCGTCCCCGGTGAAGCGCGCCAGCGCCGGGCCGTGCTCGACCCGGGCGGGGAAGGCGTCGGCCGCCGCCCGGCGGGCCAGCCCCGCGAGGTCCAGGGGGACCCGCGCGGCCACCAGGACCGCGTTGCCGAAGCGCCGGCCCTTGAGCACCGGGGGCTCGGCGATCAGCGCCAGCTCCGCGAACACGGCCGCGAAGGTGGCCAGCTGGGAGCGGAGGAAGGCGAACGGCGCCCCGTCGGCGAGGTTCGCCGCGTAGAGGCCGCCCGGCCGCAGCACCCGGGCCGCCTCGCGCGCGTAGTCGAGCGAGGTGACCTGCGCGGGGACGCGGGAGCCGCCGAAGACGTCCGCCACCACCACGTCGGCGCTGTCGTCCGGCTGCCCGGCGAGGAAGGCGCGGGCGTCCGCCGTGTGCACGGTGATGCCGCTGCCGGCCGGCAGCGGCAGGCACTCGGCGACGAGGGCGGTGAGGCGTCCGTCCCGTTCGGCCACCGTCTGCCGGGAGCCGGGGCGGGTCGCCGCGACCCGGCGCGGCAGGCTCAGCGCCCCGCCGCCGAGGTGCAGCACGTCCAGCGGCTCCCCCTCGGGCGCCGCGCAGTCGAGGACGTGCCCGAGGCGGCGGGCGTACTCGAACTCCAGGTGCTCCGGGTCGTCGAGGTCGACATACGACTGCGGTGCCCCGTCGACGGTCAGCAGCCAGGCCCGGGCGCGGTCGACGTCCGGCATCAGCTTGGCGGTGCCGCCGTCGACGGCGCGGGTGACGGGGATGGGGTCGTTCACCGTGTCATTGTGCCCGCGCCCGTGCCCGCGCACGGAAAGGGGGCGGCCCCCTCGGGACCGCCCCCGCCGAGGCTTCAGAGCACCTCGGTCACCGTCCCGGCGCCGACCGTGCGCCCGCCCTCGCGGATCGCGAAGCCGAGCCCGGCCTCCAGCGGCACGTCCCGCCCCAGCTCCACGGTCACGGCGACCGTCTCACCGGGCCGGGCGACGGCCGCCCCGCCCAGGTCGATGTCGCCGACCACGTCCGCCGTGCGGAGGTAGAACTGCGGCCGGTACCCGCTGGAGACCGCCGTGCTGCGGCCGCCCTCCTTCGCCGACAGCACGTACACCTGCGCGGTGAAGCGCCGGGCGGGCACCACGCTGCCGGGAGCGGCGACCACATGGCCGCGGCGCACCGCGTCCCGTGGCAGGCCGCGCAGCAGCAGGGCGACGTTGTCCCCGGCCTCGGCCGACTCCATCGGCTTGCCGAAGGTCTCCAGGCCGGTGACCACGGTCTCCGCGTCCGCGCCGAGGACCTGCACCCGGTCCCCGACGCGCACGGTGCCGCGCTCCACGGCCCCGGTGACGACGGTGCCGCGGCCCGTGATGGTGAGCACGTTCTCCACGGACAGCAGGAACGGGGCGTCGGTGTACCGCACGGGCATGGGCACATAGGTGTCCACGGCGTCGAGCAGGGCCTCGATCGCGCCCGTCCAGCGCGGGTCGCCCGCCAGCGCCCGCAGCCCCGACACCCGCACCACCGGGGCGGACTCGCCGCCGTAGCCGTGCGCGGTGAGCAGGTCGCGGACCTCCAGCTCCACCAGGTCGGTGAGCTCGTCGTCGCCCGCGTCCGCCTTGTTGAGCGCGACCACGATGTGGTCGACGCCCACCTGGCGGGCGAGGAGGACGTGCTCGGCGGTCTGCGGCATCACGCCGTCGAGGGCCGAGACGACGAGGATCGCGCCGTCCAGCTGGGCGGCCCCGGTGACCATGTTCTTCACGTAGTCGGCGTGCCCGGGCATGTCGACATGGGCGTAGTGGCGGGTGTCGGTCTCGTACTCGACGTGCGCGATGTTGATGGTGATACCGCGCCGGGCCTCCTCGGGGGCGCGGTCGATGCGGTCGAAGGCGACGTAGGAGGTGCCGCCCCCGGCGCGCTCGCTCAGCACCTTGGTGATGGCGGCGGTCAGCGTGGTCTTGCCGTGGTCGACGTGGCCCATGGTGCCGATGTTGAGGTGCGGCTTGGTGCGCACGTATGCCGTCTTGGACATGGCGGAGTGTGTTCCTTCCCGGAACCGCTCGGAGCGTTCGGGACCCCTGGAGCCTGCCGACCCTCCCCCTGCGGGGTCCGCCGGACTGTCCGGGAAGGGTCAGCGTCGTGCGCCGTCGAGAGCCGCGGCCGCTGCTGCGGCGGCCGCCGCCGGGAAGAGGACGGCAGCCTTCGGCGCGTCCGCGACTGCGGACGGCGGTGCGAGGAAGGCGTACCGGAACATGCGTCGATCATCGGGGACGGGGGCGCGCGGCGTCGACCGGTTTTCGGGTGGTGCGGGGGTGTGCGCGGCCTGATACGGGGTCAGGCCGCAGGCGGGGGGTTCGCGGCCTGATACGGCGTCAGGCCGTAGGCGCGGGGTGTTCGCGGCCTGATATGACGCAGCGTCAGGCCGTACGCACGGAGCGGGGGTTCCGTCAGGCGGGCGGCAGCGGACCCAGGTGCTTCGCCGCCTCGCGGACGGACAGGGGCGAGAGCCGGTCGCGCGCGCCGGCCAGGAACCGGCGGACCGCGTCCGGGTCGGTCCGGGCGTACTCCCGCAGCGCCCAGCCGATGGCCTTGCGGATGAAGAAGTCGGGGTGGTCCGCGCGCCGCAGGCAGTAGCCGAAGAGCCGGTCGGTGTCGGTGCGCTCCTTGTAGCGGAGCTGGTGGAGCAGGGCGGTACGGGCCACCCACAGGTGCTCGTCCCCGATCCAGCGGTCCATGTCGGCGCGGAGGGCCGGGTCGGCGGCGACCAGGGGCCCGGCGACATGGGCGGCGAGCGTGTCCACCGTGTCCCACCAGGGCACGGTGGTGACGAGACGGAGCACCACGGGCAGGAAGCCGGAGCCGCAGCGCCCGACATGGCGGCGCAGGTAGTCGGCGGCGAAGTAGTGGTACTCGCGCTCGGGCAGCGCCCAGCAGCCCAGCGCGACGGCGGCGCAGTCGCGTTCCGCCGGGTCCGGCAGCCCGGCCAGGGCCTCGCGCGCCAGTCGCCGCCGCAGCGGGGTGGGGATGCCGAGGAAGGGGGCGACGTCCTTCATGTACGCGGCGGCCCCGGCCGCCCGCTCGGGGTCGGCCGCCGCCGGGAACACCGCCGTCACCCGGGCGAGCACGGTGTCCGCGAGCGGGGTGCGGCCGGGCTGCGGGGCGGGGGCTGTCTCCGGGGCGGACCGCGGTGCCGGGCCCGCGCCGGCGTCCGGGCCCGTTGCCCGGTCCACAGGCGCCGCCGGGTCCGGGGACGAGTGCGTCATAGGGCACAGATTACGGCGATCGGACACCTTCGTCGGTTAGTCTCCCCGGATGCTCGCCCCCGCCCCCCGGCCGGTCTCCGGCCTCTCGGTCCGCGCGTCCAGGGCCGTGTTCTCCCCCTGGTCCCGGCTTTCCCTGCTCCTCGTGCTGCTGGCGTCGGCCGCCGTCGCCGTCGTGCTGTACGAGCCGCAGAGACTGCTGTCCGAGGGCCTTCCGCAGGTGAGCGGGGTCGCCGCGATCGTGCTGTTCGCCGTCGGGTACGGCCTGTGCACGGCGGCCTTCGTGCCCCGGCCGATCCTCAACCTCGCCGCGGGCGCCCTCTTCGGCACCCAGGCCGGCGTCCCGGCGGCGGTCGCCGGGACGGTGGTGGGCGCCGGGATCGCGTTCACCCTCGGCCGGCTGCTCGGGCAGGAGGCGCTGCGGCCCCTGCTGCGGGGGCGGTGGCTGCGGGCGGCCGACGGCCAGCTCAGCCGGCACGGCTTCCGTTCGATGCTGGCGATACGGCTGTTCCCCGGGGTGCCGTTCGCGGCGGCCAACTACTGCGCCGCGGTCTCCCGGATGGGCTATGCGCCCTTTCTGCTGGCCACGGCCCTGGGGTCGATCCCGAACACGGCCGCGTACGTGGTGGCCGGCAGCCGGGCCGGGTCGCCCACCTCGCCCGAGTTCCTGATCGCGATGGGCTTCATCGTGCTGACCGGGCTCTGCGCCGCGGTGGTGGCGTGGCGCAGGCGCCACCGGCTGCCGGGCACCCCCCTGAACGGGTGATCGGCGCGGCTCCCACGGGTGATCGGCGCGACTCCACGGCGTGTTCAGGGTCCCGTCATTTTGGGGCGCTACAGTGCCCCCGACCGGCGTCGGGCCCCCTCGGCGCACGCTCCGGCGTGCGCGTTTCGGGCCCTTGTCCGTATGGGCGCCTGAACGATCGTCAGCACGGTGAGCGACTCAGGAAGGGCCCCGATACCTCAGCGCCGGTCCGGGCGTTCACCGGGCGGGCCGTGATCACTTCTTGGGTGGCATAGCTTTCAATGTCTTGGTTCGAATCATTCATCCTCGGACTCGTCCAGGGGCTGACGGAGTTCCTCCCGATCTCCTCCAGCGCGCATCTGCGGCTGACCGCCGCCTTCGCGGGCTGGCAGGACCCCGGCGCGGCGTTCACCGCGATCACCCAGATCGGCACGGAGACGGCCGTGCTCATCTACTTCCGCAAGGACATCACCCGGATCCTGACGGCGTGGACGCGTTCGCTCACCGACAAGGCGATGCGCTCCGACCACGACGCCCAGGTGGGCTGGCTGGTGATCGTGGGGTCGATCCCGATCGGTGTCCTGGGGGTGACCCTCAAGGACCAGATCGAGGGACCGTTCCGGGACCTGCGGCTGATCGCCACCACCCTGATCGTCATGGGCGTGGTGCTGGGCGTCGCGGACCGGCTCGCCGCCCGTGACGAGGCCGGCGGCAGGCACCGGGTGAAGCGCGAGCGCAAGACGCTGAAGGACCTCGGGGTCCGGGACGGCCTGATCTACGGCTTCTGCCAGGCGCTGGCCCTGATCCCGGGCGTCTCCCGGTCCGGCGCGACGATCAGCGGCGGCCTGCTGATGGGCTACACCCGCGAGTCGGCGGCCCGCTACTCCTTCCTGCTGGCGATCCCGGCGGTGCTGGCCTCCGGGCTGTACGAGCTGCGGGAGGCCGGGGAGGGGCACGTCTCCTGGGGGCCGACGATCTTCGCGACGCTGGTCGCGTTCGCCGTGGGGTACGCGGTCATCGCGTGGTTCATGCGCTTCATTACCACCAAGAGCTTCATGCCCTTCGTGATCTACCGGATCCTGCTGGGCATTGTGCTGTTCATCCTGGTCGGGACGGGTGTGCTGAGCCCGCACGCGGGCGAGTCCGGCCACTGAGCCGGGCGGCGCGCGCCTTCGAACCACCCTGCCGCGGGCCCCTGTCGGGGCCCGCGGTGCCGAACTCCCGTGCCGTGCCGCCGCGTCCGGGCCCCGCGGGGCGCGGGCCGTTCATGACTTGCGTCACTGCGCAAGAGTCCGGAGCGCCGGGAGTGTGGGGGATTCTGTGAAGGAACGTGTGGCGTTCGTGCTGGTGGGAGGGGTGCGGGCGGCCCGCGACCCGCTCCGGGGGAAGGTCCGGCGGTGATCATCCGATGGGCGGGGAGCACCCTCCGAGGCCGTAACCTGGGGACATGTCCCCCAGTCGCAACGAGCCCGTGAACACCATGACCGCCTCCGAGCTGAACGCCCGGATCCGAGAGCTGTGGCTCGACGGGGAGCTTCCCGACGACCGGCGCGGGGAGTACGAGGCTCTGGTCCTGGAGTGGGCGGCGGCGGCACGCGTGGACGTGGGTCCGGCGGCCTGAGCCCGCGCGGGCGCGCGACGCCCGGGTCCCGCGCGCGACGGCCCGAGCCCGGGCGAAGGGCCCTGCGGGAGGCCCTACCCTGAAGGCACGATGAACCGTCTGACCACCCCCTGGGGCGCCTTCGACCTCGCCCGCTTCCCCGAGGACCCGCGCGATCGACTGCGTGCCTGGGACGCCGCCGACGAGTATCTGCTGCGGCATCTGCACGGGACGGACGACTCCCCGCCCGTCGCGCTCACCGGGACGGTCGCCGTCCTGGGCGACCGCTGGGGCGGGCTCTCCGTTCCGCTCGCCGCGCACCACCCGGTGGTCCAGATCAGCGACTCCCACCTGGGGCAGCGGGCCACCCTGGCGAACCTCGACCGGGCCGGGCTGCCGAGCGGGTCCGTAACGCTGCTCACCGTCCGGGACGCGCCGCCGGAGCGGATCGACGTCCTCCTGGTCCGCGTCCCCAAGAGCCTGGCACTGCTGGAGGACCAGCTGCGCCGGCTGGCGCCCGCTTTGCACGCCGGCTCGGTGGTGGCCGGCACCGGGATGGTGAGCGAGATCCACACCTCGACGCTGAAGCTGTTCGAGCGGCTGGTCGGGCCGACCCGGACCTCCCTCGCGGTGCGGAAGGCCCGGCTCATCCACACCGCCCCCGACCCGTCCCTCCCCCGCACGCCCGGCCCCTGGCCGCTGCGGTACGCCCTGCCGGACGGCATCGGCCCGGTCTCGGGCCGGACGGTCACCAACCACGCGGGCATCTTCTGCGCCGACCGGCTCGACATCGGCACCCGCTTCTTCCTGGGCCATCTGCCCGAGCGGAAGGGGCCCGACGAGGTGGTGGACCTCGGTTGCGGCAACGGCGTGGTCGGGACGGCGGCGGCCCTGGCGAACCCCGGCTCCCGGGTCACCTTCGTCGACGAGTCCTTCTCCGCCCTCGCCTCGGCGGAGGCGACCTTCCGCGACAACGTGCCGGACGGGCGGGCCGCGTTCGCCGCGGGCGACGCGCTGTCGGCACTGCCGGACGCCTCGGCGGACCTGGTGCTCAGCAACCCGCCCTTCCACTCCCACCGCGCGACCACGGACACCACCGCCCGCCGGATGTTCGCGGACGCCCGCCGGGTGCTGCGTCCGGGCGGTGAACTGTGGGTCGTCGGCAACCGCCACCTCGGCTACCACATTCGGCTGCGCCGGCTCTTCGGCAACTGCGAGGTGGTCGCGGGCGACCCGAAGTTCGTCGTCCTCCGCGCGGTCCGCGGCGAGGGTGCGGCGCCACGGTCCGAGGGCACGGGCAGGGCGCAGCCCGAGCCCGCCGCCCGGCGCGCCGGCGCGGCGCGCCCGCGCGGAGGCCGCCGCCCGCAGCGGCCCCGGGGGGCGTAGGACGCGGGCGGGGCGCGGCACCCCGACGCCCGCTGTTCACACGGCCCGCCGGCCGGCGGGACTGCCCCGGCGGGGAGCCGCCTCCCGGGCGCGCCCGGGCCCGGGGTGGGCACCCCGGGCCCACTGTCACCACGCGTCCCCGTACCCCACACTGGTGGCTCCGTGCCCCACACTGGTGGTGAGGGAGGCGCCGTATGCGTATGCCGGTCGTCCCGCGTGCCGGGCAGGCGTGGAGGATGCCGTCCGGTCCGGCCTCCTGGGCGCCCCGGTGGCGCGGGGTCGCCGCGGTGTTCGCGGGGGCGCTGCCCGTGCTCGCGTTTCCGGAGCCCTCGCTGTGGTGGGCCGCCTACGTCGCGCTGGTGCCCTGGCTGCTGCTGCTGCGGACCGCGCCCACCGGCCGGCGGGCCCTGGTCGAGGGGTGGCTCGGGGGGATCGGGTTCATGGCCGCCGTGCACCACTGGCTGCTGCCGTCCCTGCATGTGTTCCTGCTGGTGATCGCCGCGCTGCTGGGACTGCTCTGGGCGCCGTGGGGGTGGCTGGTGCGGCGGACCACGGGCGGGACGCCGACGGCCCGGCGGGCCCTCGCCGCGCTGGTCGTGGTGCCCTCGGGCTGGCTGGCGGTGGAGCTGGTGCGGTCCTGGGAGGGGCTGGGCGGGCCCTGGGGGCTGCTCGGGGCCTCCCAGTGGGAGGTCGGCCCGGCGCTGCGCCTCGCCTCGGTGGGCGGGGTGTGGCTGGTGAGCCTCGTGGTGGTGGCGGTGAACACGGCGGTGGCGCTGCTGGTCGCGGTCCCGGGCGCCCGCCCCTCCGCGCTGGCCGGCCTGGTGGCCTGTGCGACGGCTGCGGCCTCCGCCTGGGCGTGGGCGCCGCAGCCCCGGGAGGCCCCCGGCGTGCGCGTCGCCCTGGTGCAGCCGGGCGTGGTGGGCGGCCCGGAGAGCGCGGAGCGCCGTTTCGACCGCGGGGAGGCCCTGACCCGCACCCTGGCAGGGCAGGGCCCGCCGCCGGACCTGGTGGTGTGGGGCGAGAGCAGCGTCGGGGCGGACCTCGCTCTGCGCCCGGACCTGGCGGAGCGGCTGGGCGCGCTCTCCCGGGACGTGGGAGCGCCGCTGCTGGTGAACGTGGACGCCCGTAACGGCGATGCCTCGGGCCCGGGCGGCATCTACAAGAGCTCGGTCCTGGTGGGCCCGGACGGCCCCACGGGCGACCGGTACGACAAGATGCGGCTGGTGCCGTTCGGCGAGTACGTCCCGGCGCGCGGGCTGCTGGGCTGGGCGACCTCGGTGGGCCGGGCGGCGGGCGAGGACCGGCTGCGGGGCGAGGCGCCGGTCGTGATGACCCTCCCCCCGGCGGCCTCGGACGGCGGTCCTGGCGGTCAGCGGATCGGGCCGCTGGTGTGCTTCGAGACCGCGTTCCCGGACATGAGCCGGCATCTGGTGCGGGAGGGCGCGGAACTGCTGGTGGCCCAGTCGGCGACGTCCTCCTTCCAGGACAGCTGGGCCCCGGAGCAGCACGCCTCCCTGGCGGCCCTGCGGGCGGCGGAGACCGGTCGCCCGATGGTGCACGCGACCCTGACGGGCGTGAGCGCGGTGTACGGGCCGGACGGGCGGCCGGCCGGTCCGGCGCTGGGCACGGAACGCAGCACGGCCGCCGTGTTCGAGGTGCCCGGCGCGACGGGGACCACCCTGTTCGTGCGCTTCGGCGACTGGCCGGTGTTCGGGGCGCTGGCGGTGCTGGCCGCGTTCGCCGCCGTGGCCGGCCGGCGCCGGTTCAGGAGCCGGCCTGCTCCAGGGCGCGCAGGACGATCCGTTCGCACAGCTCGTGCGTCCGCAGGGCGTCCTGGGCGCTGAGGGTCTTTCCGGCGCGCACCGCGTCGAGGAAGGTGTGCACGGCCTGCTCGATGCCGCGCTGGCGGGCGACGGGCACCCAGTCGCCGCGCCGCCGGACGCTGGGCTGGCCCTTGTGGTCGACGATGTCCGCGAGGTTGCGCACCTCCCGCTTGGCGTCCTGGCCCGAGACCTCCAGGACCTCCTCGGCGGAACCGCTCATCCGGTTCATGGTGCCGATGGCGGTGAAGCCGTCGCCGGAGAGGGTCAGCACGACGTGGTGCATCAGCCCGTCGACGATCCGGGCGCGCACATCGGTGTGTTCGACGGGCCCGGGGGCGAGGAAGCGCAGGGTGTCGACGACATGGATGAAGTCGTCGAGGACGAGGGTGCGGGGGTCCTCGGGGAGGCCGACGCGGTTCTTCTGGAGGAGGATCAGGTCCCGCGGCTGCTCCAGGCACTGGGCGTAGCCGGGGGCGTGGCGTCGGTTGAAGCCGACCGCGAGGGAGGTGCCCCGGACCTCGGCGAGGGCCACGAGCCGCTCGGAGTCGGCGAGTTCGTAGGCGAGCGGCTTGTCGACGTAGGTGGGCACGCCCGCTTCGAGGAGGCGGGTGACGATCTCGGCGTGCGCGGAGGTGGCCGCGTGCACGAAGGCGGCGTCGAGACCGGTCGCGAGGAGGCTGTCGAGTTCGGTGTGGCGGCGCTCGGCGGGGACGTGGTGCGTCTCCCCGACCCGGGCGAGGGTGGCGGGGGTGCGGGTCTGGAGGTGCAGTTCGGTCCCGGGGAGGGTGGTCAGGACCGGGAGGTACGCCTTCTGCGCGATGTCGCCGAGCCCGATGCAGCCGACCTTCACGGAGTCTCCTTCGTCGCCTTGGTGGCCGTCGCGGCGCCGGGGGCGGTCCGCCCGCCGCTCGCGCCGTGTGCCCGGGCAGCATACGTCTCCTGCGGGGGCCGCCAGTCGGCGATGTCGTCGAAGGTGCGCAGCACCAGGCCGGGACCGAGGCGGGAGGCGGCGGACATCAGGGCCTCGCGGACGGCGACGGCGGGGCGGCTGTCCAGGGCCATCAGCCGGGCGACGCGGGCGGACTTGCGCACGATGCCCGTGGTGCGGGGCAGACGCTCGGCGCTGTAGGCGGCGAGGGCGGCGGCGGTGTCCGTGCCGGGGGCGAGGTGGTGGGCGAGGACGACGGCGTCCTCGACGGCCTGGTTGCCGCCCTGGCCGAGGCAGGGGGTCATGGCGTGGGCGGCGTCGCCGAGGAGCGCGGTGCGGCCCCGGTGGTGGGCGGGCAGGGGGTCGGTCATGTGGTGGACGTCGTTGCGGAGCACCCCGCCGGGGTCGGCGGCGGCGATCACGGCGGGGATGGGGTCGTGCCAGGTGCCGAAGCGGCGCAGCAGTTCGGCCCTCTCGTCGTCGGCGGGCGTCCCGGCGGGGACGGTCGCGGCGGCGTACGCGTAGACCCGGCCGTCCTTGAGCGGCTGGGTGCCCCACAGGGCGCCGGGGCCCCAGGTCTCGTGGGGGACGAAGGGGGCGTCGGGGGCGGGGATCACGATGCGCCAGGCGGTGAGGCCGGAGTAGGCGGGTCCGGGGTGGTCCGGGAAGAGCCGGCGGCGGACGGCGGAGTGGATGCCGTCGGCGCCCACGACGAGGGCGGCCTCCAGCTCGCCGTCGGGGGTGGTGACACGGGCGGGCCGGCCGCCGGGCGTGCCGGGGTCTGCGAGTTCGCCGGGGCAGCCGGTGCGGACGGCGCCGGCGGGCAGCCGTTCGGCAAGGAGGCCGATCAGGGTGGCGCGGTGCAGCAGGACGAGGGGGCCGCCGAAGCGTTCGGCCGCCGCGCGGGCGTCGGTCCGGGCGAGCCAGCGTCCGGACGGGTTCCGCATCCCGCCCGGGCCCTGCCAGGCGGCGAGGTCGCGGATCTGCTCGCCGAGCCCGATGACGTCCAGGGCGCGCAGGGAGTTGGGGGCGAGGCTGATCCCGGCGCCGACGGGTTCGAGGGAGGGGGAGCGTTCCAGGACGGTGACGTCCCAGCCGCGCCGGGAGAGGGCGACGGCGGCGGTGAGGCCGCCGATTCCGCTGCCGATGACGACCGCGCGGGTGTCCGTACCGGTGGTGGGCATGGCTGCTCCTCGACACGTCGGTTGCGAGTCCCACGCGGGACTACAGCTGTAGTGAGCTCTCCCTCACCGTACTACACCTGCACTACACCTGTAGTCGACCGGGTAGCTTGTCCCCATGTCCGCACGCACCGCCACCCCCGCCCCCACCCCCGGCACCCCGCGCGCCGAGCTGATCGCCGACACCGCTCTCACCCTCCTCGCCGAGCGCGGGATGCGGGGGCTGACCCACCGCGCCGTGGACGAGGCGGCGGGCCTGCCGCAGGGCTCGACCTCCAACCACGCCCGCACCCGGCTCGCCCTGCTGGAGGCCGCCGTGCGGCGCCTCGCCGAGCGGGAGGCGGCCGTGCTCACCGTCGCGGAACTGCCCCCGCCGTCCGGCGGGCGCCCCGCGCTGCTGGACGCCATGGCGGTGGCCGTGCACCGCTACCTCACCCGCCACCCCGAACTCCTCGTCGCCCGCTATGAACTGGCCCTGGAGGCGGGGCGACGGCCGGAGCTGCGCGCCTTCTACGACCGGACCGGCGCCCGGTTCCGGGAGCCCCTGGAGGCGATGATGGCGGCGGCCGGATCGGCGGAACCCGGGCGCCACGCCCTCTCCCTGGTCTCCTGGTGCGAGGGGCTGATGCTCTCCTGCGCGATCGGCTCCTACCACCAGGCGGTCCCCTCCGAGGACGAACTGCGCACCGGGTTCGGTGAGTTGCTGCGCGGCATGCTCGGCGAGGGCGCACCGGCGGGCCGGTGACCGGACGGGCGGACGCCCGCGGGCGGACCGGGGCGGTCGGGACAACCGCTCCCGGGCGCCCGCGGGCCGAGTCCGGATAACCGCTCCCGGGCGCCCGCGGGCCGAGTCCGGATAACCGTTCGCCACTACCCCGTGACCTGCACCAGGATGGCCGGATGACGATCGACGAGCGCACCGAACCCCCCACCTGTCCCACCGAACGGGAGTCCCTGGAAGGCTTTCTGGAGTTCCACCGCCAGACCCTGATGAAGAAGTGCGCCGGGCTGACCGACGAGCAGCTGCGCACACCCTCCTCCCCTCCCTCCACGCTGACCCTGATGGGCCTGGTGCGCCATCTCGCGGACGTGGAGCGCTGGTGGTTCCGGATCGTCATGGCGGGCGAGGACCTGCCCGCGCTCTACTTCACCGACGAGGACAGGGACGGCGACTTCCGCACCACCCCGGAGACCACGTGGAGCGGCACGGTCGCCGACTGGGAGGCCGAGGTCGCCGCCGCCCGCGCGATCACCTCCTCCCGCGCCCTGGACGACATCGGCGCCGGGACCAACTCCCGCAAGGAGCGCTTCAATCTGCGCTGGATCCTCACCCACATGATCGAGGAGTACGCCCGCCACAACGGCCATGCCGACCTGCTGCGCGAGGCGATCGACGGCGAGACGGGCGAATGAGGCGGCGAACGGGCGGCGATTGAGCCACCCGGTGTGACGCGGCCGGATTCCGCGTCACCCGTGCGGGCCATTTCCGGCCGGTACGGCCCGGCAACCGGCCGCGCGCACAGCAGAGTTGCCCGCGTGCAGCGAACGAGAACCACAGCGAGGACGCTGGTCGGACTGGCGATGCTGGCGACGGCCGGGTGCGTGTCGGTCGAGCCCGCCCCGCCCGCCGGCCCGGCCGGTGCGCCCGCCACCGCCCCCGGCCGGCCGGGGGACCCGGAACTGGCGCCGCAGATCGTGGACGGCCCGGCCCGGGACGCGCTGGAGGCGGCCCTGCCGCCGGCCCGGGGCGCTTCCCCTCCCCCGCCGTCGCCCGCCGCGTCTCCGCCGGGCGAGCGGCCCGTCCCGCCGCGTACGGCCCCGGCACCGCCCGGACCCGCTCCGGCCGCCCGGCCGCCGGTGCCGCCCCGGGAGGCGTCGCCCGGCCTGCCGTGGGAGCGGGAGACCGCACTGCCCGCGCTGCCGTCCCTCCCGCCGCGCGCGTCGGAACTCTGCCGGCTCGGCGCCGACCACGGCGTCTGGCGTCCGGACGGCCGCGCAGACCGCCTCTGCCGCCGTGCCGCCGACGCCCGGGACGAGCGGTGACGGCCCGCCCGCGCGCGGAACGCCGCGCGACGCCCGCCGGCGGGCCTCCTGGCCCGGCGCCCGTCGAAGCGGACCCGTCCGGGAGGCCCTCGGGCCCCGGCGCGCCGGCCGGGCCCGTCAGTCCGGGCCCAGCGCGCGCTCCAGCCGGTCGATGGCGGCGCGGATCCCGTTCCCGTACCCGTCGTCCGCCAGGGCACCCGTCGCCGCGCGCGCCAGGTCCAGGTGGGCCCGGGCGTCCGCAGGGCGGCGCAGTTTGACGTAGTCGGCGGCCAGGTTGAGGTGGAGCGAGGGGTGCAGGGCCCGGACCGCGAGGCCGTCGCCGCCTTCCGGAGCCCCCTCGTCCGCCTGCCCGGTGCCGCTCAGCTCCCGCGCGGCGGACAGCGCCCGCAGGTCCCAGGCGAGTTCGTCGCCCGGGTCGTCCTGCACATCGGCCATGTAGTGGGCCAGGGTGCAGCGGTGCAGGGCGGCGCCGGAGCCGGCGATCTCCGACCAGAGCGCGGCGAGGCGTTCACGCGCCTCCGCGCGGTCGCCGCCGTGCAGCAGGATGACCGCCTGCCCGATCCGGGTCATCGTGGCGTCGCCCGGCTCCTCCTGCTGCTCCACCACGGCCTCCCGGTCACCGCACCCCGCGGCCGCGCGCCCTCGCGCACGGACGTCGAACCCCGACGCACCGAACAGTAGGTCGTGTCCGCCCCGATGCCCGTCAGGCTCGGGGCCCGGGGGCGAAGCGGTGCGCCGGGGGTGTGAACCTCAGCCGAGGTCCGGGATGCGCCAGTCGATCGGCTCGTGCCCCTGCGCGGCGACGGCCTCGTTGATGTGAGTGAAGGGGCGGGAGCCGAAGAACTTCTTCGCCGAGAGCGGCGAGGGGTGCGCCCCCTTGACCACGACGTGGCGGCTCTCGTCGATCAGGGGGAGCTTCTTCTGCGCGTAGTTCCCCCAGAGGACGAACACGGCCGGGTCCGGCCGGGAGGCCACCGCCCGGATCACGGCGTCGGTGAACTTCTCCCAGCCCTTGTTCTTGTGGGAGTTGGCCTCGCCGGCGCGGACGGTGAGGACCGCGTTCAGCAGGAGGACACCCTGCTCGGCCCAGGGCATCAGATAGCCGTTGTCGGGGACCGGGTGCCCCAGCTCGGCCTGCATCTCCTTGTAGATGTTCCGCAGGGAGGGCGGGGTCTTCACCCCGGGACGGACCGAGAAGCACAGCCCGTGGCCCTGGCCCTCGCCGTGGTACGGGTCCTGGCCGAGGACGAGGACCTTGACCCGGTCGTACGGGGTGGCGTCGAGCGCGGCGAACACCTCGGCCCGCGGCGGGTACACCGGCCCGTTCGCGCGCTCCTTCTCGACGAACTCGGTCAGCTCCGCGAAGTACGGCTTCTGGAGCTCCTCGCCGAGAACGCCGCGCCAGGACTCGGGCAGCATGCCGGTGTCGGTCACGTCAACAACCTCCGTGGGACGGGCGGTTCCGGGACCCCGGAACCGGTTTCCCCGAACCTACCCGCCACCACTGACAACGGGCCGGGCCGGCCGGTGGGACGGACCCACCGGCGCGGGCTCACCAGCTCTTCTTGCGGTACAGCTCCCACATCTGCATGACGGTCTGCGGGTCGAGGGCGCGCTCTCCGCCGCCGATCTCCTCGCTGGCCGCGACGTACAGCTTGCCCTGCCACAGCGGCAGCAGCCGCACGTCGTCGACGAGGATCTCCTGCGCCCGCTCGAACTGCCCCGTGACCGCGCCGCGGTCGCTCTCCCGCCGGGACTGCGGGAGCAGCTGGTCGGTGATCTCGGGGCTCTCGTACGGGGTGCCGAGGACGTTCTTGGCGCCCACGAACGGGGCGATGAAGTTGTCCGGGTCCGGGAAGTCGGGGAACCAGCCACGGCCGAAGACCGGGTAATCGCCGTTCTGGTAGCCCTCCTGGAACTCCGACCAGGGCTTGCCCTCGACGGTGATCCGGAACAGCCCGGTCTCCTCCAGCTGCCGCTTGATCTCGGCGAACTCCGGGGCCGTGGAGGAGCCGTAGCGGTCGGTGGTGTACCAGAACTCCAGCGGCACCGGCGTGCTGATGCCCGCGTCCTGGAGGATCTCCGCCGCCTTGGTCGGGTTCGGCTCGCCGAAGCGGTCGAAGAACTCGGTGGTGTGCCCGGCGATGCCCTTGGGGACCATCGAGTACAGCGGCTCGGCGGTACCCCGGTACACCTTCTCCACGAGCGCGCCCCGGTCGATGACCTGGGCGACGGCGCGGCGGACGGCGAGCTTGCCGGCGTTGCCGTCCTCGGGGTTGAAGACCAGGTAGCGGATGTCGGCGCCGACCGTCTCGACGAGCTGGAGGTGGTCGTTCTCCGGACGCTTCTCCTGGAGTTCCACGACCTCCTCGGCGGTCAGACCGCGGTTGATCGCGTCGATCTTCCCGTCCTTGAGGGCCTGCATCATCACGTCCGAGTCCTGGTAGTACTGGATCGTGACGTTGTCGTTCTTGATCTTGGCGAAGCCCTTGTAGTTCTTGAAGCGGCTCAGCACGGCCGACTGGTTCTTGGTGTACGAGTCCAGGGCGTAGGGGCCGGAGCCGGTGAGCTTGCCGTCCTCACGCAGCCCGCTCGACGGGTACTCGGACGGCGGGACGACGGACATGGCCGGCGTCGCCAGGATGAACGGGAAGGTCGCGTCGGCGGTCTTCAGATGGAAGGTGACCGTCCGGTCACCGGAGGTGCTGATCCGGTCCAGGGAGCCGAGGAGACCGTTGGGCCCGCCCTCGGCGTCGATGGTGCGGATGCGGTCGATGGAGTGCTTGACCGCGGTGGCGTCGAGCTTGTCCCCGTTGGTGAACGTCAGCCCCGAGCGCAGCTTGCACTGGAAGACCTTGTTCGAGGAGTCGGCGAAGCGGCAGGTCTCGGCGGCGTCCGGCTGGGGGGTGGTGGATCCGGTCGGGAAGCTCACCAGGGTCTGGAAGACGTTCCGGTACAGCTCCCACGACCCGTCCCAGGCGGCGGCCGGGTCGAGGGTGCTCGGCTCACTCGTCGTCCCGACGGCGATCTTCTGCGCCCCGTCGCCGTCACCGTCCGAGAACAGACCGCATCCTGCCAGCAGGGATATGGACGCTAGGGCTGCAGCGGCCTGCAGACAGGTCCGGTAGTACACCGTGCACGCTCCTCGTTCCGCCGTAGGTCGGCGAACCATACCGCAGCGCCCCGCCGGTTCAATCTGAAGGCCCGGCGGGGCACTTGGATCATCCAGGAACAAACCGCCTCAGGGCGGTTCGATGGGCGGCGTCAGTGCACGCCCGCGTTGAGGAAGATACCCCCATCGACGACCAGCGTCTGCCCCGTGATCCAGTCGGATTGTGCGGAGGTGAGAAAAGCGGCCGCTCCGCCGATGTCCTCGGGCACCCCGAGCCGCCCCAGCGGGTACGCGGCGGCGGCCTCCGCCTCGCGGCCCTCGTACAGTGCCTGGGCGAACCTGGTCTTGATCACGGCCGGTGCGATGGCGTTGACCCGGACCACCGGCGCGAACTCGTGGGCGAGCTGGACGGTCAGGTTGATCATGGCCGCCTTGCTCATGCCGTAGGCGCCGATGAAGGGCGACGGGGAGACGCCGGCGACAGAGGCGATGTTCACGATCGCACCGCCGTTCTCCCTCTGCCACGCCTTCCAGGTCTGCTGCGCGAAGCCCAGCGCCGAGATCACATTGGTCTCGTACACCTTGCGGGCCACGTTCAGGTCCAGCTCGGCCATCGGGCCGAAGACCGGGTTGGTGCCCGCGTTGTTGACCAGGTAGTCGACCCGGCCGAAGGCCGCCATGGCCGCCTCGACGGCCGCCGCCTGGTGGGCCTCGTCGTGCGCCTTGCCGGCCACGGCGATCACCCGGTCCGCGCCCAGGCGCTCCACCGCCTCCTTGAGCGCCTCCTCGCCGCGCCCGGTGATGCACACCCGGTCGCCCCGGGCCACCAGCGCCTCGGCGACGCCGTAGCCGATGCCCCGGCTCGCCCCGGTGACCAGGGCGACCTTTCCGCTGTCCGCGGTCTGCTGCGTCATGTCAGTCGTCCCTGGGTGTCAGTTGAGCGGTCCGCCGGCCACGTACAGGACCTGGCCGGAGACGAATCCGGCGTCGTCGCCCGTGAAGAAGGCGATCGCGTTCGCGACGTCCTCGGGGCGGCCGACGCGCTGGACGGGGATCTGGGTGGCCGCGGCGGACTGGAAGTCCTCGAAGCCCATGCCGACGCGGGCGGCGGTCTGGGCGGTCATCTCGGTGACGATGAAGCCGGGGGCCACCGCGTTGGCGGTGATCCCGAACTTGCCCAGTTCCTTGGCGAGGGTCTTGGTGAAGCCCTGGAGACCCGCCTTCACGGCCGCGTAGTTCGCCTGGCCCCGGTTGCCGAGGGCGGACGAGGAGGAGAGCGAGACGACGCGGCCGAAGCCCGCGTCCACCATGTGCTTCTGGCACGCCTTCGCCATCAGGAACGCGCCCTTGAGGTGCACGTTCACCACGGTGTCCCAGTCGGACTCGCTCATCTTGAACAGCAGGTTGTCGCGGAGCACGCCCGCGTTGTTGACGAGGATGGTGGGCGCGCCCAGCTCCTCGGCGACGCGTGCGACGGCGGCCTCCACCTGCGCGGCGTCGGAGACGTCGCAGCCGACGGCGATCGCCCGGCCGCCCGCCGCAGTGATCTTCTCGACCGTGTCCTTGCAGGCCGCCTCGTCGAGGTCGAGTACGGCCACGGCACGGCCCTCGGCCGCGAGCCGGAGCGCGGTGGCGGCGCCGATGCCGCGTGCGCCGCCGGTCACGACGGCCACGCGCTGCTCGGTGGTGGACATTCTGGTTCTCCTCGCCCTTGAGCCCGTCAATCCCTGGGCCGGGTCCCGCGGCCGCCGCCCGCGTGCGGTGCGCTGTCCGCTCCGCACACGCTCGTACGCCTGAGCGACCGCTTAGTACCTCGGCAGGAAGGACGCTAGAAGCCCTGGCACCCGGTGTCAACGGCGTCGGAGTGCGGCGTCGCATCTCACACGGGTGCCGCGCCGCGCACGCCTGCGCCGGCTCAGCGCACCAGGAGGTCGAGCAGGCGCTCCACCTCCGCCTCCGGGTCGGCGGTCAGGCCGGTGTGCACCGGGCCGGGCTGGACCACCGTCGAACGGGGGGCGATGAGCCAGCGGAAGCGCCGCCCGGCGTCGTCCCGGGCCGCCTGTCCGGCGTCCTCCCCGCCGAGGCAGACGCCCTCGACGGCGGCGAGCGCGGCCCGCACCCCCGTGACGTCGGCGTCCGGGTCCAGGGCCGTCAGTTTGGCGTGATCGAGATGGGTCCGGGCGGCCACGAAGGACCGGGCCCGGCAGTAGACGACCACGCCCGCGTTGAAGCACTCGCCGCGCTCGACCCGGGGCACCACGCGCAGCAGCGCGTACTCGAAGACGTCCCGCCCGCTCACCGGCCGGCCTCCTCGGTCCGCGTCACGCCGTGCTCCTTCTGCTGCTGCTTCGAGGGGTTGTTCCCGGTCGCCTGCTTCTTCGACGGGTGGGGCCAGGCCGGCAGATGGTCGGTCAGCCAGCCGGGCGGCTGCGGTGCCCGCTCGGGGGCGGGGGCGCCCAGGGTGACGCGCTCGTGGATGCCGGGGGCCCGGGCGAGCAGGGTCTCCACATAGGCCCGGCGGACCTCGTCGGGCGAGGCGAAGCCCGGCTCGCCCTCCAGCCAGGCGTCGGGCACGTCGGCGGCGGCCTCGGTCAGCAGCTCCTCGGTGACCAGCGGGGCCAGCGCCTCGGCGGCGGCACCGACATCGGGCGCGAAGCGGGCGAGGGCGCGGTCGGAGGCGTCGTAGGGCTTGGCGGCGGAGGCGGCGGCGCCGGGCCAGTTGTGGTGCCAGATCATGGTCGCGCCGTGGTCGATCAGCCACAGGTCGCCGTGCCAGACGAGCAGGTTGGGGTTGCGCCAGGAGCGGTCCACGTTGTTGATCAGCGCGTCGAACCAGACGACCCGCCCGGCCTCCAGCGGGTCCACGGAGTAGGCGAGGGGGTCGAAGCCGAGGGACCCGGGCAGGAAGTCCATGCCGAGGTTGAGCCCGCCGCTCGCCTTCAGCAGTTCCTGCACCTCCTGGTCCGGCTCGGAGAGCCCGATCACGGGGTCCAGCTCCATCGCGACGAGCTCGGGCACCCGCAGCCCGAGCCGCCGCCCGAGCTGCCCGCAGATCACCTCGGCGACCAGGGTCTTGCGCCCCTGCCCGGCCCCGGTGAACTTCATGACGTACGTGCCGAGATCGTCGGCCTCGACGATCCCGGGGAGCGAGCCGCCCTCACGCAGGGGCGTGACATAGCGGGTCGCTACGACCTCTTGCAACAATTTCCCAGGCCACCCATCTCTTCAACCTTGCAACCCACGGAAGACTTCTCCGGAGCGCAGAGGCCGGGAACACGGGTCGACGGTGCTGGGGAGGGTCTGGGGAGTTTCAGCCCGGCGGGCCGGTCATCCCCCGCTCCTCCAGCAGACCGTCGAGGTGCCGCGCACCTTGCTGCCGCCTCCGGCATGAAGGGAGCATAGTAACCGAGGGTGATCGCCGGGGAGGAGTGTCCGGGCCGTCTCGGCCGGGCCACGACCTCCCCCGGCCGCGGGACCCCGTGCGCCGGTCAGGCTCGTACCGCTGCCAGGACGCAGCTGTGGCCGTACTGCCAGACCGTGCCCACGGAGGGGAAGCCCGCCTTGCTCATCAGTTCCATGTGCTCCCGGACGGTGAGGCCGTTGTCGCTCCCCAGGTCGAGGCCGCGACGACGCCGCTCGGCCGGCAGTTCGCCGAAGTCCTCGCATGCCTCGACGGCCGTCCACCAGCCGGACCAGTCCTCCCCGGCGGTCCTCTCGCCGGAGCGTCGCCCGTGTCCGCGGGCGACCGCTGTGGCCAGCTCCCGGACCGGACTGTCGTCCTGGAAGAGGTGATCCGCGTTGACCAGCACGCCGCCGTCGCGCAGCAGGTCGTGCACGCGCTCGTACACCGTCGACAGCACGTCCGGTGGGAGGTAGTGCAGTGCGGTGGTGGAGACGACCGCGTCCAGCGGCCCTTGAGCGGACAGCCGCTCGTGCCAGGCCCCGCTGCCGATCCGCGCGTCGACGAAGGTGACCGCGTTCCCGTGGCAGGCGTCACCCAGGGCCAGGAGCAGCGGGTCGTGGTCGACGGCCAGGACCCGGGCGTGGGGCAGTGCGGTCGCGATCCGGGCGGCGAGCGAGCCCGGCCCGCAGCCCAGGTCGGCGACGAGGGGGCGGCCGGCGTCGCGCACGGTGTGGCGGACGACGTCGGTGATGACCTCGAAGCGCTCCTCGCGGGCCGTCGCGTACCTCTGCTGCTGGGCGTCCCAGCGGCTGATCCAGCGGGCGGCCGTCCGCGCGTTCAACCGGTGTTCCATGGCGCTTCCTCACGGTGATCGAGGGGTGGTGTCCCGTCCCGGACGGCCGGGTCGGGAGCGGCTGGTTCGAGCGTCCCCGTGGCGGCCGCCACGGCGGCGAGCGCTGTGGCGCCGGCGGCCGCGAAGAAGCCCAGGAGATGCCCGTCGGGGCGGTCGACCAGGGCACCGGTGACGGCCGAACCAAGGGCCGCCGTCGCCAGGTTGACGGTGGTCAGCCAGGTGTACGCCTCGTTGAGCATGGGCTCGGGAACCGCCTGGGAGACGAGTTCCGCCTCCACGGTCAGCGCGGGGGCTATGACGGCACCGGAGACGAACAGGAGCGCCCCCAGGGCGTAGGAGTTGGGCATCAGGGCCCAGGCCGCGTACCCCACCGCCAAGGCCGCGAGCAGGACCAGGAACCTGCGGCCGAGGGAACCCCGGAACGTGCGGCTGCCGTACCACAGCCCCGCGGCCGCGCTGCCGATGCTCCACACGGCGATGAGGACGCCCGTCACCCCGTCTGCCGAACTTCCGTCGTGGGCCTTCGTGTAGGCGGCGATGGCGACGGGAGCCCCGCCGAAGGAGAAGGCGATGCCCGCGGCGCAGAGCAGTACCGTCCGCAGCGCCGGTACCCGCAACGGGCCGATGCCTCGCGTGGGCGGGGCGTCGTAGTGCAGTCCGCGCATGGCGCGTCCTCGGGCGACCACGAGGGTGCCCAGGCCCGTGCACAGGGAGGCGAAGACCAGCGCCGCGGCCGGACCGGCCGTGGAGGAGCCCATGCTCAAGGCGTCGCCGAGGGGCGTGCCGAGCAGGACGAAGGCGGAGAAGATCAGCGGACCGACGACGAAGACCAGCTCGAAGAGGGTGGACTCCGCGGCCATGGCGGCCTGCCGCATACCCGACCGGCCGCTGCCGGCGTTGGTCAGCGTCGTCCAGGCGGCCCGCAGGGCGGGGCTGATCGCGGGAAAGGCGGCGCCGGACAGCGCCCCCAGCGCGCACAGCAGGATCAGCGGCATATCGGCCAGGACCGCTGCGAGCAGGAGCAGTTGGAGCACCGCGTAGGCCGTGGCGTACAGCGGGAGCACCCGGCCGGGTCCGTACCGGTCGGCGAGGCGGCCGGCCACCGGGGCCGCGGCGGCGGTGGCCAGGGACACGCAGGCGACCACCAGACCGGCCTCGCCGAACCCTCCCCTGGCCGCCTCGACGAGCAGCAGCCACGCCAGCACGGTGACGCCCTGCCCGAGGCGCGCGACCACACCCCCGACCAGCAGGAGGGGGGCACCGGGCACCTTCCACAGGTGGGTGTACTGCGCCAAGCCGCTCATCGGGCACCTCCTTGGCTGCGTCCGCTCACGCGGAACGCGCGCGCGGTGTCGGTGACGGCACGCCGGACCTCGGCGCTCGTGCGCCCGCGGAACCGGAACCGGCCGCCCACGTGCTCGTAGTACGCGTCCGCGGCGGGCAGCACGTCGCCGACGTCCAGGAGGTCCTCCGCGTACGGGCCGGGCGTGCGGCCGGCCATGGGTGTGATGGCGGTGATGACGCACGGTCTGGCCGCGGGCGCGGGTACCAGGAGGAAGCCGCCCCGTTCTGGTTCGGCGGGCGGCGTGTAGGGCGGTGGCGGCTCGCCCAGGGCCATGCGGAAGGCGGCCTCCATGAGGTCGTAACCGTAGACGTCGCGCCAGACGAAGGGGATCTCGGCGCCTCCGACCCGCGCGCCGACCTCCAGGAAGACGCACTCGGGTTCCGCCGTTCCCCGCTCCTTCACGAAGAGTTCCAGGTGGAAGGGGACGGGGTCGTCGGTCAGTGCCCGCAGGGCCCGGGTGGCGAAGCGGGCCGTGGCGTCGGCGATACGGGGCCGGTCCTCCTCCACGGAGCCCACGGGGGTGCCCGCGCGGAAGCCGAGGCAGTCGTTGAGGTAGCGCGAGCTCTTCCAGCAGAGAAGGCCGCGGCCGTCGAAGACGCCGTCGACGTGGTAGATGGGGTCGGGGATGTGGGACTGCACCAGGAACCGGGCACCTTCGGGGAAGGAGAGCCGGTCCAGGTCCTCGGCCGAGCGCAGCCGTGTGACGCCCTCGCTGCTGCTCCCGCTGGTCGGTTTGACGATCAGCGGAAAGCCGTGGTCGCGCCCGAAGGCGTGTACCGCTTCGGCGTCCGGAGCAGGGGCCGTCGCCGGTACGGCGAGGCCGGCCCGGGCGACGGCGTCCACCATCAGCGCTTTGTCCCGGAAGAGGGCGACCTGGTCCGGGCGCCGGGCGGGACAGCCCCACTCCTGGGCGAGACGGGAGGCGACGAGCAGGTCGTCCTCCTTCAGCGCGATGACCGAACGCGGCGGGCCGTGCCGCTGGGCGAGGCCGTCGGTCTCTTTGCGCACCCGGGCGAGATCGTCGGTGGCGGGGACGATGACGACCTCCGCGGCCGTCTCCGGCACGGCCTCGGCGCCGACGTCCGTGGTGACGTAGGTGACGGCGTGGGTCGTGTGGTCGACGTACCGTTCGTACGCGGCGTAGGCGGCGCGCCAGCGGTGCAGCACGACGATGTGGGGCCGGACGTCCCTCACGCCGTCTCCTCGTCCTCGCGGAGCACGTAGAAGCCCGCCCCGTCCAGGTAGTGGACGGTGTTGAGGTCCCGGTGCAGGACGTGTGCGGAGGAGTGGGCGAGGCCGACCATCATGGGCTCGGTGGTGTCGTCGACCGTCAGCGGCAGCCGGCCGCCCTCGGGCACGGCGATGTGCAGGTTGTGGAAGCTGTCCAGGGCCTCGACCTGGGGCAGCAGCGGGTAGGAGGCGAGCGTGCCCGACACCGGGGAGGTGAGGTAGGCCATGGCCACGTGCTGCTTCGCCGGCTGGGCGGCCGAGAGTGTGGCCAGGAAGCTCTCCGGGCGCAGGTACGCGTCGACGGTCCGCTCGATCTGGGACTCGCCGGTGACGAGCCGGGCGAAGTAGGCGGCGTCCGCGCCGCACAGCCGGATCCCGGCTTCGACCAGTCGGGGCCCGCCGTCGGTGAGCATGATCTCCAGGTGGGCCGGCCCGTACCGGACCTCCAGCGCGTCGAGCACGTCGAGGGCGTAGGCGGCCAGGCCGGCGCGTTCGGGGCTGCCCAGCGGGACGGAGACGGCGGCGCTGATCCGGTCCCTGACGCCGTTCGCGGAGATCTTCATGTACCGCCAGACGTCCGTGACCCGGTGGTGGCCCTGGCAGCTGACGGTGTTGACGACGTATTCGGTGCCGTCGAGATGTTCCTGGACGACGACGCCTTCGTTGGGGACGGCGAAGATGTTCCGCGCGGACATGATCTTGTCGTAGGCGGCGGCCGTCTCGTCGGGGCTCTCGCTGAAGGTGACGTGGTCGTTGCCCGCGCTGCGTACCGGCTTGACCACCGCCCGGCCGCCCAGCTCCCGGTGCCAGGCGGCGGCGTCCTCGGCGGAGGCCGGCAGGTGCTGGCGGGTGCCGGGCAGGCCGGCGGCCTTGACCGTCTCGGTCTGGGTGTACTTGTGACGGCGGGCGGCGCTCATGCGGGTGCCGTTGCCGGCCAGGTGGAGGGCATGGCTGAGCCGGTCGGCGAGTTCGACCCCGAGTTCACCGCCGGTCAGCACGGCGACGGGTTCGTGGGCGGCGACGGCCGCGAGGGTGGTCTCGAAGTCGCCGTCGTGGATGATATTGGCGCCGAACTCGTCGGTGCGGAAGGTGCCCTGGTAGACCGGGGGTACCTGCGGCGTGCTCTGGACGCGGACCACCGGGTGGCCCGCCTCCTGGAAGGCGCGGGCCAGCCGCATGGTCGGCGCGTACACGTCGACCATGACGACGGGTGCGTTGGTGTCGTGCATGGCTCTCTCAGCTTTCTCGGTCGAGGCCGGCCAGGACGTCGAGGAGGTGGTCGACGTCGGCGGCGGTGTTGTAGACGTGCAGGCTGACGCGGACGGAGGAGTCGCTCTCACCGGCGCTGCCCTGGCAGTGGCTGTCGGCGCGCACCATGAGGCCGTGGCTGGCGAGGATGAAGCCGAGGTCGTTCGAACCGATGTCCCGGTGACGGAAGGTCACGATGCCCTGGCGTCGTTGCACCGTGGACTCGGCGGTGAGGCTCATCCGACAGCCCAGCACCTCGTAGGAGGGGAGCCGGGTCAGGCCGTCGGTGAGGCGGACGCCGAGGCCGACGGTCCAGCGTTCGATGTCGTCGAGGCCGGCCTCGTCGAGCCAGTCCAGCGCGGCGTGCAGGCTGACGATGCCGGTGGTGTTGGGGCTGCCGCTCCACCCGCCGGGCTCGAAGGCCGGCCCGCGCGCTCCGCGCGCCCATACGGCCCCGATGCCGGGCAGGGCCATGGCCTTGTGGCCGGAGAAGACCGCGAAGTCGACGTCGAGGGTGCTCAGGTCGACGTCCTTGTGGCCGACGCTCTGAGCGGCGTCGAGGCAGATGACGGGCTCGGGGCCGACGGTCTCGCGGACGCGGTGCACGTTCATGTCGGCGCCGTAGACGTGGTGGACGTGGGTGGCGGCCACGAAGCGGGTGCGTTCGTTCACCAGGGCCGCGAGGGCCTGCTGGTCGTAGTCGTGGGAGTCGCTCTCGTACGGCATCTCCCGGACGGTGATCCTCGTGCCGCGTTCGGCGAGGAGCCTCGCGGCCTCCAGCCAGGGTTGCGCGTTCGCCTGGTGGTCGGCGAAGGGGACGATGATCTCGTCACCGTCGCGCAGGTGGGCGACGAGCCAGTCCCGGGCGACGGTCCTCAGGCCCTCTGTGGTGCCGCTGGTGAAGTGGACGCGGGAGGAGGCTGGGTCGGGGTCGTGGAGGAAGGTCCGCACGCGGTCGGCGGCCTCCTCGATGAGGGCGGTGGTGCGGTTGGCCCAGGGGTAGGTGCCGCGGCCGGCGTTGGCGTTGGAGGTGGTCAGGTAGTGCGCGACGGCGTCGAGGACGGCCTGGGGCTTCTGTGAGGTGGCACAGCTGTCCAGGTACCGCACGTCGGGGTGGCCGGTGATGATCGGGAACTGGGCGCGCAGCGCCCGCTGCCAGGTGTCGAGGCCGGCCGGCTGGTGCGCGGAGGTGAGGGAGGTGGTCATGTCAGTCACGCACCAGGGGAGCGCCGGCGTCCCGCCACGCGACGACGCCGCCGGTGAGGCTGCGGACGTCGCTGTGTCCCATCCGGGTGAGCAGGGCGGCGTACTTCGCCGACTGTTCGCCGACCGGGCAGGCGAGCAGGACGGGCTGGTTGCGCCCGAAGGGCATACCGCCGTGGAGGAGTTCGGCGAACACCTCGTCGACGATGTTGACCGAGCCGGGGATGTGCAGGGCGTCGAAGGCGAAGGAGCCGCGCAGGTCGACGACGAGTGGCCGGGTCTCCTCGATCCACCGCCGGGCCGCCGCTGTGCCGATGGACACGGCCGCCGCGAGGTCGGTGTCGGTCAGGGAGGCCAGGGAGTTCGGCCGGGCGGGCCTGCGCAGCAGTTCGGGGCGCCGCTTGTGGACGTAGCTCATGTAGCTCTCGACGCGGTCGCAGACGATGAACACGGCCGTCCTGCGGTCGGTCAGCTGCGCGTCGACGGCCCGCAGGTGCCGGACGGCGCCGAAGTAGGCGGCGCCGCCGGTCGGGCCGGCGAGCATCCCGCAGCGGCGTACCAGGGTGAGCATGCCGTCGATGGCCTCGTCGGCGGAGACGGACTCGATGGTGTCGTAGGTGCCGGGGTCGAAGAGACCGACCTCGTGGACCTCGTCGATGTTGCGGATCCCGGGGATGAAGTCCGACTTGTGCGCCACCAGGCCCACCACCGAGGTGTCCGGGTCGTGGGCGCGCAGGGCGCGGGCGCAGCCCGTGGAGGAGCCCGCGGTGCCGACGGCGGCGACGAAGTAGTCGGGGGCGTGGCCCCCCAGGTCCTTGATGATCTCGGGACCCGTGGAGTTGCGGTGCGCCTCGATGTTGCGCTCGTTGTAGTACTGGTCGGTGTGGACGTAGGAGGCGGTGTCCGCCGACAGCAGCTGGTGGATCTTGGTGAGGGGGTCCTCGGTGTTCGTGGGGTCGAGGCACTCGGCCTGTCCGGGGAGTTCCTCGATCTCCGCGCCCAGGAGCAGGAGCAGGTCCTTGATCTCGGGTACCTTCATGCGGTTGGTGACGCTCTTGAACGGCAGGCCGTGCATGGCGGCCAGGACGGCGAGGGCCTTGGCCGTGTTGCCGCTGGAGAGTTCGACGACCGTACGGTCGGCACTGCCGCGCTCCAGGTGGGGCTGGAGCATGTTCCAGGCCGCGCGGTCCTTGACGGAGCCGAAGGGGTTGAGCATCTCCAGCTTGGCGTACAGGTCGATGTTGGTGAGACCGTGTATCTCGGGCGCTATGCGTACCAGCGGGGTGTCACCGATGACCTCGGTGATGGAGTCGTACTTCAACGGGTTGCCTCCGTGCGGGAGATGGGCCAGTAGTTCTCGTCCAGGCACCAGTTCCAGGCGCCGGCGGTCCGGTAGGCGGCGACCTTGCGGGCGATGGGCTGGTGCAGGGCGTGGTCGGCGCTGAAGTCCATGAAGTAGCCCGCGGTGTTGGCGAACGCGAGGAGGTCGCCGACCTCGGGCCGGTGCGGCAGGAAGACCATGCGGCGGGTGATGAAGTCCGCTTCCAGGCAGAGGTTGCCGATCAGGTACACCCCGGTCGGGTTCGTTCCGGCGGTGCTCGGGGCGCCGGGACGGCGGATGAGGACGGGGTCCATCAGGACGCCGTGCTCCTCCAGGCTGACGTCGGAGGCGTTCATCTCCAGGCGGACGACGCACTCCCCCTCCGGCGTGTCCCGCACCTCCAGGACCTTCGCCAGGACGGCACCGCACTGGTCGACCAGCGCGCGGCCCGGCTCGACGTGCAGGTCGTGCAGGTTCTCCAGCAGCAGGGTGGCGAGCGGCCGGCCCAGGGAAGTGGAGGACTGGCTCAGCAGTTCGTCGAGGTACCGGGGGCCCGACACGGGCCGGTGGGCGGGGTAGAGACCGAGCGCTCCGCGCAGGGTGCCCGCCTCGCTGCGGAGTCCGTAGCCATGGCCCTGCCAGGTCAGTGGGGGGCGCTTGCCCAGGACGGCGTTGGTGAGTTCGGAGGTGTAGGTCTCCCACTGGGAGCCTTCGGCGAGGTAGTCCACGCCGAAGCCGCCGCCGATGTCCACCGCACGCGGGCGGAAGCCCCGGGCGGCGCATTCGTGCATGACCCGGACGCACCCTTCGAGGGCGGTGGCCTTCTCGGCGAGGCCGATGGTGTCGAGGTGGTAGGCGACGCCGGTCAGCTCGGTGCTGTCGCGGTGCTTCTCCAGCGCGTCGAGGAGGGTCCCGATCCGGCCGACCGGGGTGCCGAAGCGGCTTCGCCTGGTGAGGACGGTGGTGCCGCTGCTCTCGAAGTCGGACAGCCGGATCAGCACGCGTGCCTTCGGGAGGCGGTGGCGCGTCACCAGGTCGGCGAGGACGTGCAGTTCGTCGACGGAGTCCAGGTTGACGATCACTCCGGTGCGGGCCGCCAGCCACAGCAGTTCGGGGCTCTTGGGGCCGGTCGCCATGATCCGGTCGGGGGAGAATCCGCTGCCCAGCGCGTGCTGGAGTTCTCCCAGGGAGGCGATGTCGATGTGCGCGGGTGTGTCGGCGAGCCGGCGGACCAGCGCGCTGGAGCGGTTGGCCTTGTGGGCGTAGTAGACGGTGCCGCTCAGCCGGTGGCGGTCGTGGACGGCGCGGAACCGTTCCACGTTCTCGGCTATCTGGTCGGGCAGCACGATGTTCAGCGGTGAGCCGAGCGCGTGCGTGAGCCGGTGCAGGAAGTCCGGGTCGTCCAGCAGGGACGCCAGCCGGTCTTCCAGTCTGGGGGTGAGGTACAGCGGTGTGGTCATACGGGCAGCCTCTTGCGGTGTGTCGTCGTCGATGGACGTGTTTCGCGTAGGGAGTGGTCAGGGGCGGGGCGTGGGCCCGGTGGCGGCGGGGGCCGCGGCGACGTGGGCGGTGTGGTGGCAGGCGGCCGTCCACTCGGTGGCGTCCGGCCGTGGCGGGCAATGCCCCCGCGGCGGGGAGGGGTCCCGCTCCGCGCACAGGCGGCGGGAGCCGGAGTCCAGGTCGGTGAGGAGCGGACAGCGGGGCCGGAAGGCACAACCGGTGCCGCCGATGGTGGGGATGGTGGTGTCCTCCACGAGCAGCACCCGCCCGCGGTGGCGTTCGGTGTGGGGATCGGTGCCGAGGGCGGCGTCGACCAGTGCCCGGGTGTAGGGGTGCCGCGGCCGGCTCAGGACGGCGGCCGTCGGGCCGTGCTCGACCAGGCGCCCCCGGTAGAGCACGGCCACGTCGTCGGCGCAGCGTCGTACGAGGTGGACGTCATGGGAGACGAGGACGTAGGCCAGACCCAGCTCGCCGCGCAACCGGTCGAGCAGGTCCATGACACCGGCGCGCAGGGGGGCGTCCAGCGCGGAGACGGGTTCGTCGAGCAGGAGCAGCCGAGGCCGGGTGGCCAGGGCCCGGGCTATCGCGACGCGCTGACGCTGGCCACCGGACAGGCGGCCGGGCCTGGCGCGGGCCACCGCCTGCTCCAGCTCCACCAGGTCCAGAAGCTCGGCCACCCGTCGGCCGCGCGCCTCGGCCGGTTCCCCTCCGAGGGCGAGCGGCTCCCCGATGAGATCGGCCACCGTCATGAGCGGGTCGAGCGAGGAGGACGGGTCCTGGAACACCAACTGCATCCGGCGTCGCAGCGCGCTGCGGTCCGAACGGTTCAGGGTGGCCAGGTCGTGGCCCAGGACCTCTACCCGGCCCGCCTGGGGCGGTCGCAGCCCCATGATCTCGCGCAGCACCGTGGTCTTTCCGGACCCGGACTCTCCCAGCAGGGCCAGGGCCCGGCCCTCGGCGACGGTGAAGCTCACCCCGTCGACCGCCCGGACGCCGTCCCGCCGCCCGGCGACCGCAAGGCCGCGTGCCGGGTACTCCCGTCTGAGGCCCTCGACGCGCAGCACGTCCGGCGCGGACGTGCGCGGGCGCGGGCCGGCAGGACGGGGGCGGGCCATCTGCCGCGTGGCCGTGAGCAGTTCCCCGAGTTCGCCGTCGGGTGGGGACGCGGCGGCGAGCAGCGTCGCGACCTCGCCCTGCTGGACCAGGGCGCCGTCGCGCATCACGGCGATCCGGTCACAGGAGCGGGCCACCACCCCCAGGTCGTGGGTGATCATCAACAGGGCGCACCCCGTGTCCGCGCGCAGCGAGTCCAGCAGGTGGAGAAGCTGTGCCTGCACCGTGGTGTCGAGCGCGCTGGTCGGCTCGTCGGCGATCAGCAGCTCCGGCCCTCCGGCGATGGCCATGGCGATCGCGGCCCGCTGGCGCATGCCCCCGGAGAACTCGTGGGGGAAGGCGCCGGCCCGCCGCGCCGCCGAGGGGATGCCCACCCGGTCGAGCAGGCGTACCGCCTCCTCCCGTGCCTCCTTCCGTGTCGTCGTCCGGTGGAGCCGTACCGCCTCGGCGATCTGCCGGCCCACCGGGATCACCGGGTTCAGGGCGGCCAGCGGGTCCTGGAACACCATGCCGACCCGGCGCCCGCGGATCCGGGAGAGTTCCCGGTCGGACAGGTGGAGCAGTTCCTGCCCGTCGAAGCGGACCGACCCCTCGACCTCCGCCGCTCCGGGAACGAGCCCGATCAGGGCGGATGCCGTCACGGACTTGCCCGAGCCGGAGGGACCGACGACGGCCATGGCCTGCCCGGCGGCGAGGCGCAGGCCGACTCCCCGGACGGCCCGGCGCGGGCCGCCGCCGGCCCGTACGTCGTTCCGGAAGGTGACCGTGAGCCCGGACACCTCCAGCAGCGGGGCCGTCGGCAGCGGTACCGAGCCGCGCGGCGTGTGTTCAGTCTCCATGCGATCCCCCTCTGCCTTCCTCCAGGGCGCGGCGCAGCCCCTCGCCCAGCAGCCCGACGGCGCTCACCGTCACGACCAGGAACCCGACGGGGGCGAGAAACGCCCACGGGTACGTCAGTGCCGATCCGCTCCCGGTCGCCACGAGGGTGCCGAGCGACACGTCGGGCGGCTGGATACCGAAGCCGAAGTAGCTCAGGCCCGCTTCGCCGAGGATCGCGGCGCCCACATGGAGCGTGCAGTCGATCACCAGCAGGGGCACCAGGTGCGGAAGCAGATGGCGCCGCATGATCCACGGGGTCGGAGCGCCCATGTGGTGCGCGGCGGTGACGAACTCCCGCTGCCGCAGGGCCACGGTCCGCGCGCGGACGACCCGGGCGGTGAGCATCCACTGGAACAGGGCCAGGACGAGGACCATGTACAGCCAGGACCGCTCCCGCAGGAGAGGGGAGAGCACGGCCGCGACCAGGAAGGGCGGCAGGATCAGCAACATGTCGGCCCCCCACATCAGGCAGCGGTCCACCCAGCGGCCCAGGTAGCCGGCGGCCAGTCCCACCGCGGCGGACAGGGTGGTGGAGAGGACGGCGACGAGGAGTCCGACGACCAGTGACTTGCGGAGCCCTTGCAGGCACTGGGCGAGCAGGTCCTCTCCCAGGCGGGACGTCCCGAGCCAGTGCTCGCCGCCCGGGGGCACCAGCATCGCGGTCCGGTCCTGGGTGACGTGGTCGTAGGGCCACAGCCACGGGCCCAGGACGGCCGCGCCGGCGAGGGCGAGCAGCAGCCCCGCCCCGCACACGATCGACGGGCGGCCGGGTGTGCTCCGGGCGGCCGCCCGGATCCGCCCGGGGCCCCGGGCGGGGGTTCTCTCCCCGGTGAGGGTGCTCATGTGGCGGCCCTCCGGATCCGCGGGTCGAGCAGGGTCAGTACGCCGTCGGCCAGCATTCCGGCCAGGACCACCAGGACCGCGATGAACAGCGTCACCGAGGCCACGATGTTCGCGTCCTCGTCCTGGATCCCTGCCAGGAGCCAGTCGCCCATGCCGTTCCAGCCGAAGACCCGCTCGGTGAACACCCCGCCGGTCAGGTGCAGTCCGAAGGTGAACGCGAAGAGCGTCACCATCGGGATGAGTGCGATGCGTACGCCGTGCCGGAGTACCGCCTGCCGGTGGCGCAGCCCCTTGGCGCGGGCCGCGCGCAGGAAGTCGCCGCCCAGGACGTCGAGCATGGCCGCCCGCTGGTAGCGGCTGTAGAAGGCGGCCTGCGGGAGGGCGATCGCGAGGGTCGGCAGCGCCAGGTGGCGGAGCCGGTCGCCGATCGCCGCCCACCCCGTGTGGTCGGCGCCGGGCGTGGTCTCGGCCGAGAAGTACAGCAGTTGTGTCCCGGCCGCCTCGTTCAGGGGAAGCCAGAGCATTTTGAGGACCGTGCCCAGGACGAACACCGGCACGGCAAGGATGATCAACGACGCGAGCAGTGACATCCGGTCCGACGGCCGTCCGTCGCGCAGCGCGTTCCACAGCCCGATCGCCACGCCGAGGACGATCGCGAGCAGGCTGCCGGCCAGGAAGAGACGCACGCTGGTGCCGCAACGCCGCCACAGCTCGTCCCCGATCTCCTGGCCGGCGACCGTCTCGCCGAAGTCGCCGTGGGGGACGCCGGCCAGCCATCCCAGGAAGCGCTGCGGCACCGGGTCGTCCAGGCCGAGGCGCTGCGCCTGCGCGTCGATCACCGCCTGGGGCGGCCGCGGTTGCTGACCGCGCAGCTCCGCGAGCGGATCGAAGCTGATCGACGCCAGGACGTACGCGGTGAAGGTGGCGGCCAGGCACAGGCCGAGCCGCCATGCCAGGCGTCGCAGCAGGCGTCGCAGCAGGCGTCCCGCCGCCCCCGCCGGTGAGCCGCTCGGTGCGGCCACCGCGCGGACACCGGCTGCGCGGGGCGGCGAGAGGGAGGTCACTTCAGGAGTCCCGCATTCCCGAACCCGTACGATCCGAGCCCGCGCGCACCGTAGTTGGCCACTTCCTCGCGGACCGCGTACGCACCGGAGCCCGCGTACAGCGGCAGGTGGTGGGCGTGGCGCCAGGCCAGCACGTCGATCTCGTTGGCGATGTCGCGCCGCTTGGCCGGGTCCAGCTCAGCCAGGCCCCGGTCGTACAGCGTGTCGATCTCGGGAATGTAGACGCGGCCGAAGTTGCTGCCGGCGTCGTCACCCTCCGGCTTCTGGAACACCGGACGGTCGTGGGCGAACGGCGAGGCGGACTTCGTCCATTCGAAGGCGATCAGGTCGAAGTTCCCGGGGATCAGGTAGCTGTCGTAGAACTTGTCCAGGGGCACGGAGGTGATCCGGGCCTCGATGCCGGCCGCCCGCAGCTGGTCGGCGATCAGGGCGCACACCGACTTGCCGACGGGCGTGGCCTGTCCGACCAGTCGCAGCGTGAGCTTCTTGCCGCCCTTCTCGCGGCTCTCACCGGACTTCTTCCAGCCCAGGGCGTCCAGCTGCTTGCCCGCGGCAGCGGGGTCGAACGGCAGGGTGGCGGAGTTGTCCCGGTAGCCGGGGTCGCCGGGCGGCAGGATGTGGTTGCCGACCGGCTTGGCGTCCGGCACGATCCGGCCGATGAGCGCGGTGGTGATGGCCTTCGGGTCGATGGCCTGGGCGACGGCGCGGCGCAGCTTCTCGTCCGCCAGCGGGGCCCCGGACGCGCCGTTGAAGGTGAGCTGGCCGGCGAGCCGTTCGGGCGCCTGCCGGATCTCGACGCCCGGCATGCTCTTGGCCCTGCTGAACAGGTCGAGGTCCGCGCCGATGGGGTACAGGTCGATGCCCCGGTTGGCGAGTTCGTCGGCGCGGGCGGCCGGGTCGAGTGCGCGGAGGATGACGCGCTCCAGCGGAGGCTTCTGCGCCCACCAGGAGGGGTTCCGCTCGAGAGCGATGGTCTTGCCGGTCTTGTCGATCTTCTCCACGGTGAACGGGCCGGAGGTGATCGCGGGTGACTCCAGCCAGCCCTTGTTGAACTCCTGCGGAGAGGCGGTCACTTCCTTGGGCAGCAGCGGGGTGAAGAGGCCCTGCCACTCGGCGAACGGCTTGCCGAACGTGACGACGGCCTCCTTTCCGGAGGCGCCCTTGCGCACCGAGGATATGTCGGCGTAGCCGACGTTGCTGTAGCCCTCGTACGCCTTGTTCTTGCCGTTCAGGGCCTGCCACTGGCCTCGGAGGTCGTTCCAGTCGATCGCGCGGCCGTTGCTCCAGACCGCGTCCTTCGCGATCCGGTACGTGAGGACCTGGGGCGAGGTGGAAGTCAGCTCCACCGAGTCGAAGAACGCCCTGTTCACCTTCTGCGTACCGTCGGGTGCGTCGCTGAACGCTCCCGGCAGGATCGCTTCCGCCAGCTGCCAGGTCACCACGCGCGCCCCGTTCAGCTGGATGGGGTTGTAGTTCGTCGGCAGGGCGTCCACCGGCACCCTCAGGTCGCCGCCGTCCCGCAGTGCCGCCACCGGCTGCGCGTTGATGTCCTGCGCGCCGCGCACGACGGGTTTCCGCGGCGACTTGCCGTCCTGCCCGCCGTCGGACCCGGCGCACCCCCCGGCGAGGAGGGCGACACCGAGGGCCGGCACGACCGCCTGGCTGCGTCTGCGCGTTCTGAGCATGCCTGTGAGTCCTTCCCGGCGGCCATCCGGACGCCTCACCGGGGACCTTATAGAAAATGGTTATCGTTTCCAACTGGCTTCCGCGCCCATCTCGCCATCCGGACGCCGACCCCCGGGGCCGGCGCCTGCGCCTGCAACCCGGCGCCCGCCCGCCCCGCGTGACCGGTGGTGCGAGGACTCGCCCGCCCCAGCCTCCGCGGGCGGCCGCTCCGCTCGACCCGACCGGGCACATTTTGAAAACGGGATCCATTTGCATGTAGCTTTGGGGCGTACCCCCGTGAGCAGGAGAACACCATGGCCGTGCCCAAGCGGAAGATGTCCCGCAGCAACACCCGTCACCGCCGCGCGCAGTGGAAGGCCACGGCGCCGCAGCTCGTGCCGATCACGGTCGACGGCGTCACCTATTCCGTACCGCAGCGGCTCGCCAAGGCGTACCAGCGCGGCCTGCTGCGCCCCGAGGGCTGACCGGCATGACCGAACGACTGCCGGTCACCGTCCTGTCGGGCTTCCTCGGGGCAGGCAAGACCACCCTGCTCAATCACGTGCTGAGCAATCGCGAGGGCCTGCGCGTCGCCGTCATCGTCAACGACATGAGCGAGATCAACATCGACGCCGCGCTCGTCCGCGGCGGCGACGCCGCGCTGTCGCGGACCGAGGAACGCCTCGTCGAGATGACCAACGGCTGCATCTGCTGCACCCTGCGCGACGACCTCCTGGAGGAGGTCGACCGCCTCGCCCGCGAGGGCCGCTTCGACTACCTGCTGATCGAGTCCAGCGGCATCTCCGAGCCCATGCCGGTGGCCGCCACCTTCGCCTTTCCTCGCGACGACGGCGCCACCCTGGGCGATCTCGCCCGCCTCGACACGATGGTCACGGTCGTCGACGCCGCCAACTTCCTGCCCGAACTGGAGGGCGGCGACGGGCTCGTCGAGCGCGGGCTGGACCAGTACGAGGACGACGAGCGCACCGTCAGCGACCTGCTCATGGACCAGATCGAGTTCGCGGACGTCATCGTCCTGAACAAGCTCGACCTGGTCGACGAGGAGCAGGGCACGCGGCTGCGCGCCGCCCTGACGCGCCTCAACCCGGTCGCCCGGATCGTGCCGGCCCGTCATGGCCGGGTGGATCCCACGCGGATCCTGGGCACCGGTCTCTTCGACCTCGAACGCGCCCAGCAGGCACCCGGCTGGGTCATGGAACTCAACGGTGACCACGTGCCGGAGACCGAGGAGTACGGAATCTCCAGTACCGTCTTCCGCTCGGCCACCCCCTTCCACCCCGGCCGCCTGTGGGACTTCGTCACCGAAGAACTCGACAGCGGCACGTACGGTCAGGTGCTGCGCTCCAAGGGCTTCTTCCGGCTCTCGACCCGGCCGCTGGTGACCGGCCTGTGGTCGCAGGCCGGCTCCGTCGCACGGTTCGAACCCGCCGGTGCCCAGGACCCGGGCGCGCCCCAGGGCCAGGAACTCGTCTTCATCGGCACCGGGCTGCGCACCGAGGCCCTGCAGACCGCGCTCGCCGGGTGTCTCCTGACCGAGGGAGAGGAACCGCACGCCGCCGATCCGTTCCCCGCATGGGACGCGTACGGAATCGGCGACGACACCTGCGAACACGAGCTCGCCCCTGCGCAGTTCGCGGCGCAGAGCTGAGAACTCCGGGTCGGGCGGTGGTCGCAGCCACGGCACCGCCCGACCCGGTACACCTGCCCGCACCTTCCCCGAACGAGCGGAGGGCGCGTCGCACCTGCTGCGCCTGCCGTAAGGCCCCACGACGCCTTCACGACAGACAGAGAAATCTCGCGCGACGTATTCCACGCCCTGAGAAGCCCTGAAAAGGGGCCGGGACGGATGATGGTGCGAATGAATGCGCCCCGGTCATGGGGCGCATTTACCGGTTGACGGGACCCGACTGGCTAGTGGTCGTCCCAGTGGCCGTCGTGAGCCGCGCGCCGGTGGCCGTCGTGGGCATGGTCCACGTGGTCACCGTGCGGGACCGCCACGTGACCGCGTTGGCGATTCTCCAGTGCGCGCGTTCATGTCCCGGGACGCGGCGTCCGTGCCTGCGACAGGTCAGCGCACGCGGCGTTCCTCCAGGGGCGCCGCGTGCAGGATCTCGTCACTCACGTACGGGAGATGCGGCGTGTGGTTGACCAGGCGGGCGGAGTTGCCGACGACGGCGATGCTGCTGGTGTTGTGGAGCAGCGCCGCGAGGACCGGGTTCATGGAGCCGCCCGCGCCCGCGACGAGACCGAGCAGGTTCACCCCGATGGCGAGGCCGTAGTTCTGGCGCACGACGCGCAGGGTGTGGCGGCTGAGTTCGACGACCGCGGGGACCTGGCGCAGGTCGTTGCCGGCGAGGGCGATGTCGGCGGTCTCCAGGGCCACGTGCGAGGAGTGTTCGCCCATGCTGATGCCGACGTCGGCGAGGGCGAGGGCGGGGGCGTCGTTGGTGCCGTCACCGACCATCGCGACGACGTGGCCCTCGGCCTGGAGGTCGCGGATCAGCTGGAGTTTCGCCTCGGGCAGCGCGTGCGCGTGGACCTCGGTGATGCCGAGTGCGTCCGCCACGACCTGGGCCGTCTCCGGTGCGTCGCCGGTGAGCAGGACCAGCCGTGAGACGCCGAGTTCGCGCAGTTGCCGTACGACGGTGTCCGCGCCCGCGCGTACGGCGTCGGAGACACCGAGCAGGCCGATGAGGTCGGCGTCGTGGGCCAGGCAGATGACGGTCTCCCCGCCGCGGCGCAGGCGGTCGGTCCAGTCCTGGGCGGCGTCGGTGAGGTGGATGCCGTGGCTGCGCAGGAGGGCGGGGCTGCCCACGAGGAGTCGGCTGCCGTCGAGTTCGGCGCGCATGCCCATGCCGAGGACGACCTCGCACGCCTGGTGGAGAGGGACGTGCAGGTGCTGTTCCTCGGTGTGGGCGACGATGGCCTGGGCCAGAGGGTGGCGGGCGTGGAGCTCGCCGGACGCGGCCAGGCTCAGCACCTCGTCGGCACCGAACTGTTCGCTGAGCGTGACAACGCTGGTGACCAGGGGCCTGCCGAAGGTGAGTGTGCCGGTCTTGTCGAAGACCACGGCCGTCACCCGGCCGACGCCTTCGAGGTGGGTGCCGCCCTTGATCAGGGTGCCGCGCCGTGCGCCGTTGCCGATGGCGGCGCTGATCGCGGTCGGGGTCGCCAGGCCCGCGGCGCAGGGGCAGGCGATGAGAAGCATCGTCATCGCCCGGCGCGCGTCACGGGTCACCGCGTACGTGAGCGCGGACAGGGCGAAGGAGACCGGGACGAAGCGCCGGGTGAAGCGGGCGGCGACGGTCTGGATGGGGGCCCGGTCGCTCTGCGCCTCCTCGACCCGGGTGATGATCCGGCCGACGGTCGTGTCCCGGCCGACCGAGTCGGCCCGGACGGTCAGCGAGCCGGAGGTGACGATGGTGCCGGCGTACACGTGGGCACCGGCACGCGCGTACACCGGCAGGGCCTCGCCGGTGACGGCGGCCTGGTCGACGAGTGCCTCGCCGCCGGCCACGTGCCCGTCGACGGGGATGCGGTGGTGCTCGTACACGGCGACGGTGTCACCGGGTTCCAGCTGATCCAGCGGAACCTCGGTCTCCGCGCCATCCTCCCCGACCAGCCGGACGCGCTCCTCGCCGATGGTGAGCAGGTCCTCGATCGCCCGGCGGGTGCGGCGCAGGGTGAGGGTCTGGAGGAATTCCCCGATGTTGAGCAGCCACAGGACGGTCAGTGCGACGACGTTCTCCCGCAGGATCAGGGAGATGACCGTGGCGGCGGTGACAAGGGTGTCCGTACCGGGACTGCTCCGGCCGCGCATGGTGCGCAGGGCACCGCGGAAGAACGGCAGCCCGGTGAAGACGGTGATCGCGCCGAGGACACCGGAGGAGCCGACGCCGATACGGGGGCGGGCGAGCAGCCTGCGCACCGCGACGACGGCCAGCACGGCTCCCCCGATCACGAGCCGGGCCACCTCTCCGGTGGACGAGTCGGGTGCGGAACGGGTGGGCTTGGCGGGTACGGACTGTGGCGGCTCCTCCTCGAGGGCGGCGACCAGGGCGTCCACGTCGAGACCGGCAGGGTCCATCCAGACGACGACGCTGCCGGTACGGGGGAAGACGCGCAGCGCGCGGAACCCGGACAGACCGGTGAGCCGGTCGTCGACGAGCCCGGCGCAGCCGGGACGGTCCCGCAGCCAGGGCACGGTCAGCCTTGCCCGGCCCGTCGCGACCGAGCGGACGAGCACCGTCGGCATGATCAGTGCCCGTGGCCGTGATCGTCGTGGTCGACCTGGACGGCCGAGGGCGGCGGAGCCTCCTCGCCGAGCGAGGTACGGGCCTCCGCGAGCAGGTCCCCGGCCTGCAGCCGGGCCTCCTCTGCGGCCGAGGACAGCCACCGGCTTGCCACGATGCCCCCGGCGAGCCCTCCGACGAGCGCCTTCCGGGCGGCCGGCTTCGCATCAGGCAGCTTCTGCACGATCAGTGCGCCCACGACACCGGACACCGCGTAGTGGGCCAGCTTGCCGGCGGTAGCGCCGACGACGGCGAGGGGATGCATGAAAGCCTCCTTCCGCGCACCCCGGGGGGCGCTACGGACTCCCCCTCCAGTCTGGCTCCCCGGGCAGCCTCAGTCGAATGGGCCCTCTCAGGCTCCGGGAACGCGCGGGCCCTCGGCGGCCGGGACGGATCGAGCGGTTCCGGCGGCCCTGCGCGCGCCCACGAGGCGACAGGCCAGATAGATCAGGAACGCGAGGGTCGTCACGTACGGGCTGATGGGAATGGAGCTGCCCAGGGAGAGCAGGATGCCGCCCTCCATGGAGACCAGTGCGAACAGGACGCTCAGCAAGGGCAACAGCACCGGGGAGGTGGTGACCCTGGCCGCGGCCGCCGCGGGGGTGACGAGCAGGGACAGCACGAGCAGCGCACCCACCATCTGCACGCACAGCGCCACCGCCAGCCCGAGGACGACCATGAACGCCAGCGAAAGGGTCCGGACGGGCACTCCTCGGGCCTCGGCCACGTCGGGGTCGGCACTGGCGAAGGTCAGTGGCCGCCACAGCACGGCGAGGACGGCCAGCACGACCACGGAGGTGCCCACGAGCCAGGCCGTCTGGGGGGTGTCGACGGCCACGATCTGCCCGGTCAGGATGCCGAACTTGTTGGCCGCGCGGCCCTGGTACAGCGAGAGGAACAGCACCCCGAGTCCCAGCCCGAACGGCATGATGATCCCGATCACCGAATTGCGGTCGCGGGCGCGGACCCCCAGCAGGCCGATCGCGGCGGCCGCCAGCAGTGAGCCGGCGATCGACCCGGCGACGATGTTGACCCCGGCCAGCAGGGCGGCCGCCGCACCCGCGAACGACAGCTCGCTGATGCCGTGGACCGCGAAGGGCAGGTCTCTCATGATCACGAAGACGCCGACGAGGCCGCCCACGAGGCCGAGCAGGGCTCCGGCCAGCAACGAGTTGTGCACCAGGGCCAGCAGCTCTCCGTAGTCCGTGAAGTCGAAGATCCGCTGCCAGAGGCCCGGATCGCCGCCGTCGACGGTGGGCGGCGGGCCGGTCGGGATGCTCATGGCGGTGCGGCCCCGTTCGGCCGGGCGGCGTGGTGCCGGGAGGAGGCCGCGTCCGGCGCCCCCACGACCACGATGCGGCCGCGGACCCGGAGGACGTCCACCTGGGTCCCGTACAGCCGTGACAGGACGGCGCTGGTCAGCACCTCTTGCGGTGGGCCGATCCGGAAGCCGCCGCCGGCCAGGTAGAGAACCCGGTCGGCCGGTCCGAGGACCGGATTGATCTCGTGGGTCACGAAGACGACGGCGGTGCCGGCAGCCCGGCGCCGCCGGTCGACGAGGCCGGTGACGGTGCGCTGGTGCTGGAGGTCGAGGGAGAGCAGCGGCTCGTCGCACAGCAGGACCCGGGGATCCGTCGCCAACGCCTGGGCGATGCGCACCCGTTGCTGTTCACCGCCGGAGAGCCGGCCGACGGGGACGTCGGCGTACGGGAGCGCTCCGACGGAGTCGAGCAGTTCGTCCACTCTTCGGTGGACCTTGGCCCGGGCGAGCGGGAGGCCCCAGCGGTGCCCGTCGAGGCCGAGCCGGACGAGGTCCCGTGCGCGCAGCGGAGTGTGTGCGAGCAGTGCCTTCTGCTGGGGGACGTAGCCGACGAGTCCGCCGCTGCGGCAGGGCGGGCGGCCGAGGACCGCGACGGATCCCGAGGTGAGGGCCAGTCTGCCGAGGAGGACGCGCAGCAGGCTCGTCTTGCCCGAGCCGTTGGGGCCCAGCACGGCGAGGAACTCGCCCGGTCGCACATCGACGTCGAGGCCGGTCCACAGGACGCGCTCGCCGTAGGAGAGCGCGGCGCCCCGGAGGCTCACCGCGGGCGCGTCGCCGGCGCCGCCTTC
This sequence comes from Streptomyces sp. CNT372, assembly GCF_000377145.1. Taxonomy (NCBI): domain Bacteria; kingdom Bacillati; phylum Actinomycetota; class Actinomycetes; order Kitasatosporales; family Streptomycetaceae; genus Streptomyces; species Streptomyces sp. CNT372. Next base: position 52,092 of record NZ_KB897791.1, on the reverse strand, counting down.
GCCCCGCTCCGTCCGAAGGGGCCGGGGCTGCGGCTCGGGGACGTCGGTGCGCCGCATCAGCGGTCCAGGGCGCGGTCGACGGCCGTGATGTTGGCTCCCATCCAGCTGAGGTAGTCCTCCCCCTGGGATAGCGTCTCGGTCACGGGTACCACGGGTATCCCGTTGTCCTCGGCGGCCGCCCTCACCCTCTCCGTCTGCGGGCCGGTGGTCTGCTCGTTGTAGACCAGTGCCCGCACGCCGCGGTCGTTGAACAGCGCCAGCGTCTCGCCGAGCACCCGGGGCGGCACGTCGTCGCCCTCCTCCACGGCCTCGCTGAAGGCCTCGGGGGTCTTGTTGACCATGCCGCACGCCTCGGTCAGGTAGAGCGGGACGGGTTCGGTGACCGCCACCGGCGTGCCGGCGTGGTCGGCCTCGATCTGGTTGGTCCGCTGTTCGAGTCCGGCGAGTCCGTCCTTGAAGTCCTCGGCGTTCTTCTCGAAGACGTCGGCGCCGGCGGGCGCGATCGCGGCGAGGGTCCGGGCGATCCGGTCGGCGAGAAGGCTCATGGAGGGCAGGTCGTACCAGACGTGCTCGTTGAACTCCCCACCGTCACCGGGCGACTTGCCCGAGACCTGCACAGCGTTGATCACCTCCGCCGATGCGTTGTCCGTGCTGCGCAGCATGGTGCCGACGAAGCCGTCGTAGCCGCCGCCGTTCTCGACGACCACCCTGGCCCGGGAGAGCTCCAGCTGGGTACGTGTGTTCGCCTCGTAGGAGTGCGGGTCCTGCGCGGGGTCGTTGATGATCGAGACGACGGACACCCGGTCGCCGCCGATCCGCTCCACCACGTCTCCGTAGACGTTGGTGGAGGCGACCACGGGGATGGGGGCGGGCGCCGCGGACACGGGGCCCGGCGTCCACGCGCACATCAGGGCCACCGAGGCTCCGAGGAGAAGTACTCGCGGGGGGCTGATCGACACGCCACGCATGGATCCTCCCTGGTCAGGGGATCTGAAATGGAAATCACTTCGATTGTCCACCCGTACACCCGGGCTCTCCAGTGGACCGCGCGAGGGACTCGCGTCGACGGTATTGAAAATGGATGCCATTGGCGCTTAGGGTCCGACCGTCCGCGCGTGGCGCACCCCGGGCCCGCGAGGGGGGCCGGCGGAGCCACGCGCGGACACCTCGGCGCCCCGGGGCCGGACCGCACAGGCCCCCCGGGGCGGAGCGCGACCGGCAGCCGTCGCCCGCCTGCCCGCATGCGCGGCTCGCCTCCACCGCCGGCACCGCGGAACGCACATCCCCACGGCCGCCCCTTCCGGGGCCACGACAGGGCGCGAACGGCTCGGCACCCACACCACGCTTTACGACAATGATTATCATGTGAGCTACCGTGAGGTCTCGTGCCGGACCGCTCCATGTCGGCCGACCGACACCGTTCCAACCGGCCCCCGCTCCCCGGGAGGTGGGCGTCCTGCGCGACGCACCGACACCGAAGCGATCCGCGCCTCCGCGCAGCACCCGGCAGCGGCAGGCCGTTCTGGGCGCCCTGCACGCCCGTGGCACCTTCACCTCCGCGCGGGACCTCCACGAGGCGCTCGAAGCCGACGGGGTCGCCATCGGCCTGACCACGGTGTACCGGGCGCTGCACGTCCTGAACCAGTCGGGACAGGTGGACGTCATTCGCGAGAGGTCGGGGGAACGGCTCTACCGGCCACGCCCCGTCGACGGACACCGCCACTATCTCGTCTGCCGTACCTGCGGTCTCAGCACGGTGGTGGAGGCGGACGCGGTGGAACGCTGGGCCGAGAACGTGTCCGAGGCCACGGGATTCGCCGAGGTGGAGCACACCGTGGAGCTGACGGGCGTCTGCACCGACTGCCGCCTCGGTCCGGCCGCGCGGGAGCCGGCCGGCCAGACCCTCCACCCGGTGGAAACCTCCCGCGCGGGGCGCGCCCGCCCACGGCGGAGAACGGGCGACACCGGACCGCTCAGCGGCCGGTGAGGACGGCGGTCGGCCCGCTGGTGCTCTTCGACGGGGTGACGCCGCGTAGCTTCCTCCCCGACTCCTTGTCACAGGCGTGCAGTTGGCGCCTGCCTCGCCCGGACACGTACGCGATGCGGTCGCGATGCGGTCGCGATGCGGTCGCGGACGAAGGTCCGGCCCGGCCTGCCGCCAGTCCAGCGGCCCCGCCGGTCGCCCGCGGCTGTGGGCCTGCCGGTCAGTCCTTCACGGCCACGAGCACGCAGCTGTCCCCCACCTGCCACACCGGCGCGACATGACGGAATCCCGCCTGGCGCGCAGCAGTTCGGCGTGCCGGTGGACCGGCAGATGGTGGTTGGCTCCACCGGCACCGGCACCGGCACCGGCACCGGCCTGGGGACGGCCCCGCCCCCGGCGTTCGAAGGAGTCCGCCAGTTCGGGGTCCGCCGCGGCCGCCAGCCACCACGACTCCCGGCCCTCGTACCGGTGACCACCCGCCCGCTCCGCCCGGCGGCGCCCCACGTGGGAGGTCGGATGAGAGCAGGGCCCGAGGCCGGCGGTGCGCCCGCGTCCCGCCGGGCGACGGCCGCGAGCCAGAGGAACTCCCGGCCCTTTCGGGGCCGGTCGCCATCACCCGATCACCGGTGAACCCGCAGCTCAACGCGTGCCGCAGCTCCTCCAGAGAGGCCACGTCGATCCCCACGCCGGCGGGATCGCAGGCGGCCGGCCGCCGGACCAGGGCGCTGGACCGGTGCGTCTTGTGCGCGAAGTACACCCGGCCGCCGAGGTGGTGACGCCGGTGGACGGATTGGAAGCGGGCGGCGTTCTCCGCGACGGCCTCCGGCAGCAGCACGTTCAGCGGCGACCCCAGGGCGTCACACAGCGCGTGCAGGAACGGCCCGTCCCGCAGGAGCGACGCGAGCGCCGCATCCACCCGCGGCCGCAGGTACAACGGCTCCTCGTCCACCAAACCCCCCTGGCCCAACGGTCACCGCCCCGGCGTTCACGGCAACCGCTCCCCCGTAGTCGTTTCCCGGGGCAGGTGCCGCCAAGCCCGGAGAGCCGGAGAGGACGGAAATCAACTATTCACCCCGCGCGACGGATCGGCCCCTCGCACGACACCTCGCGCTTCCCGGTCCCGTCCCCCGGGCACCATGATATAAAAATGGGAACCATTTTCATTAGGGGCATCGATGCGCGAGACCGGACACGACACGGCGGGCGGGGAACACTCCTGCCCCTCCTCCCGCAGCAGCCGCGCCGCGCGCGGCGAGCGGACCGACGAGGCGGTCCGCCGCATGCCGCACGCCGCATGCGCGCCGAGCCGGCAGGCCACCCCGCGCCCCGGGCGCACTCGGGGCGCGTGATGCCGACCGACGGCCCCAAGGGGCTGTTGAGCGTCGTGGTCGGCAATACGCCCGGGATACGCGGCGAACTCGTCGCCCAGCTCCAGCGGACCCATCCGGAGTCGCTCACCCTCTCCGTGTCCGTACAGGAGAGCGCCTCCGGCCACCACCCCGTGGTCCAGCGCATGATGACCACCGCCGACGGGCGGCCCGCCGCCACGGCGAGCCTGGGCGCGACCGGCGACCCGGCGATCATCCTGCGGCAGGACCTGGTCTCGCTCCGGCGGGCGCGGAAGTCCGTCCACGTCATCCTGGCCCTGCCCGAACACCTCGACCCGCTGCCCTTCCTGCTGAACCTCTGGCGCTCCCGCGTGGGGGCCGACAACCTGGAGGACCACTACGACGCCGCTCTCGTCCTCGCCGGCGTCACGGCGAGCACCTTGCTGGCGGACATCACGTGCGTCCACCGGGCGGTCCGCGTCTGGAGCGGTGACGGACACAGCGAACCGCTCACCCCCGCCGAGATCGCCGCCCGCCAGGTGGAGGCGGCCGACGCGGTCGTCCTCGCGGGCACCCCGACGGAGGACGGAGCACATACGCAGGAGGCCGCCACACTCCTCCGCCACCTCAACCCCCGCGCCGGCATGGTCACCCTCGACCGGGTCATCGCCAGGCAGCCGGCGTCCGGCCGGGTCCTCGCCCGCGCACAGCCGCACGCCCCCATGCGCGCCCAGTGGGAGGCCCGACTGAATCCGACGGGCTCTCCCTACGCGGCCCCGGACCCCGGCCTGAACGTGTCCACGGTCGTCTGGCGGGCCCGCAGGCCGCTCCATCCGGAGCGCCTGGCCGACGCGCTGGGCGAGGTCATGCTCGGCGTACTGCGCAGCCGCGGCCATCTCTGGCTCGCCAGCCGCCCCGACGCGGTCGTCACCTGGCGCTCGGCGGGCGGCCACCTGGAGCTCGTCGAGGCGGACCGCTGGCTGGAGGCCCACGCCTCGCCGGCCTGGGAGGCCGCCTCTCCGCAGCGCCGCACCCTGGCCTGCTGGTTCTGGGACGACCGGTACGGCGAGCGGCGCAACGAGATCGCCTTCACGGGCACGGGTCTGGACACCGGCCGCATCACCGGCGCACTGGACGGCGCCCTGCTGGACGAGGCCGAGGTGGCCCTCGGCCGTGAGAGGTGGAACCGCTGGGACGACCCCCTGCTCGGGAACGCATGAACCCCCTGCCGGGTCGGGCGAACCGGAATCCCGGTCCCCCTCGGCCGGAACGGTACGAAAACGACCGGGCCCACACCCCGCCAAAGGTGTGGGCCCGGTCCACCTGCGCCGACAGCTACCAGGAGGACTTGGTGACTCCGGGCAGGAATCCGGCGTGCGCCTGTTCGCGCATCCGGACGCGCGAGAGGCCGAACTTCCGCAGGTGCCCGCGGGGCCGGCCGTCGACGCTGTCGCGGTTGCGCACCCGGGTGGCGCTCGCGTTACGGGGCTGCTTGCGCAGCTCCGCCTGGGCGGCCGCACGCTCCTCCTCCGTGGAGGACGGCCGCCGGAGGATCTCCTTCAGCTCCGCGCGCCGGGCGGCGTACCGCGCGACGACCACCTTGCGCTTCTCGTTCTGCGCGATCTTGCTCCTCTTGGCCATCAGACCTTCACTCCCCGGGCGCGGATACGGGCCACCGCGGCCTCGATACCGATGGTGTCGACGGTCTTGATCGCCTTGGCGCTCAGCGTCAGACGGACATGACGTCCCTCACTGGGCAGCCAGTAGCGCTTGCGCTGGATGTTGGGGTCGAAGCGACGGGAGGTCCGCCGGTGCGAGTGGGAGATGGTGTTGCCGAATCCCGGCTGGGCGCCGGTCAGCTGACAGTGGGCGGACAAGGTGCTACCTGCCCCTCTCTGGATAGCTATTGGAAACGATTTCCATTCCCGTATAGTACCGGCATGGCACGCAACGAAGTACGCCCGGTCATCAAGCTCCGCTCCACGGCCGGCACGGGCTACACCTACGTCACCCGCAAGAACCGCCGCAACGATCCCGACCGCATGGTGCTGCGCAAGTACGACCCGGTTGCCCGTCGCCACGTCGACTTCCGCGAAGAGCGCTGATCCCCTCCCCCCTCCCCCGCCCCACCAGCCCCGAGGACACTCATGAAGCCCGGCATCCACCCCGCCTACGGCCCCGTCGTCTTCCGCGACAAGGCCGCGAACCACGCGTTCCTCACCCGGTCCACCATGTCCAGCGAGAAAACCGTCGAATGGGAGGACGGCAACACCTACCCGGTCGTCGACGTCGAGATCTCGAACGTCAGCCACCCCTTCTACACCGGCACCGCCCGCGTCATGGACACCGCCGGACGCGTCGAGCGCTTCGAGCGCCGCTACGGGGGCCGCAAGTGACCCTGCCCGTCGTCATCGTCGCCGGGCTCCACAGCGACGCGCGCGGCGAGGTCGTGGAGCGGCTGCTGCGCACCGTCCCGGGCAGCGTCGCCCTCCACCACGACCTGTCCACGGCGGCCGACGGCACCGTCCAGCGCGTCGTACGCGATGCCACCGGCGAGCTGTCCCGGGGCGAGGCTCCCCTCGTCAACGACTGCGCCTGCTGCGCGCTCCGCGAGGACCTGGTGCCCGAGCTGGAGCGGCTGGCCGACGGCGACCTGACCCGGCTGGCCGTCGTCGAACTGTGGGACTCCGTCGAACCCAAGGCGATGGCCGAGGTCGTCGCCCAGCACGGAGCCGACGCGCTCGACCTCACCGGGGTGATCACCGCGGTGGACCCGGCCCTCGTCCTGCCCTACCTCGCCAACGGAGACGACCTGGCGGAAGCGGGCCTCGCGGCGGCCGCCTCGGACCAGCGCACGGTCGGCGACACCTGGGCACGCCAGCTGGAGTACGCGCCCGTACTCGCCCTCGTCGACAGCGGGGAGGCCGACGACGAGGACCGCGCCCTGCTCGCCCAGCTCCACCCGACCGCTCGACGGGTGGATGCCGGATCCGGCGAGCTGGCCGCGCTGGCCCTCGCCGGCTTCGACGTGGAAGCGGCGGCCGCCGCACAGCACCCGGCCTGTGCTCTGCTGCCCCAGGAAGCCGACGAAGCAGGCGTCACCACCTTGGTCTGGCACCGCCGCCGCCCCTTCCACCCCAGGCGCCTGTACGAGGCGCTGGAGCACCTGTGCTGCGCGGCGGCCCGAAGCCGGGGACGGTTCTGGCTCGCCGACCGCCCCGACACCCTGCTGGCCTGGGACGCCGCCGGCGGCGCCCTGTGCGTGGAGAACGCCGGCCCCTGGCTGGCCTCCCTGCCCGACGCCGCCTGGGAGATGGTCCCGCCGATGCGCAGGGCGGCGGCCGCGCTCGACTGGCACCCGGAGCACGGCGACTGCTGCCAGCACCTCGTCTTCACCTCCCCCGGCCTCGACCGCCAGGGCCTGGAACAGCTCCTGGAGTCCTGCTTGCTCACCGACGCCGAGTACGCGGCGGGCCCCGAGGCATGGAGGTCCCTCCCCGCCGCCTTCGACTCCCTTCTCGACCCCGTCTCCTGACCGAGCGGCCCGACCCGAGGACACCGACCCATGGCACGCCGGCAGAACCCCCAAAGGCCGCTGAAGTCCCGCCCCAATCCGCTCGACGCGGCAGGCATCACCTACATCGACTACAAGGACACCGACCTGCTGAGGAAGTTCATCTCCGACCGCGGCAAGATCCGCAGCCGCCGTGTCACCCGCGTCAGCGCCCAGCAGCAGCGACAGCTCGCCGCCGCGATCAAGAACGCCCGGGAGATGGCCCTCCTCCCCTACAGCAGCGCCCGATAGGACGTCACCCACCGGGTGACCGATCCCCGGCACCGTCTCTGGCTGGCTGGCGGACATGAACGAGGACGACGCTCTCCGGTTCCTCCACTTCACGCACTCCGATCAGGTCACCCCGGAGCTGCGGGCCGAACTGATCGACTGCTGGGAGACCGTGACCAACGCGGGCCGTGATCGCCGCCCGCTTCCCCCTGCCGCCCGTGACCTCCCGCGACGTCGGTCCGGCCGTCGACGACCTCACCCGGCGGCTCGACCCCCGGCACAGCCGGTTGCTCGTCGCCACCCTCCGGGGCGTGCCGGCCGGCTGGCTGGTCATCCACCGCGATCCCCACCCGCTGGTGGCGCACTGCGGCACCGTCAACCACCCGCAGACCCACCCCCGATGCCGTCGGCGCGGCATCGGGGGCGGCCTCCTGAGGCAGGTCCAGGAGACCGCCCGGGCGGACATGGGGCTGGAGCGCCTGCGGCTCACGGCGAGAGCCGGTCCCGGGCTGGAGGACTTCTACCGCACCCTGGGCTGGGTCGAAGTGGGCCGATGGCCCGGCGCGCTCCGGGTGGCCCCGGGCGACGACCGGGACGAGATCCTGATGAGCCTCGCTCTCTGACACCGGGAGCCGGCCCGCAGCCACGGCACCACACGGCCCGGATCTCCCCTCGGCACCGGCTTCGGCGGCATGACGCCCGTGCCGTCGGGCCCGCCGCGACGGTCCCCCCGGTCATCCAGGGGGCTGAAGGAACGCGGCGGTGGCAGCGGGCGCCCGGGCGGTCAGCGCCGCGCTTCCCCGGGGTCGGCGGAGGCCAGGAGGCGGCGCTGGTCCGCCAGGAAGCGCCGCTGGTCCGCCAGGAAGCCCTCGGCGAAGAGGGACCGCGGCGCGAAGAGCGCGGTCAGGGTCAGGCGCGGCGGGGAGGTCTCCACGTCGTACTTGACGAGGCTGTGGGCGGCGTCGGGGTAGTGGGCGACCCGCAGTCGTGGTGAGGGAAGCAGGCGGCGGTAGGCGGCCTCGGTGTCGGCGGTGTCCACATTCACGTCACGGCCGGCGAGCACCAGCAGGACGGGGACCTCGCGCAGGGCCGGCAGGTCGGCGGTCGCGTCGGCGGTGTGGTTCCTGGAGACGAACCGCCAGCGGGCGGCCGTCATGGTCTGTGCGTCCCCGACGGCCCGCTGGTACTCCTCGTACGAGGCGCCCCGGCCGAGGAGTTCGAGGACGGTCTCGCGGCGACGGAGCGCGGCGGCGGTCTCGGCGGCGGAGGCACCGTCGCGGCGCAGTTCGGCGAGAAGGTTGTAGCGGCCCTGCTGCTCCCAGTCGATTGCGGGCGAGACGGCGACGACGAATTGGATCCGGCCGTCCTTCGCGACGATCTTGGGCAGCACCCATCCGGCCTGGCTGGCGCCCCACAGGCCGATCCGGTCTCCGTCGACGTCCGGGCGCTGCCGGGCCCAGGCGATGGCGTCGGCGGCTTCCCGTGCACGGTCGTCCATGGTCTGGTCGAGCCAGTCGCCCGGCGCGCCGTCCACGCCCGGCTTGTTCCAGGACAGCGAGGCGTATCCCGCCCGGGCGAAGGCCTCCCACATCGGCCGGTAGAAGGTGTCGTGGGTCGCGTCCACGGGGCCGTCCCCGTGGACGAAGACCACCAGGGGGAAGGGACCGTCGCCCTGTTCGGGGCGGGCCAGCACGCCGTGCAGGGTCCGCCCGTCGTGCCGCAGGGTCACCGCCTCTTCCCGGAGGTCGTACGTGTGCTGCCAGACCACCAGCCCTGCCAGGCCACTTGCCACGACCGCCAGGGCCGCCACGGTCGCGAGCACCGCTCGCACCGCACGGCGGCGTGCCGGGACCTTGCGTTGCGGTTCCACCGGTCTCCCCACCCCAAAAGTATCGAATCCAAAACGCTCGTTCTCGGTACGACCGTATCTCATTCATGCGTAGAATGACGACGGTCGGACGCAGGCGGACGACACACGAGGAGGAGCGATGGACGCAGCACCCACCGTTCGGCGCGGGGTGCCCCACGGCGCCGAAGAGCGGGTGGCCGGCCTGTACTGGGAGGCCTTCGGCCGCAAACTCGGGGCCGCCCTGGGGCCGGCCGAGCAGGGCCGTGCCTTCCTGGCCCGGCACATCCACCACGACCGCGCGGTCGTGGCACTCGCCCCCGGCGGTGAACAGGTCGTGGGCGTGGCCGGCTACCGGCTCGGCGGCCGCGGCCTCACCGGTGGGGGCGCGCGGGACGTGCTCGCCGGCTACGGGCTGCTCCGCGGCCTGCCGCGTCTCGCCGTCCTGGCGCTCCTCGAACGCACGCCCCGCCCCGGGGAGCTCGTCATGGACGGCATCGCCGTCGGCCCGGGCCACCGCGGCAGGGGCATCGGGAGCCTGCTGCTGACGGAGATCGCCGCCCTGGCCGCGGAGCACGGCTGCTCGCGGATCCGGCTGGACGTCGTCGACGTCAACCCGCGCGCCCGCGCGCTGTACGAGCGGCACGGCTTCGTCGCCGCACGGACCGAGCGGACCCCGTACCTCCGGGGCCTGATGGGCTTCGGTGCCGTGACCACGATGCACCGCGCCGTCCCGGGGCACGCGGAGAACGCCGAGCACCCGGAGCACGTCAAGCACCCGGAGCACGTCGAGCACCCAGCGCACGGAAGCGGCACCGTCCCGGACCACCCCGGCCACGGGAACGGCACCGTCCCCGGCGATACCCAGGAGCAGGCATGACCAGCAGGCCCGCGGGTGCCGCCCACGACCCGGAGCCCGCCACGTCCGGGATCGGCACCCGGACCCTGGTGTTCGCCCTCGTCCGCGAGGACGGCACCGTCGACGCCGGCGAACTGTATGCGGTGGCCGCGGACCTCGGCATGACCGACCAGCAGGTCCGCCTCTGCCTCAAACGGCTCGTCGCCGAAGGCCGGTTCATTCAGGAGGGGCGGGGGCGCAAGGCCGTGCTGCGCACCACCGCGGACGCCACCGGCGCCGTCACGCCGGACGTGGAGTACGTCCGCCACGCCTACCGGCAGGACCAGGGGCTGGCCCCCTGGGACGGGACCTGGCACCTGTTCGCCTTCGCCATCCCCGAGTCCTCGCGGCAGGCCCGCGACACCCTGCGCGACACCCTCCTGCACCTCGGCGCGGCGCCCCTGCAGGGCGGGCTCTACGTCAGCGCCAACGCCATCGGGGAGATGGCCGAGGCGCACGCCCGCCACCTGGGCGTCCTGCCGTCACTGACTCGCCTCACCAGCCGTGACCTGCGGATCGGGGACGAGGCCGACCCGGTCCGGCTTGCCGCCCGGCTCTGGCCGCTCCGGCGGATCGCGGACCGCCACGAGGCACTCGCCACCCTGGCCTCGGCCCTCCTGACCCGACTGTCGGGCACGCAACGGCCCACGGACACCGAGCGCCTGAGGTACACGATCGAGCTGGCGGCGTCCTTCACCACCGCCATGGAGCCCGACCCCCTGCTGCCCCCCGAGCTGCTTCCGCAGCCCTGGCCGGGCACCCGGGCACGCGCCCTGACCGCACGGTGCTGGGAAGCCCTCGCCGCCGGAGCCGGTCCGGGACCCGGCCGTCTGCGCCTGTTCCGCCGTTACGACGGCGTGCACCGCACCGGTGTGCCCGCGGCCGCTCCCGGACGGTCCTCGCAGCCCGGGCCGGGGTGAGGCGGAGCGCAAGCAGGACCGAGACCGGCGATTGTGCCGATGCCGCGTCCCGCGCAGCGCCCCCACAGTGGCACCGCCAACGAACACGGCGACGCCACCCGCGGCTCCCCGGCACGCTCCCCCGGCCGTCCCGGCCGGGGCCGGGACCGCTCCGGCCGCCACGACCGAGAGGACGACTCCGTCGTGCACCAGCGCACCCGCAGCACCTCCCCCGGCACGAGCCCCGCACCCCGCCCCGGCGGCCTGCCCGCCGCGGCGCCCTCCGCGCGGCGGCGCCGCCGGTCCCTGACGACCGGTCTGCTCGCCACCGCCGCGACCGTCGCGCTCACCGTCACCGCCGTGCCCGGCGCGGCCCGGGCCGCCGACAACCCGTACGAGCGAGGTCCGGCGCCGAGCAACTCCAGCATCGAGGCGGTCCGCGGCCCCTACGCGGTCTCCCAGACGAACGTCTCGTCGCTGGTCGTCTCCGGCTTCGGCGGAGGCACCGTGTACTACCCGACGAGCACGTCGGACGGCACCTTCGGCGCCGTCGTCATCTCGCCCGGCTTCACGGCGTACGAGTCCTCCATCGCCTGGCTGGGGCCGCGACTGGCCTCGCAGGGGTTCGTCGTCTTCACCATCGACACCAACACCACGCTGGACCAGCCCGCGAGCCGCGGCCGCCAGCTCCTCGCGGCACTCGACTACCTGACGCAGCGCAGCTCGGTCCGTTCCCGCGTCGACGCCTCCAGACTGGGCGTGATGGGCCATTCCATGGGTGGCGGCGGTTCGCTGGAGGCGGCGAAGAGCCGCCCCTCGCTCCGGGCCGCGATCCCGCTGACCGGGTGGAACACCGACAAGACGTGGCCCGAGGTGCGGACGCCCACCCTGGTGATCGGGGCGGACGGCGACACCGTGGCGCCCGTCTACTCCCACTCGGAGCCGTTCTACGAGTCGTTGCCCTCCTCGCTCGACAAGGCGTACCTGGAGCTGAACGGGGCCTCGCACTTCACGCCGAACACGTCCAACACGACGATCGCGAAGTACAGCATCGCCTGGCTGAAGCGCTTCATCGACGAGGACACCCGGTACGAGCAGTTCCTCTGCCCGGTGCCGCGCCCGAGTCTGACGATCGAGGAGTACCGGGGCACCTGCCCGCACGGATCCTGACGCGCAGTCACCCGGACGGCCGTGCACGCGGGACCGCCGCGTGCACGGCCGTCCCGTCCTACGTGTGGCCGGTGCCGGGGGGACCGGCCGCCACGGCAGGGCCGGCCGGGCACCGCGCACCGGACCGCCGACGGAGGGCCGTCGCCCCGGCCGGGCCGCCCGGCAGAAGGGGGAAGGGGAAGGGGAGCCTCGCTCGGGAAGGGGAGGGGCCGCGCTCGGGAGGGGGCGGGGGCGCGTTCGGGATGGGGAGGGGGCGCGTTCGGGATGGGGGGCCTCGCTCGGGAAGGGGAGGGGCCGCGCTCGGGAACGGCGGGCCGCACGGGCTCCGCCGCGCCCGGCCGGGTCGCCCTTCGGCCGGCTGTGCCGGCGCACAGGATCGCCGCGCCGGGCCTGGGCGCCCGCCCCGGGTCCCGGCGCTCCCCGGGGACCGTCCGACCAGGCAGGAGGGGGTGCCGGGCCTGCCGCCGGCGAGCCGGGCACGCCTTCCCGGCCCGTCGGCGCGGACGTACCGTGCCGGCGTGACCGGAGAGACGACCGCACCGGACCTGCGGCTGTACGGCCGCACCACCGAACGCGCCCGCCTGGCCGCCTTCCTGGAGAGGACCCGCGCCGGGTCCGGGGGCTGCCTCGTCCTCACCGCGGACACGGGCCTCGGGCGCAGCGCGCTGCTGGAACACGCGGTGGAGTCCTTCGCCCCCGGTGCCGCGGTGCTGGTGCGGGCGGTACCGGACGAGCGGGACGTGCCCTGCGCCGGTCTGCGTGCCCTGGCCGAGGCGGGCCGCGGCCGGCTCGGCGCCCCGCTCCCCCCGCATGACGCGGCTCCGGGCCCTGGGGTTCTGCTGGACGCCCTCGGCGCGGCGGCGCGCCGGCCCCTCCTGGTGTGCGTGGACGACGCGGACCTGTGGGACACGGGATCCCGGGCCGCGCTCGGCTTCGCGGCCCACCGCACCGAGCGGCTGCCAGGTGTCGGGCTGCTGCTGTCGACCGCGCCGCGCCGGGCGCGCGCGCCGGAGTTCGACTCCCTCCCCGCCATGGCGCTCGGGCCCCTGGACGGTTCCGCGGCACGGGAGTTGCTCGACGCGCTCACCGACGGGTCCGCCCCAGCGTGTGTGCGGGAGGAGCTGCTGCACGAGGGGGCGGGGAACCCCGCCCTCCTGGCGGCACTCGTCGCACGGCTCGCACCGGACCAGCTCTGCGGTCGCGCACCACTGCCCAGACCGCTGGCCGACGCGGCCGTCCTCGCCCGCGTGGCCGGGGGCAGGCTCACCGGTCTGGCCGAGGACACACGCCTGTTGCTGCTGCTGGTGGCCGCGGCCGAGGAGATCTCACCGGACGGGGCGGGCGCGGAGGCGGCGCTGGTCCTGCGCGCTGCGGGGGCCGCCGGCGTGCGCGCCGGAGCGCTCGACCTCGCGGAGGCCGCCGGGATCGTGCGCTGCACCGGCAGCCGTGTCCGCTTCGACGACCCGCGGCTCCGCCGCGCGGTGCACCTCGGCGCCCCGCCCTCGCGGCGGCGGGCGGCACACGGCCTGCTCGCCGCGGCCCTCGACGGCGGCTCCCACCGGCTGGCGCGGCTGGTGCACCGCGCCATGGCGGCCACCGGACCGGATCCGCGTCTCGCAGCCCTGGTGGCGGCCGCCGCCGAGGCCCCCGGGCTGCGGGCGGGACCCGGAGAGCTGTCGGTCGCGCTGGCCCGGGCCGGGGAACTGTCCGCGGCCGGGAGCGCCCGGACCGCGCGGCTGACGGCGGCGGCCGAGCACGCCCGGCTGGCAGGACAGCCCCACCGCGCGCGTGAGTTGCTCGCCGCCGCGGACGGCACGCCCGCACACGACGCGGTGCGCGGGGCCGCCGAACTGGTCCGGGGCACGCTGGCCCTCCAGGACGGGCCGGTGGGCGATGCTCTCGGGAGTCTGCTCCTCGCGGCGTCGCTGCTCGGCCCCTACGACCCCGAACGGGCGCTGCGCGCGCGGCTCGTCGCCCTGGAGGCGGCCTGGGCCGCCGGGGAACAGGCAGCGTGCGTCGCCGTCCTGGAGGACGGCGGGGCGCATCCCGCGGACGACTACCGGACGGGGATGCTCGCCGCCCTGCGCACCCGCCTGGACCTGGCGCGGGCGCCGCTGCGCCGGGTGACCGAGCGGGCGGCCCGGGACCATGACCCGGAACGCCTGCTGCGCGCGGGGAGCGCGGCCCTGGTCCTGGGGAACGTCGCCGAGGCGAGCCTGCTGGGGGCCCGGGCGCTCGCGGCGGCCCGGTCCCACCGGGTGCCCACGTACGTGCCGAAGGCGCTGGAACAGCTCGCGTACGCGGAGCTGCGGACGGGTCGGCACGCGAGGGCCCGTACGCACGCCGAGGAGGGGCTGCGGGCGGCCGTGCGGTCGGGGCACCGGAACGCAGCGGCGCATCACCACGCCGTGCTGGCGCTGGTGGCCTCCGTGGAAGGGGAGGCGGCGGCCGTGACGAGGCACGCGGGCGCGGCGCTCGCGGTGGCCGGCCCGCACGGGCTGGTCCAGGCGGCGACACTCGCGGAGTGGGCCCTGGGACGGGCCGACCTGTGCCGGGGGCTGGCCTCGGAGGCCGTGGCCCGGCTGGGGCCGCTGGTGCGGCCGGGGCACCGCTGCGGGCACTTCGCGATCCGGCGGCTCGCGCTGCCCTGCTTCGTGGAGGCCGCCGTGCTGGCGGGCGAACGGGCCCACACGTCCGCGGCGGTGGAGGAGTTCGCCCTGTGGGCGGCGCAGGGCGCGGACCCCCAGGCGGCGGCCCAGCTGGCCCGCTGCCGGGCGCTGCTCGCGCCGGTCTCCCGGGTGGAGGAGCTGTACGCGCACTCCCTGGAGCGCCACGAACTCGCGGGTGGCGACTTCGAACGGGGGCGGACGCTCCTGCTGTACGGACGGTGGCTGCGCCGCCGCCGCAGGCTGCGCGAGGCCCGCGGCCGGCTGCGGGACGCGCTGTACGCGTTCGAGCGGTCCGGCGCCCGCGCGTGGGCCGGGCAGACCCGGGCGGAGCTGCGCGCGACGGGGGCGGCCACCGGGGAGAGCGCGGGGCCGCTGGACCGGCTGACGCCGCAGCAGCTGCGGATCGCACGCTGCGTCGCGGACGGCGCGACCAACCGGGAGGTCGCCGTGCGGCTCTCGGTGAGTCCGCGGACGGTCGACCACCATCTCCGCAACGTGTTCGCCGTCCTGGGCGTGCGCTCGCGCGTCGAGCTCTCCCGCCTGGTCGACCGGGCACAGCAGGCCGGACCGCCGCCGGGGTGAGCCCTGCGGCGCCGCGCCCGATCCGCGGCGCACGGTCCGACGGCCCACCACCGGCCGGGGTTCCGGAGCGCCGGGCCGTGACGCGTGCGGGGCGGGGGTGCACCGGCGCCACGTGGCAGCGGGCGCGGGTGCGGGTGTGGACGCGGGCGGGGCAGGCGCGGGCGCAGGTGCGGGTGTGGACGCGGGCTGGGCAGGCGCGGAATCGGGCGGGGCGGCCCGGCGGTGACGGACGGCGGCCGTGCCCGCCGGGCCGCGGGACGGTGAGCGCGCGGCTTCCAGGTGCCGCCGCGCGAGTGCCGTCCGCGCGCGAGCGGACCGGAGGAAGGGGGCCGCCCGGCGCACTGCGGGGGAACCGAGTACGCCGGACCCCTGGGGACCGACCGGACGGTATGCCATCCTTCGGACTCGACGCTCGTCCGGCGCGCGGGTCAATCCCGGCGGCGGACCCGAACGAGTTCGGTGGAGGGCCGCGATGCAGCAGCACGTCGTACGAAGCCGGTTCCGGACCGTGCCCGAGGCCCCGTCGGCCGCGGCCGGGCCGGCCCATCCGTCCGCCCGGCCCGGCCTCGCCGGTCCGGGCGCCCCGGCGGCGCCGGGGAGAGGGCCGGTGCGTACCCGGTCCCTCGTCAACGCGGAGGCCCTCGGTGCCCTCCACCGGGCGGCACGGGTACTGCTGGACGACCTCCCGGACCTGACCGACCGGCTGGTCGCGGAGCTGCGGGACCAGGAACCCGCCTACCAGGCGGCGATCGCCGCGGACGCGGCCGACGTGTGGCAGGAGGCCCACCGGTCGCTGCGTCACAGCGTCGGCTCCTTGATCGA
Source organism: Streptomyces sp. CNT372 (assembly GCF_000377145.1). NCBI lineage: Bacteria > Bacillati > Actinomycetota > Actinomycetes > Kitasatosporales > Streptomycetaceae > Streptomyces > Streptomyces sp. CNT372. Next base: position 36,110 of record NZ_KB897791.1, on the reverse strand, counting down.
CCCCCGCAGCACCAGGGACGCGGCCCGGCGCTGCTCCTGGAAGATCGGCGCGGTACGGGCGGAACAGGGGCTTCCGCTCGACGCCCTGCTGCACGCGTTCCGGATCGGCGGCGCCCTCGTCTGGCAGGGCCTCGTCGAGGAGACCGCCCGTCACCGCCCCGAGGACGTACGGCTGCTGGTGCACGTCGCCGCGGACGTGTGGAACTTCGTCGACGAACACTGCACGCTCGTCGCCGAGGCGTACCGGCAGGTGGAACGCCGGCTCGTCTGGCGCCGGGAGAACCGTCTGCGGGTCATGACGGCGACACTGCTCGACGGCACGATCCGGGTCGCCGACCTCGCGGAGGTGTCCGCCGCCCTGGACCTGCCCGAGCACGGCCGGTACGCGGTCGTGCTCGTCGACGGCGGCCCCGGCGCGCCCTACGCGGGCGCCCGCCCCGCCGCCCCGGGCCCGGGCCCCTGCACGGCCGGGGGCACGGGGGCGGGTACGGGCGTCAGGACGGTGTGGCACCCCGGCGCGGAGGTGGAGCTGGGCATCGTCCTGCTGCCGGGTGAGGGACCGGCCGGGGAGGCGCTCGACGCGCTCGTCGCGGAGATCGCCGGGCCGCCCGGCACACGGATCGGTATCAGTTCACCGGTGGACGGGCTCGCGGCCGTCGGGGACGCGCGCCGGCTGGCGGAGACCGCGCTGCGGGCGTGCCCGGAGGCGGGCGGCACGGTGCTGCTGGAGGAGCACCTGCCGGCGGCGCTGGTGGTCAGCTCGCCCGCGCTGGGGGCGGCGCTGGCCGACCGGGTGCTCGGCCCGCTGCTGCGTCTCGACCCCTCCGACCGGGACCTGCTGCTGGACACGATGGCCGTCTGGCTGGACTGCGCGGGCTCGGCGCAGCGCGCGGGCACCCGGCTGTACTGCCACCGCAATACGGTCCTCAACCGTCTGCGGCGCTGCGAGCAGCTCATGGGCCGCTCCCTCGCACGGCCCGCCGACCTGGTCGAGATCTCCCTGGCCCTGACCGCCCGCCGACTGCTCGGCACCTGACGCGCCGTCGTCCTCCGGTCGGACCTGCTCGCCGGCCGCGCGCGCCCGGTACCCGACGGGGGACCGGAGCGCGACGGTCGCCCGACCGCGGCCGGGCGTCAGGGTCCCCGCCCTCCCCCGGCCGCCCCGGGCCGCCGCCCGCTCACCCCCGGCCGCCACCGCGAGCCCCGCCCGCGCAACCGCCGCGTCCCGCGGGCCACGGACCGCGCCCGCCGTCCGCGCGGCTGCCGGCCCGCGGGGCGGCGCGGACGACAGGGGCGACGCGAGCGGCACGGACGGCACGAACGGGCACGGGCGACGCGGGCGACGCGGACGACGCCGACACGGGCGGCCCGGACGGCGGACCGGTGGGGGCACTGGGCAGCCGCACAACGGTGGCCCGTTCGGCCTGGGAGGCGGCCCTGAGCACGCGGTGAAGCCTGTACCACCCCGGCGCCACCGTGTTCTCGTTGCGCCGTCTCCCCCCTTCCCCGGTCGGCCGCTGCGCGGTACCGGCCGTCCGTCGTCCGCCGCCGTGCGGAACCGAGGAGCCGTGATGCCCCAACCACCCCCCGACAGCAGCCGTCCGGCCCTGCGGGTCGACGCTCTCGACGTGCAGTACGGCCGGGCCGTCACCGCACTGAGGGGTGTCCGGCTCGACGTGCCGCACGGCGGCGTCGCGGCCCTGCTCGGCGCGAACGGCGCGGGCAAGACGACTCTGCTGCGCGCCGTCTCCGGAACGCTGCGGATGCACCACGGCGCGATCACCGGCGGGACGGTCCGCTACGGCGATGTGCTCCTGGACGGGCGGGATCCCGTCGCCGCCGTACGCGCGGGGGTGGTCCAGGTCCCGGAGGGGCGCCGCGTGTTCGCGGGACTGAGTGTCGACGAGAACCTGCGGGCCGGCGGCCTCGGGCAGCGGGCTCCCGCGCAGGTGCGGAAGGCGCGCGAGAGGGTGTTCGGCCTCTTCCCCCGGCTCGCCGAGCGCACCGCGCAGCGCGCCGGTCTGCTCTCCGGCGGAGAGCAGCAGATGCTGGCCATCGGCCGGGCCCTGATGGCCGCTCCCCGGCTGCTCCTCCTCGACGAACCGTCCCTCGGGCTGGCGCCCATGATGGTCGAGCGGATCGCCGACGTGGTGCGGGAGATCAACGCCCAGGGCACCTCGGTCCTGCTGGTGGAGCAGAACGCGGCCATGGCCCTGGCCCTCGCCGACCGGGCCTACGTGCTCGACGTGGGCGAGGTGCGGCTCAGCGGTTCCGCGGCGGAACTGACCCGTACCGACGCGATCCGCCGGCTGTACCTCGGTGAGGACCCGGGCGGGCCCGTCCCGGACCACGCGGGCACAAGCGACGGCACGGCCGGGAGGGAGGCCGACGACGAGGCGGACGGCGCCGGCAGGCGGGGACCCGCGGCCGGGACGGGCCGCACGGGCGACGACACGGTCCCGGCCCAGGCGCCCCCGTCCGCCGAGCCGGCCGGGGCGGGCACGGCCGCCCCCGCGACGCCGTCCGTCCGGCCCTCCGCGGGCGCGGACGACGAAGGGCGGGGAGGCCGGTGACCGCCCCTCCCCCGCTGCACGTGCGCGGCATCACCGTGCGCTTCGCCGGACTGACCGCGCTCGACGACGTGTCCTTCACGGTCGCGCCCGGCAGCATCCACGCCCTGATCGGCCCCAACGGGGCGGGCAAGTCGACCTGTTTCAACGTCCTGTCGGGACTCACCCGCCCCGACGCCGGCACCGTCCACCTCGGCGAGCGGGAGCTGACGCGGCTGCCGGTGCACCGGATCGCGGGGCTCGGCATGGCCCGGACCTTCCAGAACATCGTCGTCACCGCCGGAACCGTCGGGGACAACCTGATGCTGGGCCGCCACACCCTGTCACGCGCCGGGTTCACGGCGAGCGCCCTCGGACTGCCCCACGCGGTGCGCGAACAGCGCGCACACCGGGCGCGGGCCCGGGAGATCGCCGAACTGACCGGTCTGGGGCCGCTGTTCGACAGCCCGGTGGCACTGCTGTCCTACGGGGACCGCAAGCGGGTCGAACTGGCCCGCGCCCTGTGCCTGGAACCGCGGGTCCTGCTCCTCGACGAGCCGGTCGCCGGCATGAACGCCGGGGAGCGGGCGCGCACGGTCGGGATACTGCGCGCGGTACGCGCCGAACTCGGCCTGTCCGTCCTGCTGGTGGAGCACGACATGGCCCTGGTGATGCGGCTGGCCGAGGACGTGACCGTCCTCGACTTCGGGCGGCGGATCGCCGCCGGAACGCCCGGCGCCGTGCAGGCGGACCCCGAGGTCCGCCGCGCCTATCTCGGCTCCGCCGCCACCGAGGAGCGACCCTCATGACCACCGTGCTCGACATCGTGCTGAACGGCCTGGCCCTCGGCTCGGTCTACGCCCTCGTGGCGCTCGGCTTCGTGATCATCTTCAAGGCGTCGGGGGTGATGAACTTCGCCCACGGTTCGCTGCTGCTGCTCGGCGGCTACCTCACCGCCGTCCTCCACGACGACCTCGGCTTCGCCGGGGCCCTGGTGGTGGCGGTGACGGCCACCGCCGTGGTGGCGGGGCTGGTCGACCGGCTGCTGCTGCGCCGTCTGGACCCGCATGCCGCGCACGTCCTCACCATCCTGACCATCGGTGTGGACATCGTGCTGATGACCGATCTGGCCCGGCGGATCGGCGGGGACCTCCTGTCCCTCGGCGACCCGTGGGGCGGGTCGGTGGCCGCCCTGGGGCCGGTGACCGTGGCCCACAGCAGGATCGCGGCGATCGTCACCTCGGTGCTGGTCATCGGCGGTGTGTTCGCGCTGTTCCGGTACACCGGCTGGGGGCTGTCGCTCCGGGCCGCTGCCGAGGACCGGGAGGCCGCCGCCCTGATGGGCATCCGGCTGGGCCGGATCCGCACCCTCTCCTGGTGCCTGGCGGGGCTGCTCGCGGCGCTGGCCGCGGTCTTCCTGGCCGCGTTCCCGGCCCCCGGGCTGGAGCGCACCACGGGGCAGATCGCGCTCAAGGCGTTCCCCGCGGCGATCCTCGGCGGGATGACGTCACCGCCGGGCGCGCTCGCCGGAAGCCTGCTCATCGGGGTCACCGAGGCCGTGGTCGCCGGCTACCAGTCCGAACTCTCCGTCCTCGGCGACGGGTTCGGTGACGTGGCGCCGTACGCGGTGATGGTGCTGGTGCTTCTGGTGCGGCCCGCGGGGCTGTTCGGGACGAAGGAGGCCGTCCGTGTCTGAAAGGACTTCCTACCGGGTGTCCGACCGTGCCCTCGGCCGGATCGCCCGAGGTGCGGGGCTCGTGGTGCTGTGCGCCCTGCCGCTCTACGCGGAGGCGTTCTGGCTCCAGATGGGCCTGTTCGCGATGGCCGCGGCGATCGGCGCGGTGGGGCTCAACCTGCTGTCGGGCACCGCCGGGCAGCTCTCCCTGGGCCACGCGTTCTTCCTCGCCGTCGGGGCCTACGGGTACGTATGGCTGGCGGGAGAGCCCGGCCCGGGTCTGCCGCCGGCGGTGGCACTGGTCCTCGCGGTGGCCATGGCGGGTGCGGCGGGCGGACTGTTCAGTCCGGTCGCGGCCCGGGTGCGGGGGATCTACCTCGGGGTGGCCACCCTGGCGCTGGTCTTCCTCGGGCACCATGTGATGCTCGGCGCCGAGTCGGTGACCGGCGGGTTCAACGGCCGCTCCGTGCCGCCCATGGAGATCGGCGGCTTCCGCTTCGCCGCGACCGATCCCCCCGTCGTGGTGCTCGGAGTGCCCTTCGGCGCCGAGGAGCGCCTGTGGTACCTCGGGCTGGCCCTTCTCGGGCTGACCTGGTTCACCGCGCGAGGGGTGCTGCGCGGGCGTCCCGGCCGCGCGCTCGTGGCGCTGCGGGACAGTGAGACGGCGGCCGCCGTGATGGGCGTGTCCCTGGCCCGGTACCGCTCGACCGCGTTCGTCCTCTCGTCCATGTACGCGGGGCTCGCCGGGGTGGTGCTGGCGCTGGCGTTCCGCAGGATCGTGCCCGACTACTTCTCGTTGGTGCTCTCCATCGACTACCTCGCCATGATCGTCATCGGCGGGCTGGGCTCGGTCGGGGGCGCGACCGCCGGCGCCGTGTTCGTCACCGCTCTCCCGCTGCTGATGGCCCGTTATGCCGACCAGCTCCCGCTGGTGGCGGCGCCGGGCTCACCCGGTCACGCCGTCGGCCCGACCGAGGCGTCGCGCTATCTCTACGGCGCGGCGATCATCCTCGTCCTCATCTTCACCCCCGACGGACTGCGCGGTCTCGCGCGCCGCGCGCGGCAGCGTCTGCGCCGCCGTACGGGGCGGACGCCCCCGTCCTTTGCCGCCACGCCCCCCGCCGCCGCACCGCCGGACTCCCCCGGCCGCGCCGACCGACCCAAGGAGCAGATCTCGTGAACCGCCTCGCCAGAACCGCCGTCGCCGCCTCCTGCGCGGCCCTCCTCCTCGCCGGCACCGGCTGCAGCACGAAAGCCGGCGACGCCAAGCCCTCCGCCGACGGCGACGACGGGGTCAAGGGCGGCCCCGGCGTCACCGCCGACACCATCACCCTCGGCGCGCTGACCGACCTCAGCGGCCCCTACGCCACGCTCGGCAAGAGCATCGTGCAGGCGCAGCAGATGTGGGCCGACGAGGTCAACGCCAAGGGCGGCATCTGCGGCCGCAAGGTGTCCATCACCGTGAAGGACCACGGCTACGACGTGCAGAAGGCGGTCTCCGCCTACACGGAGATCTCGCCCTCGGTCCTCGCGCTGCCCCAGGTGATCGGATCGCCGGTGGTCGCGGGTCTGCTCGACGACATCGAGCGGGACCAGGTCCTCACCTTCCCGCAGGCATGGGCCGCCTCGCTGCTCGGCAGGGACGCCGTGCAGGTGCTCGGCACCACGTACGACATCGACATGATCAGCGCGGTGGACTTCCTCACCCGGACCAAGGGCGTGCGGAAGGGCGACCGGATCGGCCATGTGTACTTCGAGGGCGACTACGGCGCCAACGCGCTGGAGGGCTCGACGTGGGCGGCCGGGAAGGCCGGGGTCACCGTCGTCCCGCAGAAGATCAAGGCCACGGACACCGACCTGTCCGCGCAGGTGACCGCGTTGCGCAAGGAAGGGGTGAAGGCGGTGCTGATCAGCGCGGGCCCCGCGCAGACCGCCTCCCTGGTGGGGGTGGCGGCGTCCCGCGGCATGAAGGTGCCCGTCGTCAGCAGCGCACCCGGTTTCGCCCCGCAGCTCATGGCCACCCCGGCGGAGCCGGCCCTCGCGGCGATGCTCCACGTGGTGAGCGCGGCGCCGCCGGTCAGTTCCGATCTGCCGGCGGTGCGGAAGATGGTGGCCGACTACGGCAGGAAGTACCCGGATGCGCTGGTCGACTCGGGGGTGCTCTCCGGGTACAACGCGGCACACCTCATGGGCGCGGACCTTCGGGAGGCGTGCGCGGCCAAGGACCTGAGCCGTCAGGGGCTGGTGACGGCGCACCGCTCGCAGTCGGCCGTGGACACGGGCCTGGGAACGCCGCAGGATTTCTCCGACGTCTCGCGGCCGGCGACGCTCCACACGTACATCACCCGGCCCGACAAGGACGCGGTCGGCGGCACGGTCCTGGTGGAGGACGCGCACGAACTGCCGGCGGCCAGGGAGTTCGTGGACCGGCGGGACTGACGGGGAGGGAACACGGGCGCGGGGCTCCTGCCCAGGGGCGCGTCCCGGGGGCGTGTCCCCGCGGCGGGCCTTTCCCCGGGGCGCGAGGCCGTGGGCTCGGCGCCCCGTTCCAGGGCCTCGTGCACGCCCCCGGCCGGTACCGCGGCACGACGCGGCGGTCGGCCGTTCGCGGTGATCCGCGGCGGTCGGCCGTTCGCGGTGATCCGTCACGGTTGGCCGTCCGCGGTTGAACGTCCCCGGGCCGCGGCCCGTACCTCTCCTCAACGGGTCGGCAATGGGACCTGCCGTCGAGAGGAACATCATCATGACCGGAACGCAGGCGACCGCACCGCCGCTGGCGCGGCGCACCGTCGTGGCCGCGGGTTGCTGTCTGGGGCTCACCGCCCTGACGGCGTGCGGGGGTTCGGGGGAGGCGGCGCCTCCGGCGAACGGGACCGCGGGCGAAACCGGCGGCACCGGCGGCACGGACACCGGTGGCGGCGGGACCGGCGGGGACGTCCTGGTGCGGACCGCCGAGATCCCCGAGGGAGGCGGAAAGGTCGTCGGCGACGTGGTCGTCACCCAGCCGCAGGCCGGGGTGTTCAAGGCGTTCTCCTCGAAGTGCACCCACCAGGGCTGCGCGGTGAAGGACGTGGCCGACGGGGTGATCGTCTGCCCGTGCCACAACAGCCGGTTCGACGCCACCGACGGCAGCGTCAAGGGCGGTCCGGCGACCATGCCCCTGCCGGAGCAGGCCATCGCGGTCGAGGGGGACGCGATCAGGCTCGCGTGAGGCGTGCCCCGCCCGCCGTCGGGGTCAGCGGCCGGGCGGGGCACGCGGGTCACGCGTGACGGCCGGGCCCGGCCGCACCCCCGGTCTGCGGGGGCGCGGCCGGGCAGGCCGGATGGAGCGTCCGGGGCGCGCTGGTCGGCCGCGCCCCGGACGGCCCCGAGGTGCCGGGCCGTTCAGGAACGCACGTGGGGCACCGGGCGGCGCACCGGACGGGTCACCGGCGGGTCACCGTGGTGTGCCCGCCGCCGTGCGCAGCGCCTCCCCCGCCGCCCTGATGGAGGGCCTGCGGTCCGCGTCGGCCCGCCAGACCGCGTAGACGTGCCGGAGCATCCGCTGCCGCACCGGTACCAGGGCGACACCCTCCGGGACCGGCCCCCGGCCGAGCCTCGGCGCGACGCACACCCCGAGCCCTGCGGCGATGAGCGCGAGCTGGGTGTGGTGTTCCCCCGCCCGATGCGCGATACGCGGCTCGAAGCCCTTGGACCGGAGGGTGAACACCAGCCAGTCGTGGCAGAACTCCCCTTCCGGCCAGGACACCCAGTCGTCGCCGGCGAAGTCCTCCAGGTCCACCTCCGCGCGCCCGGCGAGCGGATGGTCCGCGGGCATCGCCACGTCCGGCACGTCGTCGAGCAGCCGGGCGTGGGAGAGGCCGCCGGGCACCGGGAGGCGTTTGTTGCTCCAGTCCAGGACCACGGCCACGTCCAGATCGCCCCGGATGACGGACTGGATACCGCTCTCGGGCGCCATCTCCACGGTGGTGACCCGCAGGTCGGGATGGCGGTCGCGCAGCGCGGCGAGGGTGCCGGGGAAGAGCCCCCGCGCGGCGGTGGGGAAGGCACCGAGACGCACCTCGCCGACGACCTGGCCGCGCTGGGCCTCGATGTCGGACTGGGCCAGCTCGACCTGGGAGAGGATGCGGGCGGCGTGGTCGGCGAGGAGCCGCCCGGCGTCCGTGAGGCGCACTCCCCGCCCGTTCCTGGCCACGAGTTGCTGCCCGACCTCGCGCTCCAGCTTGGCCATCTGCTGGGAGACGGCGGAGGTGGTGACGTGCAGGCCGTCCGCGGCGGCGCTGACCGAGCCGTGGCGGGCGAGCGCGTCGAGGGTGCGCAGGCGCTCCAGATTCAACATGTAAGCAATGCTACGAGGAAGGGTTCATCTTTTCTCGCTTGTTCTACGAGGTTGCGGGCGGGAGGGTGGACCCATGACCGCCGCTGCCGCCGCCGGATCCGCGCCCGATCGCGCTCCCGGCCCCGCCTCCGCCACTGCCTCCGCCACCGCCCCGGCCGCTCCCGTCACCGCCGGTCCGCCCGGCCGGCGGGCCGTGGACTGGCGCATCCGCTTCGCCGTCCTCTCCGCGGTGTGGGGCTTCAGCTTTCTGCTGATCAAGGTCGGGACCGAGGCGTACGCCCCGTTCCAGGTGACCTTCGGCAGGCTGCTCTTCGGCACGGCGGTACTGGCCGTCGCGATGGCCGTCCGCCGGGACCGGCTGCCGACGGGGCTGCGGACCTGGGGGCACCTGACGGTGGCCGCGCTGCTGCTCAACGCCCTCCCGTTCTCGCTCTTCGCCTACGCCGAGCTGACCATCCCGTCGACGCTGGCGGGGATCTGCAACGCGACCTCGCCGCTGTGGGGCATGGCCCTGTCGCTGGTGGCGCTCTCCGAGGACCGCCCGACCCGCCGCCGGGTGGCCGGTCTGGGGCTCGGCTTCCTGGGCGTGCTCACCGTGCTGGGCGCCTGGCAGGGCTTCGCGGGCCTGGAGGTGCGCGGGACGGCGATGGCCCTGCTGGCCTCGCTCTGCTACCCGATCGGCTGGATCTACGTCCGGCGCACCCTGGCCGGCTCCCACCACTCGCACCTCTCGCTGACGGGTGCGCAGCTGGGCCTCGCCACCCTCCAACTGGGCGTGGTGACACCTCTGTTCACCTCGGTGCCGAGCACCTTCCCGCTGGTCCCGCTGCTGGCGGTGGTCGCGCTGGGCACGCTGGGGACGGGGATGGCGCTGCTGATCCAGTACGGGCTGGTGGCCGAGGTGGGGCCGACGACGGCCCAGATGGTCACCTACTTCATCCCGGTCATCGCGACGGGCGCGGGTGTCGCGCTGCTCGATGAGCAGCTCGCGTGGAACACGCCGCTCGGTGCGCTGATCGTCCTTGTGGGAGCCGCCCTGACCCAGAGCCGCCCGCGCCGCGCCCCGGCGGTCGCGCCCGCCCCGACGGCCCCGGAGGGCGCCCCGGAACCGGCCCTGTGCGCGGCCGCGCCGGCCGCCGGTGCTCCGGCGGCGGAAGCCGCGCCGCCCGCGCCCGCGCGCTGAGGCATCGCCCCGGCCCCTGGGCCCCGCCCCTCGGCGCGCTCAGGACCGGGCCCCGGCCCACCCCCGCACGTCCCCACACCCCCTCACCCGTAACTCCGCGTCGGCACCGGCCCCACCGCCTCCGCCACCGCCGTCGCCAGGGACTCGATGTCCGCCGGGGTCAGGCCGGAGACGGTGATCCGGATCGCGGGCGGGGTCGCGGTCCGGAAGCGGGCGCCGGGGGCGACGGCCCAGCCCGCCCGGAGGAGCCGGGTGACCGCTCCGGTCTCGTCCGGTACCGGGACCCAGACGTTCATCCCGCTCCGCCCGCGCGCCGCGACCCCGTGGCGGGCGAGGGCGTCGAGGAGGGCCGCGCGCCGCTCGCCGTACGCGCGGGCCACGGCCTGCGGGTCCACCGCCCCCGTGCGCCACAGATGGGCGACGGCGCGCTGGAGGATCCGGCTGACCCAGCCCGGCCCGAGCCCCAGCCGCCCCTGCACCCGGTCGACGGTCACGGTGTCGCCGGTGAGGTGGGCGACGCGCAGGTCGGGCCCGTACGCCTTGGCCGCGGAACGGACCACCGCCCAGTGGGCCGTGGCGCCCGCGAGGGGGTGCAGCGGCTGGTCGACGATGGCGTGGCCGTGGTCGTCCTCCACCACGAGGGTGCGCGGGTACCGGCCCAGCACGGCCCGGAGTTCCGCCGCCCGGCCGGCCGTGATAGCGGCCCCGGTGGGGTTCTGCGCCCGGTCGGTGACAACGATCGCCCGCGCGCCGCCGGCCAGCGCGTCCGCCACCGCCTCCGGCAGCGGCCCGTCGTCGTCCAGGCCGACCGGCACCGCCTTGAGGCCCAGCGAGGTCACCAGGTCGAGGAGGCTCCCCCAGCCGGGATCCTCGACGGCGACCGCGTCCCCCGCGCGCAGATGCGCGACGAGCACTCGCTCGATGGCGTCGAGCGCCCCGGAGGTGGCGGCCACGGGCCCCGGCGGGACGCCGTCCGCGTCGAAGCGCTCGCGCGCCAGCCGGGCGAACTCCGGGTCGAGCTGGCCCTCCCCGTAGAGCACGGGGGCGGCGTCGTGCGAGCGCGCGGCGGCGGCGAACGCCTCGGCCAGGGGCGGCAGCAGGGCCGTGTCCGGGTTCCCCTCGGCGAGACTGCGCCCGCCCGGCGGCGGCTCCACCCGGATCGCGTTGCGCGGGGTGGTGGCCGGACGCGAACGCACCCGGCTCCCCCGGCGCCCGTCCGTCTCGATGACCCCGCGCTCGCGCAGGGTGCGGTACGCGGCGGCGACGGTGTTGGGGTTGACGCCCAGATCGGCCGCCAACTCCCGCATGGGCGGAAGCAGTTGACCCGGCTCCAGCTCGCCCGAGCCGACCGCGCCCTCGACGCTCGCGGCGATCTCCGATGCGCGCCGCCCGGCGATCCGATACTCTCCTAGCACAAACCACATTATGCACTAGTGCAATGGAGTACGCAATGCCGGTCCCCGCCCCGCAGGACACCGCGACCGCCTACGAGCCCACCGGCCGCACCGTCCCCACCCGCTCCCGGGAGCGGGCGTCCTACGACCGCGCGACGGTCCACGCGATACTCGACGCCTCCTACCTCTGCCACCTCGGCTTCGTCCGCGACGGCGCCCCCGTGGTGCTGCCCACGCTGTACGCCCGCGTCGGTGAGGCCCTGTACGTGCACGGTTCCACCGGCTCCCGCCCGCTGCGGGAGGCAGGCCGGCCGGACCCGGGCCTGGCCGTCTGCCTGACGGTGACCCATGTCGACGGCCTGGTCCTCGCCCGGTCCGCGTTCCACCACTCGATCAACTACCGCTCCGTGGTGGTGCACGGCACCGCACGCCAGGTCACGGACCCGGCGGAGAAGCGGACCGCCCTGGACGCCCTCGTCGACCAGGTCGTGGCCGGCCGCTCCGCCGACTCCCGCCCGGCGAACGCCAGGGAGCTGGCGGCCACGGCGGTCCTCCGGCTGGACCTGGCCGAGGTGTCGGCCAAGTCCCGCACGGGCGACCCCAACGACGACCCGGAGGACCTGGGCCTCCCCCACTGGGCGGGCGTGGTCCCGGTGGCCCCGGCGTACGGAGCGCCCGTCCCCGCCGGGGACCTGGAGCCGTCCGTCGCGCTCCCCGCGTATCTGAGCGCCTGAACCGGGCCCGGCCGCCCCGGCCGCGCCCGAACCGGCCCGACTACCCCCGGCGGGCCCGAACCGGCCCGGCCACCCCGGCGGGCCGGGTCCGGGTCCCGGGGCGGGCGGGCCCCGGAGCCCGGACCCCGCCCGCGCCCCGGCTACACCGGCGCCGGCGTGCGCCTGCCCGCCGCCGCACCCCGCGCCTCCGCGGCGACCAGCCCACCGACCGCCGCCAGCAGCAGGACCGTCCCGCCGGCGGTCGCGGCCGAGAGCCGCTCGCCGAGGAGCGTCACGGCGATGGCCGCCGCGCTGACCGGTTCGAGCAGCATGATCACGGAGACGGTCGCGGCCCGCACCGCCGCGGCGCCCGTGAAGTAGAGCGCGTACGCGAGGGCGGTGGGCACGGCCGCCACGTACACCAGCAGCCAGAGCACCCGTACCGGATCGGTCGTGTAGGGCAGCAGCCCCTCCGCCGCAGCCAGGGGCAGCAGCCCGGCCGTGCCGATCGCGAACGCCCAGGCCGTGGTCGAGAGCGGGTCGCCGCCCCCGCCGTCGCGGCCGAGCCACCGGGTGAGCAGGGTGATCGCCGCGTAACCGGCGGCGGACAGTACGGCGAGGGCCACGCCCAGCGGCCGGACCGTACCGCCCTCCCCGCCGAGGACCAGCACCGCGAGCCCGGCCAGGGCGCCGCCCACCGCCAGGAGGCCGCCGCGGCCCAGGCGTTCGCCCATGGTGAGCCGGGCGCCGAGGGCGATGAACACCGGTCCCGCACCGAGGGTGACGACGGTCCCGACGGCGAGCCCGGTCGCCTCGACGGCGGCGAAGTAGGCGCTCTGGAACAGGGTCAGGCCGATACCGGTGCCGAGGACGCGCAGCAGCCGGCGGCGGCGCGGCTCGGGCGCGGGCGCCCCTTCGGCCCCGGGCGCCGGACGCCCCCGCAGCCGGGCCCGCACCGCGAGGACCGGCAGCAGCAGGAGCAGGCCCCCGGCGCAGCGCCAGAACGAAAGGGCCAGGGGGCCGAGGTCGCTCGCGGCGAACACCAGCGAGGCGGCGGCGCCGGCGGTGCCCCAGGCGACACCGGCGAAGACGAGGTAGACGAGGCTGCGGCCGACGGGCACACCGACGGGGGCGGCAGAGGATTGCGACACGTTTCTTCTCCGTGCGAGGAACAGGCGTTCAGGTCACTGGACTCCGGCACGCGGGCAGCGACGAACCGCCCGGGGACGACCCCGGGCCCGGTCCTCGTCGGAAGGACTGCCGCCCGCCTCAGGCGGCGGGCGGCGGAAGCACGGTCAAACGCATGATCGCCACCCTAGGCCGGGTCGCTCCCGGCCGGCAACCCGCCCGCGTGGACCTCCCGGCACCCACCGCCCGCGAGGGCCGCCGAGGTCTCCGGGCCGCCCGCCGCCACCGGCCCGGACGGCGGCTTCGGCGCCCGGGAACGGGCCGTCTGGGACTGCGCGATGAACGCGCCGGCCAGCACCACCGCCCCGCCCACGATCTGCGGCGCGGAAAGGTGCTCGCCGAGCAGCACCCAGGCGAGCACGGTCGCGATCACCGCCTCCAGGCAGGCGACCACCCCGGCCACCTGCGGGGAGAGCCGGCGCACCGAGACGACCCCGGTGACATACGCGAGGACGGTCGCCACCAGCACGATCCAGCCGAGCAGCAGCGCCGCCGGGACCTCGGTCCCGTCCATCCCCGCGCCGCCCGCCAGCAGCGCGAAGTCCATGCCCCAGGGCCGTGCGACGACCGTGAGCACCAGCGCCCCGATCAGCAGCCCGTACGCGATCACGCCGAGCGGGTCGGGCGCGTCCTCGGTGTCGCCGCCCTGGGCGGACAGGACGAAGTAGCCGACCTGGCAGCAGGCCGCCCCGAGCGCGAGCAGCAGGCCGATCGCGTCGAAGCTCAGCCCGGCCCACACCTCGACGACGCAGGCGAGCCCCGCGACGGCGAGGACCACGCCCACGGCGGCGGCCCGGGTGACCGGACGGCGCTGCACGAAGCGGACCCAGCCGAGGACGAGCGCGGGGGCGAGGTACTCGATGAGGAGGGCGACGCCGACGGGGATGCGGGAGATGGCGGCGAAGTAGCACGCCTGGACCCCGGCGACGGCCAGCAGACCGAACCCGGCGAGCAACGCGGGCCGGCGGCGCAGCAGATCGCGGTGGCGCCAGGCCACGGGCAGCATCACGAGCGCCGCGCCGGCCACGCGCAGCCAGACGACATGGAGCGGGTCGAGTCCCGCTTCGATCAGTGGCTTGGCCGCCACTCCCGAACCACCGAAGGCGAAGGCCGAGACCAGGGCGAGGCCCAGGCCGGCGCTTCTCACCGAAGACGCGTGCATCGGGCCATGATGTCAGCGCGCGTCAGGAGCGCCATCCCCGTGACACATGTCGAGACGGGCTCGCCAGCCGGTCCGCCAGCAGTTGGGCGTCGATGCCGGCTCGCCGCAGTACCTCGGCGGCCCGGCAGTCGGGGTCGGCGGTCAGGCAGGCGAGGACATCGGTCCCGGCGGCACGCGTCTCACCGCGCCGCCCGGCCCGGGCGACCGCGCCGGTCAGCGCACTCGCGGCGGACGGGGACCAGCCGGGGGTGCGGGCCGCGCTCCCGATCGCCCGCAGCGCCCCGGAGTCCTCGACGCGGCCGCGCCAGCGGAGCCCGTAGCCGATGCTGCGCTGCACCAGGTAGCCCTGCAGCCGGGCCAGTCGAGGGCCCTCGCCGACTGCGGCGCGCACGGCGGCGTCGGACTCCAGCAGGGAGTGCAGGAGATGGGCCGTGTCGATCTGCCCGTCCGCGTCGCGCAGCGCCCGGCGGCGCGCCCCGGCGACGACCGCCGCCAGCTCGTCGGTGAGCGCGGCGCCGGCCCCGGACGGGACACGGGCGATCCCGGAAGAAGCACGGGCGGTCCCGGACAGGGCGGGGGCGATCCCGGACGGGGCGGAGGCGGACGGGTGGGCCGGACGCGGAACAGGGAGGGGCACATCCTCCACTTCATCAGCCCCGGACGCCCAGGGCATCGCCGCGCGGGAGCATCCGGACATCCGACGAAGGGTGGGCGCACCCGCCCGGCCCCTCCTCCTTCCGGAGGACGGCCGGCCCGCCGGCCCCCACGCCACGGCGCCGCCGCGCGGTCCGGGGGCTTGGGTTCCAGGGGCGCACGAAGGGGCCCGCGTCTCGCGGACCCCTTGCGCGGCGCCCCGGCGCCCGGCGGGCGGCGAACCGGCCCGCCGCTGACCCCGCCACGGCGTCAGTGCTCGTCGGCGAGGATCAGATACAGCTTCTTGCGCGCCTCGTTGATGACGGCGACGGCCTTGTCGCGCTGCTCCTTGTCGCCGGTCTTCCAGACCTGCCCGAAGGCCTCCATCAGCCCGAAGCCCGCCTGCCTGATCTCGTTGACGCTCTCCCAGTCGACGCCCCGGCCGGCGTCCTCCCAGGGCGCGTCCGGCCCGGACTCCGCCTCGGCGCGGCCGGCCTCCGTGAGGGTGAACAGCTTCTTGCCGCCCTCGCTGGCGCTGATGATCAGCCCCTCGTCCTCCAGCAGCTGGAGGGTCGGGTAGACCGAGCCGGGGCTGGGCTTCCACGCCCCGCCGCTGCGCTCGCCGATCTCCCGGATCATCTCGTAGCCGTGCATCGGCCGGTCGGCGAGGAGCGCCAGGATCGACGCGCGCACATCGCCGCGCCGCGCCCGCCCCCGGCCGCCCCCGCGACCGCGTCCGCCGCCGAACGGCCCGCCGAAGGGAGGCCCGAACGACCCGAACGCCGCGCGCCGCCCCTCCCGCTCGCCTTCCCGCCCGTACTGCCCGGGCCCGCAGTGCCCGCGACCGGGTCCTTGCCCGTGTTCGTGTCCATGAGAACGCATGATGCATCTCCTTCTATCGTTGACCTGTCGTGATGCATCAACGATATATCGGAAAGTATCGCGCAACAAGACCCGGCGATATATCGCCGGGCACCACCCCCTCCCCGCACGCCCATCCCACCCCGTCCCGTCCCGCGAATCAGGCCGCCGGACGCCGATTGGCCTTGTCCCCCGGGCCCGCGCCGGCCCTACCGTCGCCGTATGCGGATTCGTATCGTCGACGCCTTCGCCGACCGCCCCTTCACCGGAAACCCCGCCGGGGTCCTGCTCCTGGACGCCGGTCCGTTCCCCGACGACGCCTGGCTCCAGAGCGTCGCCGCCGAGGTCAACCTCTCGGAGACCGCCTTCGCCCACCCCCTGACCGGGGACCCGGAGGCCGACTACGCGCTCCGCTGGTTCACCCCGGCCACCGAGGTCGGCATGTGCGGGCACGCCACCCTCGCCACCGCGCACGTCCTGCACTCCGCCGGGCTCGCGGCCGGTGCCGTGCGCTTCCGCGCGCGCTGCGGGATCCTCGGCGCCGAGGTTCATCCGGACGGCGCCCTCACCCTGGACTTCCCCACCTCACCGCTGCTGCCGGTGACGCCCCCCGCCGGGCTCGCCGAAGCTCTGGGCGCCGAGCCCGTGAGCGTCCACGACACCGGGGAGCACATCGGCGACCTGCTGGTGGAGCTCGCGGACGAGCGCACGGTCCGCGCGCTCGAGCCGGACCTGCCCGCCCTCGCCGCACTCTCCGACCGGGGCGTCATCGCCACCGCCGCCGCGGAAGCGGCCGGGAACGGCCACGACTACGTCTCGCGCTGCTTCTTCCCCCGGGTCGGCATCGACGAGGACCCGGTGACGGGCAGCGCCCACACCGCGCTCGCCCCGTTCTGGTCCGCGCGCCTCGGCAGCCCCCGCCTCACCGGCCTCCAGGCGTCCCCGCGGTCGGGCACGGTACGCACCGAACTGCGCGGCGACCGCACCCTGCTGACCGGCCGCGCCGTCACCGTCGTCGACGGCGAACTCCTCACCGCCCCCTGACCGCCGCCGACGCCGTGGCGCGCCGGCACCGGCCCCGCGCGCTACGGCGTCGGCAGCCAGTCCACCCGACCCGCGAGCAGCCCGTACCCCACGAACGCCACGATGTCGAGCAGCGCGTGCGCCGCCACCAGTGGCCCGACCCTGCCCCACCGCCGGTACAGGAGCACGAAGACGACTCCCATCACCATGTTCCCGATGAACCCGCCGATCCCCTGGTAGAGGTGGTACGTGCCGCGCAGCACCGAACTGGCCGCCAGCGCGGCCATCGGCGACCAGCCCAACTGGTCGAGCCTGCGCAGCAGATAGCCGACCACGATCACCTCCTCGACCACCGAGTTCTGCACGGCGGACAGGATCAGCACCGGGTACTTCCACCACACGTCCGGCAGCGACTCCGGAACGACGGTGAGGTTGAAACCCGTTGCCCGCGCGACGAGGTAGAACGCCAGGCCCGCGCTGCCGATACCGGCCGCGACGACCGTCCCCCGCCCCAGATCCGACCACGGCCGCCTGAGGTCGAAGCCGATGACGCCGACCCCAGCCCGCTCCCGGATCAGCAGATGCGCGACGAGCGCGACCGGCACCAGCGCCGTGGCCACGCCGAACAGCTGCCAGGCGAGATCGAGCCAGGGACGGCCGGGCGCGTAGGAGCTGTTGAGGTTGGCCGCCTGGTCCTTGAGGCCACCTGGCCTGGTCAGCGCCCCGGTAAAGCTGATCAGCGAGGACACCGCGCTGGCACCCAGCGACAGGGCGAGGACGAGCAGCAGCTCGGACCGCAGGATCCTCCGCGGCAGCACCTCCCCGGGCAAGGAACCGGCCACGCCTTGGGCCTCCGTCTGCACACCAGCCTCCCGTTCGGTAATCCGCCCTCGTATACGTGCCGACCCCGCCAGGGTCTCGACAGCACCTACGAAGATCGCGCGCGACAGGCCGGGGGTCCCGCGTCATCCCGCTGATGACGCGGGTCCCTTTCCTCGCAGACCGCACAAGGAGGGGCACCACCGCATGGGACGTCTCAGCTTGCCCGATGCCGCGACGCCCGGCGGAGCCGGGCCCCGGACACACTCGTCGACGGGACCGGACTGACCACCGACGAGGGCCGTGCCGCGACGCGTTTCGCCGCTCTGCTCGGGGAGCCGCCGGCGCGGCGCGCGCCCCGGAGCGTGCGCAGCTCCGGCCGCCCGACCAGGCGGCGGGCGCTGACCAATTCGCCCGGAGGAGGAGATCGTGCTGTGGGAGTTCGCCACCAGCCCGGACGGCGAGAAGGACTACCGGGAACCGTCGCGACCCGCGGTGCCGGCCACCAGGTCGGCGACCCCGCCGAAATCGAGTCCGTGATCCTCCAGGCGGTCATGACGGTGGCCGAGAAGGAACGCGCGGCCCAGGGCGGCCAGTGAGCCCCGGCTCCTGTGCGTCGGGCGGGTGACCGGGCGTGCCGACCTCGTCGTACGCTCGTTACCCGGGCATGAAGAAGATCATCGCCCTCGCCGCGCTGGCCCTCGCCGGCGCCTCCGTCGCCACTCCCGCGCACGCCGACGACGACGACTCGAACTTCGGTGGCGGCGTCAACGCCGCGAACAACTGGGACTTCACCGCCGCCGCCGTGTGCCTGCAGGAAGTCGCCGTCGTCCCCGTCACGGGCGACTGGGTCGGCGACCACGCCAACAACTGCTCCAACGGCCACGTCGTCGATCACTCGGGCCGCTAGGCATACGCGTCACGCGGCGGCCGCCGGTCCGCGCACCGGCGGCCGCCTCCGCATCCTCGGCACAGCCGTCGATCACCTGGTGCGGTGACGGCCCACCGCCGTCACCAGGCCCCCCGGCGGCCCCACCGGTCCCGCCCCGCCCGCCGGGCGTCAGCCCGCGGCCGCCCGGCCGCTCTGCCCCGGGAACCCGACGGGCCAGGTGTGGACCGGCTCGCCCTCCCGCATCAGCTCCGTGTACCGCCGGGTGGTGGCCGCGAGCGCCGCCTCCCGTTCCAGCCCGGCCTCCACCGCGCGGTGGAAGGTGTCCGCCTGCCAGGAGGCCCCGTTCACCCGGCGCTTGCAGCGCTGCTCGATGACCCCGAGATAGCGGTCCCGGTCGGCCGGTTCGATGTTCCAGGCGTCCAGGCCCGCCGCCGCGAGCGGCAGCAGTTCGTCGCGGACCAGCTTGACGACCGGGACGGTGGTGAACCCGCCGCCCCGGCCCGGTCGGGGCCACAGGATCTCGGCGTCGATCCCGTGGCGGCAGGCGTTCTCGAAGTTCTCGTGCGCGGCCTCGAACGGCAGTCTGGTCCACACGGGCCGCGCCTCCTCGGCGAGGGCGCGCACCAGACCGTAGTAGAAGGCGGCGTTGGCGATGACGTCGGTGACCGTGGGACCGGCCGGCAGGACCCGGTTCTCCACCCGGAGGTGCGGGACGCCGTCCACGACGCCGTACACCGGCCGGTTCCAGCGGTAGACCGTGCCGTTGAGCAGGACGAGTTCCTTGAGCTGCGGCACTCCCCCGTCGTCCAGGACCCGCAGCGGGTCCTCGTCGTCGCAGATGGGCAGCAGCGCGGGGAAGTAGCGCAGGTTCTCCTCGAAGAGGTCGTGGGCCGAGTCGATCCAGCGCTCGCCGAACCAGGTCCGCGGGCGCACACCCTGCGCCTGGAGTTCGGGCGGCCGGGTGTCGGTGGCCTGCTGGAAGAGCGGCGGACGGGACTCGCGCCACAGCTCCCTGCCGAACAGGAAGGGCGAGTTCGCCCCGACGGCGACCTGGACGGCGGCCACCGCCTGGGCCGCGTTCCACACATCGGCGAAACGGTTGGGCGTGACCTGGAGGTGCAGCTGCACGGAGGTGCAGGCCGCTTCGGGCGCGATGGAGGAGGAGGTGGCCGTCAGCCGCTCGACACCGGCGATGTCGAGGGTGAAGTCCTCCCCGCGCGCGGCCACGATCTGGTCGTTGAGCAGCGTGTAGCGGTCCACGTCGGAGAGGTTCGCGGTGACCAGGTCGTGCTGCGTCAGGGTCGGCAGGATTCCGATCATCACAATCCCGGCGCCGGCCTCCCCGGCTTTCCGGTCGGCATAGGCGAGACCGGTCCGCATCTCCTCAGCGAGCTGGTCGAGCACATGCCCGTCCAACCGGTGCGGAACGATGTTCACTTCGAGATTGAACATCCCGAGCTCGGTCTGGAAATCCGGACTGGCGATACGGGAGAGCACCTCGGCATTCATCATCCGCGGCATTCCGTCCGTACCCGCGAGATTCAGCTCTATCTCCAGCCCCATGAGATTCCTGGGCCGGTCGAACCGCTTCTCCGCCAGGAGCCTGTCCAGCGCCTGCAGGCACTGCTGCACCTTGCGCCGGTACCGCTGCCGATCGGACAGGTCGAATCCGCCTGCCACGACCTTCTCCCCCATCGGGCGTCCTCCTCGCTCGGGCGACCACACGGCGGGGCCGCCCGTGTCACGGACGATAATGCCCAGACTCTTTGATCCGTAACGTCCCGGAGCCCGACCCGCTCCGGATAGGCTGGAGTCAGTACCCACGGGGCACATTCATCCGGTATCTTCCCCCGGCCGGAGCCGGTGGCATTTTCCGGGTGCCGGTGGTGAGAATCACCGACCGGATTCGGCCGACCGCAGAATGAGAGAATCCGCAGGCCGAACGGGCGGCGACGGCGCGAGCGCCATGAAAAGCGCGATTCCGGAGGTCCGGTATTCGCCTTGCCGGAAATATGCGCGTCGGCTAACGGAAACACCGCGTGAACACAGGTCGTATAAACTCCCGAACGGGCCGACAGTCGGCGCCCGGCGGTCTTCCGGCCCCGCGCGGCCCCCCATGCCGACAGTGCCGTCCGCACCTCCCCCGCATCACCGTGTCTCCAGAGCGAGAGGCGACCCACCATGGCCCTCCATGTCCCCGCGGCCCCCGCGCCCGCCCTGCGCAGCGTTCTCACTGCACTCGGATCGCCCACGGCCGTCCGTGAGGCCCCGACCCCCGCTCTGCGGTCCGTCCAGGGACCGCTCGGCGCCGAACTGCCGCTGCCCGTCCATGTCCTGGACCGGGTGGTGCCCAGCGGCGGAGCCCCGGTCACGCGGCTCGCCGGCTGGCGGTTCCACATCCGCAGCGGCGGCCGCGCCGTGGCGGCCGCGGACACCGTACTGACGCCCGACGGCTGGGCGTTCTCCCACTTCTTCGAAGGGCCCTATCTCGCCTCCACCGAACTCGCCCTGCGCCAGGCCGAATCCGCGGGCGCCCACGGGCAGGCGCGGCTGCTGTCCGTCCCCGAGCTGTACATGCTCACCCTCTGGCTGCACGCGGACACCGGCGCCGACGCCGCCGCGGGCACCCTGCTGCCCACCGACGTCCTCGTCCCGCTGGCTCCCGCCCCGCCGGGAATCGCCCCGAACCGGCCGCACCCGGCCGCCGATCTGCTGCCGCTGATGAACCTGCGGCTCGGCCCGCGCCCCCTGCTGGACACTCCCGCCGCGTGACCCGGCGCGCGCCGCGCACCCGCACCACGACGCGCCCCGCACGACCCGCGCACGCACCCTGAACACCTCCTACGCCCCGCGACGGCACCGTCGCGGGGCGTATGCGCGTCCGAGGGGTGGCCCACACGGACTAGCCCCTTGGTGTCATGCCGAACCCCCCGAATTGACGGGCGGGTTGGGCTGAACCGCCCTGGCGGGTGATGCGTCATGAATCAGTAGGAAGAGCTGCTGTGAAATCCCTGCGGACAGACGTCCGGAGGGGAACACTGGGACCGGACCGACAGATACGGGGGGCGGCCATGAACAGCTCATCGAGCCGCAGGACACTCACCACATCGCAGCGAAAGAACCCATCCATGTGCCAGCACCAGCCAGCCTGCCCGACATCCGACTCCGCCGACCGTGAGGCGGCCCGCCTGGTGGCCCACCACCCGGAGCAGGGCTGGAGCCTGCTGTGCAACGGTGTCCTCCTCTTCGAGGACACTGGGGAACTGCTGCCGGACGGACAGATCATCGCCCCGCACCGGCCGCTCGGCGCCGGTCAGGTGGCGACCGCCGCGTAACCGTCCGGCGGGTGGCGCAGCGAGGGCCGGTACGGAGACTCACGCCTCCGCACCGGCCCCTGATGCGTTCCCGGCCCGGCCCGGGACCGGTCATACGCAGAGTCCGGTCACACGCCGGGCGCGGCACCCGGCCGGGCGCCGCGCCTCGTCCGTCAGGCGTCGTACTCGTCCAGCGGCGGGCAGGAGCAGACCAGGTTTCGGTCGCCGAAAGCGCCGTCGATCCGGCGGACCGGCGGCCAGTACTTGTCGGCGGCGCTCACCCCGGCCGGGAAGACGGCCTCGTTGCGCCCGTACGCGTGCTCCCACTCCCCGCCGAGCGCGGCAGCGGTGTGCGGGGCGTTGACCAGCGGGTTGTCGTCGGCGGGCCAGACCCCGGTGGCGACCTTCTCGATCTCGGCACGGATCGCGATCATCGTGTCGCAGAAACGGTCCAGCTCCGCCAGGTCCTCGCTCTCGGTGGGCTCGATCATCAGCGTGCCGGCCACCGGGAAGGACATCGTCGGCGCGTGGAAGCCGTAGTCGATCAGGCGCTTGGCGATGTCGTCGACGCTGACGCCGGTCGCCTTCGACAGCGGGCGCAGGTCGATGATGCACTCGTGCGCGACCAGCCCGCCCGGGCCCGTGTAGAGCACCGGGTAGTGCGGCTCCAGGCGCTTGGCCACGTAGTTCGCGGCCAGCACGGCGACCTGGGTGGCCCGCTTCAGGCCCTCGCCGCCCATCAGACGGACGTAGGCCCAGGAGATCGGCAGGATGCCCGCGGAACCCCACGGCGCGGCCGAGATCGGCCCGACGCCGGTCTCGGGTCCGGCCGTCGGCTGGAGCGGGTGGTTCGGCAGGTACGGCGCCAGGTGGGCCCGGACACCGACCGGGCCGACACCGGGGCCGCCGCCGCCGTGCGGGATGCAGAAGGTCTTGTGCAGGTTCAGGTGGGAGACGTCGCCGCCGAACCGGCCCGGCTTGGCGAGGCCGACCAGCGCGTTGAGGTTGGCGCCGTCCACGTAGACCTGGCCGCCGGCGTCGTGCACCTGGGCGCAGATGTCGGCGACGTGCTCCTCGAACACGCCGTGCGTGGACGGGTAGGTGATCATCAGCACGGACAGCTCGTCGCGGTACTGCTCGATCTTGGCCCGCAGGTCCTCGACGTCGATCTCGCCGTCGTCGGACGTCTTGACGACCACGACCTTCATCCCGGCCATCACGGCGCTGGCGGCGTTGGTGCCGTGCGCGGAGGAGGGGATCAGGCAGACCGTGCGCTGCTCGTCGCCGTTGGCCCGGTGGTAGGCGCGGACCGCGAGCAGACCGGCCAGCTCGCCCT
This sequence comes from Streptomyces sp. CNT372, assembly GCF_000377145.1. Lineage (NCBI taxonomy): Bacteria > Bacillati > Actinomycetota > Actinomycetes > Kitasatosporales > Streptomycetaceae > Streptomyces > Streptomyces sp. CNT372. The sequence continues at coordinate 13,029 of NZ_KB897791.1, read as the reverse complement.
GGGAGCCGGCGTTCGGCTGGATGGAGACCTTGTCGTAGCCGGTGACCTCGGCGAGGCGCTCCTCCAGCTCGGTGATGAGCGTGAGGTAGCCGCCCGCCTGCTCGACCGGGGCGAAGGGGTGCATCTGGCCGAACTCGGGCCAGGTGACCGGCTCCATCTCGGTGGTCGCGTTCAGCTTCATGGTGCAGGAGCCGAGCGGGATCATGCCCCGGTCCAGCGCGTAGTCCCGGTCGGCGAGCCGGCGCAGGTAGCGCAGCATCGCGGTCTCGGAGCGGTACTGGTGGAAGACCGGATGGGTCAGGTAGTCGTCGGTGCGCCGCAGGGACGCGGGCAGCGCGTCGGCTCCGGCGGCGTCCAGGGCCTCCGCGTCGGCCTCCACGCCGAAGGCGGCCCACACGGCGGCGAGCTGCGCCCGGCCGGTGGTCTCGTCGCAGGCGGCGGAGACGTGGTCGGCGTCGACCCGGCGCAGGTTGACGCCGTTCTCGCGGGCGGCGGCGACCACGTCGTCGGCCCGGCCCGGCACCCGCAGGGTGATCGTGTCGAAGAAGCTGTCGTGGACGACCTCGACACCGCCCGCCCGCAGGCCGTCCGCGAGGACGGTCGCGTAGCGGTGGGTGCGCTCGGCCACGGCCCGCAGGCCCTCCGGGCCGTGGTAGACCGCGTACATGCCGGCCATCACGGCGAGCAGGACCTGCGCGGTGCAGATGTTGCTGGTGGCCTTCTCGCGGCGGATGTGCTGCTCACGGGTCTGGAGCGCGAGGCGGTACGCCTTGTTGCCGTCCGCGTCCACGGAGACGCCGACCAGGCGGCCGGGGAGGGAGCGGGCGTAGGTGTCGCGCACGGCCATGAAGCCGGCGTGCGGGCCGCCGAAGCCCATGGGGACGCCGAAGCGCTGGGTGGTGCCGACGGCGATGTCCGCGCCCAGCTCGCCGGGCGGGGTGAGCAGGGTGAGGGCCAGCAGGTCGGCGGCGACGGTGACGACCGCGCCCAGCTCGTGGGCCCGGTCGACGAGCGGCTTGAGGTCCCGCACCGCGCCGGAGGCGCCCGGGTACTGGAGGAGCACGCCGAAGACACCGCGCTCGGCGATCTCGGCGGGGATGCCCTCGGACAGGTCGGCGACGACGACCTCGACCCCGGTGGGCTCGGCGCGCGTCTCGATCACGGCGATCGTCTGCGGCAGGGTGTCGGCGTCGACGAGGAAGACGCCCTTCTTGACCTTGCCCACGCGCCGGGCGAGGGCCATGGCCTCGGCGGCGGCGGTGCCCTCGTCCAGCAGGGACGCGCCGGAGGTGGGCAGCCCGGTGAGGTCGGCGACGACGGTCTGGAAGTTGAGCAGCGCCTCCAGCCGGCCCTGCGAGATCTCCGGCTGGTACGGCGTGTACGCGGTGTACCAGGCGGGGTTCTCCATGACGTTCCGCAGGATGACCGGCGGGGTGAAGGTGCCGTAGTAGCCGAGGCCGATCATGGGCGCGAGGACGCGGTTGCGTTCGGCGAGTTCGCGCAGTTCGGCAAGGACCTCGGCCTCGCTGCGCGCCTCGGGAAGATCGAGCGCCTCGGCGCTCTTGATCACGTCCGGTACCGCGGCGCCGGTCAGCTCGTCGAGGGAGCCGAAGCCCACCTGCGCCAGCATCTTGGCCTGCGCGGCGGCGTCGGGCCCGATGTGGCGCCGCTCGAACGGGGTACCGCGCTCGAGCTCCGACAGCGGGATGCGGTTGACGGTCATGTGGGAGGCCTCCTGGTCTGGTAACGACCTGCGAGGGGCATCGCGACGCGGATGCCCGGACGGCCTCCCCCTCTGTCATCTCGACCTGAGAGCTTCACCGGGGCACGCGGAACGTGCTCCGGCTTTCACCGTCGGTGAGAGCGGATGCCGTCCGACGCCCGCTCTGCTTTCCAGAGTGACCTCGTCCGCGCGGTACAGGGGCCTGAGAGATTCCGGGGAGGATTTGCTCCTTCGGCGCCGCCGGCGGTGTTTCGCCGGTGGACTCTCCCGCGCGGGGTCAACAGCCGCTGCCAGGGTACCAGCGCCGCCCGCGGGTCCCCCGAGTGGCCGACACCCGGGATGTGGCCTTTCGTAGTGACAGGAGAGCAGTTGCGACCACTGGAGGGACCGTGCAGACCGACATCGATCCGCGCAGCCTGATCGGCCGCAAGGCGTTCGACCGCGACGGCAACAAGATCGGCACCGTCGACGAGGTGTACCTGGACGACGCCACCGGCGTCCCCGAGTGGGCCGCCGTCCGCACGGGCCTCTTCAGCAGGGACGCGTTCGTCCCCCTGGAACCGAGCGAGATCGTGGACAACGCGCTCCATGTCCCCTTCGAGCGCTCCCTGATCAAGGACGCCCCGGACTTCAGGGTGGGACGGCACCTCTCTCCCGAGCAGGAGCTCCAGCTCTACCACCACTACGGGCTCGATCTGGCCGCCCCGCCCCCCTCACCCGCCTCCGGCGACAGGTCCTTCGGCCGGGTCGCCGGCCAGGAGGACTGACCCGCCGCGGCACCCCTCGGGCCCGTCCGCGCCCACCAGCGGCAGCGGTTCGGACGGGGTCAGGTCCTCGTCGTCCACCCGGAAGGTGCGCACCCTGCCGGGCGGCGAGCCGGGCTGTTCGAAGCGGACGGTGACCCGGCCGACGCCGCTCCCCTGCACCCAGCCGGGCCCGTACACGACGTGCCGGACGTCCTGCCCGGCCGACCAGTGGCGTACGGGGTGCGGTTCCGCGGCGGCCTCCGCCCGGGGCCCCGGCCCCTCGGCGTCCGCCGCGGGCGTCTCCGCCTCCCCCGCAGGCTCCGGTGCGGCGGCTTCACCGGCCGCGGCGGCGGTGGCAGCCTGGGCGAACAGGTCCTCCTGGGTGTAGTCGGCGAGCCCCGTGACCCCGACGCCGAGCAGCCGCACCCCTCCCGTGGTGTCCACCGAATCCAGCAGCCGCCCGGCCGCCTCCCGCACCACCGCGGGGTCGTCGGTCGGGCCGCGCAGGGTCTCGGAGCGGGTCAGGGTGGAGAAGTCGTAGCGGCGGACCTTGAGCACGATGGTGCGCCCGGAGTGGCCGCCCGCCCGCAGCCGCTGGACGCACCGCTCGGCGAGCCGGCCGACCTCGGTGCGCACCCGTACCCGGTCGTGGAGATCGGTGTCGAAGGTGTCCTCCACGGAGACCGACTTGGCGTCCCGCTCGGCGACCACGGGCCGGTCGTCGTGCCCGAGGGCCATCCGGTACAGCGCGGTCCCGTGCGCCCGGCCGAGCAGCCGCACGAGCTCGTCCTCCCCGGCCTCGGCGAGGTGTGCCACGGTCGTCATCCCGGCCCGCCGCAGATGCTCCCCGGTGGCCGGGCCGACCCCGGGCAGCACCCGGACGCTCATCGGCGCGAGGCGGTCCCGTTCGGTCCCGGGCTCCATCAGCACCAGACCGTCGGGCTTGGCCTGCTCGGAGGCGATCTTGGCGAGCATCTTCGAGCCGGCCAGTCCGACCGAGCCGGTCAGTCCCGTCGCGGTGCGGATGTCCTCGCGCAGCCGGATGCCCGCCGCGCGTGCGGCGGCCGGGGTGGCGGGCGTGCCCCCGGCCTCCAGGTCGACGAAGGCCTCGTCGAGGCTGAGCGGCTCGACCAGCGGCGACAGACGCCCGAGGAGTTCCATCACCCGGTCGCTGACCGCGCGGTACAGCGTGAAGCGGGGGACGAGGTAGGCCGCGTTCGGCGCGAGGCGCCGGGCCTGGGCCATCGGCATCGCGGAGTGCACCCCGAAGCGCCGCGCCTCGTACGACGCGGTGGCGACCACACCCCGCGGGCCGAGGCCCCCGACGACCACGGGCTTGCCGCGCAACGAGGGCTTCGCCGCCTGCTCGGCTGCGGCGTAGAAGGCATCCATGTCCAGATGCAGGATCGTCGGCGCGGACCTCACACCACCGATGCTGCACCACGCCACTGACAGACGGCGCCGTATGCCGCCCCGGCGCGCTTGTGGCCCGGGGCCGGCGCCGCTGCCACGCCCGGACGGCGCGGTCCGGTCAGACGGCGCGGTCGCGCCGGCGCCGGGCCAGTTCGTCCGAGGGGTTGTTCCCGACCAGGGTCTCGCCGGTGTCCACGCGCTCACCGTGCAGCTGCGAGAGGGCCGTCTCCACGTCCCGCCGGACGACGCCCACGGCGATCCCGAAGACCCCCTGGCCGCCCTGGAGGAGCCCCACGACCTCGTCGGGCGAGGAGCACTCGTAGACCGTGGCGCCGTCGCTCATCAGCGTCATGCTCTCCAGGTCCCGGCCACGCTGCTGAAGATGCTGCACCGCCGCGCGGATGTTCTGGAGGGCGACGCCCGTGTCCAGGAAACGCTTGACGATCTTCAGGACGACGACGTCCCGGAAGCTGTAGAGCCGCTGTGTGCCCGAGCCGTAGGCGGCCCGCACGCTGGGCTCGACCAGCCCCGTGCGCGCCCAGTAGTCGAGCTGCCGGTAGGTGATGCCCGCCGCCGCGCACGCTGTCGGACCCCGGTAACCGATGGTGTCCGTCGGGGTGGCGGCGGCCGTGCCGCTGTGCAGCGGATACGGCCCGCCTTCCACCGGACTGATCCCGGGGCCGCCCCCAGCCGTACTGTCGCCGCTGCTTCTCACGCCGACCTCCGTCCTTGACCTGCCACCTCGAAGGTAGGGAGTCACCAGGGGCGCGTCAACGATCGCCACACTCGGCACGCCGAGTGATAATCACCCAGAGAGTGGTTTCTCGTGCCCCGTTACCGGGTACGGCTTACCGGATGCGCTGAACGCGACACACGATCATCACTACCTGTCGACGTTACCCACCGTTACCCGCCATCACCGTCACGACGGGTGATCACATCCCGCCGGAGGGGCCCTGCCGCACGGAGCGACCGGCGCGGGAGGCGGTCACTGGTTGCTGCTGCCGAAGTCCTCGGGGGAGATCTGGTCGAGGAACTCGCGGAACTTCTCCACCTCGTCCTCCTGCTCGTCGGGAATCGCGATCCCCGCGTCGTCCAGCACCCCGTCGCTGCCGTAGATCGGCGTCCCGGTGCGCAGGGCCAGAGCTATGGCGTCCGACGGGCGGGCACTGACCTCGACCCCGCTCGCGAAGACCAGCTCGGCATAGAAGACGCCCTCGCGCAGGTCCGTGATGCGGACCTCCGTGAGCTCCTGGCCCACGGCCTCAAGGACGTCCTTGAAGAGGTCGTGCGTCAGCGGCCTGGCAGGAGCCATGCCCTGCTGGGCGAAGGCGATAGCGGTCGCCTCACCGGGACCGATCCAGATGGGGAGGTACCGTTCGCCTCCCACTTCACGCAGGAGAACGATCGGCTGGTTCGAGGGCATTTCGACCCGGACACCCACAACGTCGAGCTCGTTCACACAGCAACCCTAGGACGTGCGTGAGGTGTTTGGGTAGTCGGGCCGGGCCCGGTCAGGTCGAACGGGTCCCCAGAGCGCTTCTCACCAGGGCCGCGTGCAGCCGCACGGAAAGCGCCGCCAGCTCCTTGGTGGTGGCCTCGGCATGGGCCCGGGTCTGCGGATTGCGATGCCGGCGCAGGGGGGCGACGACCTGTTCCACCAGGCCCGCGTCCCGTTCGGCGGAGGCTCGCATGGCGCGCAGATGACGCGGCTCCAGCCCGAACCGGCCGAGATCCGCGATCAGCCTGGCGACGGTGATCGCCTCGGTGTCGTAGGAGCCCTGCCCATCGGGCGTGACCAGGCCGTACGCCTCCCACTCGGCCAGCTCGCCCTCGGTGACCCCGGCGGCCGCCAGCAGCTCGGCACGGCCCAGCCTGCGGACCGTGGGCTCCTGCGCCCCCGGCTCCCAGCCGCCCTCGCCCGGGGAGCCCTGCGCGGGAAGCTGCACCTGTTCACCGCGCTCCAGGGCGTCGAGCTGCTCCCGGATGACCCGCAGGGGAAGGTAGTGGTCCCGCTGCATCCGCAGCACGAGCGCCAGCCGCTCCACGTCCTGCGGGCTGAACTTCCGGTACCCGGACGGCGACCGGCTGGGCTCGACGAGCCCCTCGGCCTCCAGGAACCGGATCTTGGAGATGGTCACCTCCGGGAACTCGTCCCGCAGGCGTGTCAGCACCGCTCCGATGCTCATCGGCCGGTCACCCGGTCCGGCGGTGCCGTGACCGGCACCGCCCGTCGGTGTGCGCAACATGGAACCTTCCCCTGGAGTGCCCCCGGGCATCGCCCGGGGGCGGGTCAGACGCCCCGCTGGCTCGCGTAGAACACCAGCCGGTACTTGCCGATCTGGACCTCGTCGCCGTTCGCGAGGACCACCGAGTCGATCCGCTCACGGTTGACGTAGGTGCCGTTGAGGCTGCCGACGTCGGAGACGGTGAAGCTGCCGTCCTGGCCGCGCCGGAACTCCACATGACGGCGGGAGACGGTCACGTCGTCCAGGAAGATGTCGCTCTGCGGGTGGCGCCCCGCCGTGGTCAGCTCGCCGTCGAGGAGGAAGCGGCTGCCCGAGTTGGGGCCGCGGCGCACCACGAGGAGGGCGGAGCCGAGCGGCAGCGCGTCCACCGCGGCCTGGGCCTCCGGGGACAGCGAGGGGAGGGCGGTCTGCCCCGTCACCTCGGAGTCGTACGCCTCGATGCCGGAGATGGAGATCGTCGAGGTGGTCTCCGAGGCACGCTCGGCGGGAGCTCCGCCGCGCAGCGGCGCACCGCAGTTGGAGCAGAACCGGCCGGCCTCGGTGTTCCGGTGGCCGCACCTCGTACAAACCGGCAAGCCCGCCATGGACGGATCCTCCTGCCGCGGCTGGCCCGCGTGCGGGTTGGTCGCATACGGGTCCTGGGCAAACCCTCCACCCGTACTTGATGGTTCCCCGAAACCTATGCGGCCGGCACCGGCAGGGTCAACAGCCGACGCGCCCGGTCCGCCCGGATTGTCGCCACCGGCGACCTCGTCGCGGAACAGCGGGCGCTCGCCGCCCTGCTCCTCGTTCTGACCGTGACGCGGAGCGCGGTGGCGGGCGTTGCCCTCCTCGCGCGCGCTCTTGCCGAACAACTTCCCAAACAACTTCACGGGCGTTTCCCCTTGACCGAAATAGACCCGCCCGTGGGGCAGGACGACCCATCCACGAACACACCTGCCGCCCCGGACACCCTCACAACGTCCGTGACCACCTGACAGTTTCCACCACGCACCGCCAATCCCGTGCGCCGCCCCCCTGCACTCTCCTGCCCTGGCCCGGAAGCCCCCATGTGCCCCCGCTTCACCTCGACGACGACCGAGCGTAGTCAGGCCGCTCCGCCGGTCGCAAGGCATCGACAATGATCTTCTCCGAACGAGCCACAGTAGCCGTGGCCTGCTCCTTCTCCAACGTCTGGACGACACCGCCCGGGATGTTCAGCGCCGGTTCCAGGTCCTGCGGCTTGCCGATGACCTTGAACGTGTACGGCGCGGAGATCCGCTTGCCGTCCACCTCCACCTCGCCCGCGCTGCCCGAGAAGTACGTGTCGGCAACCACCCGGATCCCGTTGACCTGGATCGCCTCGGCACCCGCCGCCCGCAGCTCCTGGATGGTGTCCAGCAGCATGTCCGGCTCGACCGCCGCCGCGGACCCGGCGATGGTGAGCGTGATCCCCGGGCCCTGCGCCGCGACCGTGCCCGCGAGGATGCCGAGCTGCTGCTCCTTCTGGAGTGTCTGCTTGCGCGCCTCCTCGGCCTGGTCCGAGCTGTTCTCCAGCTCGGTGCGCTGCTCCTCCAGTCGCTGCTTCTCGTCCTGGAGGCGCTGGGTGCGGTTGTCCAGCTCGTCCAGGATGCGCACCAGGTCCTCCTGCCGGGCGCCGCGCAGCGCGCTCTCCTCGCTGTTGGAGCGCACCTGGATCGCCAGGCCGAGCCCCAGAACGAACAGCAGCAGCGCCACGATGAGTTGGGCCCGGGTCACCCTCGGCGGCCACAGCGCCGCACCCAGCCGCTGGCGGCCGCTGGGGCCGTCCGGCTTCTCCTCCGGCGCGCCGGTGCCGGGCTCGTCCTCGGGCGGGGGCGCCATCGGCGGCAGCGGCTCGCGCTTCGGCTGGGCGGCACCGCCCTGCGGCAGGTCCTCGTTCTCGTTGGCCATGTGCGTCACGCCCGGAAGACATGGCGGCGGATGGCCGCCGCGTTGGAGAAGATCCTGATGCCCAGCACGACGACCACACCCGTCGACAGCTGGGCGCCGACGCCGAGTTTGTCGCCGAGGAAGACGATCAGCGCGGCCACGACCACGTTCGAGAGGAACGACACCACGAAGACCTTGTCCACGAAGATCCCGTCCAGCATGGCGCGCAGCCCGCCGAACACCGCGTCCAGGGCGGCCACGACCGCGATCGGCAGGTAGGGCTCGACCACGGCCGGCACCTCCGGCCGGACCAGCAGGCCGACCACGACTCCCACGACGAGGCCCAGTACGGCGATCACGATGCGTCCTTCTCTGTGTCGGCCGCCCCCGACCCGTCGCCGTCCCCGGCGCCGGCGGTCATCGGCTCTGCTGTACGTACGATCAGGCTCGGCGCGGCCGGCAGCCGTACCGTCTCCTCCTCCGAGAGACGGGTGCGGATGCCGTAGTCCTCCCGCAGCACGTCCAGGTACTGGCCGTCGACGCTGTCCCGGAAGGAGCTCGCGAGGTCCTTCGCGTCGCCCACCGCGAGCACGGTGTACGGCGGGACCAGCGGCCGGTTGTCGACCAGTATGGCGTCGCCCGCCGCGCGGATGGCCGACAGGGAGGTCAGGCGCTGCCCGTTGACGGCGATCGCCTCCGCGCCCGACTCCCACAGCCCGTTCACGACCCGCTGCATGTCGCGGTCGCGCACCCGCCCGGTGTCGGAGAAGCCACTGCTCTCACGGGGCCCGTCACCGCTCTGGTCGGTGCCCTTGGCGTCGTCGACGACGAGTTCGACGCCCGGGCCCTCGACCGGGGTGGCACCGGCCAGCAGGCCGACCAGGTCACCCCGCTCCCCGCCCACGTCGCTGAGGGCCTTGCGCTGGCGTTCCTGCACATCGTCGCGGAGGGACTCGACATCGCGCTGGAGGGCGTCCACCGCGCCGGTCTGCGCCTGGACGCGGTCGATCAGGTCCTCGCGTTCCTTGGCGAGCACCGGCGCCGAGATCCGCGCCTCGGCCGCCCCGACGGTGACGACGACGGCCGCCAGCACCAGGCCCGCGGCGAGGCCGAGCTTGGCCCGCAGGGTCCGTGGCAGGCCGCCGTTCTCTGCTCTGCGCGCGGCCGCCTCGGCGTATCCGTCGTCGAGACTGTGCTCCATGACGTTGGTCAGCAGCGACATGGACGCGTCGGGACGCGCAGGCGGAGAACCGGTGCTCCGAACGGGGGGCGGCTGCGACATGCCGCACATCGTCGCATGTCGCAGCCGCTACCGCCGAATGGCCCCATCGTTTCCGCACCGGCCCCGGAGCGCGGGCCGGTGCGGACGGCTGGCTCCGGTGCGTCAGTTCCCGGCGCTGTCCACCACGGCGGCCCACTCGTCGAGCAGGGCCTGTGCGGAGGCGTCGTCGGGGCCCTCGGCCCACAGATGGGTGACGGCCTCGGCGGGGTCGGGCAGGACCATCACCCAGCGCCCGTCGGCCTCCACCACCCGCACACCGTCGGTGGTGTCCACGTGCCGGTCCCCGGCGGCCTCCACGACCCGGCGCATCACCAGACCCTTGACCGCCCACGGCGTCGCCAGGTCCCGCTTGAGGACATGGGCGCGCGGGATGCGTGCGTCGATCTGGCTCAGCGTGAGCTGGGTCCGCGCCACGAGGCCGACGAGCCGTACGAAGGCCGCGGCACCGTCGAAGACCGAGCTGAACTCGGGGACGATGAACCCGCCGCGCCCGTCGCCGCCGAAGATGGTGGTGTCCTCGCGGCCGACCCTGGTGAGGTCGTCGGGTGAGGTCGTCGTCCACTCCACCTGGGTGCCGTGGTAGGCGGCCACCTGCTCGGCGATCCGCGTGGTGGTCACCGGCAGGGCCACCCGGCCGCTGCGCCGCTCGGCAGCGACGAGGTCCAGCAGCACCAGCAGGGCCCGGTCGTCCTCCACGATCCGGCCGCGCTCGTCCACCAGCGACAGGCGCTCGCCGACCGGGTCGAAGCGGACACCGAACGCGGCCCGCGCAGAGGCCACGATCTCCCCGAGCCGCACCAGCCCGGAGCGCCGCCCGTCCGCCGTCTCCGTCGGACGGGACTCGTCGAGGCCCGGGTTGATGGTCAGGGCGTCCACGCCGAGCCGGCCGAGCAGGCTCGGCAGAACCAGGCCCGCGCTGCCGTTGGACGCGTCGATGACGACCTTCAGCCCGGACTCGGCGATACCGGTGATGTCCACGTTCCGCAGCAGGGAGCCGGTGTACGAGTCGAAGACACTGGACGGGAAGTGCAGGTCACCGATCTCGCCGGGGAACGCGCGCCGGTACTCCTGCCGCGCGTACACCCGGTCCAGCTTGCGCTGTCCGCCGGCGGAGAGGTCGGCGCCGCGTTCGTCGAAGAACATGATGTCCACGGAGTCCGGGACGCCCGGAGAGGTGCGGATCATGATGCCGCCCGCGCTGCCCCGTGCGGTCTGCTGGCGCGCCACGGGCAGCGGCACGTTCTCCAGGTCGCGTACGTCGATCGCGCTCGCCTGCAGCGCGGAGATCACCGCCCGTTTGAGCGCCCGCGCACCACGGGAGTGGTCGCGCGCGGTGGTGACGGTGGCCCCCTTCTTGAGGGTGGTCGCATAGGCGCCGGCCAGTCTGACGACCACTTCGGGGGTGATCTCGACGTTGAGGATGCCGGTGACGCCCCGCGCCCCGAAGAGATGCGCCTGCCCGCGCGACTCCCAGATGACCGAGGTGTTGACGAACGCGCCGGCCTCGATCGTCTTGAACGGGTAGACCCGGACGTTGCCCTGGACGATCGACTCCTCGCCGATCAGGCACTCGTCACCGATGACCGCCCCGTCCTCGATCCGGGCCGCCCGCATGATGTCGGTGTTCTTCCCGATGACACAGCCGCGCAGATTGCTCTGCTGCCCCACGTAGACGTTGTCGTGCACCACGGCCCGGTGGAGGAACGCACCCGATTTCACGACCACGTTGGACCCGATCACGGTGTGCTCGCGGATCTCCGCACCGGGCTCGATCTTGGCGTAGTCACCGATGTACGCCGGTCCGCGCAGCACGGCGTCGGGGTGTACGTCGGCGCCCTCGGCAACCCAGACGCCCGGGGAGATCTCGAAGCCGTCGATGTCGACGTCGACCTTCCGCTCCAGGACGTCCGCCTGCGCCTTCACGTAGCTCTCGTGGGTGCCGACGTCCTCCCAGTAGCCCTCGGCGACATAGCCGAAGATCGGCTTGCCCTCCTTCATGAGCTGCGGGAACACATCGCCGGACCAGTCGACGGGAACGTCGGGCTCGACGTAGTCGAAGACCTCCGGCTCCATCACATAGATGCCGGTGTTCACGGTGTCCGAGAAGACCTGTCCCCAGGTGGGCTTCTCCAGGAACCGCTCGACCTTGCCCTCCTCGTCGACAATCGTGATGCCGAATTCAAGGGGGTTGGGCACACGTGTCAGGCATACGGTGACCAGAGCGCCCTTCTCCTTGTGAAAGGCGATGAGATCGGTCAGGTCGAAGTCGGTGAGAGCATCTCCGGAAATGACGAGAAAGGCGTCGTCCTTCAGCGCCTCCTCGGCATTCTTCACACTCCCCGCGGTGCCGAGTGGCTTCTCCTCATTGGCATAGGTGAGCTCCATTCCGAGCTCTTCGCCGTCACCGAAGTAGTTCCTGACGAGTGAGGCGAGAAACTGCACGGTGACCACGGTCTCGGTGAGCCCGTGCCGCTTGAGCAGCCGCAGCACATGCTCCATGATCGGCCGGTTGGCGACCGGCAGGAGAGGCTTGGGCATGCTCGAGGTCATGGGGCGAAGCCGGGTGCCTTCGCCACCAGCCATCACGACGGCCTTCATGTCGGAAGCGTCCTCCTTGAAGAGATGACGGTTGAGCCGACTTCACCCCTCCGGGGAACCCTGTGGTGGCATCCGTGGCCGGCGACTCTGCACGGCCACACGTCGACGGGGGTCAATCGGCCACTGGGTCCGCCTTGACGAGGCGGCGGACCTGGACCACATAGAGGATCCCTGCCCACCAATACAGAGTTGTACCCCATCCGGCGAACGCCCATCCGAAAATCGCCGCCAGTGACGCGAGCCAGCCCGTTCCGTCACTCAGGAGCAGCAGGGGGAAGGCATACATGAGGTTGAAGGTCGCGGCCTTCCCCAGGAAGTTGACCTGCGGGGGCGGATAACCGTGCCGGCGCAGGATCCCGACCATCACCAGGAGCATCAGTTCCCGGGCGAGAAGAGCGGCCGTCAGCCAGAGCGGAAGAATCTCGCGCCAGGTGAGACCGACGAGAGTCGACAGGATGTACAGCCGGTCCGCGGCGGGGTCGAGGATGCGCCCGAGACTGCTGATCTGGTTCCAGCGGCGGGCCAGCTTTCCATCGAGGTAGTCGCTGACGCCACTGAGCATCAGCACGAGCAGCGCCCAGCCGTCGGCCTTCGGCCCGCCGAACTCGGGCAGGAGGATGAGCCACAGGAACAGCGGCACGCCGAGAAGACGCGCCATGCTGAGAATGTTGGGGATGGTGAGCACCCGGTCCGTCTGAACGCGGGTCTCCTGGACCTCCACCCGAGGGCCTCCTGTGCGGAACTGTGTCGACGATGCTCCCCGACCTTACCCGCCGCCGGCCGAGGTCCCGGCACGGGGGTCCGGGGCAGGCCGGGCAGCCGGAGAACCGTCCGGGTCCGGAAATGCAGAAGGCCCCGGAACAAAGTTCCGGGGCCTTCTGACAAAAATTGTTCGGCGGTGTCCTACTCTCCCACAGGGTCCCCCCTGCAGTACCATCGGCGCTGAAAGGCTTAGCTTCCGGGTTCGGAATGTAACCGGGCGTTTCCCTAACGCTATGACCACCGAAACACTATGAAACTGTACGAACCAACCACCCGGCCAACAGTATTGGTGGTGTTCGTTGTTTCAGAACTAACACAGTGGACGCGAGCAACTGAGGACAAGCCCTCGGCCTATTAGTACCGGTC